>CAXBNF010000012.1:0-87207 GCA_963977065.1 uncultured Flavobacteriaceae bacterium | reverse complement strand
TCGAACCCCCGGAGGTGTGACCCTCAACAGTTTTCAAGACTGCCGCATTCGACCGCTCTGCCATTTCTCCAGTCTTCTTGGCGGGCTTTGCCCGCCGAAGCACTCGACCTTTGTCGGGTGCGTAGGCGGGTGCAAATATAAAATCCTTTTTTTGTTTACTAAAGCTTTTTTAAGAGTATTTTTTAAAAATTGTTTTTCAATCAAAAAGATAGGGGTAATAGATAATAGCTGCAATAGAAACCGCTGTAATAGCGGCAACAAAAACAGCACCGGCTGAGATGTCTTTGATCAAACCAATTTTATTGTGAAAATCTGGATGTACAAAGTTGGCAATTTCTTCAATGGCCGTGTTTATTCCCTCAATACTCAGTACAAGTCCGATTGCAAAAAGTTGAAACATCCATTCTGTGGCAGTGATATCAAAATAAAAACCGGCACCAATAACAAAAATTGATATACCTAATTGTACCTGTATGCTTTGTTCTCGTTTTACCAACAACCAGGCACCACGACTTGCATATTTAAATCCGGATATGCGGCTTTTGATAAAACTTTTGTTAGTCATCAAACATGTTTTAATGCTTCGGTATAATTGGGTTCCTGACCCACTTCAGGAACGAGTTGGTTATAAACTACTGTACCTTTTTCATCCATAACAACCACCGCTCTGGCGTGCAAGCCCTTAAACGCTCCATCCTGAATTTCTACACCAAAGGCTTTTCCAAAGTTTCCGTCGTTAAAATCTGATAAACACTCCACATTGTTTAATCCTTCTGCACCACAGAATCGTGCTTGTGCAAAGGGTAAATCTCTTGAAATACAAAGCACCTTTGTATTGGTAAGATTTGATGCCTCCTCATTAAATTTTCTAACCGAAGCAGCACAAACCCCTGTATCTACACTTGGGAAGACGTTTAAAACCAATTTTTGACCTTCATAATCTTTTAAAGATACTTCTGAGAGATCTGTTTTTGATAAGGTCACTTTAGGAGTTGAAGATCCGGTTTGAGGTAAGTTGCCGTTTGTGTTTGCGGGAGTTCCTCCCAATGTAATTGTAGCCATAATTTTTTTCGGCAAAAATAAAACTTTAGCCGGGCTTAATTGTTAATAATGAAATAAAATTCTAACAACGATTCATTGAGAATGTCAAGTGATAAACTTGTTATCTTTAAACCGTTTTACCGGCAAGCATTTTTATTTTAATACTGAAAGCCGCAAAAAATAAAGTAGTAAACGGACTCAACCAATTGAAAATGGCATACATAAAGTAATCGCCCACACCCACACCTAAAACTCCGCTGTGATAAGCACCACAGGTATTCCAAGGTATGAGAACAGAAGTAACGGTTCCTGAATCTTCCAGGGTTCTACTTAAATTTTCAGGAGCCAGACCTTTGTCTTCATAGGCTTTGGCAAACATTTTTCCGGGAACAACAATAGCCAAGTATTGGTCTGAAGCTGTTACATTCAATGCCAAACAACTTGCCACGGTACTTGCAAAAAGTCCAAAGGTGGTGTGAAACATTTTAAGGAGTGCATTGGTAATTACTTTTAGCGCGCCGATGGCATCCATAATTCCGCCAAAAACCATTGCACAAATAATCAACCAAATGGTTCCTAACATACCACTCATCCCACCCGCAGAAAACAAGTCGGCTAGTATTTCATTGTCAGTTGCCACAGCAGTATCAACTGTTATGGCATTCATAACTCCTTTGTAAGCACTTTCAAAATTTAATGTTTCTGATCCTCCAATCGTTGCCACAATTTGGGGTTGAAAAATAAGAGCCGCCAAGCCTGCCAATAAAGTGCCAATTAATAAGGCCACAAGAGGAGAGGTCTTTTTGACGATGAGTATAATTACTATAAGAGGGACTACAAAAAGGATGGGGTTGATATTGAAAGCGGCGTCAATGGAAGTCAAAATCGCTTCAGAATTAACAGCTCCGGTAGTACTTATATTAAGCCCAATGATTATAAAAATAATAAATGTAAGCACTATTGTGGGCACAGTGGTAAGGGTCATGTACCTGATGTGGGTAAACAAATCGGTTCCTGCCATCGCCGGTGCCAGATTGGTTGTATCGCTCAAAGGCGAAAGTTTATCCCCAAAATAAGCCCCTGAAAGTATTGCCCCTGCAGTCATTCCTAAAGAAATATCCAGTGCGCTTGCTATTCCTATCAATGCAATTCCCACGGTAGCTGAAGTCGTCCAGCTACTTCCCGTAGCAATTGAAATCACACAACAAATCACAACACAAGAAGCTAAAAATATCGCCGGACTCAACACTTGCATCCCATAATAAATCATCGTTGGAATAATACCACTCACCATCCAGGTGCCGGCTAAAGCGCCCACCATCAATAAAATAAGTATGGCCGTTGAGGTGGACTTTACGTTGTCAGCAACAGCATCCAGCATGTTTTCAATGGAGGTCTTATTGAAGTAGCCCACTATAGCAGCAATGGCACCTCCAAGCAATAAAATAAATTGATTACTTCCGGCAAGGGCATCATCACCAAAAGCATAAAAGACATTGTAAAAAAGCATGCCAATCAAGGCAACAACAGGAATCAAGGCTTCCCAAATGTTTAATTCTTTGTTTGAATGGACTTCTTTTTCTGAATCTACGTGACTTTTATTTTTCATAAGGGTTGGTTTTGAAATGTAATTTTACAACATTATAGAAAACCAACCAAATGATTCATTTTAAAAGGCAATAAATTTTGTATAAATTGATATTTAAAGAAAATGGATGGAAATTTAAAAGCTCAGCATTATATTAAGTTGATAATATAATATTTAAAAATAATAGCCACAAATGCACGAATAACTATTGGTGCATTAGTGGCTTAAAACTATTTACTAGATTATTTTAAAACATTCACTTGTTTCATACACTTTTTCATTTCCTGATAGGTGCGCTCAATATCATTGTCCAAACCAATAGAAAAACGAATCAGTCCATGAGTCAAGCCCATTGCTGCTTGTTCGTCCTCAGGGATTTCTGAAGAGGTCGAACTGCCCGGTGCGCTAAATAAGGTTTTGTAAAACCCTAAACTCACCGCCAAATAGCCAATGTTTTCTTTTTGCATCAATTCCATCAATTCATTGGCTTTATCCAGTGAGCCCACGTCTATGGTGAGCATTCCTCCATAGCCATATTCGTCGTGCATCATCGAAGTGAACAAGTCGTGGCTGGGATGTGACTTCAATCCGGGATAGACGGTTTTTATGCCGTCTTTTTCAAAACGGGCTGCGAGGTACATCGCGTTTTGGCTGTGCTGTTTCATTCTGATGTGCAAGGTTCTCATATTCTTTAAAATAGATGCAGCGCGCAGGCTATCCATAGAAGCACCCAACAGCATACTCGCACCATCGTTCACATTGCGCAAGTTGTCAATAAGCTCCTGAGTTCCGCATACCACACCGCCCATGGTGTCACTGCTTCCGTTGATGAACTTGGTCAAACTGTGGATGACGATATCTGCGCCCAGTTGTTTCGGGGAAACCGAAAGGGGCGAGAAGGTGTTATCAACCACCAATTGTAAGTTGTGTTTTTTAGCAAGTTTTGCTAGCCCGGGGATATCTGCAACTTCCAATAAAGGATTGCTCACGGTTTCACAGTAAAGTATTTTGGTTTTGGGCGTGATGGCGGCTTCCACTTCGTCCAATTTTGTAATGTTCACAAAAGTCGTGTTCACCTGAAAGCGGGGCGCAAAGTTCTTGAGAAACGCATAGGTTCCGCCATAGATGGTCCTGCTGGATACCACGTGATCGCCGGCTCCGCACAGTTGCATAATCACCGGGGTGATGGCTCCCATACCGGTTGCAGACACATTGGCGGCTTCAGTGCCTTCCATCGCAGCAAGTGCCTGGCCCAAATAAAGATTGGAAGGGGAGGAGTGTCGCGAATACAAATAACAACCGTCTGCATTGCCTTCAAAGGTGTCAAACATGGTCTTTGCCGAAAGAAAGGTATAAGTAGAAGAATCTGAAATGGAAGGGTTTACACCTCCAAATTCGCCAAAATACTGTAAATCCTGAATGTTGTTTGCGGGTTTAAATGCCATAATTTTTGTTTCGCTGTAGCGAAAATTTTAAATGAATAATCTTTTTTTCAACTCCAAACATACAGAAGACTAGTTTAAATGTCAATGATATGTATCATATTTAGATTATAATTCTAAAGAACATTGAAAAATTAGATTTAAAATTGTTTATTTGTTTGAAATACAATTTTTAACCGAAAGAAAATCTGCTTGTGATGATAGATACTATCGATAAAAAACTCATTAAACTACTTCAAGAAAACAGCAAACAAACCAATAAAGAACTCTCTTTGCAACTCAATCTTTCTGTAACTGCCGTTTATGAACGCATTAAAAAACTAGAAAAATCCAAAACTATTCAGCGGTATGTTGCAGTAGTAAATAAAGAAAAAGTTGATAGAGGTTTTGTGGTTTTTTGTCAAATCAAATTGGTTCAACATACCAAAGAATACCTCACTAAATTTGAAAATGAAGTGATTGCACTACACGAAGTGATGGAATGTTATCACATAAGTGGTGAGTATGATTATTTACTTAAAATTTTGGTAAAAGACATGGCAGCCTTCAGAGAGTTTATGGTCACTAAGCTTACCACTTTAAAACATATTGGCAGTACACAAAGCTCTTTTAGTATCAACGAAGTGAAGTGTGAAACTGCGTTGAGGGTTTGATTTTTTCAATAAATTAAACTGTTTTTATTAGTACTAAAATCATAATTCTGTTATGTAATTTGTACTTTTGTATTCCAATTTTTAAAACTACATTCATGAATTCATATGACGTTGCCATTATAGGTTCTGGACCCGGGGGATATGTCGCTGCCATTCGCTGTGCTCAACTGGGCATGAAAACTGCAATCATTGAAAAATATCCAACTCTGGGAGGCACTTGCCTCAATGTGGGCTGTATTCCTTCTAAAGCACTCCTTGATTCTTCTCATCATTATGAAGACGCATTAAAGCATTTTAAAGACCACGGTATTGATATTCCCGGAGACATTAAGTTGAATTTTAAGCGAATGATTGAACGCAAGCAGGATGTGGTGGATCAAAATACCAAAGGCATCGTCTATTTAATGGACAAAAATAAAGTGGACGTTTATGAAGGCTTGGGTTCGTTTAAAGATGCCACCCACGTCAACATCAAAAAAAATGATGGTAAAACGGAAACAATTGAAGCAAAAAATATCATTATCGCAACCGGCTCAAAACCGGCTACCTTGCCTTTTATCAAAATCGATAAAAAACGCATTATTACTTCTACTGAGGCGCTTTCGCTAAAAGAAGTCCCCAAACATATGATTGTGATAGGCGGTGGAGTCATTGGATTGGAATTGGGTCAGGTGTATCGTCGTTTGGGTGCTGAAGTGACCGTGGTGGAGTATATGGACCGTATCCTTCCCACAATGGATAGCTCACAAAGCAAGGAACTTACCAAAGTCATGAAAAAGCAAGGGGTGAAATTTCTGTTATCACACAAAGTAAATGGTGTTTCTGTGAAAGGAAAAGAGGTGACCATTACTGCTAAAGATAAAAATGATAAAGATGTTTCGTTAACCGGAGATTACTGCTTGGTTTCTGTTGGGCGAAGACCATTCACAGACGGACTCGCAGCCGATAAAGCAGGTATAAAAATATCAGAACGCGGTATGGTAGAGGTCAATGACCATTTACAAACCAATATCAAAAACATTTATGCCATTGGTGATGTGGTGCGCGGTGCCATGCTCGCTCACAAAGCAGAGGAAGAAGGCGTGTTTGTTGCAGAAACCATCGCCGGACAAAAGCCGCATATTGACTACAACCTCATACCCGGTGTGGTCTATACCTGGCCCGAAGTAGCCTCTGTGGGCAAGACCGAAGAGGAACTTAAAGAATCCAAAGTGGACTATAAAGTGGGACAATTCTCTATGAGAGCATTAGGAAGATCTCGTGCGAGTGGCGATATGGACGGATTTGTAAAAATCCTTGCCGATAAAAAAACTGATGAGGTACTGGGCGTACATATGGTGGGAGCACGTGTGGCCGACCTGATTGCAGAAGCCGTTGTTGCGATGGAATTCCGTGCAAGTGCAGAAGACATTGCCCGAATGAGTCATGCACACCCCACATATGCTGAAGCCGTTAAAGAAGCAGCACTTGCTGCTACTGCAGACAGGGCTTTGCATAGCTAAGTTTTATTTCAATTTAAACACATTAATACCCGAGAGAATTTTCCAATTCTTTCGGGTGTTTTTTTACTTACATTTATGTTTACCTTTTTTTAATTTTAGCTTAAAAAAGAGGGCGGAGTTCTTTTGTATTTTGTGAGGGTATTTTGAGTCATTTTAAGATTTCAGAATAATAGCGGCCTAATTATATATTGGACATAAGATTTCAAGACTTAAGACGTAAGACTAAAAAATAAAAATATTGAATATTAATAAATTAAAAAAAAATGCAAGTCCTAAGTCAGCGTCCTAAAGTTCAATCCTAAAATAATCAATGCTTCTAAATGAGCTAATAAAACCAATAGATTGCCCAGACTTTACAGTAATGTTTAGGACGCTAATGATTTCAGAATTTTAATTTCAAAAAATAATAACCAATGTACAAATACTTCTTCATTATGTTTAGCACTTTTATTTTAACAGCACAAGACAAACCCGATATAAAAACAATGCCGCTTCAAAAAGACAAATATGAATTTGATTTGCAAGGGCATCGCGGCGCCAGAGGGTTGGCGCCAGAAAATAGCTTACAAGGTTTTGTGAAGGCGTTTAACTTGGGAGTAAACACCTTGGAAATGGATGTTGTGATTACTAAAGACAAACAAGTGGTGGTCTCTCATGAGCCCTGGATGCACTCCAATATATGCAAACAACCTGATGGTTCGTTGGTTTCTAAAGAATCCGAAAAGACTTTTAATATTTATAAAATGACCTATAAAGAGGTGAAACAATTTGATTGCGGAACACTTTATTTTGATCAATTTCCCGAACAGGAACTCACTTTTGCTCAAAAACCGTTGTTAAAGGATGTGTTGCAAATGATGGATAGTCTAGCCAAAAACCACGGCAAAAAAATCTATTACAATATCGAACTCAAAAGCCTGCCTGAAGGAGATGGTGTTTTTCATCCCACACCCGAAGAATTTTCAGAACTGGTCGTCAACTTGATTGCGTCTGAAAGTAATTTGGAACGAGTGAGTTTGCAAAGTTTTGATTTTAGAATCCTCAACTACCTTCACAAAACCTATCCGGAAATCGCTCTCGCTGCTTTGGTGTATGAGGAAACATTTGAAGATGCATTTGCCAGATTGGGTTTTACGCCTGCTATATACAGTCCTTATTTTAAGCAAGTAGATAAAAAGCTGGTGAAAAAAGTGCACGCAGAAGGAATGAAGCTAATTCCCTGGACAGTCAATGAAGTTGCTGATATGAAACGCTTACTCAAACAAGGTGTTGACGGACTCATCACCGATTATCCTGATAGGGCTGTTTTATTGAGAAAGTAAAATCTTTGATAAAAATAGCCATTTTAAAAAGCCACGAATGCACTAATGTTTATTCAAATAAAATAATGATTGTTGTTCGGTAAAAAAATTATAGAATTATCTGGAAGCCTTTAATTACAAGAATTTAATAATATAACGCCCCGTTGTGGTTTACTTTTTTTTACCGGTATTTTTTCATTTTTTTTAGCCCGTTAATTGTGAGCGACATATGTTATGTGTCCAATGTATATCGGAAGAAGGTTTAAAACAATATATTCGTGCATTCGTGGTGTTTCATTTCAAACTTAACAAAAAAATAAAAACCCCTTCAGTAAAAACCAAAGGGGTTGAGGCAACATAAATTAACTAACACTAAAATGAGTACCCAATTCCGGCATTGATCATAAACGGAGCTCCCGGTCTCAAACCTGCCGGAAGTCTTGCTACGTCATAAGTCGTGTCAAACAGGTTGTTGATGTTTGTAAACACGGTGATGCGCGGAGAATAAAAATATTTTGCTGAAAGATCAACGATAAAATGGCTGCCCACTTCAAATTCTTGTGGGATGCTTCCGGTGCCCGCTTCTGTTCTGAAAGCATCAGTATATCTACCACTTAGGCTAACATTAAATATCGAATTTTCTAAAGCTGCCGTGATGTTAAACTGGTTTTTAGCAATGTAAGGGATTTGATCTCCATCTTCCACCTCGCCAAAAATTCCTGCTGTGCTGGCAAAATCTGTTTGAAAACGCGCATCAGTCAAGGTATAAGAAAGTGTAATGGGAAGTTTTAATTTGCTTTGGCTACTGCTTATAACATCATAGTTTATTAAAAGTTCAATTCCTTTAACAATAGCTTGACCGGCGTTGAATTGATCCAAACTCCCTGTTCCGCCAGATGCGGCCAGGTCACTCCCCAATAGATTGTCATAGTCGTTGTAGAAGCCCACCAGTTCACCTTTCAAACCTTTATAATCAAAACGCGTTCCCAGTTCGAGATTCACACTTTGTTCCGGTTCGCTGCCTTCGGTAGTTCCCGGAGGAGCAAAGCCTTTATGCACACCACCAAAAATTGAAAAGTCATTTGAAAAGCGATAGTTTGCACCAATTCCGGGAATCCAGACATCCACTTTATTTTCGGCTGTGGAAAGTTCAAAACCGGTTCTGTTGGGGTCGTTTTTGCCGTAATCATTTCGTGTAAACGTCATATTTTCATAACGCAATCCGGGTGTAAGCGTAAGTTTGTTGACCGTGATTTTATATAAAAGGTGTGCAGCAATGGCTTCTGCGCTGGTGATTCGGTTAGCGTCACTTCCTTTTGGAGCAACCGTTGTGCGAATCATTTCGCGATTTTGGATGGCATATTTGTCTTTCCACTGAAAGCGGTCTTCAGAATCTTCGTGATATCGCAAACCAATTTCAAGGTCTTGCAGCACGGTATTACCAAAATTGATATTAGCCACAGTTTGAATCCCTTTAGCTTCATAAGCTCTGTTGTTTGCTTTTACGCCAAATACATCATCTGCTGTGTTTGAATTTCCTAAGAGCGCATTGTACTCGTTCACAAATTCATCGGGGCTTGCTAGTACATTTGAGATGCTAACACGTCCTGAAAGGTCAACATCATCAAGCTTATACCAGTTGCGGCTGAAGTTGTTTTTATAAGCTGTAGTTCTAATGTTTACATTTCTAAGAGGCTTGATTAAATGGTCCAGTTGGATTTGCCAGTGTTCTGTATCCATTCTGTCTGCTGATGAGGCGATATACCGGCGGTATGGATTGTTATTATAATCTTCCTGAGTTAAGCCAAGATAGGTTTCGTTTGAAATTTCTTCAGAATATTGAAGTTTGAACTGTAAAGATTGATAAACTTTGGCATCGCTGTTTGTGTTTACACGAAATTTCCCCAGATAATCACTTTTATCAAAACCGGTATTGCCTCCACCGTCAAGGCTCTTGAAACCGTCTGAATTATAATTGTAGTATTGTGTCACAAAACCAAAATTTTCTCGTGAATCCCCAAAAGTGGCTTCAGTATTTCGGGAGTTGTAGTTTCCAAAAGAAAATTGTGCATTACCTGACAATGTCTTTGGAATTGATTTTGAGACTAGATTGATTGCACCACCCGTGGTATAAGGACCATATTGAATTTGGCTACTTCCTTTTAATACTTCGATGGCTTCTATGCGACCCACTGTTGGGAAATAATAAGCTGCAGGAGCGCTATAAGGGGCAGGGGCAATCAAAACTCCGTCTTCCATTAAAGTAATTTTTGAACTTCTTTCCGGTGAGGTTCCTCTTAAGCTGATATTGGGGCGCAGACCAAAACCATCCTCTTCAAATAGATTTACTCCGGGAACCGCTCGCAGTACTTTATTAACATCTGTATATCCAAATTGTTGTAAATCCTGTGGAGATAAATAGTATGCTGAACCGGTGCGGTTTCTAATTTCAAATTTACTTCCCAAGATATTACTGGAGAGAATTATTTCATTTAAGATTTCAGGTTCATCAGCTTTTTTGATGGAATCGTTTTGGGTTTCAACTTGTGTATATCCCAGAAATGGAATCAGTGCAGCACAAGTAGTGGTTAGTAGTTTACGCATTATTCTTATTTAGACTTGTTATAAATAGATATTAATTTCAGGCGCAAAAATAAAACCAATGGTTTGATTGAACAAGTTTATTTAGATTAAATTTAAATAATAATAGTGTTAAAGTTTCTAAGAATTTCATTTTCAAATAGCTCCAATAAAAAAGCCTGCTTCTAAACAGGCTTTTCAATTAAAATAATTTATTGTGAAGGTTGATTTTTAATTTTATTCCAGAATGAAAACATCATTAGTACTGTCTATATCTGCTGTGATTTTATCAGGATCAATTTCTATTTGCTTTAATTTTTTATTGGTTTTTAATAAATAAATCCAGCGGTTACCTCTTTGCCAGACTTCAACGGGGAGTTCTTTTCGTTCTTTGCTTCCGTCTTCATAGGTGGCTTCAAACTTTAGCGGAAACGGAAATCCTTTATTTACAAAGGTTAGTAAATAATCACTTCCTACTGCATCGATGGCTTCAATTCCAAGGTCGATGTTGTCATTGCTGTAAAACCAATGTTTCCAGAACCAATTTAAATCTTCACCGGCTACATTTTCCATATGATTGAAAAAGTCATTGGGTTGCGGGTGTTTGTAAGCCCAGGCATGGGTATAGGATTTGAAAGCATTGTCAAACCGCTCCGGACCTAAAATGTATTCTCTCAACATGAACAGTCCATAAGCCGGTTTGTAATAAGCGGTCATCCCGAGGTTTGCACTTTGAACGACATCAGGGTGGGTAGCTATGGGTTCTCTGTTGGGGTTTTTATTATAGGCTACAATTGCTTCTCTGCCCAGTCTTGCAGGGTATTCTCCATTATTGAAGGCTTTGGTACTGTAGTAATTAATAAACGAGTTAAAACCTTCATCCATCCAAACATGTTTTTTCTCATTGGAACCCACAATCATAGGATACCACATATGGCCCCATTCGTGATCAGTGACTCCCCAGAGTCGAGCTCCTTTTCGGTTGTAACCGCAAAAAGAGACACCGGGATATTCCATACCCCCCACATTTGAGGCAACGTTTACTGCTGCAGGATAGGGGTAAGGGTACCATTTGTTTGAATAAAATTCAATGGAAGCTTTTGTGTATTCTGTTGAGCGTTCCCAACCGTTATCACCATTACTTTCAGGAGGATAAGCAGACTGGGCAATGGCTTTTTTTCCATCGGGAAGGTTCATGCGGGCTGCGTCCCAGATAAATGCTTTTGAGGAAGCAAAAGCGATATCCCGTGTATTTTCCATAATGAAATGCCAGGTGAGTTTACCACTTTGTTTGGGTCTGGTGATTTGGGTATTTCCCACTTCTTCCGGCTTAATTATGTGAACTGTTTTATCACTTTTTTCAGCTTGACGCATTCTGTTTTGAAGTGCAACAGGCAATACTTCTTTTTCATTTTGCAAAGCTCCAGAGCCCACAACGATGTGGTCATATGGGACAGTTACCTTATAATCAAAGTCACCATAACCCAAATAAAACTCACCTGCTCCAAGATAAGGTTCCGTATTCCAACCCAGCACGTTGTCAAAAACTGCTACTCTGGGGTACCATTGTGCCATCGAGTAAACAGTTCCCTTTTCAACATCAAGTCGGCCCATTCGGTCAAGACCTTTTCCGGGGATTTTATAGCTAAAGTTCATACTTAGGGTAGCTTTGCCCCCTTTTGGAGCAATGGGTTCGTCAAAAAACACCTGCATTCTGGTGTCTGTAATAAGATATCTTGAAGACTCAGATCGGCCTGTCTTAGCTTTTACATTGCTGATTGTATAACCTCCATCGAGGTCACCATCAAAACGATATCCTTGAATGGGTGTTGTTAATGCTCCTCTGGAGTCATTTTTATATCTGTTTTGTTCGAGATGTATCCAAACAAAATCGAGCGGCTCTGGGCTGTTGTTATGATAAGTAATTGTCACCGTTCCTGAGATGGTGTTTTTAACATCATCAAGTTCCACAGCTAAAACATAATCAGCCCCATTTTGCCAGTAATCAGGTCCCGGATTCCCGGAGGCGGTGCGTTGGTTATTTCCCTGTCGGTAGGTGAAATCATCAAATTTATCTTGATTATTTTGAAAGGGAGTTTGCGCTTGGGAAATAGAAGCCAAGCAAAGAAATAGAATGGATATTTTTTTAAACATAAGTTAGTTTTTTAGAAGGGCTAAAATAAACAAACCCACCTCACTTGCAAAAACATTAACTTTTTTTTGAACTGTAAAAAATTACACGATTTTTATCAATATTTACGTATAATCCTACAAATAAAAACATTTTATCGAAAAAAGAGGTAAATAAACCGTATTATAAAAATAATTTGCATTAATTTGTTAAAAGTTTTTTTGAGATTGTATTGTAACAGATTACAAAATAGCTTTTTAAACCCAAATAACCCAAATAACCCAAATCACTAAATGTGCAACCGCAAAAACCTACAGTTTATGAAACCTTTCTTTAAAAATATGAAAAGCAGGCAATAGCCAGATTTCATTTTACATTACCATTCATCTTTGTTGTAATTACCCTATAAGTTATAACCCGCATTTTCGGGAAGATGATTTGCAAACCATTTTGTGCTTTCAAATCTTAACAATAAACTTATGAAACGACATTATACAAATAAACAGTTCAAAAAATCCAATTTAAAAATAGTTGCTCTATTTTTAATACTTCTTTTTCAATTTGCACTTGTTGCTCAAAGTGAAGGGAAAATCTGGTATTTTGGAACTCATGCCGGCTTGGATTTTAGCACAAGCCCGCCTTCAGTGATTTTAGATGGTCAAATAAATACACTTGAAGGCACGGCGACAATTTCAGATGAAAATGGTGAGCTACTTTTTTATACAGACGGGATAGAGGTTTTTACAAGGGAACATACCGTAATGCCAAATAGCATGGACGGTCTTGGTGGTGATCCATCAAGTGCTCAATCAGCCATTGTAGTTCCCCATCCTTCAAGCAGTGATTTGTATTATCTCTTTACTGTTTCGGCATACATACATTCTGAAGTATTCTATTCTATAATCGATATGAGTCTCAACGGAGGTTTGGGTGATGTTATCGCTGATTCGAAAGCCATTTCGGTTTTAGAAGAAACAGGTGAGTACATCCAGGCTGTACCTTCTGCTGATAAAACTTTTTGGTGGGTACTTCTTCATAAAAGTGGTACTTCAGATTACTATGCATATAAATTAACAAGCGAGGGATTGGATCTAGAAAATCCGGTGATCTCTTCCACCGGAACTGCTTCAGGAACAAATGGAGATATTGGTTTTATAAAATTCAATAACTTAGGAAATAAACTTGTTAGAACTTCTTACATTCACAATCATTTTAATATAAGTGATTTTGACAATGCTACCGGGGTTGTTTCAAACTCATTACATTTTCCGGTTTATGCAGCTTATGGAGCTGAATTTTCACCAAACAATCGGTTTTTATATATTTCGGCTTTTAGCTCGATGGGTCTAAAGCAATATGATTTGGATGCCGGTAGTACTGTGAGCGAAATACAATCGAGTGCGAACACATACAGTCACACTGCTACAGGGGCATTACAGATAGCTCCTGATGGAAAAATTTATTCCAGCAGGTATGGAGCTCAGGCTTTGGATGTGATTCATTCACCCAATCAACAAGGTAGTGCTGCCAATTTTGAATTAAATGGACAAACTTTAGGAGGAGCTTCTGCTCAGTTGGGTTTACCAAATTTTATTACCAATTTGGTATCACAAACACCTCCGGTTCTCAATCAACTTCTTGTTTCAGAAATTACTTCAGATTCTGCAATTATTCAAGCAACTGTAAGTTCAGCTGGAGGCGCAACTATTACTGAAAGAGGATTTTATTATGGCACAACTCCCAACCCAGATTCTAATATGACACTTGTATCTGGTTCAACAGGGGTTATGTCACTTTTACTCGAAGGTTTAGAACCCAATTCAACTTATTATTTTAGTGCTTTTGCAACAAATACACATGGGACAACACTTTTGACAGGAGGTGAATTTTCAACTTTGGAAGCCATCGATACAGAACCGCCAACCGCCATATGTGTTGAAGAAATTACCATTCAGCTAGATGAAAACGGTATAGCCACGATTACATCTTTAATGATTGATAACGGCTCTTTTGACAATGTAGCTATAGAAAGTATCTCATTGGACATTTATGATTTTAGTTGTGCGGATTTAGGTGAAAACCTGGTTACTATGACAGTAACTGACACTTCCGGAAACAGCAGTAATTGCCAAACACTCGTTATAATAGAAGATTTAATAGCGCCCGAAATGATTTGTTTTGAAATAACAATCGCTCTCAATGAAGAGGGGTTTGCTGTTTTGAACCCACAAGATTTTGGTTTTGAAATTGTTGACAACTGTAGCATTGAACAGTCCTATCTCGATTTTGATACTTTTGATTGTTCGCATATAGATGAACCCACATTGGTAACTTACACAACTGTTGACAGCTCAGGTAATAGTAATTCTTGCAGCTTTTATGTATCGGTTATTGATAATCAAGGTCCTGAAATTTTAGGAATTGATGACCAATTTGTTGACTTACCTCCAAGTCCGCCAAACTTTGTTTTGCCTGATTTTTTTGCCGAGGGAATCATTTCTGCTTCAGATAATTGTACTTTTCCGGTGAGTGACTTTTTTCAATTCCCTGCACCGGGAACGGTTTTAGGGGAAGGAATTCATACAATATCTGTAATTGCAAGAGATGAAAGGGGTAATTCAACTTTAAATACGTTTAAAATCTTAATTGAATCTTTTTTATCATTGGAAGGAGAAGAAAGTCTTGAAAATTTGATGCTTTATCCAAATCCGGCATCCAATGTAGTCCACATTTCAAACCCCCATTTTCAGAAAATTGAAAGTATAGGTATTTATGATATGTTGGGTCGATTGGTTCAATCCTTTGATTACAATGTGCCATCAGAAACTATTGATATCGACGTTAGCAACCTTGCTGCAGCCGGTTATATGGTATTGATTAAGGGAGTAAACACACAATCGGTCAAACAACTCATCGTTAAATAATGCAATAACATATTTAAAGTACAGGCAATAACCCAATTTATTATAGTATATTTGCACGCAATTAAAATCTAATTGCAATGACTGCACATCTTGACAAAATACTTGGAGAAGGTCTCACTTATGATGACGTACTTCTGGTGCCGGCTTATTCTGAAGTGTTACCGCGCGAAGTTTCAATTTCTACAAAATTTACAAGAAACATAACCATAAATGTTCCCATTATCTCGGCAGCGATGGATACAGTTACCGAAAGTGCTATGGCCATTGCTATTGCACGGGAGGGGGGAATTGGTGTACTGCACAAAAATATGACTATTGAGCAGCAAGCTGGAAAGGTTAGAAAAGTTAAACGCGCCGAAAGCGGCATGATTCTCGACCCGGTAACACTCCCCATAACGGCAATTGTCGCAGACGCTAAAAATGCAATGCGCGAATACAGTATAGGGGGAATTCCCATCACTGATAAAGACAATAAACTCATCGGCATAGTAACCAATCGCGATTTGCGATTTGAAAAAAATAACAAACGCCCCATAAGTGAAGTAATGACATCAGAGAGACTCATCACTGTCTCTGAAGGCACCTCTTTGGAACAAGCCGAAATTATTCTACAAAAACACAAAATTGAAAAACTTCCCGTAGTTAAGGAAGACAACACACTTGTGGGTCTTATTACCTTTAGAGACATTACAAAACTTACTCAAAAACCAATTGCAAATAAAGACCAATTTGGAAGGCTAAGGGTTGCTGCAGCTCTAGGTGTTACTCCGGATGTGATGGAACGCACTGAAGCGCTTGTAAATGCCGGAGTTGATGCTGTCATTATTGACACGGCACATGGTCACACCAAAGGGGTTGTTGATGTTTTGAAAAAAGTTAAATTAAAGTTCCCAAACATAGATGTTGTGGTTGGAAATATCGCTACTGCCGAAGCAGCAAAATACTTAGTGAAAGCAGGAGCAGATGCTGTTAAGGTGGGAATTGGTCCGGGTTCTATATGTACGACCCGAGTGGTAGCCGGTGTGGGTGCTCCTCAATTTTCGGCGGTACTTGAAGTCGCTGCAGCCATAAAAGGAAGCGGTGTGCCGGTTATTGCAGATGGTGGGATTCGATACACAGGAGATATTCCCAAAGCCATTGCTGCCGGAGCTGATTCAGTGATGCTTGGCTCTTTACTTGCCGGAACAAAAGAAAGTCCGGGTGAAACAATCATCTATGAAGGAAGAAAATTCAAATCATACCGCGGGATGGGCTCTGTAGAAGCCATGCAACACGGTTCAAAAGACCGATATTTTCAAGATGTGGAAGACGATATCAAAAAACTGGTTCCCGAAGGAATTGTGGGAAGAGTGCCTTATAAAGGTGATTTGTCTGAAAGTATGACTCAGTTTATTGGAGGTCTGCGTGCCGGTATGGGTTATTGTGGAGCGAAAGATATAGAAACACTTCAAAACACGGGAAAGTTTATACGCATTACCGCTTCCGGTATCAATGAAAGTCATCCTCACGATGTGTATATTACCAAAGAATCACCTAATTATTCACGATAATTATTAAGAAACCACTAATTCCCAACTTATGAAAAAAATTTTTCTTTTATCCTTTGTTTTGTTGTGCATGTTTTTCACAGATATGAATGCACAAAATTATGAGTACAAAATTGTAACCAGTATTGAATCTATTGTCCCCGCAGGACTTGGACGATCAAGACTTATTGAGAATAATGATTCAAGAGATTTTGAAATGCTTTCTGATGATTCTCAAGGAAGAGAAAAGGATTCAAGTAAACGAAAAGAAAACAAAATTGATAACTTTAGAGAAACAAATCTGTTAAACTTTTTTTCTTTGGCAGGAATTAATTTTCAAAATATTGCCAGTAACGATGCTCTTTTAGCTACCATGATAAATACTTATGGAGCTGATGGTTGGGAACTGGCTTTTGTAACTAGTGGTGTTGAAAGTGATGCAGGTAAGGGAGATGGACAAGGTATTTTTATTACACGATTTGTTTTTAAAAGACTCATTCAATAAACTTAGGATTACATTTCTTCTAGAAAACAGTTGATTTTTTCAACTGTTTTTTTTTATGCTCTTGGGTGATATTTCATCAATACCTCACTGAGGTGTTTCCTGTTCACATGCATATAAATTTCGGTTGTCGTAATACTCTCGTGTCCCAGCATTTGTTGAATAGCTCTCAAATCGGCACCGTTTTCAAGTAGATGGGTGGCAAAAGAATGCCTGAAGGTGTGCGGACTGATGTTTTTTCTCACACCTGCTTTTTCGGCGAGTTGTTTTATAAGCGTGAATACCATTGCTCGGGAAAGTTTTTTGCCTCTTCGGTTAAGAAATAGTACATCTTGATGTTCTTTTGAAGGATTTTCATGAATTCTAATTTCATTTTTATAAATAGTGATATACTTTATGGTACTTTTTGCGATGGGCACAAATCGTTGTTTATTTCCTTTTCCGGTTACCTGTATAAAGCCCTCGTCAAAAAACAAATCTGACATTTTTAAGTTGATTAATTCTGAAACCCGTAAACCACAACTGTATAGCGTTTCCAGCATTGCACGGTTTCTCTCGCCTTGAGCACTGCTTAAATCAATGGTTTTAATGAGGGTGTCAATTTCGTTTTGTGAGAGCGTATCAGGTAATTTGCGAACGGTTTTGGGTGACTCAATCAATTCTAAAGGATTTGTTTTTCGGTAATCTTCAAAAATGAGGTAGTTAAAAAAACCTTTTAAACCCGAGATGACTCTGCTCTGTGAGCGTGGATTTCCCTTTTTGGCAAGTTGATAGATGAATTCCTGAACCTGATTTTCATCAATTTTTAAGGGTGAAACCTGGATTTGATTCCCTTCAAGCCATCTCATTAATTTTTTAATGTCAAATGAATAATTTATTAGGGTGTTTTCAGACATACCGCGCTCTATGCGAAGGTAATTTTGGTAATCCTTTAAAGCCTGTTCCCATTTCATTTTGTAAAAATAATGGAAGCAACTCATTAATTTATATATCTTTTAATAAAATATCAAATTGGAGTACACTATATTTGTTTTATAAACACAAACATTATTAACTATGAAACGACTATCAATTATTTTATTTTCTTTACTTTTTTCTATTACCACATATTCTCAAGGAGTAGATTTTGGGATTAAATTTGGGGCGAATTTTGCCAATATCTCTGATGTCTCAGGTCTTGATAATAAAACCGGTTTTCATGCAGGTGCATTTGCTGCTTTAAAGTTTAACGACAATATAGCTTTACAAGGGGAGCTTTTGTATTCACAGCAGGGAGCCAAATTCAGCCCGGGTGATTTTAATCTTGATTATGTCAATGTACCTGTGATTGTTAAATATTACCTGGTACAGGGATTAAACATTCAATTGGGACCTCAGTTTGGGTTCTTAGTAAATGATAATATTGACGGAGGTGAACCTGAAGCAGTTGACTTTTCTGCGGCGATGGGAGTGGGGTATGACCTACCTTTTGGATTGCGAATTGACGGAAGGTATAATCTTGGTTTAACTGATATTTCAAAGAATGGAGATGGAAAAAATCAGGTCTTTTCACTTGCTTTAGGATATTCTTTTCTATAAATATATTTAAAGAAAAATACTTTAAGGCTGCATTTTATGCAGCCTTTTTCTTTTCTAACACTAAGGCAAATGACGTATTTTAACGTTTTAGAGTCAATGATTTCATTTTTTTTTATACATTTGAACTATTAACTAACAAACTTTATATTATGAAAAAAGTATTACTTATCGCTGCAATCGCAGTTTTTGGATTTACATCTGTGCAAGCACAGGAAGAAGGTTTTAAATTAGGAGTGAATTTTGGATTACCTGTTGGAGACATTGATGAAGTGTCGTCTTTTAATGCCGGATTAGACGTTTCTTATATGTTTGACATTGCAGATTCTTTTCAAGTGGGCCCTTCATTAGGTTATTCTCATTACTTTATTAAAAGTGATTTTTCAGATTTTATCGATGCGATCCAGTTTCTGCCAATTTCAGCTAATGCAAGATTTTATGCGTCAGAAGATTTATTTTTTGGTGCTAACTTGGGTTATGCATTGGGAATCAATGACGGCAATGAAGGTGGATTTTACTACAGACCCAATGTTGGCTACAATCTAGGGTCAGTAAGCTTGATTTTAAGTTATCAAGGAGTTAGTGACGATGGGTTTACTGCTTCTTCTTTAAATTTAGGAGTTGAATTTGGATTGTAATTTATAACAATTTTATTTGAAAAAGCGGAAGCCAAAGCTTCCGCTTTTTTTTTACCTTTACCGGAAACTTTAATATCAATTCAATGAAAAAATTAGTTGTATCTATTTGTGTTCTTGCTTTTTGTGCGATTTCAATGCAAGCTCAACAAAAACAAGGTGTAAAACTTGAAGGAAGTTTAGGAATCCCAACGGGAGATTTATCAAGCGGTTTGGTTTTTGGCTTAGGAGCAGATCTTAGTTATCTTTTTGATTTTTCTGATTCTTTTCAAGCCGGAATCACATCAGGTTATCACAATTTTTTTGCTAAAACTGATAGGTCATCTCCACTTACATTAAGTGGCAAAGGACAAGATTTCCACTTTGTGCCTATGGCAGCTTCTGCACGTTACTATGTGCTCGAGGAGTTTTTTGTTGGGACAGATTTAGGTTATTCATTTGTACTTATTGATGAGGTTGATGGTGGATTTCATTATAAGCCTAAAGTGGGCTACAGTTTTGGACTAATTTCTACGACGCTATCATACAGCGGCATTGTACTTGAAGAGCAAAGTTTTAATTCAATAAACCTTGGATTTGAAGTTGCTTTTTAATTTTTAATTATGAAAATTATTATCATCAACGGCCCTAATTTAAACCTTCTCGGAAAACGGGAAATGGAAGTCTATGGCTCCAAAAGTTTTGATGATTTTTTTGTCGAAATGCAATTTCAGTTTCGAGAGGTTGAGCTTTCTTATTTTCAATCAAATATTGAAGGAGAACTCATTGATAAAATACAGGAAGTGGGTTACTCTTTTGATGGTATTGTTTTAAATGCAGCAGCATATACTCATACTTCAGTTGGAATTGGAGACGCCGTTAAAGCCATTGAAACCCCAGTAATTGAAGTACATATTTCAAATACATTTTCAAGGGAAGATTTTCGTCATAAATCCTATATTGCACCAAATGCTAAAGGAGTGATTATTGGCTTTGGACTCCAAAGTTATGAATTGGCGATTCAGAGTTTTTTGAAAGATATTTAGACTATAGACTATAGATTTTAGTAGATAGACATTTGTTGATAGGTGAGCTGGATGTTTGGTTTTTGTTTTAAGCTTCAGGTTGAACAAATAACAAACCAAAATTTTTATTCCTTCCACTTAATGTTGCACCCCAAACTTGGTTTTTGGTCTTTTCGCTGAGGACTATTGCTAAGTAAATTATCGAGAGCCTCTCTCAAATCCCTGCCTGTTACTTGAATGCTATTACCCGGGCGCGAGTTGTCCAGTTGACCGCGATAAACAAGCTTCTGTTCATCATCAAACACATAAAAATCGGGTGTACAGGCGGCATCATAGGCTTTGGCTACATCTTGAGTTTCATCATAAAGATACGGAAAAGGATAGTGGTCTTTTTCAGCAAGAATGGCCATTTCCTCAGGGCTATCCTGTGGATAGTTCTCTACATCATTACTACTTATAGCCACAAACCCAAAACCTTGAACATGATAGTCATTGGCAGTGCGAATCACTTCGTCAATTACATGCTTTACAAAAGGACAATGATTGCAAATAAACATAACAACAAGTCCGTGTTTTCCATAGACGTCATTCATTGAAACATACTGGTTTGTTACTACATCAATAAGCTTGAAATCAGGTGATTTTGTTCCTAAAGGTAGCATCTTGGATTCTGTGCGCGCCATACTCTAATTTTTAATCTTCTAAAATACAATTTTTAGATTTTAAATGGGTCAACTTTATAAATCTTTGTGAAATTTTTGGAGAACAATGAGATTGATTGTAAATTTAAGAACATCAAATCTCTTCAAATGAAAACATCATACAATACCCTTTCAGAAGCAATTTCAGATTTCCAGCAAAAGGGTTACACAGTAGATTTTAATTTGACTGAAAATCATCTGGAATCAAAATCGATTAAGCAAAAGTGGAAAGCAGAAGAACTTACGGTCGTTAAATTTTATCGATTTGAAGGCGAGTCAAACCCCTCAGATAATTCCATTTTGTACATTATTGAAACCAAAGATGGAAAAAAAGGCCTTCTCGTTGACAGTTATGGTGCACAACGCGGTGCAATTTCTTCAGAACTGATTCAAAAACTCAAAATGGATACCCAAAAATGACAATGATAAACTGGAGCCAATTCACTGCCGTTGATATGCGTGTGGGTACCATTATAAGTGTTGAGTTGTTTCCAGAAGCTAACAAACCTGCTTACAAACTTACCATTGATTTTGGACAAGGTTTAGGTTTAAAAAAAACATCGGCACAACTTACCCATCGCTATACACCTGAAACTTTAGTCAACAAACAAATTGTTGCAGTAGTTAATTTTCCACCCAAGCAAATTGCAAACTTTATGAGTGAATGTTTAGTCCTTGGGGCAGTTGATGAATCTGGCGACGTTATACTATTGGAGCTGAACGCGAAAGTTGATAATGGGTTGCGTATTGCATAAGGTAAATCCATCAATTAATACTACATCAAATCTCCAAAAAATACTGCATTCATCAACAACTTGTTGGTTCCAAACCAAAAGGCCCTAAAATTTGTGTTTTCTGTAAATAAAATAACCTTTCCTCTTCCAAAGCCGGCTGCTCTAAAAGCGGAGGTATTGCCCAGTTCTTTAAGTGTTTTTTCATGAATATAACCACTCATTAGGGGTGCAGATGTAAACTGAATGGGGTTGTTAAAACTTTGCTCATCCGGCTCAAGCATCAAAGAAGAGTTTTTAAACAAAGGCAATGTATTGTTTTTATAACCAAAGTTTACCGGATGTGAGCGGTCAATTTTGGTTTCAAAAATAGCACCTCCAATACGTTTTGCGCCAAAATAATCTCTACGTTCTTCAAAAGATACGTCTATGGCAGTATCCTGTGTGCTTTTAAACTTCAATTTCAAAATATCATTGCTGTTTAACCATTGTGCTGCATTTTTATATCCAATTAAAATACCTCCGGCTCTAATCCATTCTTTCACTTTTTCTGTATCTCCTTTATCAAACGCAGAGCCCCAACTGTTTGGTAAAATTATATGGGTGTAGCGGCTTATATCACTTCTGCTAAAACCTCGGGTATCTAATTTTGTAATGGGCATATCATAACGCTGGTCAAATAAATGCCATACTTCACCCGCATCAGAAGGGGTAATGCCATCACCAACCATAAGAGCCACTTTTGGAGCTGTTATTGTTCTAAAATTGTTGCTTCCCAGATTGATGCTTTCAGTCAAACCTGTGCTAACGGGTGTGATATGAATATGTGATTTTTTGGCAATTTCATTGAGTGCATTTGCTAACTCGGTTTTGTTGAGTTTTTGATTTTGTACCGGAATAAGAATCGTTCCATAGTCATAGTCTTTTCCATTTAATGAAAAGGTTTTTAAGCCCACTTTGGCTCGTATACCTTTATCTAAAATTAAGTGCAATGCTTTTGGGGAATAGTATTCATGCCATTCCATCAAGTATGCATAATCTGATGTTGCTATGTTTTGTATTTCACGTAAAGTCACTTCTTTTATTTCTTCTCCCACTTGGTTAAGAGGGGCATTTTCACTGTAGTCGAGGTTAAAAGCCAAAGGATAAGTCCAGGCAGAAACATCATAAAACAAACTATCTTGAAATTGAGTACGTTTTTCAAAAATTGCATTAATAAGTCGGGCTTGTCGTTGATTTTTTGGAACTATGTAACTGTGACTTTTCTTATAGTTTTTTCCGTTGAGGCTAAAATCATTTTTTATTTGATGTACTTTGATTTTATGCTGTTGCAAAATTTCTGCAAGGTGATAGGCTTTGGCAGCATCTTTTTCATCTCCAAAAACAATGGCGCCGGCATCTGCTTCCTTGCGGGCATCCTGATAAAATTGTCGCTGGTAATTGAGTAGGTTTTCGCGTAAAGCGACTCCGGCATCAATGGTAGAAAGCGAAGTGACAAATTGATTTTTAATGGTAAACGGGAACGTAAGTAATCCATTATCACTTTCCTGGGCGTGTCCTCTCGATGAGGCTTGCTCAAAGAGAATCCCAATACTTCCGTTGATATCTGGAAAGGTGGAGCCTTTTCCGTAATAAAAGTCATCAAAATCTTCTTTGGCATAATACAGACTTCCTATTTTGTCAAGTGCATCTGCATGAAATTGCGCAATGTCACCGGTTAATTCCTGATTTTTTTGAGGAGTTAATGGATGTGTTCTCGAAGGGATTCCGGGTTGAAAGAAAAAGGTACTGTTTGTTCCCATCTCGTGGTGGTCTGTGAGAATGTTTGGATACCATTTGTGATAGGTCTCGATGCGTGCTCGGCTATCTGGCATTTGAGCGGGAAGCCAGTCGCGGTTCATATCAAACCAGTAGTGGTTTGTGCGTGCTCCCGGCCAGGATTCACTGTACTCACGGTCGTTTGGATCAGGATTGATGTTTTTGCTTTTGTGCATATTTACCCAGGAGGCAAATCGTTGCAATCCATCAGGATTGAAGGAGGGGTCAAAGAGGATTACGGCATTTTTGAGTATGTTGTCAATTTTTGGGCCTTGGGCTGCGGCAAGGTAATAAGCAACTGCAAGGGCAGCGTTTGTACCGCTGGGCTCATTTCCGTGAATGGAATATCCCTGATTGATTATAACAGGCATTGTTGAAATGTCTATTGAACCAGCATTGGGCCCCGATAATTGCATGTGGTTTTGACGGATTGTTTCCAGCTTGCTATGATTTTCAGGGGAGGTAATTGTAAGTAATATGAGAGGTCTTCCTTCAAAAGTGTTTCCTCTGTTCTCAATAATGATGCGGTCACTTGCATCAGCAAGTGCCGTCATATATTGAACAAGCTTATCATGGGTAATATGCCATTCTCCAACTTCGTGTCCAATGATGCTTTTGGGTGTTGGGATAGAAGTGTTGTATGTTACACCGTCTGGGAGATAATAATTTAAGTCTAAAGGTTTTTCTTGTGAAAATAGTGATAAAGAAACTAGAACGAATAAAAGTAAAAATCGAATCATAATATAAAATTAGAGTGTAGGGTATAAAGATAAAAAAAACCGTCCTAATAAGTAGAACGGTTTTGAGTTGAATACTAATAAATTGATGTTAAATATCTTCAAAATTGATGTTGGTAAAACTTTCTGAGTTTTTTTTATTTTCATCTTCGGATTCAGAGGAGTCAGTGTCTGTTTCTTTTTTAAAGTCTTTTTGATGCCTTTCACTAATTACCTCTTCACCCTTTTCATTAATGATATAATCGATCATTTCATCAACATTTTCTTTAAAGCTTGCAAAGTCTTCTTTGTAGAGATAAATTTTATGTTTTTTGTAATGGAAAGACCCATCGTCATTGGTGAATTTCTTGCTTTCGGTGATGGTTAAATAATAATCACCGGCTCTGGTTGCTCTTACATCAAAAAAATAGGTTCTTCTTCCGGCGCGCAATACTTTTGAATAGATTTCTTCTTGCTCCATCATATCGTTTTCACTCATAGTCTAATTAGTTTTAAATTATTTCAAGTCAAAAATCTAAAAAAAAATAGTATTGAGCAACAAATTTTAGTTTTCTTTTTCTAAAAGTTGTTTGGCATAAAGTTCTTTATAGTAGCCGTCTTTTTCTAGTAGTTGATTGTGAGTGCCTTGTTGGAGAATTTGACCGTCTTTCAACACAATGATTTTATTTGCATTTTTTGCTGCTGCAATTCTATGGCTAACCACAATAGCCGTTTTGTTTTTTGAAAGTTTTTGCAGGTTGTTTAAAATCTTTTCTTCAGTCTCTGTATCAACTGCAGAAAGACAATCGTCAAACAAATAAATATTGGGGTCTTTGATTAATGCTCTTGCAATCGATACGCGTTGTTTTTGCCCGCCACTCAACGTGATACCTCTTTCTCCCAGAACGGTATCATACTTTTTAGTAAAACCCATTATGTTTTTATGAACCGAAGCAAGTTTAGCTGCTTCGATGACCTCTTCATCTGTAGCTTCTTCTTTACCAAATCTAATGTTGTTTTTTATACTATCACTAAATAAAAAAGCATCCTGAGGAACATACCCAATAGCACGTCTAAGGTCGTTTAAGTTAATAGTTTCAATGGGTTTGTCGTCAATTAAAATTTCGCCTTGAGACACATCATAGAGCCTTCCAATCAATTCAAGTATAGTAGATTTCCCAGATCCGGTATGTCCTAATATTACTAATGTCTCTCCGGAATTGATGTTGAAGGAAATATCTTTTAATGCAGTAATATTTGTATCAGGATAGGTAAAAGTTACATTTTTAAAAGTTATTTTGCCTTGAATGGAAGTATGAATTAGTGTGTTGTTTTTGACTTCCGGTTTTTCATTTAAAAACTCATTGATTCGCTTTTGTGAAGCTGCTGCCTGTTGAACCATGGAAGTAACCCATCCCACAACTGCAACCGGCCAGGTAAGCATATTGACAAAAATTATAAACTCGACAATTGTTCCCAGTTCTTCAATTTCGCCACTCAGATATTGATTTCCTCCAATGTAAATAACCAGTAAATTACTGGCACCAATGAGTAAAATCATTAAAGGGAAAAACAATGCTTGAACTTTGACTAGGTCTATGTTTTTGTCTTTGCTTTCATTGGCGAGGGTTACAAACTCTGAATTAATTTGTGGTTCAATAGCATAGGCTTTTATGACCGAAACACCACTAAAAGTTTCTTGAGTAAAGGTGGTGAGTTTTGAAAGATATTGCTGTACAATGGTACTCCTGTGATTAATTGCCACGCTCAGACGATAAATAGCGATTGAAAGAATTGGAAAAGGAATGATGGTATATAAAGTTAAAGAAGGAGCCTGGCTGTACATATAACTAATAACCACAACAAATAATGTAATGGTTTGGACGCTATACATCAATGCCGGGCCGGCATACATCCTTACTTTAGAAACATCCTCACTAATGCGATTCATTAAATCGCCCGTTCTGTTTTGCTTATAAAACGCCAGAGATAAGACTTGGTAATGTTTGTAAATTTCATTTTTTAAATCAAATTCAATACGTCTTGAAACCACAATAAAAGTTTGCCGCATCAAGAATGTAAAAAGTGCTGCAAACAGGGTAGCACCCACAAGAAGTCCAATGTTAATGAGCAGTTGTTTTTCAACAGCAGCACGATCTCCAACCCCATTATTGATTGCATTTTCAACCAGCGTAACAGAATCTCCTATAAGTTTTGGAGTAATCAAAGCAAAAAGGCGAGCGCAAATGGTGATGACGAGTCCCAAAAGGAGCATACCTTTGTATTTGACAAAATAAGTGTTGAGATGCTTTAATTCTTTCATATATAATCTCTTGTAAAGAAATTTACTGTTTTAACTTTGGATGCTTTTTGCCTGTTTATTTAATCTTATATTAATTTCAAGATTCCATAAGCTGCAAAATAGATTTGAATCAACATCATTGATATAATCAAACATTCAATCCTGTTGAAAATTTTTGATTTAACACATTTTTTATAGAAATACATTAAATAAAGGACTACTTTTGCACCGCTTTATTGCAAAAAGGCACATTATTAATTTACGCTATAAATATTATGATTACAGAAGTAATAAAAGCGAATGAAATTCATAAAGTAGATCCTGTTTTTGGGCAACTTTCGTTTGATAATCATGAGCAAATCGTTTTTTGCAACGACAAAGATACTGGTTTAAAAGCAATAATTGGAATTCACAATACAGTTTTAGGACCTGCCCTTGGTGGAACCAGAATGTGGAAATATAGCAGTGAATGGGAAGCTCTAAATGACGTTTTAAGACTATCAAGAGGCATGACTTTTAAGTCTGCCATTACCGGTTTAAATTTAGGGGGTGGTAAAGCAGTCATCATAGGTGACGCAAAAACTCAAAAAACACCTGAGTTGATGAAGAAGTTTGGCGAATTTGTACATTCTCTGGGCGGCAGATACATTACTGCAGAAGATGTGGGAATGGCAACAAGTGATATGGACTTAGTGCGTACTGTTACTCCTTATGTAACCGGGATTTCTGAATCTTTAGGCGGGGCAGGGAATCCATCACCTATTACAGCTTATGGTGTGTTTATGGGAATGAAAGCCGCAGCAAAATACAAGTTTGGAAGTGATGTTCTAGAGGATAAAACTGTTTTTGTTGAAGGAATAGGGAATGTTGGAGAAGCGTTGGTTGAACACCTCACTAATGAAGGGGCAAAAGTTTTTATTTCAGATATTAGTCAAGAGCGACTGGAGGAAGTGCGTGACAAATATGGCGCAGTGATTTATGGAGGAAGAAACTTATATCTGGAAGAAATGGATATTTATGCACCCTGTGCTCTTGGTGCAACAATCAATGATACAACAATCAATCAAATAAAAGCAAAAATTATAGCCGGAGCCGCAAACAACCAGCTTGCTGATGAGCAAAAACACGGATTGATGCTAAAGGAAAGAGGAATTGTTTATGCACCAGACTTTTTAATAAATGCAGGGGGAATTATTAATGTGTATGCTGAGTTGGAAAATTATGGCAGACAAGAAATAATGAGAAAGACGGAGAACATTTACAATACCACTCTTGAAATTTTGCAATATGCAGAAACAAATCAAATCACAACACATCAGGCAGCTTTCAATGTTGCTCAAACGCGCATAGACGCAAAAAAAAAGGAAATAAATTCTTAATATAGTGAAAAACTAAGCACAAAACTTTGATTGTGCTTAGTGTTTTTATTTAAAGTTCTTAGAATAATTATGCTTACAAGAAGACATATACGGGTAAAGGTACTACAGTCCCTTTATGCATACAACAATCAAAGTCAAGCAAATCTCAAGGAGCAAGACACGTTTTTGATTAAAAGCATGGAAAAAATGCTCGACTTGTATTTGTTGATGCTCTCCTGCATGTTGGCAGTTCGCGATCAAGCTGAAAACTTTCTGGAGATTTCAAAAAACAAACATCTCGCCACAGAGGAAGATAAAAAACCCAGTCGAAATTTTATTGACAATCAAGTATTGCTTCTTTTAGAAAATAATAGACATTTTGAAGAACTACTCAAGAAGCATAAATTGAACAACTGGCAAAAAGACCATGAGTACTCTCAAATACTCTTTAGAGAATTGCGACAAAATGCAACTTATCAAAACTACTTAACACTTCAAAACCCTACATTTAAACAAGATCAAGAATTTATAGTTTATCTCTACAGTGAAATTATTGCGCCCAATGATCAAGTTTATGAATATCTTGAAGATACTCAAATCACTTGGACAGATGATTTTCCTATTGTCAATACAGCTATTGTTAAGGTTTTAAAAGCCCTCAAGCCCGCCTCTCACTCTGAAAAATGGGTTCCAAATCTTTATAAAAACGAAGATGATAAGCAATTTGCAAGCCAGCTATTGCAAAAAACAATCGTAGAGGATGATATGCTGATGAATGAAATCGAAGGAAAAACACCAAACTGGGACCGGGAACGCATTGCAGAACTGGATTTAATTTTGATAAAAATGGCAATAACAGAGTTCCTGCACTTCTCATCCATACCTGTTAAAGTGACCATCAATGAGTATTTAGAAATTGCAAAAGAATACTCAACCCCCAAAAGTAGCTTGTTTATCAATGGTCTACTTGATAAAATGTCCAAAGAATACAGCTCAGAAAACAAAATAAACAAAACCGGAAGAGGTTTAAAGTAAACCATTTTTTTTTATTAATTTAGCCTCGTTTAAAAATTAAAAAATAGTATTATGAAAAAATCAATCTTTATGGTGGCATTACTAGCCGCTTTTACTTTTACATCCTGCAAAGAAAATGCTGCAGAGAAGAAAACGTTGAAGCAGCTGCTCAAGAAGCAAGTGCTCAAAAGGAAGCCAACACTCAAGCTGTTCCCGGTAAGTACCCTGTTATGACATTTGACAAAACAGAACACGATTTTGGTAGAATTGCACAAGGTACAAATGTAGAACACCTGTTCACATTTACAAATACCGGTGAAGCACCTCTAGTTCTTTCTGATGCAAAAGCAAGCTGCGGATGTACAGTTCCAACATTTACAAAAGATCCCATTCCTCCCGGAGGAAAAGGTGAGATGCTTGTAAAGTTTAACGGAAGCGGGCAAAACCAAAGAACGATTCCTGTTAATGTTACAGCAAACACTCAAAAGGGTAGTGAAACAGTAACTGTAAAAGTTTTTGTTGAGCCAAAAACCTCATAACTTTTACAATAAAATAAATAACAGATTATGGATGGAATCTTAGGAGGTCAATTACCTTTTTTTATATTGATGTTTGTTGTGGTTTATTTCTTTATGATACGCCCCCAAATGCAGCGTACAAAAAAGGAAAAACGATTTGCAGAAGCATTGAAAAAAGGTGATAAAGTCATTACTAAAAGTGGCTTACACGCAAAAATATTAGACATCAATGAAGACGGCACCGTCATTCTTGAATCTGGTGCCGGAAAAATGAAGTTTGAAAAATCTGCGTTATCTATGGAAATGAGTGCCAAACTCGTTGAGCCGACTTCCGCAAAGTAAAACATCAATAAATCATCATATCAAATCGTCTAAAAAGCAATTTTTAGACGATTTTTTTATTGTGTCCAACCTCTTTAAAACACATTCAAAAGTTCGTGAAAAAATTAACACTTTTTAAAATTGGAATATATCCAAGTTTTGTAAATTTGGTTTATGGAAATGAAGCATACAGCAAAACTCAAAAAAGTAAAAAAGCGCCACACGGCTGAGGTGTCAAAACAGACCGGATTTCCAAGTGCAGCAACACACTATGCAGAGCCAAGTATTGACTTACACAACGAGCTTGTCACCAATCAAGATGCTACTTTTTTTGTTAGGGTAGCAGGAAATGAATTGGAATATTTCCAAATATATAACGAAGATGTGCTCATTGTTGATCGCTCTCTCCCTCCGGCAAACAAAAGTCTCGCCCTTGTTGTGCAGGAAGGTGAGTTTCTCATTAAAGAAATACAACTTCAAAAGCTCACGAGTGAATATGAACTCTGGGGAATCATTACTTATATTATTCACAAGGCAAAATGATTGCTTTGATTGATTGCAATAGTTTTTATGCCTCCTGCGAGCAAGTTTTCAGACCTCATTTGTGGGGAAAACCTGTCGTGGTGCTTAGCAACAATGATGGCTGTGTTATTGCTGCAAACCGTGAAGCCAAAGCACTTACTGAAATTCCCATGTTTGAACCGGTATTTAAAATCAAAGAGCAACTCAGCAAAAACAATGTGACAGCCTTTTCTTCCAACTATACATTTTATGGCGAAATGTCTCAACGTGTTATGAACATCTTGCATCAATTTTCACCACACATTGAAGTCTATAGCATCGATGAGTCGTTTATCGACCTCTCCGGAATTATTTCTGCAGAACCCACTGTTTATGCCGGTGAAATCAGAGATCGTATTTTTCGTTTTACCGGATTGCCAGTTGGTGTTGGGATTGCCAAAACCAAGGTACTTGCTAAAGCAGCCAACCGCATTGCCAAAAAGTTTCATAAACAACTCAACACCGTTTATGTCATTGATACGGAAGAAAAACGTATCAAAGCACTCAAGTGGTTGAAAATAGAAGATGTGTGGGGTATTGGCAGGCAGCATGCCAAACGCCTTCAAAAAATAGGTGTGCACACCGCTTATGACTTCACAAAACTCTCTCCCGGATGGGTGCGCCGGTATATGACTGTGGTGGGCTTGCGCATTTGGGATGAATTGAACGGCCGCCCTCGTCTGGGAATCCAAGAACTCCCCAAACCCAAAAAAGGAATTGGTACGGCTAAATCTTTTGGAAAACCGCTGGAAGACCTCAGCCTTATTGAAGAAGCCTGCGCCTATTACATTTCTGAAGTTGCCGAAGTGCTGCGTGCACAAAAATCGTGTGCCAACTATATCAATGTGTTTTTGCATACCAATCGCTTTAGTGTGAAGGATGCTCAATATGCCAATAGCATCACCATCACGCTTCCTGTAGCGACCAATGACACCCTGTCACTTATTGCGGCGGCAAAAAAAGCTTTGTATCAAATCTACAAACCAGGCTATCGTTTCAAAAAAGTGGGTGTCAATTTACTGGGTATTATACCGCAGGAGTTTGTACAGGGCAATTTGTTTTACCCTGAAAAGAAGAATGTACAAGCCCTGATGGATGTTTTTGACCGGCTTAATTATAAATATGGCAAGGCCAAAGTTTATTCCGCTTTATGTGGAAACCGAAAAAAAGAATGGCAACTCATACAGGAAGAACGGGGCCCACGCTATACCACCCGCTGGGACGAGCTCGCAGTGGTGCATACAAAAAAACAAAGCCCGTGAATGACTTTGTTTCAGAATAAATAGTGAATCTGTTTTTTATTTCGGAAAACCTTCAGAAGCGATGATTTCATCGATTTGCTTGCTGTGTCTTTCGGCGTGACCGGCGATGAACAAAAGATACTGGTAACCGTCAATCTTTCCTGCCGGTGCATCAGCAACTCGGTTGCGCATGTCTTCAAGCGAATTGTTTTCTATCATCTCAAGAATTTTATTGCGGTTGTTGATAATAGCAACAAGACCCTCTTCGGCACTGCTGTACTTGCCTTCGGGCTGAAGGACTTCAGGGGCTTTGAATTTGGTGCTTCTGTCCACAACACCGTTGACAACATCCTCATCAGAAGCTACCAGAAGTTCCCTGTCTTCAGGATTGGCGGGTTGATCCATCACGGCTTGCACCATTCCGGAAAGCATCGTTTCTGTAAGGGCGATGTGTTCCAGACATTGCGCTACAGACCAGCTTTCGGGTGAAGGTTTGTACTGCAGTTGTTCTGTCGATAAGTTTGCCGTTTTAGCTCTCAGGTTATTGATGTTTTCCTGGTAGAAATTCAATAAATAAACTTTGTCGTGAGTCTCAGTTGTTTCCTGCGCTGTTGCTACTGTAAGTTGAAACGAAAACAGCAGCAATGTGAATAAAAATAAAGATGTTTTTTTCATTGGTCTGGATTTTTGAGTGGTTGTTTTTCTATGTTTAAAAGTAAGAATTTAAATTTTCAGAGCAAAAACAAATATGTACCTTTGCGCCATCAAAAAACTAAATACTATGGAAGACGGAATTTACGCAAAAATAATCACATCAAAAGGGGAAATCACAATCAATTTAACCTATGAATTAACCCCGGGAACCGTGGGTAATTTTGTGGCTTTAGCCGAAGGAACTATGGAAAATGATGTTAAACCACAGGGTACACCTTATTATGATGGCATTGTTTTTCATCGCGTAATACCGGACTTTATGGTACAAGGGGGTGACCCTACCGGGACAGGAGCCGGCGGACCCGGTTATCAGTTTGATGATGAGTTTCATCCTGATTTGCGTCACGATGCGCCCGGAGTGCTTTCTATGGCCAATGCCGGAAAAGCTACCAACGGAAGTCAGTTTTTTATCACTCATGTTGCCACGCCTTGGCTGGATGACAATCATACCGTTTTTGGGAAAGTGATTGAAGGTCAGGATGTGGTGGATGCCATTGGACAGGGTGACCAAATTGAGAAACTGCAAATACTCAGAGTGGGAGCTGAAGCCGAAAAGTGGAATGCCGTGGAGTCTTTCAGACAATTTGAAGGAGCCAAAGCCAAGCGAGAAGCTGCCGCCAAAAAAGCCCAGGAAGAACTACTGGGAAAACTATCTGAAGGTTTTGAAGAAACCAAAAGCGGTTTGCGATACAAAATCACCGAAAAGGGAGATGGAAAGCAACCCAAAAAAGGCGATGTCGTTTTTGTACACTACAAGGGCATGTTTACCGATGGAAAAGTTTTTGACTCTTCTTTTGAAAGAAACAATCCCATTGATTTTCCTGTGGGTATGGGCCGTGTAATCCCGGGATGGGATGAAGGTATTTTACTTTTAAAAGAAGGCGATCAAGCCCGTTTTGTACTTCCTTCAAAACTCGCTTACGGTTCAGCCGGAGCCGGTGGTGTGATCCCGCCGAATGCTACTTTGGTGTTTGATGTGGAGTTGGTGAAGGTGAAGTAGAGGTTAGAAGTTTCAGGAACAAAGTATTAGGAATAAAAAAAAACGGTAGCTGAACAATTTCATGCTACCGTTTTTCAGTTCATGGGAACGATAAAATCTTATAAGTGAATCACCTCGCCATAAGCATCGGCTACGGCTTCCATCACGGCCTCACTCATAGTGGGGTGGGGGTGAATGGCTTTTAATACTTCGTGTCCTGTGGTTTCCAGTTTTCTACCAAGAACGGCTTCTGCAATCATATCGGTGACTCCGGCGCCAATCATATGACAACCTAACCACTCGCCATACTTGGCGTCAAAAATTACTTTTACAAAGCCATCGGGCGTTCCGGCGGCTTTGGCTTTTCCTGAGGCGGTAAACGGGAATTTACCCACTTTCAGTTCATATCCGGCTTCTTTGGCTTGCTTTTCGGTCATGCCCACGCTGGCGATTTCAGGAGTAGCATAAGTACATCCGGGGATATTGCCATAATCGATGGCTTCCACGTGCATGCCTTTGATTTTTTCGACGCAAGTAATCCCTTCCGCGGAAGCTACGTGTGCCAACGCAGGACCGGGAACCACATCTCCAATGGCATAATAGCCGGGAATATTGGTTTGGTACCAGTCGTTGACCATAATTTTGTCCTTATCAACCACGATGCCCACATCTTCAAGACCAATGTTTTCTAAATTTGATTTGATTCCCACAGCAGATAAAACGATATCAGCTTCCAGGGTTTCTTCACCTTTTGAGGTTTTTACTTTGGCTTTTACTCCTTTCCCTGAAACGTCAACCGACTCTACAGAAGAGCTGGTCATCACTTTGATACCGGCTTTTTTGAATGAGCGTTCAAATTGTTTGGATACGTCCTCATCTTCCAGCGGCACGAGGTTGGGTAAAAATTCAACGATTGTCACATCTGTACCCATTGCGTTGTAAAAATGTGCAAACTCAACACCAATGGCGCCACTTCCCACAACAATCATCGATTTGGGTTGTTTGTCAAGCGACATGGCCTCGCGGTAACCAATTACTTTTTTACCGTCCTGTTTTAAACTTGGCAATTCGCGTGAGCGTGCACCGGTAGCAATAATGATATGATCTGCGCTGTATTCTTTTCCGTCAACATCTACTTTTTTTCCGGGTTTTAATTTTCCGAAACCGTCGATGACGTCAATCTTGTTTTTCTTCATCAAAAACTGAACACCTTTGCTCATATCTCCGGCAATATTGCGGCTTCTTTTGACGACTTTGGTAAAGTCCTTGTCGGCATCTTTCAGGGTGAGTCCGTAGTCTTCAGCATGTTTTAAGTATTCAAAAACCTGCGCACTTTTTAGAAGGGCTTTGGTGGGAATACATCCCCAGTTAAGGCAAACGCCTCCCAGGCTTTCTTTTTCAATCACTGCGGTTTTAAACCCTAATTGTGAGGCACGAATAGCGGTTACATAACCACCGGGACCACTTCCAAGAACGATAATATCATATTTGCTCATTATGCTGTGTTTTAATCGATTTGTTATAAGCTACGAAATTACGGAATTTTGATTATGTGGCAAGGTGCGTGTGTTATTTTAATATTTTAAAAGTTTGAAATATGCTTCTAGTTTTAATATTTAAAATATTTTTGCACTTCTTTTTTTGAGAGAGAGTGACTTTTTAGATTTTTTGTGTCTAAAATTCAGACAACCTATTTTTTATAATTGAATGCAATACCAAAGGGATATTAATCTCATGGATGATGAAGAGCTTGTTTGTAAAATTGTAGCATCAAATGACACCCATTTGTTTGCTCAATTGTATGATCGATATGCTGAAAAAGTATATGCAAAATGCCTTAGTTTTTCAAAATCACAAGTGGAAGCTCAGGATTTAACACACGATATTTTTATTCAGCTATTTTTAAAGCTAAAAACATTTCAAGGTAAATCAAAATTCTCTACCTGGCTTTATTCCTTTACCTATAATTTTTGTTTGAATTATATTCAAAGAGATCAAAAGAAAAAGAAAAATACATTTAAAGATTTAACGCACGAGAATTATTCAATTGTAGACGAAATATCTGATAATGAAATATATCAACTCAAAGCTGAAAAATTGATGTTATCGATGGAGAAAATCGACCCGAGTGATAAGATGATTTTGTTGATGAAATACCAGGATGATTTTAGTATTCAAGATATTCAAGACAGTTTACAAATAGGAGAAAGTGCTGTTAAAATGAGAATTAAGAGAGCTAAAGAGAAGTTAATCCAAGTGTATAATAAGGTTTAAACTAGGGCTATGGAAAATCCATTTAAAAAAATTATCAGAAACGAAAAATTACCTGAGTCGCTTAAAGAAAAAGTGCTTTCAGATGTAACAGCCATTAAATTGGTACTAGATTTTGCTGATTTAGCGATGATTAAATACCCTGCCTCTTTAGACAATCTTTATAGAATAACTAAACCAAATAAAAAAAATAATTAATAATTATGAACACAGATTTTAAGATTTTAGAAGATTTAAAAAACTCTTTTATTGAAGCACTGCCAACAATTCTTGGCCTCCTTGCTTTTGTAATTATAAGTTGGATTTTACTTAAACTTTTTTTGTTTTTATTAAAACGCTTTTTAAAGTTTTCACAGCTTCATTTGTTAAATGAAAAAATAAATGGAAATGAGTTTTTACATACGCTCAATTTTAAAATAAATCTTCCTGTTGTTATTCATAAGGTAGTTAAATGGATTTTGGTTCTTATTATCGTTTTGATTGGTTCAGAACTCTTTGGTCTTGACAGGATTTCTGATGCTGTACTTTCCTTTTTAGGATATCTTCCCACGCTTATTTCTGCCATTGTTATTTTAACAGCCGGGCTCTATTTAGCGAGTTACCTTAAGGAAACGGTAAAAAACTTACTAAAATCATTTGATTTAAATGGTTCAAATTCAATTAGTAACATTGTATTTTTTGTAATTCTGGTTATTACAGTTATTATTTCATTAAATCAACTGGGGGTTAATACAGAAATTATAACGAGTAATCTTTCAATCATTCTGGGTTCAATATTGTTAGCTTTTACAATTGCTATGGGATTGGGGTCAAAAGATGTTATACTCAGATTGATTTTAGGGTTTTACACCCGAAAAAATTTAGAAATCGGAAAAAAAATAAAAATAGATACTACTGTGGGCTCAATTATCTCTATTGATAACATTTGTCTTGTACTTCAAACAGATACATCAAGAATTGTGTACCCCATTAAGACGATCGTTAATAAGAAAATTGAAATACTTGAAGATTAATATATTTTTTTGGTGACATTTTAATTGTTTTGGTTTCTAAAAAAGAGAATTAAAAATAGAACAGTTCAATACTTGTTTACCCCAAATGCATATCGTATCATATTTATTAATTCTTGCAGAGCTAATTTTTCTCATTATAGTTATCTATATACTGATAAAATTATTTCGTGAAAATAAGCATCTTAAAAGGGGTTTTAAAAAGAAGAAATAAACATTACAATTAACACTTAAAGCAGATTTTTAAAATTAGTTAATTTAGTTTTGGTTAGTAAGTTTGCTTGTAAAGCCCGGTAATTTTACCGGGCTTTTTTAATAGTATTCATTTTTAGAAATGAACCACTCATATAAAACTTTGATAGATTCTAGCAGCTATAATATTTTTTTTTCATTGCTCTACTCTTTAATTAAAATACACCTAACTTTGACCCTTTTAATGCCCACTTAATTATTAATGGTCCTAGCAAATTACACTAAAGAGTTTCAATACAATTTAAAATTGGCTTTTCCTATTATGCTGGGTCAACTGGGCCATGTAATGGTAGGATTAGTTGACAACCTGATGGTGGGTCAACTGGGTGCTGCAGAGCTTGCTGCTATCTCTTTGGGCAACAGTTTGATTTTTATTGCCTTGTCCATTGGCATTGGCTTTTCATTTGCCATCACGCCCCTCATCGCTGAAGCAGATGGAGAATCCAATATTGAAAATGGTCGTGATTTTTTCCATCATGGAATGATACTTTGTGGTATAAACGGACTTTTGTTGTTTATCCTGTTATTGTTTATTAAACCTATTCTTTACCATCTCAATCAGCCACCTGAAGTTGTTGACCTGGCCATCCCTTATCTTGAGATTGTGGCTTTCTCAATGATTCCTTTAATGTTGTTTCAAGGGTTTAAACAATTTGCAGACGGGCTCTCTCAAACTAAATATGCCATGTATGCTACATTGATTGCCAATATGGTCAATATTATTTTTAACTACCTCCTTATTTATGGAATCTGGATTTTTCCACGGCTTGAGTTGGAAGGTGCTGCCTTAGGCACTTTGATTTCACGCTTTTTTATGCTGGCGTTTATTTATTTTATTCTCAAAAACAAAAAGAAATTTAGTCCTTATTTTATTTGGTCCAAACGAAAGAATCTCAATATGCACATATTCAAAAGACTCTTTGGTCTTGGGTTCCCCACGGCCTTACAAATGTTTTTTGAAGTCGCTTTATTTACAGCCTCTATTTTTCTCGCAGGTATGCTGGGAACCAATTCACAGGCAGCAAATCAGATTGCATTAAACCTGGCTTCTATGACATTTATGATTGCGGTGGGCTTTAGTGTTACGGCAACAATAAGAGTGGGCAATCAAAAGGGTAAAAAGAATTTTACAGAACTGCGGCGCATCGCTTTTTCAATTTTCTTGATGGTGCTCGTTATACAAGCTTTTTTTGCAATACTCTTTATCATCACAAAAGGCATACTTCCCACTTTCTATATCGATAATGCAGAGGTAATTCAAATAGCTTCCACTTTGTTGATTGTAGCTGCTATATTCCAACTCAGTGACGGACTTCAAGTTGTTTTTCTAGGAGCTTTAAGGGGGTTGCAGGATGTGAATATTCCATCCTGGATATGTTTTGTGGCCTATTGGTTGGTTGGCTTTCCGGTGGGGTATTTTCTTGGAAAGGATGAAGCATTGGGTGCTATGGGCATATGGATAGGATTATTTGCCGGTTTGACTGTTTCAGCATTGATGTTGTACTTACGGTTTGATCATTTAACTAAAAAACTTATCAAAGGGCAGGCTGTTTAAATTTGTTAAACTATTTTTGTAAATGAATACTCATCATCTCAAGCTTGAAGGGCAGAAATTCTTAGACCAATTAAACACTATATGGAACTACCAAAATTCATCTTAGGCGACAACACAGACTTTCCAAATGCAATTTATGTGATTCACACTGAATTTCCACGGTTTATTATCAATCTGGAAAATGATGAAGTGGAATGGCTGGAAGAGTTTGACGACGAAGATCAAAAGGAACTGGAAGCAGAAACCGAAAACCTCATTCAACTAGCCACTGAATTTTATGATCGTGAAGTGGCCAGATATGAAGAAGAATAAGAATTTATGGAGCAACTACTTCATTTTGACGAGCAGCTTTTTGTGTTTCTAAATGCCCTGGGTTCAGAGCGTTGGGATCAAATCTGGTTGTTGATTACAAATAAATTTACCTGGATTCCTCTCTATGCTATTCTCTTGTATTTGGTATATCGTCATTTTGGCTTAAAAAATATGCTGATTGTTATGGTATTGGTTGCCTTAATGATTACGGTGACAGACCAATTGGCAAACCTCTTTAAACACGGGTTTGAACGTCCCAGGCCTTGTCGGGAAGATCATTTAAAAGAAATAATACGTTACATAGCTCCGCGTTGTGGCCGGTTTGGTTATTTCTCAGCTCACGCTGCAAGTACTATGGCATTGGCAGTTTTTCTCGGATTGTTGTTTAGAAATGTGTACAAAAACCTGGTGTTTGTTCTTTTACTATGGGCAGCAATAGTGGGATATAGTCGTATTTATGTAGGTGTACATTATCCGCTGGATACATTAACTGGAATGACTATTGGTGCTTTGGTTGGCTTCCTTTTTTATAAAATCGCATTGCGTTTTAAGGTTTTAAACAACTTGTCAACTGAAGCTTGAAACTTGAAACCTGAAACAAAAAACTCTTATGTCTGTATCACCCCCATATTAAACGGTTTTTCAATAGGTGCGTGGTTAGCAGCTTCTATTCCCATACTTATCCATGTGCGAGTATCAAGCGGGTCTATGATGGCATCTGTCCAAAGTCTTGCTGCGGCGTAATATGGGGAAATTTGCTCGTCATAACGTGCTTTGATGCGGTCATAGAGTTCTTTTTCTACTTCGGGTGTAATCTCTTTGCCTTTCTTTTTTAGGGACGCGGTTTCAATTTGGAGCAATACTTTGGCAGCACTGTTTCCGCTCATTACTGCGAGTTCGGCGCTAGGCCATGCCACAATAAGTCTCGGGTCATAGGCTTTTCCACACATCGCATAGTTTCCGGCCCCATAAGAATTACCAATAATGATTGTGAATTTAGGCACCACAGAGTTGCTCACCGCGCTCACCATTTTTGCACCGTCTTTTATGATGCCGCCATGCTCGCTCTTGCTGCCCACCATAAAACCGGTGACATCCTGAATAAACACAAGCGGTATTTTTTTCTGATTGCAATTGGCGATAAAACGCGTGGCTTTATCAGCGCTGTCGCTGTAAATCACACCGCCAAACTGCATTTCTCCTTTTTTGGTTTTAACCAGTTTCCGCTGGTTGGCCACTATACCCACCGCCCAACCGTCAATGCGAGCATAACCGGTAAGAATTGTTTTTCCATAGCCTTCTTTATACTCTTCAAATTCTGAGTTATCAACCAGTCGTTTGATGATTTCCAGCATGTCATACTGGTCTGCGCGCGAGCGGGGAATAATTCCGAAAATATCATCCGGCTTCTCTTTAGGTTTTGCCGATTTGATTCTGTTAAAGCCGGCTTTGTCAAAATCCCCAATTTTATTCATAATTTTTTTGATGGTATCGAGTGCATCTTTATCATCTTTGGCTTTGTAATCGGTCACGCCACTTATTTCGCAATGAGTAGTCGCACCACCCAGAGTTTCATTGTCTATAGTTTCGCCAATAGCGGCTTTGACAAGATAACTTCCGGCAAGGAAAATACTACCAGTTTTATCGACTATTAACGCTTCATCACTCATAATGGGCAGGTAAGCACCACCGGCAACACAACTGCCCATTACAGCAGAAATCTGAGTGATTCCCATACTGCTCATGACAGCATTGTTTCTAAAAATGCGCCCAAAATGTTCTTTATCCGGAAAAATTTCATCTTGCATAGGTAAATAAACACCTGCGCTATCAACTAAATAAATGATAGGAAGCTTATTTTCTATGGCAATTTCCTGGGCCCTGAGATTCTTTTTACCGGTAATTGGAAACCAGGCACCGGCTTTTACTGTGGCATCATTTGCAACAACGAGACATTGTTTACCACTCACATAACCCATTTTAACAACCACACCACCACCGGGACAACCACCGTGTTCTTCATACATGCCCTCACCGGCAAAAGCACCAATCTCAATACTTGGTTTCTTTTCATCCAATAAATATTTGATGCGCTCCCGGGCAGTCATTTTACCCTTGGCTTTGTGTTTTTCAATACTTTTCTCTCCGCCGCCCAGTTTTACTTTACTGAGTCGCTGGCGTAAATCTGAGTTAAGCATTTTATTGTGGTCTTCGTTTTTATTGAAGTTGATATCCATAGTCCTTTTTTCTTTGGGCTAAAATACAAAAACTTGATAAAGGAATTTAGAATTCATATTTTAGATTTTGAATAATTGTAAAGCACTATTTACAAATGGAAAGTTCAACTAAATTCACGATATTTGTAATCCGAAAAAAAACCATAACAATTTTGAATCCCCTTAAATTTAAAATTGTGATTTAAATCAACGTAAAATGAATAAAAAGACAAATAAAAATACCATACTTGGATGGGCAACTTTAATAATGATTGTGATGGGTCTGGTTTTAATCGCCTTGGGTGTTTTTCGCTATAGCGAAATCTCAGGCTGGGGCTTTGGAGCCACCGGTGTTGGCTTTCTTTCTATTGCCTGGGTTTTTAATGAACTTAAGGGAAGGGTTTAGGATTTGTGGTTCGTAGTTTATTGTTCATAGTTAAAAGTTGATTTATTTATGGCTACGATAAAACGATTTGAGGACTTGGAGATTTGGCAACTGGCTCGTGAAATATGCCAAATTGTTGAAGAATTGATTCAAACAACGGAGTTAAAAATTAACTTTACACTTCGGAATCAGATGGAAGCCAGTTCAGGTTCCATTATGGACAATATCGCTGAAGGATTTGGGAGAGATGGAAATAAAGAGTTTCAGCATTTCTTAAGTATCGCTAAGGGTTCTTCAGAAGAACTAAAATCCTAATCCTATAGAGCATTTGACAAAAAAATCATTACTATAGAGCAAGACAATAAACTCAATGAAGCTTGTGAATTGGAAAAAAACAAGATAGGTGCATTTATGCACTATCTGCGAAATTCAAATTTTAAAGGACAAAAATTCAACAATAACAACAAACAATAAACAACAAACAATAAAACATCATATGTCTGACGATAAAAAAGTAATATTCTCAATGTCCGGGGTTTCAAAAACCTATCCCGGAATGCAATCACCGGTGCTTAAAAAAATCTATTTAAGCTTTTTCTATGGTGCCAAAATTGGTATTCTGGGTCTCAATGGGTCCGGAAAATCTTCCTTGTTAAAAATTATTGCCGGAGTGGATAAAAACTACCAAGGTGATGTGGTGTTTTCACCTGGGTATTCAGTGGGGTATTTAGAACAGGAACCTCAGCTGGATCCTGAAAAAACAGTTCTTGAAATCGTTAAAGAAGGCGCTGCAGAAACAGTTGCAATACTTGATGAGTACAACAAAATAAATGATATGTTTGGCCTGGAAGAGGTCTATTCAGACGCAGATAAAATGGAAAAGCTGATGAACCGTCAAGCGGAATTGCAGGATAAAATTGACGCTTCAAACGCCTGGGAACTGGATACCAAACTGGAAATCGCCATGGATGCCTTGCGCACTCCTGAAGGTGATAAAAAAATCAGTGTACTTTCCGGTGGTGAAAAGCGACGTGTGGCATTGTGTCGTCTTTTATTGCAGGAACCAGATGTGTTGTTACTCGATGAGCCCACCAACCACCTTGACGCTGAAAGTGTACATTGGTTGGAACACCACTTAGCACAATATGCCGGAACCGTAATTGCAGTGACTCACGACCGGTATTTCCTCGATAATGTAGCCGGTTGGATTTTAGAACTTGACAGAGGAGAAGGCATCCCTTGGAAAGGAAATTACTCATCTTGGTTAGACCAAAAAGCAAAACGCCTTGCTCAGGAAAGCAAAACCGCTTCCAAACGTCAAAAAACATTGGAACGCGAACTTGAATGGGTTCGTATGGCACCTAAAGGGAGGCAAACCAAACAAAAAGCACGACTTCAGAACTATGATAAGTTAATGAGTCAAGACCAAAAACAGCTCGATGAAAAACTGGAAATCTATATTCCTAACGGTCCGCGTTTGGGTACCAATGTTATTGAAGCTGTTGGAGTGAGTAAAGGCTATGATGACAAGCTGCTCTATGACAATTTAAACTTTAATCTACCCCAAGCAGGAATTGTGGGCGTTATTGGACCAAACGGTGCCGGTAAAACCACTATTTTCAGAATGATCATGGGTGAGGAGCAACCAGATAAAGGCGAATTCAAAGTGGGGGATACCGTTAAGATCGCTTATGTAGATCAAAACCACTCCAATATCGACCCAAATAAATCCATCTGGGAAAACTTTTGTGACAGTCAGGAATTGATTATGATGGGCGGTCGTCAAGTAAATTCGAGGGCTTATTTGAGCCGTTTCAACTTTGGTGGAAGCGAACAAAACAAAAAAGTATCTACGCTTTCAGGCGGAGAACGCAACCGATTACACCTGGCGATGACCCTTAAAGAAGAAGGAAATGTTTTACTTCTCGATGAGCCCACAAACGACCTCGATGTTAACACGCTGAGAGCATTAGAAGAAGGTTTGGAAAACTTCGCCGGTTGTGCCGTGGTGATTTCTCACGACCGTTGGTTTCTGGACAGAATATGTACACACATCCTCGCTTTTGAGGGGAATAGTGAAGTCTATTTTTTTGAAGGCAGCTTTAGTGACTATGAAGAAAACAAGAAGAAACGACTTGGCGGAGATTTAATGCCTAAAAGAATTAAGTATAGAAAGTTGGTGAGGTAGTTTATTAAGATAGTATTTTAACTTTTAAAGGTTATGGTTTTTACTAAGTAAGAATCTTAACCTTTTTTTATTGATTTTAAGCTCTCTTATTTGTGAGCAGCTTTGAGATAAAAAGAGATGCTATTGCATTTTTTTATCAAAAACAAACTGAGTATGACAAAAGTCATTTTTTAGACTTTCCCATAAAACTACTTTTGAAATCAAACTTCAATTCATGAATGTTATTTATTTAACTCTGATTATCAGCACTCTAGTTGCAATTGTCTTTTTTGTAATTTTTATTTTGAGTTTGAAAAGTGGACAATATGATGATACTTACACACCCTCTGTGCGTATGCTCTTTGATGATGAACTGGTAAAGGAGAAAACTTCCAAAGAAAATAATACTTCAAAAAATAAAATCACATCAACTAATTCAAAAACCAATAAATCTGAAACTTAATTATGGAAATACAGCAATTTTATTACGATAATAAAATCGTAAAGAAGTTTATCTATGCAACGCTCCTTTGGGGTATCGTAGGGATGTCAGTAGGCTTGTTGCTAGCCTTTATGTTTATGTTCCCAAACATTACAGACGGGATTTCCTGGCTGAGTTTTGGACGATTAAGGCCACTGCATACCAATGCGGTGATTTTTGCCTTTGTAGGTAATGCCATGTTTGCAGGAATTTATTACTCACTCCAACGACTACTCAAAGCGAGGATGTTTAGTGATTGGCTAAGTAAAATCAATTTTTGGGGCTGGCAGTTTATCATTGTTGCAGCTGCAATCACCTTACCATTGGGGCTAACCTCTTCCAAGGAGTATGCTGAACTCGAGTGGCCCATTGACATTGCGATTGCCGTAGTTTGGGTGGCTTTTGGTATCAATATGATTGGAACCATTCTTCGCAGAAGACAACGTCACCTTTATGTAGCTATTTGGTTTTATTTGGCAACTTTTGTGACAGTAGCTGTACTTCATATTTTTAACAGTCTTGCCTTACCCGTAGATTTCTTAAAGAGTTACTCGGTCTATGCAGGGGTTCAAGATGCTTTAGTGCAATGGTGGTATGGTCACAACGCGGTGGCATTTTTCCTTACCACACCATTTCTAGGGTTGATGTATTATTATGTCCCTAAAATTGCAAACCGGCCCGTGTATTCTTATCGTTTGTCGATTATTCACTTCTGGTCATTGATTTTTATTTATATCTGGGCAGGGCCTCACCATTTACTTTACACGGCTTTACCTGCTTGGGCACAAAGTCTTGGGGTGGCCTTTTCGGTAATGCTCATTATGCCCTCCTGGGGAGGTATGATTAACGGTCTGCTTACTTTACGAGGTGCCTGGGATAAAGTGCGCACAGACCCAACCCTTAAATTTATGGTTGTAGCAATAACCGGTTATGGTATGGCAACCTTTGAAGGTCCTATGCTTTCGTTGAAAAACGTTAACGCCATTGCCCACTTTACAGACTGGATTATTGCTCACGTTCACGTGGGTGCACTTGCGTGGAATGGTTTCCTAACCTTTGGTATGATATATTGGTTAATCCCTAAAATTTTCAAGACCAAACTATTTTCAATTGGATTAGCCAACTTCCATTTCTGGATCGGTACGCTGGGTATCATCATTTATACGTTACCAATGTATGTTGCCGGATTTGTACAAGCCTCAATGTGGAAGCAATTCAACCCAGATGGAACCCTGGTTTATGGTAATTTTATGGAAACTGTTGTGGAGATTATGCCGATGTATTGGATGAGAGCCATTGGAGGAAGTATGTATATTCTTGGAGCGTTTGTGATGCTTTATAACATCATTAAAACGGTGAGACAAGGTACTGCTGTTACTGATGAACTTGCTGAAGCTGCAGCTCTGGAGCGTGTTTCAAAAAGACGTGTTAAAGGAGAGGGCTATCACACCTGGTTAGAGAGAAGACCGGTTCAGTTAACCCTTCTTGCTACAGTTGCCATCTTAATTGGAGGAATCGTTCAAATTGTACCAACACTTGTAGTTAAGTCTAATATTCCAACCATCACAAGCGTGCATCCATACACACCGCTTGAATTGGAAGGTCGTGATTTATACATTCGTGAAGGTTGTGTGGGATGTCACTCACAAATGGTGCGTCCTTTCCGAAGTGAAACAGAACGCTACAACGGGGAGTATGCCAAAGCCGGTGAGTTTGTTTATGATCACCCATTCCTTTGGGGAAGTAAGCGCACAGGTCCGGATCTTTTACGTGTAGGCGGAAAATATTCAGACAGCTGGCATTTCAACCACTTTTATGATCCACAAAGCACGTCGCCGGGATCCATAATGCCAAGTTATAAATGGCTCATTAACAGGGAACTTGATAAATCTAAAACCCAGAGAAAAATGGAGGTGATGGTGAGTTTGGGTGTTCCTTACACAGAAGAGGATATTGCCCGAGCACAGGAATGGATGCTGGAGCAGGGCGCCGAAATTGAGCAAAACCTCTACGCAGACCCAGAGTTTGTGCGTGTTTATGAAGCCGAAAAACAATATGCTCTTGATAACGGCTTGGAGTTTACCGAAATGAAACATCGGGAAGTGGTTGCTATGATTGCTTATTTACAACGTCTGGGAACCGATATTAGAGTAAAGATGAATGATGAGGAATTGTCTAACATAGAAAATCAATAAGCCATGTTAAAGTATATAAAAGGCCATATGGACTCGATTCAGGGTATAGAGGTTTACCCTATTATATCACTAATTATCTTTTTCACATTTTTTACTGTCCTCTTTATTTGGGTAGTGACCTCAAAGAAAAAGTATATTGAAGAAGTAAGTAACATTCCTCTTGAACTGGACGAGGAAACAAACAACCAAGACCAATGAAAACAGTTAGTATTCTAAGAATTTTATTCGTTTCTGCGCTATCTTTATTTTTGATAGAAGGGTTAGCCAGAACTTCAGATCAATGGGCCATTGTTGAAGCCCCCATACTTATAGCCGTTTGGTTTGTTATTATACTCTTTATGATAGCCATTGAGGTAAGTGTAGCATCCATTCAACGTTTGTTATTTGAAACACTCAATGAAGAAGCAAAAGCACGTTATTTAGCAAAAGAAGCTGAAAGTAAAGATGCCGGCAAAAAATGGCTGAATAAAACCTACCGTTTATTGGTGGGAGAGAAAAAAGCCCGTTCAGATGAAGAAATCATTATTGATCACGATTATGATGGGATTAGAGAGCTGGATAACAATTTACCAACCTGGTGGGTGTATGGTTTTTATGCGACTATAATTTTTGCTGCGGTTTATATGGTTCGTTATCACGTTTTTGACGGTCCCACTCAGGAAGAGGAATACCGTCGGGAGGTTGCTGCAGCACAAGTTGAAATAGAAGAATACCGAAAAACCGCCAAGGGACTTGTGGATGCCAGTACTGTGGTTATGTTAACAGATGAAGCAGATCTCAGTGCCGGAAAGAATGTTTTTGATTCCAATTGTGCCGTTTGTCACCGTGCCGATGGGGGTGGAGGTATTGGTCCTAATTTAACAGATTCTTATTGGATACTGGGAGGAAGTCTCAGCAATATCTATGAAGTCATTTCAGAAGGTGGTCGCCCCGGTAAAGGGATGATTCCCTGGAAAAATGATTTAAAACCTATAGAAATCGCTCAGGTTTCCAGTTATATTATGACTATGCAAGGCACCAATCCGCCTGATGCTAAGGAGTCTGAAGGAGATTTGTATGAGCAGGAAGCAATTGCTGAAGAAATAGAAACTGCTGAAGAAAAAATAGACCAACCGGAACTTTCAGAAGAAGATCTAGAAAGTGATTTGGAAATTGAATAGATGCTTATAACTTTTGTGAACCTTTGTGTCTATATGCCCCTGCCTGGTGGCAGGCAGGTTTGTGGCAAATAGAATGAATTAAACTTATTAATGGAAAACCAGGAAAAATTTCGGGACAGTATTGGAACTATCGATGATGAAGGTAAAAGAAAGTGGGTCTTTCCAAAAAAGCCGAGCGGTAAACTGTATCGGTATCGAAAATATGTGAGCTATGTCCTGCTTGTGTTTTTTATGGCTTCTCCTTTTATAAAAATTGACGGCAATCAGTTCTTGCTATTTAATGTGCTGGAACGAAAGTTCAACATCTTTGGTTTTCCATTCTGGCCACAGGACTTTTATTTGTTTGTTTTGTCAATGATTATTGGGGTGGTTTTTTTGACCTTGTTTACAGTTGCCTTCGGAAGAATTTTTTGTGGATGGATTTGTCCGCAAACAATTTTTATGGAAATGGTTTTCAGGCGCATTGAATATGCTATTGAAGGCGATCGCGGTAAGCAAATACGCCTTGCAAAAATGCCTTGGAATGGAGAGAAGATAAGAAAACGACTGTTAAAATGGGCGATTTTCTTTATTATTTCCTTTATTATCGCAAATGTTTTTCTGGCCTACCTCATTGGCAGCGATCGTTTGATTCTTTATGTTTTGGAAGGCCCGTTGAATCACTTAAGCACCTTCATTGGCTTGCTTATTTTTACAGCTGTGTTCTATTTTGTATTTGCGTGGTTCAGAGAACAGGTGTGTATTATTGCCTGTCCTTACGGAAGGTTACAAGGGGTCTTATTGGATACTAAATCCATTGTGGTTGCTTATGACCATAAACGTGGCGAAAGGGAAGAAGGGAGAAAGAAATATAGAAAAAACGAAGATCGCAAAGCTCTGGGTCACGGCGACTGTATTGATTGTTTTCAATGCGTGCACGTTTGCCCTACAGGCATTGACATTAGAAACGGAACCCAACTGGAATGTGTGAACTGTACCGCCTGTATTGATGAATGTGACAGCATAATGGAATCGGTTAATTTGCCAAAAGGCTTGATTCGTTATGCCAGTGAAGAAAATATCGTTGATAAAAAGCCTTTCAAGCTCACTGCAAGAATGAAAGGATATATAGCGGTATTGACCATTTTAACCGGTTTGTTAATCGGGATGCTCTTTTTAAGAAGTGATGTGGAAGCCGTTGTTTTGCGCTTGCCGGGGCAGTTGTATGAGTTGAAAGAAGACAACTTGATTAGTAATGTATATACTTTTAAACTCATCAATAAAACAACCAAGGAATATGACAATATTGAATTGAAACTCCTTTCCCATACCGGTGAAATACGTTTTGTTACGCAGCACGAGGTGGTAGTTCCACCGCAGGACATGGTAGAAGGAACTTTATTTATAGAGCTTCACAGTGCCGCTCTGGAAGGGCATAAAAACAAAGTGGAAATAGGAGTGTACAGTAATGAGGTACTTATAGAAACAACTAGTACTAACTTTTTAGGACCCAGAAGTTTTAATTAAACTATGTCTAATATCTAATGTCTCAAATCTAATATCTATAAAAATGAAAATAAACTGGGGAACAGGAATCGTCATCGCAATAGGGCTTTTTATGAGTTTTATACTCTACATGGTCATTACCATGATGACAGACAATAATTATGATTATGAAATGGTGGTTGATGATTACTACAAGAAAGAAATTGGCTTTCAAGCTGAACTCGACGGTCGCAATAATGCTGCTAACCTAACTAATAAGCTAAGAGTTGAACAAAGTTTAGATGGAATTCTGCTTGTTTTTCCTGAGGAAATTGCTTCTCAAATGGAAAATGGGTCGGTTACGTTTTACAGGGTCAACAAAAAAGAACTTGATTTTGAAAAGTCAATTCAACTTTCAGAAAATAAAATGCTCATCCCGGCAGAAAGTCTGCTGCCCGGAAGGTGGGATGTGAGCGTGCGCTGGGAAATGAATGGTAAAACCTATATCACCCAAGACCAAATTACTTTTTAAATGTTACTTTCTGCCCTCATATTTGGACTTTTGGGAAGCCTGCACTGCGTGGGTATGTGTGGTCCCATTGCCTTTATGCTGCCGGTAGAACACAAAAAACCTTTAAAGAAGTTTTTTCAAATCACAAGCTACCATACTGGAAGGCTTTTTGCCTATGCGTTGATTGGACTTGTCTTTGGAATATTAGGAAAGAGTTTTTCACTATTCGGACTACAACAACAACTGTCCATCGCTGTGGGAGTCCTTATGATTCTTGCGGTTGTCTTGCCTAATAAGCGATTTCAAAAGACCAATGTATCTGCATTTTTCTATAAATTCATTGGAAAAATCAAACAAAACCTGGGTGCTTCACTAAAGAAAAAAACAGCCGACACCTTTTTGACCATTGGGTTTTTAAATGGCTTTCTACCATGCGGACTTGTTTATATTGCCGTGTTTGCTGCCCTGGCTGCAGGTTCGTTGATGCAAAGCAGTCTGTATATGGTTTTTTTTGGATTGGGAACCATCCCATTGATGACGGTGGCCATTTATGCAGGCTCATTCTTGAAGGGCGTCAACAGACAAAAAATTCAAAAAGCCATCCCTGTTTTTGTAGTTATTATCGGAGTTTTCTTTATCTTACGAGGAATGGGCCTCGGTATTCCTTATCTTTCGCCCGCACCGGTTACTGAAATGGTAAATGCTAAGATGGAGTGTCACTAAAATTAAAAATTCCAAAAAAAGCACCAAATACCAATAACTATTAACTTTTAACAATTAACAATTAACAATATACCAATGAATTACATCCCTGCTGAAGAAGCCATATCCCTTATAAAATCAAATAACAGAATCTTTTTTCAGGGTGCCGCGATGACGCCTAAATTTTTGATCAACGCTTTGTGTCAGAACTATAAAAACCTGAACGATGTTGAAATTGTCCAGATGCATACTGAAGGAGACGCCTTGTATGCGCAAGAGCCATATTGCAATGCTTTTAATACTAACAGTTGCTTTGTGGCGGGCAATGTGAGGAAAGCTATTAACACGCGTCGCGGGGATTATACGCCCATATTTTTAAGCGAACTACACCTGTTATTTAAACGAAATATCCTTCCGCTTGATGTGGCACTCATACAAGTGTCTCCACCTGACAAGCATGGGTACTGTTCTTTGGGAACTTCTATTGATGTTACGATTACTGCCATTCAAATGGCAAAAATTGTGATTGCCCAGGTCAATCCACAAGTCCCCAGAACACACGGTGACGGGATTATTCATAAAGACAATATCAATGCCGCTGTATGGGTAGATGAGCCCATTCACAGTGTTACCGCTTCAGAGCCCACTGAAATGGAAAAGCAAATTGGGTACCACGTGGCACAACTGGTAGAAGACGGTGCTACTTTGCAGATGGGGATTGGGGGGATTCCCAATGTGGTTTTATCTAATTTAATGAATCACAAACGACTGGGCATTCACACAGAAATGTTTTCAGACGGGATTCTTCCTTTAATTGAAAAAGGAATCATTACCGGAGAAGACAAAGTGGTCAAAAGAGGTAAATTAGTGACCTGTTTTGCCATTGGTTCCCAAAAACTATATGACTTTCTGGATGACAATCCCATTGTACATTTCAAGGAAGCTTCTTATACTAATGATACCGCGATTATTCGCAGAAATCCAAAAGTCACTGCAATTAACAGCGCCATAGAAATCGATATTACCGGTCAGGTTTGTGCAGATACCATTGGGAAAATGCAATACAGCGGAGTAGGGGGGCAAATGGATTTTATAAGAGGCGCATCCCTTTCTGAAGGCGGAAAACCCATATTGGCCATGCCATCTATCACAAAGAAAGGAGTTTCAAAGATTGTCCCCTTCCTAAAAGAAGGTGCCGGTGTAACCACCACACGAGCCCATGTACATTATATCGCCACAGAAAATGGCGTCGTTGACTTGTATGGAAAAACCCTGAAACAACGCGCACAAGCCCTGATCTCCATCGCCCACCCTGATCACCAAGAAGCGCTGGACAGAGCGGCTTATGAGCGGTTTAGTTTTTAAATGGGGTTTTGAAAATAAAGCCTTTTTATTAAAACGGTGGAGCTATGGTAAACGTCATTTCTTCCTTGGAAACGGGATGTACAAACGTAAGCCGCTCGGCATGAAGGAGTAAGCGGTTTGCTTTTTTACCATATAAATCGTCGCCCACGATGGGCGTTTGCAATCCGGAGTTGTGAGCTGCGTGTACCCGTAGCTGGTGGGTACGGCCAGTGATGGGATAAAAATAAACCCTTGTCTGTTTGTTTTTTATTTGGATCACTTCAAATCGGGTTTGCGCCGGCTTGCCGTGTTCATAGCAAACCAGTTGACGCGGTCTGTCGTCTAATTCCACTCGCAGGGGCAAGTCAATCAAATCTTCTTTTTGTTTGATAATACCATCCAGCAAAGCCACATATCTTTTTTTGACGCTGCGTTGGATAAACTGTTTTTGAAGGAATACATAGGCTGCTTCAGTTTTTGCCAAAACCAACAGCCCTGAAGTGGACATATCCAGGCGGTGTACAATCAAGGGACCGGTAGCTTCGGGATACATTTCTTTTATACGAGTGTAAACAGAGTCTTGAATGATTTTTCCGGGAACTGATAAAAACTCTGCGGGTTTGTTAATGACTAAAAGTGTGTCGTCTTCAAATACGATCTCCAGGGTTTTTCCTGCAGCTCGATTTTCCTGAAACGGATTGGTTTCAAGGTCCAATACCTTAAGCATATGATTCATCAAAATGGGTTCGCACTTGCTCTTGCACGCCGGATAAAACTGTTTGTGTTTTCTCACTTCAGACTTAGGTGATTGTCCCCACCAAAATTCGGCCATGGCGATGGGTTTTAACCCGTTTTTAAATGCATAATGCAGCAACTTGGGGGCCGCACATTCACCCGCACCCGCCGGCGGATTGTTATCAAAAATTTCGCCGATGCTTTTGAGTTCGCCCACACTGTTTAAAAAAGAATAATTATCAAAAAGCTGCTGCTGTAACACACCCGATTTTTGTTTTCGGGTTTCTTTGAGGGTATTGATTTCGGCTTTTAAATTTTCAATGACTTTTAAAGCATCGGTTATTTGATGGTTCCAGTATTTGGCCATCTTTTTCAGGAGGATGCTTTCCTGCTTGCTTTCTTCGCTTAGGTTTTTTTGGAGTGTTTTGTAGTCTTCAAAAGGCAAGGTGGTTTCGGCTTCTTTTCGCTTTAGATCGCGTGCTAGTTTGCCTTCTTTGATGCGTTTTTTTTGTTGCTGCAGGTCTTTTTCGGCGCTACTCCTTATTTTTTCCAGCGTTTGAAGTGCATGATGATATTCCTCTGAAGATTCCAAGCCCTCAATATCCCTGTTGAGGGCATTGAGTACTTTTTCCTCTTGTTTAAAAAAACTATTGTGCGCGAGCATATCAAACACGGGGGGTACAAAAAGGTGGTGGTGATTGGATTCTGCCAGTTTGCCTGAAAATGCCCATAAATAGCCAAGCGTGCTTTCCCGGTTTTGGCACACAAGCACCCCAAACATTTTTCCGATGACAAGTCCCTTGTTTTTGGGGTCGATACCAAAATTGTGGTCAAAATCGCTTTGAGTTTCTAAATAATCTTGCAATTCGCTGGCAGCAATTTCGCTTAAAGTGTGTGGGGTATAGTAAAACGGAAAGGTGAATTTTTCAGGAAGCGCTATTCCTGAAACATCGGTTTTAAATTTTTGAAAGGGATTTTTGCGCATTGGGGCAAAGATAGTTTTTTTACTCCTTTTAAGAGGCTTTTGCTTTATTCAAAAAGGGAGTTGTATCTTTGTATAAACTCCCAAAAAAAAAGGAAGATGAAATCAAAATTCAGCGAAATCATCAATGATGACAAACCGGTATTGGTTGACTTTTTTGCTACCTGGTGTGGTCCCTGTAAAACACTGGCACCCATACTGGATGCGGTCAAAGCCGAACTGGGTGATGCCATCAAAATCATAAAAATTGATGTAGATAAAAACCAGCCCTTGGCAGGAGTGTATCAGGTGAGGGGCGTGCCCACGATGATTCTCTTTAAAAACGGAAAGCAATTGTGGCGACAATCAGGCGTTTTGCAAAAGCAAGAGTTGGTGCAAATCCTTAAACAACACAGTTAAGCAAATGATAGCGGAAGATATATTGTTTAGATTTGGTGCAGAGAAGCTTGCTTTTTTAAAGGGTGAAAAAATATTTTCTGAAGGACAGCCTGCTTTGTGTTATTTTCAAATTCTTAGGGGTGAGGTGAAAATGAACAATTTCAATGACGATGGTAAAGAGTTTATACAGGGTATTTTTTTTGCGGGTCAAAGTTTTGGGGAACCGCCACTTTTTGCTGATGTGAAATATCCTGCTCACGCTGAAGCTTTATCAGACGCTGAGGTGCTTCGGGTTTCAAAAGAGAATTTCTTGAAATTACTCAAAGCACATCCAGATGAACATCTCTCTATCACCAAGGCACTTGCCAGCCGTTTGTACTACAAAGCCATTATGGCGGCTGAACTCTCTTCCCAAGAACCTGAGCACCGCATCTTGAGAATCATTGATTATTTAAAAAAACACGTTCACGATTTATATGAGCCTTTTTCATTTCAGGTAAATATCACGCGCCAACAAATAGCAGATTTGACAGGCTTGCGTGTAGAAACGGTCATCAGGGCTACAAAATCACTGGAGAAAAAGGGTGAACTCAAAATAAAAAACCGAAAGCTATTCAGATAGAACCCTTATGATTTAGGTCATAAACAATTTTCCAATTGAAAAATACCTTTGTGTACACCTTAAATAGTTTACACAATGAAAACCCTCTACGGAACTCTTTTGACTGAATTTAATGAAATGTATTACACCTATGCAGCTCTTGGAATAATCGCTTCAAGCTGTATTGGCTCCATAGCAGCGATGCTTATTTTAATGCAAGGAACGGGGCCACTGCAAATGTTAGAAATGTTTCTTGTTGTTTCTGTAGCTATGTGGTTTAATGCAACGATACTAGCCCAGTTAAAACCTAAAATGGTACTGAACTCATTGATGGTTAGTGTTTTTGTAAGTATACTGATAATTATACTCCATTTAATCTAATTAATTAATATAAGATAACTTCATGAAATACATAATAATGGGAATGCTTTTGCTATTCGTTACCGGGTTTGCTAATTCGTGTAAACAAGCTGAAGAAAAACCTTCAGCTGAAAAAATCACAGAAACTGAAAGCCACCACAGCGAAGACGAATTGCGCCTCGACAACGGGCAAAAGTGGAAGGCAAATGCAGAAACTAATCTGGGAGTCCTTGCGATGCAGGAGCATATAGATAACTTCAGGGATTCAGAAAACAAAAATTACAACCAGCTTAAGAGCCAGTTGGAGTTTGAGTTTAAAACTATTTTTGATAAATGCACTATGAAAGGGGAATCCCATGAGCAGTTGCACAATTTTTTATTTCCGATGAGAGCCTATTTTTCAGCACTGAGCAAAGATTTAGAGACAGCAGAAGCCGCTTATGTCAAATTGGAATCTTACCTCCCCATTTATTTTGAGTACTTTGAATAATGAATGATATAAAAAACAGGGAAGATGTCAAATTGCTGGTTACTACATTTTATTCAAAAGTGAGGGAAAGCAAGGAAATTGGATTTTTTTTTAATGAAACCATTACAAACTGGGAGGAACACCTTGAAAAGCTCACCGACTTTTGGGAAAGCAATTTGTTTTTTAAAGCGAAGTTTAAAGGCAACCCTACCAAAGCCCATATCAAACTCGACCATAAATACCACAATGGATTACAAATGGAGCATTTTGGGAATTGGATCAATTTGTGGTTTGAGACGATAGATTCTTTATATGAGGGTGAAAACGCCAACCGTGCCAAGCACAACGCACGCAAGATGGCTTCCCACTTGTACCTGACTATTTTTGAAGCACGTTAAAATTTTTGGTTTACTTATTGATAACTAAATGCATTATTAAACGTTATTCATTAGGAATGAAACTCTATTTTGTAATGGGATTGTTCTTTTTTCTTTCGCTAACCCAGGTAAGCGGTCAAACCTCCTTTTCTAAAAACCTTGCCGCAGCGGCTTTGGAACTTACTAAACAAGAAGTAACCTATGATCCCACTTATTTCAGTATTTCATACCCCAATGGGGATGTGCCTTCAGACAAAGGAGTCTGTACAGATGTAATCATCAGGGGCTATCGTGCTTTGGGAATTGATTTGCAAAAAGAAGTACATGAAGATATGAGGGTTGCTTTTGAAAAATATCCAAAAAACTGGGGACTTACCCGCCCCGACCGAAATATCGATCACAGGCGTGTACCCAATCTGATGACCTTTTTTGAAAGACACGGCACCCCTGTTACTATATCCACAAATGCGGATACTTACTTGCCAGGGGATGTGGTTTGCTGGCGGCTGGAAGGAGGTTTATACCACATTGGTTTTGTGGTTGATAAAAAATCAAAAGATGGAAAAAGACCTATGATTGTCCATAATATTGGAGCCGGGCAGGTGATTGAGGATATATTATTCAAATACACTATCATAGGGCACTATCGCTACAGCAATTGACAATCTTAAAGTTGTTATATCTTATACACCTCACGGTTGCCCATTTTCAAATTCCCTTTTTTCTGATAGCCTAATTCCCTTTTTCTTTTCTCATACAAATCCCTATCTTTACGGTCACAATTATTTTCAAGTTACACCACATATGGAGACCAAATACCGCCTGATGGTAAATGAGCAGTTTGACTTTTCAATCGCTGAAAACGAAATCAAAGAGCTGGACGCTCAACAAAAAAATAAAAACACCCTTCACCTCATACATCAAAATCAATCGGTTAATGCCGAAATTGTCCATTCAGATTTTATCAATAGAATCTATACCGTTAAAATCAATTCAAATTTATACAATGTAAAAATAGGCACTCCGCTTGACGAACTCATTGATGCGATGGGGCTCTCATTAGGCAATACAGTTGCAGTAAATGATATAAAAGCACCTATGCCCGGTCTAATACTTGATGTACCGGTCAAAGCCGGCGATGTGGTCAAGGAAGGCGATTACTTGTTGGTTTTGGAAGCCATGAAAATGGAAAATGCCCTCACGGCGCCCCGCGACGGAATGGTGAAAGCGGTAGCTGTTAAAGAAGGAGACACGGTGGATAAGGGGCAGTTACTGATTGAGATGGAGTAAATAGTTGTGTGAGGTGTTTACGTGTACGTCACTGTCATAGGTTGACTTTATATAAGATGAGGAGATATTCCAAATTTCAAAGCACCAAATTCCAAAATTTTGAAATAACACATTTGACAAGAGCAGAATGAACTGTGCATAGCAAAATAGTATTAACGAGATACCCGCCTGCGCGGGCATTTATATGAAAAGAATAGCAATCATAGGAGGCGGTTTTACAGGAACAATGACAGCGGTGCAGCTCATTGAGCTTGCTAAAGGATCTTTGGAAATTTTACTTATTAATGAACAAGGAACATTAAACAGAGGTATTGCATACAATCCATATTCAGAAAAGCATTTGCTAAATGTGATTGCAGGTAAAATGAGTGCCTATCCTAATCAACCAAATCATTTTTTAGATTGGGTAATGGAACAACCTCAATTTATATCAAAAGACCGTACCCTTATTTCAAATGCTTATCTGCCAAGAAGGATTTATGGAGATTACCTGATGGCAATTTGGGAAAATGCACTTAAACTTGCTGCATCTAAAAATATACAAGTTGAAGTTATTCAAGATCTTGTGACAGACTTGTTTCCTAAAGAAAATAAAGTCACTGTATCACTTTGTAACAATGAAACCCTTGAAGCAGATGTGTGTGTAATAGCTTCAGGAAATAACATTCCAAGAAATCCCACCATAAAAAACACCTTCTTTTTCAACAGTAAAAACTATTTTCAAAACCCCTGGAAAAAAGAATCTGTCGAGTCAATTGACAGAGATCTTCCCGTGTTGATAATCGGAAATGGTTTAACAATGGTGGATACCGTTTTAGGATTGCTTGAGGAAGGTTTTAATGGGGAAATATATTCCATTTCGCCAAACGGATTTAATATTTTACCTCACCGCCACAACGGATTCAAATACACAAAACTTACTGAAGAAATTAATGAGGATATATTGTTATTTGATTTGGTTAAAAAAGTCATTAAACACATAAAAACTGTTAGGGAATATGGAGTCACAGCAGAACCTGTAATCGATTCTCTAAGGCCTCATACTCAAAGAATATGGAAAAACTTGACAGCCACAGAAAAGCAACTGTTTATGTCAAGGTTTCGTCACTTGTGGGGAGTTGCAAGACATAGAATCCCATTGCATACCCACGATAAAATACAACAATTACGTATTGAGGGAAAATTACATATCAACTCAGGCAAAATCATTGATTTTACTGAATCTGAAAAAGAAATCACCCTTACTTATTTTGATAAAAAAGAACAAGAGACCAAAGAACTGAAAATCTCAAGAGTCATTAACTGTACCGGTCCCGAAACCAATTTGAAAAACCTTGACCAATCATTTTTAAAAAATTGCCTTTTAAACGGCATACTAACCCAAGATAGTTTGAATCTGGGAATAAAAACAAATACAGCGACCTATCAAGTTCTTGACAGCAATGGGGTTCCTCATAAAAACCTGTTTACAATTGGCTCGAGCCTAAAGGGTGAACTATGGGAAAGTACAGCCGTCAATGAACTTAGGATGCAGGCAAAAAAACTGGCCGACCAACTTTTGAGGGACTTGAAATTTGAACTGACATATTTGAAATAAATTAATATTAACGAGATGCCTCTCCAAGTAAATTTGGGAATGGGTGATATATATGAAAAAAATACTAATAGCAAATAGAGGAGAAATTGCTCTTAGGGTTATGAAAACCGCTCGAAAGATGGGCATTAAAACGGTGGCCATTTTCTCAGAACCCGACCGAAACGCACCCCACGTGCAATTTGCCGATGAGGCCATTTGTGTGGGCGAAGCCGCTTCCAACAAGTCTTATTTAAGAGGAGATCACATCATCCAACTCGCTAAGGAACTTCACGTGGATGGGATTCATCCCGGTTATGGGTTCTTGAGTGAGAATGCCGCTTTCGCGGAGGCAGTTGAACAGAGTGGTATGACGTTTATCGGTCCGCGACCACATGCCATCCGTATTATGGGAAGCAAGCTTGCTGCTAAAGAAGCGGTAAAGGGATATGATATCCCCATGGTACCCGGAATTGATGAAGCCATCACCGATGTTGCCAAAGCAAAAAGTATCGCTTATGAAATAGGCTTTCCAATTCTCATCAAAGCTTCTGCCGGTGGTGGCGGAAAAGGGATGCGTATTGTGGAAAAGGAAAGCGAACTGGAAGAACAAATGAAACGCGCCATCAGTGAGGCCGAATCGGCTTTTGGAGATGGGTCTGTTTTTATTGAAAAATATGTGGGTTCGCCCCGACATATCGAAATACAAGTCTTGGCTGATACCCACGGCCATGTAGTACACCTTTTTGAACGTGAATGCAGCATACAGCGCCGACACCAGAAAGTGGTGGAAGAAGCCCCTTCGGCGGTTTTGACCCCTGAAATTCGCACCCAAATGGGTGAAGCCGCAGTCAAAGTTGCTAAAGCCTGTGATTATGTGGGTGCAGGAACAGTGGAGTTTTTATTGGATGAACAATTAAACTTTTATTTTCTTGAGATGAACACCCGCCTGCAAGTAGAACACCCCGTAACTGAACTCATCACCGGCCTTGATCTGGTAGAGCAACAAATCAAAATCGCTCGTGGTGAAAAGTTGGATTTCAAGCAAGAAGACTTAAAAATAAAAGGTCACGCCATGGAACTGCGTGTCTATGCTGAAGACCCACTGGCAGACTTTATGCCCAGTGTAGGCACCTTGACACGATATCGTCCGCCAATGGGGCCGGGCATTCGTGTGGATGATGGTTTTGAAGAGGGCATGGAAGTACCCATTTATTATGACCCGATGCTGTCCAAATTGATAACTTTTGGACAAACCCGTGAGGAAGCCATCCAATTGATGATAGAAGCGATTGCAAATTATGAAGTTGAAGGCGTGTCCACCACATTACCCTTCGGGAAATTTGTGATGGAACATGAAGCCTTTCGAAGCGGAAACTTTGATACCCATTTTGTCAAAAAATACTATTCGGCTGAAAAGCTGATGGAGCAAAACAAAGCGGAGGCCAAGCTTGCTGCTATGGTCGCGTTGAAAGCTTATTTGAAGGATAAGGAAGTATTGCGGGTTCCTTAGTTATAAGTACTGAGAGGGTAGTGGTGAGATGTTAGTAATTTCGGAGGTTGAGCGAAGCCGAAACCGGGCCCAATTGAAAGGAATAAGAGTGGTTAGACGTTCGACATTGATAAATTTAACCTTTGCGTATTTGCGAGAAAACTTTGTGAGACCCTGCCTGCCAGCAAGGCAGGTCTGTGAAGCAACAAAAACAGGAAACTGTATAAACTATGTTCAAAATTAAGCTTAAAATATCAAATGATACTATCTGAAACAAATACATGAAAAGCCATTTAAAAATAGCAATCAAAGCGGCTCTTCTTGCGGGAAAGGAAATTCTAAACGTCTATGCTCGTGATTTTGATGTAATCCTTAAAGACGATAGTTCGCCACTCACCGAAGCAGATCAGGCTGCAAATAAGGTCATTGTAAGCTTGCTTGAGCAAACGCTTATTCCCATTATTAGTGAGGAGAACAAACAATTGCCATATGAAACAAGAAAAAGCTGGAAACTATGTTGGATTGTGGATCCGCTTGACGGCACCAAAGAATTTATCAAAAAGAATGATGAATTTACAGTGAATATAGCATTAGTGGAGCAGGGCAATCCTGTGCTTGGGGTTATACTCGTTCCTGCCACCAAGGAATTGTATTTTGCTATCGTATCTGAAGGCAAGGCTTACAAAGTGGAACTTGATGATGAAAATCAAGGTGGTGAATCTATCTTTGCAAAAGCCACACCTATATTGCCTCATAAAGATGCAACACTACTGAGAGTGGTGGGAAGTCGCTCCCATATGAATGATGAAACGAGGCACTTTTTGGAAACCTTAAAAAAGGAAAGCATCAAGGAACTGAAAATAGTCTCAAAAGGAAGCTCTTTAAAACTCTGTTTGATTGCTGAAGGTGCCGCAGATGTTTATCCGCGTTTTGCTCCTACGATGGAGTGGGATACTGCTGCCGGTCATGCTATCTGTCGTGCGGCAGGCGTTAAGGTTATCGATATCCATACCGGAAACGAAATGAGATACAACAAAGAAAATTTATTAAATAATTATTTTATCGTTTCAAATGACTAAGGCCTCTCATAAAAGGCACGCTCTAAAAGCTGTAACCTGGCGCATTGTTGGAACACTAGACACCATGCTTTTAGCCTGGATTATTTCGGGGAATCCATTAACCGGAGTGAAAATTGGTTTTGCCGAAGTACTCACAAAACTAATTCTTTATTATTTGCATGAGCGATTATGGTATTCCATCAATCTTTCAAAACAAGGCGTATTAAGAGAAAGTCGCAAACGTCATCTTTTAAAAACGGTTACTTGGCGTGTTGTGGGAACACTTGACACCATGGCTATTTCCTGGTTTATTACCGGAGATCCATTGATAGGCATTAAAATAGGAATTGCAGAATTATTAACAAAAATGGTTTTATATTACCTGCATGAAAGGGTATGGTATCGCTTTAATTTTGGATTGAAAAATAGACAAGAAAATATCTAGGATGACTAAAAATATCATTAAACACGATTTTGTGATTTCGAAATTTCACAGAAATAAGGCAAATGAACATCCCTCATTTGTATTGTGGTTTACAGGACTTTCCGGTTCAGGAAAATCTACAATTGCCAATGCCGTAGAAGAGCAATTATTTGCAATGGGAATGCAAACTTATTCTCTTGATGGCGATAACATCCGTAAGGGTATAAACAAGGATTTGGGCTTTTCTGAAGCGGAACGCCACGAAAACCTGAGGCGTATTGCTGAAGTTTCCAAGCTGTTTGTCGATGCCGGGCTCATTACGTTAGCAAGTTTTATCTCTCCCACAATTAAGGATAGAGCGATGGTAAAAGAAATTGTAGGTGCTGCTCATTTTTTTGAAGTTTTTGTTGATACACCACTTCAAGTTTGCGAAACAAGGGACCCTAAAGGCCTCTATAAAAAAGCACGTGCAGGAGAAATTAAAAATTTTACCGGAATTGATGCACCTTATGAATCACCACTTCAACCGGATCTACATCTTTTAACTGAAGAAGAAGCTATAGATACTTGTGTGAAAAAAGTAATTACCTTTGTAAATCAAATTAGAATTCAATAGTACCATGCAAAAATTTTATCTCAATTATCTTGATGAACTTGAGTCTGAAGCGATTTTTATTTTGCGGGAAGTAGCTGCTCAATTTCAAAATCCTGTATTGCTATTTTCAGGAGGTAAAGATTCAATTGTTTTGACTCATTTGGCAAAAAAAGCGTTTTATCCTGCAAAAATGCCTTTTGCTTTGATGCATGTGGATACCGGTCATAATTTTCCGGAAACCATTCACTTCAGAGATAAATTGGTTAGTGACTTTGGGGTTCAATTACTTGTTGCTTCTGTGCAACAATCCATTGATACAGGTCGTGTGGCTGAAGAAAGAGGTAAAAACGCTACCCGCAACGCCCTTCAAATCACCACTTTGCTTGATGCCATTGAAGCCAATAAAGTAGATTGTGCCATTGGAGGTGGAAGACGTGATGAAGAAAAGGCACGTGCCAAAGAGCGTTTCTTTTCGCATCGGGATGATTTTGGACAGTGGAACCCTAAAAACCAGCGTCCTGAATTGTGGAACCTTCTCAATGGCAAGTGTTTTGATGGAGAGCACTTTAGAGCATTTCCCATTAGTAATTGGACAGAGATGGATGTATGGAATTATATTTTACGTGAAAACATCCAGATACCGTCACTTTATTTCGCTCACGAGCGTGAAGTAGTATGGCGCAATGATTCCTGGATACCCAATTCTGAATTTTTAAAATTGGGAACCGAAGAAATCATTCAGACTAAAAAAATAAGATTCAGAACCCTAGGGGATATTACCATAACAGGAGGAATAGAATCTGATGCTGATACCTTGGAAAAGATTGTTGATGAAGTGGCGACTATGCGACAGACTGAAAGAGGAAACAGAGCTGATGACAAAAGAGGTGATACAGCGATGGAAGATAGAAAAAAACAAGGGTATTTTTAATATAAATTAATGATGTTAGAGCGCAACCAATTATTACGATTTACTACTGCCGGAAGTGTTGATGATGGAAAAAGCACTCTCATTGGCCGTTTGCTGTATGACTCAAAATCAATTTTTGAAGACCAACTGGCCTCTGTTGAAGCCACAAGTAAACGCAGAGGATTTGAAGGGATTGATCTGGCACTTTTTACCGATGGTTTAAAAGATGAACGCGAGCAAGGTATCACTATTGATGTGGCTTATCGGTATTTTACAACACCCAAACGAAAGTTTATCATTGCAGATACTCCCGGGCATATTCAATACACCCGCAATATGGTAACCGGAGCTTCTACCGCCAATGCGGCTTTGATACTTATTGATGCTCGTCACGGTGTTATAGAACAAACCAAGCGTCATGCATTTATTGCATCGCTGCTTCAAATTCCACACATGATTGTTTGTGTTAATAAAATGGACTTGGTAAATTATTCTGAGGAGACCTACACTAAAATTGTCGCTCATTTTGAGGAGTTTTCATCCAAGCTTGATGTCAAAGATGTTCGTTTTATTCCCATAAGTGCTTTGGATGGAGATAATGTGGTAAATCGCTCCAAAAATATGGATTGGTATCAAGGTTCCCCATTGCTGCACACACTTGAAACGCTCCACATTAGTAGTGACATTAATAAGATTGATGCCCGTTTTGCCGTTCAAACGGTATTGCGACCTCAACGAGAGGGATTTATTGATTACAGGGGGTATGCAGGTCGCATTTCCAGTGGTATTTACAGAGTGGGTGATGCAGTAACGGTTTTGCCCTCTGGGTTTAGTTCAAAAATTACTTCTATCAATGCCGGAGAAACTGAAATTCAGGAAGCATTTGCACCTATGTCTGTCTCAATGACACTTGAAGATGATATTGATATAAGCCGAGGTGATATGATTGTAAAACCTAACAATCAACCTGAAATGATTCAGGAATTTGATGTGATGTTGTGCTGGCTTCACGACCAACCTGCCAGACCACGTGCCAAATACACAATTATGCACACTTCTAATGAAAAAAAAGCACTCATCAAAGAAGTGGTGTATCAAGTTGATATTGACACGTATGCCCGCAATACCGAAAACAAAGAACTCACTATGAATGCCATTGCGCGGGTTACTTTAAAAACGACACGCCCATTAATGCTTGACCCCTATCGCGATAACCGAATGACCGGGAGTATTATATTGATAGATGAAAATACCCACGAAACGGTAGCCGCAGGAATGGTGGTTTAATAAATTATTGTCGGGTATCGCTCTCAATCATTCCATCTCTTAAACGAATGACTCTTTTTGCACGTTGCGCGATGTCTTCTTCGTGCGTGACAAGTATGACGGTATTTCCTTTTTGGTGAATGGCATCGATGAGATTCATAATTTCTTCAGAGGTTTTTGAATCCAGGTTTCCGGTGGGTTCATCTGCGAGGATGATGGAAGGATTATTGACCAATGCTCTTCCCACAGCCACCCGTTGTCTTTGACCACCAGAAAGTTCATTGGGGCGGTGATCCATTCGGTCTGCAAGGCCCACATCGTGAAGAACTTCTTCAGCGCGTTTGGTACGTTCTGCTTTTGAGGCTCCTGCATAAATCATCGGTAATGCAACATTATCCAATGCTGTTGTTCTTGGTAAGAGATTGAATGTTTGGAATATAAAACCAATTTCCTTGTTTCTTATTTCTGCGAGTTCGTCATCTGTCATGGTGCTTACATTCACTCCATTGAGTTCATAGCTTCCTGACGTGGCTGTATCCAAACACCCTAAAATATTCATCAACGTAGATTTCCCGGAACCCGAAGGTCCCATTAGGGCTACATATTCACCTTTTTCAATGTCGAGATCAATTCCTTTTAAAACATTCAGGATTTCCTGACCCATTTTAAAATCGCGGGTAATTTTTCTTATTTTTATGACTAAACTCATAGGGTAAATCAACTTTTTATGATGCTATTCATATGTCTTTTATAATGCCTGAATGTTACACCCAGATTGTAAAACTTTGCTTTTCCTGTTCTTTTCTAAAGAAAATCAATCCCCAGTAAAAAGTATCAATAGAGACAGTCACCTTTGGATGGTCTGCTATTTCTTTCCAGGCCTTGGTCATATCTTTTGACCAGTAAATATCGTCAAAAATGAGCACAGTATCGTTATGAACCTGATGTAAAAGTTTGTGAAAATAATTCAAAGTGTCCTCTTTGTTGTGGTTTCCATCAATATAGATGCAATCGGGTATAAAACTTAAGGGCTCATTTAATACCTTCTCAAAGGTATCATTCAAGATAGACACATCAGTTATACCCATTTCCTTTAAAGTACTTTTCGCAACAAATGCAGTGTTTTGACAACCTTCAATAGTTGTAACCTGATTTTGTTTATTAATAGCTAATGCAACGGTAGCCTTACCTAATGAAGTACCGAGTTCAAGTGTGTTTTTAAACTGTAAATAATTCGCCATACGAAAAAGCAAGCGTTGTCTTTTTTTTGAAATTCCGGCGTGTTTGGCGATATCGGCTATTTTTCGGAAGTTGTTTTTAAATATGCGGGACCCTTGACCAAAATCAGTTACCGTGATGGTTTTTTTGTTTTCTGAAAGTATGTTGTTGTAAGTTTCCAGTTGTTTATACTCCGGATAGTTGGTTTTGTCCTTAAAGCACTTGGTATCTAATTGAAAGACAAAAGGAGAGTGCACTCCGTGAAGCTTTATAGAACGAAAAAAGAATTTTATAAAAGAGACTAATTGGTACATTTTTATAGACGTAAACATCAGATTTGAGACAAAAGAAAATAGAGAGGAGAAAGGAGACTAAAAATCTAACATCTCATATCTACTCCAACCCCACTTCTCCACGTCTCTTTGTAAAAGCGATTAATAGCACACCAATAAGTATAAACAGAGCAATACGATATATAAAGTCGCCATACTTTACATAAAAGGTGATTTCTTCATTCAGGTAAATGGTTCCTGCCAGTGCTCCCTGAGTGTTGTAAGCCAGTGTTTCGCCCACATCACCACGCTGGTTGATATATCCTGAAATTCCTGTATTGGCACTTCGGGCGATGCTGCGGCGGGTTTCCACCGCACGCAGTTTTGCCAGGCTGAGGTGTTGTTTGTGACCTTGAGTTTCACCCCACCATGCATCATTGGTAATGATTGCCAGAAAATTGGCTTCATTGCGTACATATCCGGTTACAAATTCGCCATAAACTGACTCATAACAAATAATGGGTCCAGCGGCAAATTGATTGTCTTTATTTTTAAAAACACCCCGATAATCCTGTGTTGTTTTCATTGCGACGGTTCCGCCCAGATCAAGCATAATGTCGCCGAGCAATGGTTTTATAATACCCACATAAGGCGTACTTTCAACACCCACCACGAGTTTTGATTTGTGATAGAGGTCCATTTCAGGTTTTGGACTGATCATAAAAGCCGAATTGTAGGTGTTATAAAGCAAGCCATTATCAAAGGTATTGGTTTGAAGGGTTGCTTGTTTGGGGTCGTCAAAGACTTTAAAAAGAGAAACGCCGGAAAGGAAATTCAGCTTTGGGTAGTTGCTGATGTAATCTCTTATGCGTTGAGTTGTATTCCCTTTTTCAAAAATTTCAATGCGTTCATTGTCTGCAAAAACAGTTTCAGGTGCAATAACAAAATCGGTTTCCTTTGTAACTTTGGTGTCTGCAAGTTCAAAGAGCAGAGTTGCTATTTCGTCGTTAGACACATTGTATTTTTCTGAATAGGGGTCAATATTGGGTTGTAAAACCACCACATTTGCTTTTTCCCCACTTTCCTCATAAGAATAATACAATGCTAATGAAATAAGTAATGGGAGTAAAATGTAAATCCCCGTTTTTATGCTTCCGCGAAAGATGATTGTTTTGTCATTGAATTCCTTATATAAAATGTAACTTTTAAAAACACCGAGATTGACAATCCATACCCAAAGTGTTCCGCCAAAAGTACCGGTATATTCATACCATTGCACCCAGCTGATATAGTCTGAAAAGCCATTCCCCAAATTGAGCCACGGCCACGAAAAATCCCAGTTGAGGTGCATTTTTTCAAAGCAAATCCAAAGTGCTGCCAGAAAAACAGTGGATATAAAAAAGGTGGTGCGTTTTGCAAAGTGATGATAGAATACAACTACGAGCGCCATTAACAAGGAGTTGACGGTTATGGCGAAAATAGCCCCAAATTCTGATGAAAACCACAGCCAATTTGTTTTGATGATGTTCCAGGTTAAAAAGGTGAGGTAAGCAAATAAGAGTACCCGCCAACCTTTTCGCTTTAGCGATGAAAGCCTTATTTCGCGTTCAAGAATGAGTAAGGGAACAAACCCAAAAAACAATAATAAGGGAAACCCCCAAGTGGGCCAACCAAAAGATAATATCAAACCGGATGCAATCGCAAGAACCAGATGTCTCATAAATTGAGGTAGTTTTTAAAAGGTGTAAAGATACTTAGATATTTCAAACCCTTAATTAGCAACCTCACTAATAAATTTTATGCGGTATAAACGCAGCTCTTCCTCCTCATAATCCCCATCAAATTCTTTTAAGGCATCTTCAATTTTATCGGTTTCTGCTTCCAGAAAGTAATCGTGAATTTCTTCCTGCTGATCCTCATCGAGAATTTCATCAAGATAATAGTTAATATTTATTTTGGTTCCACTATAAACAATGGCTTCCATTTCTTTGATAAATTCATCCATAGAGAGGCCTTTTGCTTTGGCAATATCAGGAAGTTGAAGTTTTCTGTCAACATTTTGGATGATATATAATTTCAATGCACTGTTTGTTCCTGTTGTTTTCACTATCAGGTCATCGGGTCTTTCAATGTCATTATCTTCTACATATCGGTTGATGAGGTCAACAAAGGTTTTTCCATATTTTTTTGCTTTTCCTTCACCCACACCGTGCACATTAGAAAGTTCGTCAATGGAACCGGGATATTTGAGAGACATATCTTCCAGTGAGGGATCTTGAAAAATAACAAAGGGAGGAAGTTCCAGCTTGTGAGCTAGTTTTTTACGTTCTTCTTTGAGGAGTTTAAAGAGGTTTTCATCTGCAACACCACCTCCTTTTTGCTGTGAAACAATGGAATCATCATTGGCTTCCTTAAACGAGTGGTCCTCTGTCATCATAAAGGATTGTGGGTTTTTCAGGAAATTTGCTCCACTTTCAGACAACTTAATTACACCATAGGTTTCAATGTCTTTTGTAAGCATACCGGTTACTAAAACCTGACGTAAAAGTGCCATCCAGTACTCGGGTTCTTTATCTTTTCCTGTACCAAAAAAGGGCTGTGTATCGAGGCGATGTGAACTTATCAAAGCACTTATTTTACCTATAAGAATTTGAACAATGGCTTTTGACTTGTATTGTTGATTGCTTTCTTTGATGACTTTGAGAAGTTTTACAACATCGTCTTTTGCTTCGTGTTGTTTTTTAGGATTGCGCATATTGTCATCCATATCGCCACCTTCACCGGTTTCGTTATCAAATTCTTCTCCAAAGTAATGGAGGATAAATTTTCTGCGTGACATAGATGTTTCAGCATAAGCGACCACTTCCTGCAAGAGGGCATGACCTATTTCCTGTTCAGCGACCGGTTTACCGCTCATAAACTTTTCCAGTTTTTCAATGTCTTTATAGGAATAAAAAGCGAGGCAATGACCTTCACCACCGTCTCTTCCGGCGCGACCGGTTTCCTGATAGTAGCTCTCTATACTTTTTGGAATATCGTGGTGAATTACGAATCGCACATCGGGTTTATCGATTCCCATTCCAAATGCGATGGTTGCAACAACCACATCTGTATCCTCCATAAGGAACATGTCTTGATGTCTCACGCGTGTTTTAGGGTCAAGGCCTGCGTGATAGGGAATTGCTTTTACACCGTTTACCTGAAGTGTTTGAGACAGTTCTTCAACACGTTTTCGGCTCAGGCAATATACAATACCGCTTTTACCTTCATTTTGTTTTATAAACCGAATGATGTCTGCATCAACATTTTTTGTTTTGGGACGCACCTCATAATATAGATTGGGGCGGTTAAAGGAGGCTTTAAATACTTTTGCATCCTGAATGTTTAGGTTTTTAATAATGTCTTCCTGTACTTTGGGTGTTGCTGTTGCTGTGAGAGCTACAATGGAAATGTTGTCACCAATTCGCTCAATGATAGATTTTAGGTTTCTGTATTCAGGTCTAAAGTCGTGTCCCCATTCGCTAATACAGTGTGCTTCATCAATGGCCAGAAAGGAGATGGGTACACTGCGTAAAAATGCTACATTTTCTTCTTTGGTGAGTGACTCCGGTGCTACATAAAGCAGTTTTGTCACACCATCAACAATGTCTTTTTTGACTTGTTTGATTTCAGTTTTGTTTAAGGAAGAATTTAAAACGTGTGCGATTCCAGTTTCAGAGGAATTAGCCCTGAGGAAATCCACCTGGTTTTTCATTAAAGCGATGAGGGGAGAAACAACGATAGCCGTACCTTCTGCAATGAGAGCCGGAAGCTGGTAGCATAAAGATTTACCACCACCTGTGGGCATTATGACAAAAGTGTTTTCATTGTTGACAACACTCTTGACAACCTCTTCCTGCAAGCCTTTAAAAGTGGAAAATCCAAAATACCTTTTTAGGGCTGCGTGTATGTCAATTTCATTCACTTACTATAATTATTTTATCTACATTTGTACTCTAAATATAGTAATTCTTTTAGAAGCCACAAACCAAAAAAACTGTTAAGTTTTGCAAAGTCGTCAAAAAATTATTTCCATTGCCCGAGAAACCATAGAAACTGAAAGCAGAGCCATAGCTTATCTCGCTAATTTAGTGGATGATGAGTTTGCTCAAGCTGTTGAATATGTTTTTGAGTCTGGGGGTAGGGTTATTATTACAGGAATAGGCAAAAGTGCTAATATTGCCACAAAAATTGTAGCAACATTAAACTCTACGGGAACGCCCTCTGCATTTATGCATGCTGCAGATGCAATTCATGGAGATTTGGGAACGATACAACCGGAAGACAGTGTGATATGCATTTCAAAAAGTGGTAACACACCTGAGATAAAGGTTCTTGTTCCGCTTATAAAATCTTTAGGAAATAAGCTCATTGCAATTACCTCAAATAAGGACTCTTTTCTTGGAAAAAAAGCAGACTATGTGTTGAATGCTTTTGTTGAAAAAGAAGCTTGCCCCAATAATTTAGCACCCACAACCAGTACAACGGCACAACTCGTAATTGGGGATGCTTTTGCTATGTGCTTACTTGATTTAAGAGGATTTTCCAGTAAAGATTTTGCACGTTTTCATCCGGGAGGTTCATTGGGTAAACAACTTTATTTGCGTGTGGCAGATTTATGTGATGCCAATGAAAAGCCGAAAGTTAGTTTAGATTCAAGCATCAAGGAGGTGATTGTAGAAATATCTGAAAAGATGTTGGGTGTTACTGCAGTCATTGAGGATGAAAAAATTATAGGAATCATAACTGATGGAGACTTGCGGCGAATGCTAACTAAGACAGATGATATAAGCAATTTAAAAGCTCGTGATATCATGACAAAAGGCCCCAAAACCATTGATGCCCAGGCTATGGCAGTCAAGGCTATGGAATTAATGGAAACTCATGGTATTTCTCAACTCCTTGTTGAAGAAAATGGAAGCTATAAAGGTGTACTTCATATTCACAATCTCATTAAAGAAGGAATTATTTAATGGCAGCCCGCAAAAAGAAAAACCCGAATGCAGAGATGTCTTTTCTTGACCATCTGGAAGACCTGCGTTGGCACCTTATAAGAGCTACAATGAGTATTGTCATTATTGGTATGGCAGCTTTTCTTGCTAAAGACTTTATTTTTGACGTTATTATTTTTGGACCAAAAAGTGCCGACTTTGTAACATACAGAGTTTTGTGTGATATTGCTCAGTATGTGGGACTTCAGGACAGCTTTTGTTTTGATGAGTTGCCTTTTAGGATTCAGAGCAGGACTATGGCGGGGCAGTTTTCAGCACATATTTGGACTTCAATTACAGCCGGTTTTGTAATTGCATTTCCTTATGTAATCTATGAATTCTGGAAATTTGTAAGCCCCGGTTTATTACAAAATGAAAGAAGTACAGCCCGAGGGTTTATTTTTGTTTCCTCTTTGTTGTTTTTTATAGGAGTTCTTTTTGGTTATTATGTAATTACCCCTTTATCTATCAATTTTCTGGGGAGTTATCAAGTGAGTGGCGAAGTTTTCAATGATTTTGATTTAAGCAGTTACATTGGATTGGTGCGTTCTTCTGTAATTGCATCCGGTTTGATTTTTGAACTGCCCATCATTATTTATTTTCTTACTAAAATTGGACTCGTTACACCAGAGGTATTAAAGAAATATCGAAAAATAGGGCTTGTTGTTGTACTTATTATTTCTGCAATTATCACACCACCAGATATTGTAAGTCAAATTATTGTAGCGATTCCTATTTTAGTTTTATACGAAATAAGCATTGTTATTTCTAAAATTGTTGTTAGAAATCAATCCCGAGCCTCTGCTCGGGATGACAAGAAAAGCAAAAAATGATAAAATTTAATAAATATCAGTCTCCAAATTCTAAACACCAAATTTTATTAAATTAGTTAAAGTACAGCCGTAATATTTTACGGCTTAAACCAAAAAAAAACACTTGAAATCGATGTCAAATAATAAGGTAGATGAATTCAATAGCTATCGCGAACGGATGAATGAAAAGCTCCTTGGCGATAACAATAAAATGATTAAGCGTATTTTTAATCTTGATACAAACGCCTATATGGAAGGAGCTTTGGATGTAAAAACCAAGGAATTATTGGGTCTGGTTGCTTCAGCCGTTTTACGTTGTGATGACTGTATTGCTTACCATTTGCAATCTGCACACAAACTAAACGTTACTAAAGAAGAGGTGATGGAAACACTTGGTATTGCCACACTTGTGGGAGGAACCATTGTGATTCCCCATTTAAGAAGGGCCTATGAGTTTTGGGAGGCTTTAGAAGATAAAAAATAAAGGAAGTTGAATCCCAGACTTGAAGTTCATTTTAAAACAATTTTATGAAATTAAGAGCAGAAAATTTAGTCAAAACATATAAAGGACGCGATGTTGTAAAAGGCATTGATGTTGAAGTTAATCAAGGAGAAATTGTGGGACTTCTCGGACCAAATGGTGCCGGTAAAACTACCTCTTTTTATATGATTGTGGGTCTGATCAAGCCCAATAAAGGTAAAATATTCCTCAATGAGACTGAAATCACAAAATATGCCATGTACAAAAGAGCACAAAATGGGATTGGTTATTTGGCTCAAGAAGCATCTGTATTCAGGAAATTGAGCATCGAGGAAAATATTTTAAGCGTCTTGCAACTCACAAATCTTTCTAAAGAAGAACAACATCAAAGAATGGAATCTTTAATAGAAGAATTTGGTTTGGGACACATCAGGAAAAACCGGGGTGATTTACTTTCAGGAGGGGAGCGCAGACGTACTGAAATCGCCAGAGCACTTGCTACAAACCCTTCATTCATACTTCTTGATGAACCTTTTGCCGGTGTTGACCCGGTGGCCGTAGAAGATATTCAACGCATTGTGGCGCAACTCAAGGATAAAAACATTGGAATTCTTATCACAGACCACAATGTTCAGGAAACCCTCGCTATTACAGACCGCACTTATTTAATGTTTGAAGGAAGCATCCTCAAACATGGAATTCCGGAAGAACTGGCGGCAGACGAGATGGTAAGAAAAGTGTATTTAGGTCAAAACTTTGAATTGCGCAAAAAGAAACTGGATTTTAAATCACTTTAAACAACTTCTTTTTTCGCTAAAAGCGAAAGGAGCACATATAAAGAGATAATCAAGGGTACTGCCACAAACCAAAATACAATAAGCAAAGCTATACTTAGGATTAAGAAAATGTAGCGCAAGGAATTTGCTTTGAAACCTCTAGTTTTAAACTTCAGCGAAAATAATTTTATGTTGGCATTCAAAAGATAACAACTCAACAGTGTCAAAAAAATCAATACCCACTTATTAAGCAAGATTTCTGAGGCCAATTCTGATGGCTGATAAATCAAAATCAAAGGTAAACTGATTATCCACAAAGCATTTGCAGGGGTGGGTAGTCCAATGAAGGAAGATATTTGTCTTTCATCAACATTAAATTTTGCCAATCGATATGCAGAAGCAAGGGTGATGAGTAAACCAAGCAACGGTAAAAAAACTTCAGAGTTCAAATCCAGGGAGGCTTCTTCCCAAAGATTTAAAGGAACCGTTTCAAGTGATGACATATAGAGAAGTTGCATCATAATAATTCCAGGTACCAAACCGCTAGTTACAACATCTGCGAGAGAGTCCAACTCTTTGCCCACCGGGCTCTCAACTTTAAAAGCTCGGGCAGCCAGACCATCAAAAAAATCAAAGAAAATTCCCAATATCACAAACCCCGCCGCAAGCGGAATCTTACCTTGAATAGCAAAGACGACAGCGATACTTCCAAAAAGTAAATTACAAAGGGTGATAAAATTGGGTATAAATTTTAACATAGATAGCTTTTTATGTGTTGTAAAAATAGCAAACAATTTTCGTCTAAGCTGTAAAAATTAAACAATAACTCTAACTTTTTGTAGTTAGTAGAATTATATAATCTGATATTTGCATCAAAATAAGCCCTTGAAGATAAAGTTTGTAATTCTGTTATTTTTTTCAGTTGTTTTTGCGTCAGCTCAGACCGTCAGAAAGTATTCAAATGAGTTTATGAATATTGGCGTTGATGCTGCAGCCTTGGGAATGGCAAATGCTGTGACGGCCATTACTTCAGATGTGAATGCAGGTTATTGGAACCCGGCCGGTTTGGTTAAACTCGAAGACAAACAACTTTCCTTGATGCATGCTTCTTATTTTGCGAATATTGCAACATATAATTATGCCGGTTTTGCCATGCCACTTGATGACAGAAGTGCTGTTGGTTTTTCAGCAATACGATTTGGTGTTGATGATATTTTAAACACCACACAGCTAATCGACCAACAAGGTAATATTGACTACAATCGCATTAGTCTTTTCTCAACGGCAGACTATGGGTTTACATTTTCATATGCCCGCAAGCTTCCTCTGGATGGTTTAAACTATGGTGTAAACGCAAAGGTAATCAGGCGAGTGATTGGCAAGTTTGCCTCTTCTTGGGGATTTGGTCTTGATGTGGGCGTACAATTTGAGAAAAAGGACTGGCGCTTTGGAATTATGGCCAGAGACATAACCACCACTTATAACATCTGGACTATTGATGAGGATGAATTTGCGAATGTTCAGGGAGCTGTGGAAGGTCAAAATCAAGAAGAGCCTGAATCTACAGAAATTACCATCCCAAAACTTCAAATTGGTGCCGGTAGGCTTTTTGAATTCAGAGGTGATTATTCGCTGTTGGCCTCTATGAATCTCAATGTTCGTTTTGCAGAAACAAATGACATTATATCAACAGGAGGGTTTAGTATTGACCCGGCATTGGGTTTTGAATTTGGTTTTATAGAAATGGTTTTCCTGAGGGCAGGAGTGGGTAATTTTCAAAATGTACTTCAACTTGACGGTAGTGAAAGCATAAACTTTCAGCCCAATATGGGTGTGGGTTTTAAGTATAAAGGAATTCAGGTGGATTATGCCCTTACAGATATTGGCGATCAAAGTGTCGCTTTGTACTCCAATGTTTTTTCAGTGAAAGTAGATTGGAATATATTCAGATAATCTTTATTGATTGTATATAAACCCGCGATGGGGTTTTAAAGCATCCCTCACTTTTATCATTTGTTTTTTTTCAACTACTAAATATGCAATAAAGTGCATCTCAGAAAGTGATTCAGTTCCTGAAAAGGTATTGATTAATTGTTCACTTACAGCAAATTGATTGAGGTGAATTTGATGATGAGCTGCTGTTTTTTCAGCGTCAGGACCGTGAAAATCCCAAATAAGTTTTATCTGTTCCGGCATAGGGTTTCAGGTTTTGCTTCACACAGTTCGCTTCGCTCGTGTCAAGTTTGAGGTTTCAGGTTCAGTTTCAATTACAGTTTTCAAGATTAAACCACAACCAATCACCAATACCCACTTACAATTAACCAGTCACCCAACAAGTCTATAGTCTAAATTCTATCATCTATTGTCTAAAAACTACTCTTCTACTTCAATACCCATTTTTGCAAGTACCGCAATTGTGATGTCAAGTTTTGGGTCCAGATAAACGACACTGGAATCTGCACTTGTGTTGAGTATTTGAGTGAAGTTTTGCTCTTTGGCTATAACATCCATAACCTCTGCAATCTTCAAGTAGAGGGGGCGTTTGAGCTCGTCTTCTTTGATGCGCATCAATTGAATTCCGTTTTGTCTAAACTTTGTGATATCCTCTTCGAGGGTAAAAATTGCGGTTTGTTCTTCTGTGATTTGCTGTTCTGTATAACTTTCAACATTTTTATTGTACTCATCAAGTTTTGCTTGATATGCAGTCATTTTTTCCTGAAGTTGGGAGTCAAGTGTTTCTCCATAGGTTTTAAGGTCCTTTTGAACAGTTTCAATTTCCGGCATTTTAGACAGAATAAAATCTACATCAATGGTACCAAGCTTTGATTGGCCTTGTACTGTGACAGTGGTCACTAAAATAATAAGGGCAAGAGTAAAATATTTCATCATCTTTGTTTTATTTGCCTGCAAAAATAAGTGAAAAATATTTGAACCGCAATTGGGTTTGGTTACAATTAAAGAATTATCTCTTTTGTTTATTGTTGATGATAAAAAACACTTTTAAATCTTATTTGAGTTTTAAGCAATCTATGCATTAAATGTGAATAATTAACTACACAATTTTCTTAAATAAATCTATTTAATATTTTAGGATTATGTTAAGGATTGATCCTTGTTTACCATTTCAATTTTGTTATTTTTGCAGTTACTAAAAAAAATAAATATTATGAAGCTACGCACGGTTTTTGTAACTTTTTTTCTATCAATTGCAGCTTTAACATTTTCGCAAAATGCGGATAAGAAAATTCTTTTAACAATTGATGATGAACCTGTTTATATGGATGAATTTACAAGGGTTTATGAGAAAAACTTAGAAATGGTTCAGGATGAAAATCAAAGAACAAAAGAAGCCTATTTAGATTTGTTTGTTAATTACAAGCTTAAAACAAAGGAGGCTTATTCTCAAGAACTTCATTTAAACCCAGCTTTTATAAAAGAATTTAATAGTTACAGAAATCAATTGGCTAACAACTATTTGTATGAGCAAGATATTACAGAAGAATTAATGCTTGAAGCATACGAGAGATTGCAGGAGGAGGTTAATGCCAGCCACATACTCATCAGGTTATCTTTAAATTCTACAGCAAAAGATACCCTAGATGCCTACAATAAGATTTTAGAAATCAGAGGAAAAGCGATAGCCGGTCAGGACTTTGAAACCCTTGCTAAAGAATATTCTGAAGAACCAAACGCAAAGGAAAGCGGCGGTTCATTGGGTTATTTTAAAGGATTGGGAATGGTTTATCCTTTTGAAACTGCTGCATACAATACTCCGGTGGGAGGAGTTTCAGACGTGATTAGAACTCAATTTGGATATCACATATTAAAAGTGAATGGACGCAGACCTGTTTCAAACGAGGTAACGGTTGCACATATTATGATTGCAAATAAGAACGATGGTAACGATGAAGCGGCTCTACAAAGAATCAATGAAATTTTAAATAGAGTAAATCAAGGGGAAGATTTTGGTGATTTGGCAAGGCAATTTTCTGAGGACCAGGGCTCTGCTAGAAATGGAGGGCTTCTAAATCGTTTTGGGTCTGGAAGGTTAAATGCGCCAATATTTGAAGAAACTTCATTTAATTTAAAAAACCCGGGAGACATTTCAGAACCTGTAAAAACAAAATTTGGTTGGCATATCATCAAGTTGATTGAAAGACATCCTAAAGAAAGTTATGAAGAATCAAAAGACGAATTGTTTCGCAGAGTGAAAAGTTCTGACAGGTCTAAAGTTATTGTAAAATCTGTAAATGAAAGTATTAAGGAAAAATACAACTTCCAAGAAATTGAAAATCCGCTTCCTTTCTTTAATACTTTTGTGACTGACAGTTTAATAAAAAGGAAATGGCAAAAAACAAGCCATCCTTCCGATTTAGACAAAACAGCTTTTAAAATTGGAAATAAGGAATATTTATTTTCTGATTTTGCAAACTTTATTGAAGAGAATCAAAAAAAAGGTGCGGTAAGTAATTCAAAAGAATTACAACTCCTAAAATATTATGAACAGTTTCAAGAAATGATGCTCGATGAATTTTTTAAAATTAGCTTGGAAGAAGAAAATCAAGAATTTGCAAACCTTTTATCTGAATATAAAGACGGTTTGCTCATTTATGATTTAATGCAAAAAAATATCTGGGAGCCTTCAAAGACAGACACCATTGGTATGAACACCTATTTTGAAAGCAATAGACAATCTTACATATGGAATACCAGAGTCAAAGGATTGATAGCTTCCACATCTGATAAAAAAATAGCAACTCAAATCAAAAAGATCTTAAACAAAAACGCTACTGTTGAAGATATAAAAGGCACCTTCAATACAGAAGAAGTCGTTAATGTGATCCTAACAGAAGGAACTTTTGAAATGGGTAACTCCATACTTCCCTCAAACTTTAAAACCACAAACGGTGTTTCTAAAGTTTATGATATTTCAACAGAGAAAAGTACTAACTCGTCTCAATTCATCGTTGTAAAGGTTGAAGACGTCATTCCACAAACATTTAAAGAACTCGATGAAGTGAGAGGTCGTGTAATGAGTGATTATCAATCACATCTTGAAAAAGAATGGATGAAACAACTTCAAAAAAAATACAATGTTACCATAAACAAAAGTGTCTTGAACTAATTTAATGAAACCCACTTTACTATTATTTATTCTATTTTTTTTCTCTTCCTGTCACTTTTTTGAAAAAGAAATTGATAAAGAGGTTATTGCAAAAGTTGGAAGTCATTTCCTGTATCGTGATGACCTAGAAAACATTGTGGGACCGGGAACCTCCAAAGAAGACAGTATTGTTTTGGTAAATACTTTTATTGATAAATGGGCTACACAAAAGTTGCTTTTAGACAAAGCAAAAGTCAATCTTTCCCAGGAAAAGCTCGATGCTTATGATGAACTGGTAGCAAACTACAGAACAGACCTATATACAAAAGGCTATGTTGATATTATTGCTACACAATCACTCAATACAGAAATAAGTGAAAGTGAATTACAAAGCTTTTATGAACAAAATAAAGATAACTTCCTTTTGAATGAAGATTTAGTTCAATTGCGGTATCTACATGTTGGAAAAGAAAATCGAAGCGTCAATGAATTAAAACAACAGCTTTTTAATTTTAGCGAAAAAGATAAAAAAGCCATTGAAGAAAAATCCATACAATTTAAAACCATTTCACTTAACGATTCCATATGGGTTCAAGCACAAACTGTAAAGAATAAAATCGCAGTAGTAACAGCAGAAAACTACAGTGAATTGTTAAAAAAATCAAATAGATTGGAGTTACAAGATTCTTTAGGAGTATATTTGATTTATGTTAAAGATGTGCTTTCTCAAAATGATTTAGCACCACTTTCCTATGTAAAACCCACTATAGAACAAATTATACTCAACAAGAGAAAACTGGATATTATTAAAAATTTAGAAAAAGATATATTACAAGATGCAATTAGAACCAAAAATTTTGAAGTTTATCAATAAAAAAAGCGGCATAGTTTTACTCTTAATGAGTTTAACAATGGGAGCTTTTGCACAGGATGAGACCCTCATTATTGACGATAAAAGCAATATTGAAATCCAATCTGCACAAGCACCTCTTAATGATACTACCAAAACCCAAAAGAGATTTAAAATAGATGGGGTTATTGGGGTAGTGGGTGACTATATTGTTTTGGAAAGCGATATCGATAAGACATATCTGGAACTGCAACAACAAAGCATCTCCACCTCAGAAATTACCCGTTGTGAACTATTTGGAAAGCTTTTAGAGGATAAACTCTATGCACACCACGCCGTTCAGGATAGTATTGTAGTTTCTGAAGCTGAAATAAACGGCCGGTTGGACCAGCAAATTGAATATATGGTTGGCCAGCTTGGTTCAGAAGAAAAAGTATATCAATTCTACAAAAAGAATTCTATGGCAGAAATGCGCAGAGAACTCTTTGAAATTATAAAAAACAATCAGCTTGCTGCAATGATGCAGGAAAAAATCTATCAGGATGTAGAAGTTACCCCTGAAGAAGTAAGGCAATTTTTTCAATCCATTCCGGAAGAAGACAGACCCATTTTTGGAGCAGAGCTTGAAGTAGCTCAAATTGTAATTGAACCCGAAATAACTCCTGAAGCAAAACAAAGAGTCATTAATGAATTGAATGAACACCGCAGGGATGTTGTAGAAAACGGAGCCAGCTTTACTACAAAAGTAGTTCTTTATTCAGATGAACCCGGTGCCGCTTCAAGAGGAGGCCTTATAAGTTTAAGCAGGAAAAGTTCTTTCGTAAAGGAATTTAAAGATGTTGCTTTTTCAATACAAGAAGGCGAAGTAAGCGAGCCATTTGAAACTGAATTTGGTTATCACATCATTTATGTTGAAAGGGTTAGAGGTCAAGAAAGGGATGTAAGACATGTACTAAAAATCCCCAGAGTGGATGAAGCCACAATACAAAAAGCAAGAGCTGAAATAGATAACATCAGGGAAAAAATTGTTAAAGGTGAACTATCTTTTGCAGATGCAGCCCGCTCTGAATCTGATGAAAAAGAAACCAGAAATAATGGCGGTCAATTAATCAATCCTGTAACCGGTGATACCCGTTTTGAATTGACAAAAATGGATCCAAACCTAAGTGCGCAGGTTTATAATTTGGGAGACGGTGAAATTTCACCTGTATATATTGATGAGGATAGAACCGGCAGAAAACGTTTTAAAATACTTACCGTCACAAACCGTTTTGAAGAACATGTTGCAGATTATTCTTTGGATTATGAAAAAATAAGAGAGTTGGCTCTCACCCAAAAACGAATCAAGGCAATAGAAAAATGGCAAGAAGATAAAATCAGTGAAACATACATCAACATCAATAAAGATTATGCTGATTGTGATTATGCAAATAACTGGACACAACAATAAACCAAATCAATTCTTAAAAAAATAGTAAATAAATATGTCTGATGTAGCTGCTGTAGAACAATTAGTAAAAAAACACAAAGCCTTAAAAACAGAAATTTCAAAAGTCATCATCGGGCAGGATGAGGTTGTAAAGCAGGTTCTGCTCGCCATATTTTCAGGAGGTCATGCTTTGTTAATTGGTGTTCCCGGCCTGGCAAAAACTTTATTGGTTAATACGCTAGCACAAGCACTGGGGCTTGACTTCAAACGAATTCAATTTACACCAGATTTAATGCCCAGTGATATTTTAGGCTCTGAAATACTTGACGAAAACCGTCAGTTTAAATTCATTAAAGGCCCTCTTTTTGCTAATATAATCCTGGCAGATGAAATCAACAGAACGCCTCCTAAAACACAGGCAGCTCTTTTAGAAGCCATGCAGGAACGCGCTGTTACCATTGCCGGAAATCACTACAATTTAAGTTTGCCTTACTTTGTTTTGGCAACTCAAAACCCCATTGAGCAGGAAGGAACCTATCCGCTTCCCGAAGCCCAATTGGACCGATTTATGTTTGCCATCAATCTGGAGTATCCTTCTTTTTCTGAAGAAGTTGATATTGTCAAAGCCACCACAACAGACCTTACAGCAACGGTAAATCCTTTATTTACTGCTCAGGAAATTATTGATTTTCAACAATTAATACGCAGAATTCCGGTAGCAGATAATGTGATTGAATATGCAGTTCAATTGGTGAGTAAAACACGGCCAAAATCTGCGCAGGCAACAGAACTTGTAAACAACTATATTGATTGGGGAGCCGGCCCGCGTGCTTCACAAAATTTAATATTAGCTGCTAAAACAAACGCCGCTCTCAATGGTAAGTTTTCACCAGATATTGCCGATGTTCAGTCGGTCGCAACAGGAATCCTAAGACACAGAATGATTAAAAACTATAAAGCAGAGGCAGAAGGACTGACAATCGAAACAATAATTGAGAGTTTGTTTTAAGACTTAAAACATTTCTATTTTCATTTTCCGTATATTCGTTTTCAGATAAAAAAAATCCTTGGAAATAGAGTATCAACAACGCATTTTTGGATTGGATGTTATGAGAGCTGCAGCTATTTTGTTTGTTGTTTTCTCCCATGCGTTATGGATTTTTCCGGAAGCCTCAGGCTCGTTTGTTGATTTACTCAGATTAATGGGTGTGATGGGCGTAGAGATTTTTTTTGTACTTAGTGGGTTTCTTATTGGCAGAATTCTCTTTCGCATCTTCACAAAAGACACCTTTAAAACAAAGGATTTAAAATATTTTTTAATACGTAGATGGTTTCGCACTTTACCTAATTACTACCTAGTGCTTATTATCAATATTTTAATTGTTATTTATTTTGGCAGAGAACACCCAGATTCGCTTTGGAGCTATTTTTTCTTCCTTCAAAACGCTGTGGATGGAATGGATCTCTTTTTTACAGAATCCTGGAGTTTACCCATTGAAGAATTTGCCTATATCATTTGCCCCTTTTTATTTTATTTGGCTATATTTTTTCGTTTTAACATAGCCAAAGAAAAACTGTTTTTAATAATCACTTTATGTATCATCAGTTTTTTTATGATAACAAAAATTGTCTATAATTACAATACACCAATAAGTGATATGACTTATTGGAACATTAACCTAAAGGCAGTGGTTTTGTATCGCATAGACGCCATTTACTATGGTGTTTTGGCAGCTTATATTTCTTTAACAAGGCCGCAAATTTGGACTCTAAAATCCAAACATTTTCTTATAACCGGAATCATACTTTTTCTGCTATTTCATTATTTGATTGGTGCTAAAATGTTAACTATAGAGGAGTTTCCATTTTTGTGGAATGTAATTTACTTACCATTTTGTTCTATTTGTATTGCTTTTTCGTTGCCATTTTTATCTCAATGGAAAAAATCACCTTCTGTATTTTTAAAACCCATTACAATAATAAGTTTGATTTCATACGGAATGTATTTACTGCACTATTCTATTATATTGCAATTGATGCGGTATTTTAAACCCATTGAAAATTTAGAATTTGACGAAAAAATACTTTATGTAGCTATCTATTTGATAGTAACAATTGTATTGTCATATCTTTTGTACCTCGTTTATGAAAAACCCATCATGGATTTAAGAGACAAGCCCTTCTTCAGGAAAAGATTCTCAAAAATATAAATTAGCAAGTTGTTAATTTTATATACTAATATTTACATATTACACAATATAATGTATTTAATATTACTTTTAATTAATTATAATTCACTAAAAATCCAATTTCTTTAATGATTTTTAAATTCGTCATCTTTTTCGTAAATTTGCAAACATTGTAAATTAGGTGATTCTAAAAAACCTTGAACATTCAATTTTAACTTATAAAACCAATAACTATGGCATTTGATATCGACATGATAAAAAAAGTGTATGCTACTATGGACGAGCGCATTGAAAAAGCACGTCAAATAGTGGGAAAACCCCTTACACTCACTGAAAAAATACTTTACTCACACTTGTGGGATGGCACGCCTTCAAAAGCATTTACAAGAGGTAAAGATTATGTCGATTTTGCGCCAGATAGAATTGCATGTCAAGATGCCACGGCGCAAATGGCCTTGCTTCAATTTATGCAAGCCGGAAAGAAAAATGTCGCCGTGCCCACTACAGTACATTGTGATCACTTAATTCAGGCAAAATCCGGTGCTTTTGAAGATTTGAAAAGAGCCAATGACAGTAGTAAAGAAGTTTTTGACTTTCTGGAATCTGTTTCCAATAAATATGGTATTGGCTTCTGGAAACCCGGAGCAGGAATTATTCATCAAGTAGTTTTAGAAAACTATGCCTTTCCCGGAGGGATGATGATTGGAACAGATTCGCATACTGTAAATGCGGGCGGACTCGGGATGGTTGCTGTTGGAGTAGGAGGAGCAGACGCTGTTGACGTAATGGCAGGAATGCCCTGGGAATTAAAATTCCCAAAATTAATTGGTGTGAAGTTAACCGGAAAACTCAGTGGGTGGACTGCCTCCAAAGATGTGATTCTTAAAGTGGCGGGCATACTTACAGTAAAAGGCGGAACAGGTGCTATACTTGAATATTTTGGCGACGGAGCCTTAAATCTTTCATGTACCGGAAAAGGAACCATCTGTAATATGGGTGCTGAAATTGGAGCCACCACATCCACTTTTGGATATGATGATGCCATGGAACGCTTCCTAAGAGCCACAGATAGAAATGATATTGCAGACGAAGCAAACAAAATAAGACCACACCTCACCGGTGACCCGGAAGTGTATGCAAACCCCGAGCAGTATTTTGATCAGGTAATCGAAATCAATCTTGACGAATTGCGTCCGCATCTCAATGGACCATTTACACCAGATTTAGCAACACCCGTTGGTCAACTTGGCGAATTAGCCCGGAAAAACGACTGGCCCATAAAAGTAGAATGGGGGCTCATCGGTTCGTGTACAAACAGTTCTTATGAAGATTTAACCCGTGCCGCTTCCATTGCCAAACAAGCGGTTGATAAAAAGCTTAAAGCGAAATCTGATTTTGGTATCAATCCCGGTTCAGAACAAATACGCTACACTGCAGAACGCGACGGAATTCTAAAAATATTTGAAGACCTCAATGCAACTATTTTCACCAATGCCTGCGGACCCTGTATTGGGCAATGGGACCGAAGTGATATGAAAGGCGATGAGAAAAACACCATTGTGCATTCCTTCAACCGAAACTTCTCAAAAAGAGCCGATGGCAATCCAAATACCCACGCCTTTGTTGGTTCACCTGAAATGGTGGCAGCAATTGCCATATCAGGCAGGCTGGATTTTGACCCGATGAACGATAAACTCATCAATGAAGACGGCGAAGAAGTCATGTTAGAAATGCCTCAAGGAATTGAGCTGCCTCCATTGGGATTTGATGTTAAAGAAAATGGCTATCTGGCGCCCACAGACAACGGAGGCGATGTTGAAGTAAAAGTAAGTAAAACTTCAGAAAGGCTTCAATTGTTGGATCCTTTCAATCCCTGGGATGGTCAAAACATTGAAGGTGCAAAACTTTTGATTAAAGCCTTTGGAAAATGCACTACAGACCACATCTCGATGGCAGGTCCCTGGTTGCGTTACAGAGGACATCTAGATAACATCGCAAACAACACCTTGATTGGTGCTGTCAATGCCTTTAACCAAAAGACAAATTTTGTAAAAAGTCAGTTAACGGGTGAATATGGTGGCGTTCCGGATGTGCAGCGTGAATACAAAAAAGCAGGAATACCCACCGTGGTAGTTGGCGATCACAACTATGGAGAAGGCTCTTCAAGAGAACACGCAGCTATGCAACCGCGTCATCTGGGCGTTAGAGTGGTGTTGGTTAAATCATTTGCCCGCATTCACGAAACCAACCTAAAAAAGCAAGGAATGCTCGGTTTGACTTTTGCCAATGAAGCCGATTATGATTTGATTCAGGAGGATGATACGTTTAACTTTATTGACCTAAAAGACTTTGCTCCAGACAAGCAAATCACAATAGAACTAGTCCACAAAGACGGAAGCAAAGACATCATCAAAACAAACCACACATACAACCAGGCACAAATTGAATGGTTTAAAGAGGGGTCTGCTTTGAATTTGATTAAAAAGCAGAATGCTTCATAAAAATAATTTCTTAATGAATAAAAAACCACCTTTGCGGGTGGTTTTTTTGGGTTTAAAATTTTCGACGTGTTTGTGTAAGGAACGTTCCGTGTTTGAGGGCGCGGATTTTCCGAAGTAAAATCAGAATCTAGCAAACAAAGCAACTAAGATTGGTTTAGCTAAAACTAGCAATTTTTTATTCACGGTGTTAGACAACGTTTTTATTTTCGTAGTGTTTTATTTCGTTCAATTCCGATTCTTTCAATTCCTTTTCCACCTCAATGTCGAAATCATCTTGAAGTCCGAGCCAGAACTTTGCTGAATTCCCAAAATATTTACTCAAACGTAAAGCTGTGTCCGCAGTAATTCTGCGATTTCCTTTTATGATTTCTGAAATTCGTGTTTGCGGAATTTTCAAGTCTTTGGAAAGTCGGTATGCGGTGATTTCCAATGGCTCAAGAAATTCGTAATTTAAGATTTCTCCAGGATGTACATTTGCTAACTTTTCCATTTTTTTCTTTTTTTAATGATAATCGATTATTTCCACTTCGCTTGCGTTTCCTTTGTTCCAAATAAAGATAATTCGCCATTGATTATTAATCCGAATGCAATAAAAATCTTTTAATTTTCCAGTCAGTTTTTCCAGTCTGTTTGAGGGCGGAATTCTTAAATCAGCAATGTCCTGCGAGTTGTTCAGCATTCTCAATTTCCGACGTCCAACGTTCTGTATTTCAACCGGCATTTTTTTAACTCGAATAGCATTCCAAATTTGTTCTCTTTGTTTCGAGCCAAAAGAAATAATCATAGTTTTGTTTCACGTTACTAACGTCAAAGATAAGTAAATAATTTGAATAATTGCAGAATTTTTTTTCAAATGTTGCCTAACGGTCTAGGCTATTAGCAGTGGCTTGATTCAGCAACTAACCTGCCTGAGCCGGCAGCAGGCAGGTGTAGCAAACAAAATCCAAAACTGAGGAAAATCCGATAGGATTTTCCGAGTGAGCCTGTGCAAGCCATAGATTGAAGCCGGTGTTGTGTGTAGTTTTTCTTTATTCGGTTATTCTCTTTTTTAAATCCATTCTCTCGTGTAAAATCCTAGTGATTTCAACATAGTTTTCATTTATAGTCCGGTAGAATATGATATGTCTATTTGCTTTCATTCCGAGAAGGGATTCAGTAATTCCATCATATGTTTTTCCTAAATTTGGATTATCTGCAATATCTTGACAGTTTGAAATTAGCATTTCATAATATTTGTCCGCTTGATTTTCAGACCAAATTTCAAAAGTATAATCCCAGATTTTAGCTAAATCCTCAACAGCTTTATTCGTCAGCTTATATTCAGCCATTCGAGTGCCTTTTTGCTTTGAGAGATTCAAGGTGTTTTTTCGGGTCAAAGTCGTGTGCAATTCCGCTATCAATTCCGTCTTGAATTGCGTTTCTCAATGCAATAACCTTACTTTCTTCTTCTTCTAAAAGTCTTAATCCTGCGCGTATAACTTCGCTAACATTTTTAAATCGACCTTCTTTAATTCTACTTTGAACGAATTGGTCAAAATAATTTCCGAGTGATATTGATGTGTTTTTGTTCATTTTGATACTATTTGATTCAAATATACCAAAAATTGGTATAACATCCAAATTCTCAAATTACACACAACGTTCTCTGGTATGGCAAGTAGCGTACAAATAATCGCTAACCATTCCGATTTGGATTTATGTTTTTCAATATTCAAAAACTTTGGGTTAAGCACTTAGCAACTATTTGTTATACCAGTTGTTGTGGTGTCGTTTTTTTTACGCTGACATTGGTTTTACGTTGATTTGTCCGCCAATGGCTTTCAATACTTTCATTATAGTACCAAATTGTGGTTTTGCTCCGTCGGATAATGCTTTATACAGACTTGGTCTACTCATTCCGGTTTTCTCCGCAATTTTAGTCATTCCAATTGACTTTGCAATATGTCCAATTGCAACTATCAAATCAGAACTGTCTCCATCTTCGAGAACTGTATTCAGATATTCAGCAATCATTTCTTCACTGTCTAAATAGTCCGCTATGTCAAATTTTGTGGTTTCCATATCAATCATTTTTTATTCTGTTCCAGATTTTTTTGGCTTTCTCGATGTCTTTTTGTTGAGTCGATTTATCTCCGCCGATTAAAAGAATAACAATTTTGTTATCTTTTTCCTTAAAATAAACTCGATAACCTTTAGCATAATTAATTTTCATTTCGCTAATTCCGTCACCGACAGGTTTACAATCCCCGAAATGTTCATCCGTTTCAAGTTTTTGGATTCGGAAAAGTATTTTGGATTTTGCCCGAATGTCTTTCAGCTTTCTAATCCACTTGTCAAATTCAGATGTTTTTTCGGTAAGTATCATTCAAAAGTGTATTCACTTAGATACAAATATAGTGAATATTTTGGATTTGAAAAGCAATTTTGATTTATTCTAAAAGTTAGTCTTAAATGCACTACAACGTTTTTGCATATGAGCTGTGGCGTGTCTCGGCTCGAACCTCTGCAAGTACAAAACTAGCTGGAAAATCTGCGAGAATTTTCCGAAGATACTCTGACCTAGCCATAGATTATATGCGGTGTGCCTGTTGCACAACTGCCTCTTCAAATATAGCAAAAGGCTTGTATAAAA
>CAXBNF010000011.1:0-87714 GCA_963977065.1 uncultured Flavobacteriaceae bacterium | reverse complement strand
AACCTCCCACTAATTTCTTTTCTGAATTCTCAGAAATAGCTTCAAAATTTGAAATATCAAACGTTAATTTTACTTTAGTTGCCATAGTATTTAAAGATTTAGATTAGATTATGAATTTAAAATGTCAATCTACAAAAAAATACTAAAAACCCAATTTTTCAGTATTTTTATATTGTTTTAGTGAAATTTTACAGAGATATATTTCACAATCAAACTTTGCTTATTACTTATCACTACCAATACCACAACCAACAACCACATTACATTGAATATTTCTTTCAGCACCACAGCCCACTGCACAATTACCACCATGGCAATTATTACTAAGGGTCTCCAAGCTATCACTGCCTCCTGTTAAACTGGAAGAAAAACCTCCCACTAATTTCTTTTCTGAATTCTCAGAAATAGCTTCAAAATTTGAAATATCAAACGTTAATTTTACTTTAGTTGCCATAGTATTTAAAGATTTAGATTAGATTATGAATTTAAAATGTCAATCTACAAAAAAATACTAAAAACCCAATTTTTCAGTATTTTTATATTGTTTTAGTGAAATTTTACAGAGATATATTTCACAATCAAACTTTGCTTATTACTTATTTCTCAATACCACAACCAGCTACTGAGTTACAACCTTTATTTGTTGAACCCGAAGATCCGCAACCAAATGAACAATTACCACCATTGCAATTATTACTAAGGGTCTCCAAGCTATCACTGCCTCCTGTTAAACTAGCAGAAAAACCTCCCACTAACTTTTTTTCTGAATTCTCAGAAATAGTTTCAAAATTTGAAATTTCAAATGATAATTTTACTTTAGTTGCCATAATATTTAAAGAGGTAGATTTATGTATTTGCTAATTTTTCTGCCAAAAGAGACATTTCAAAGTTAAAAAAATTTATTTATTGTCAAAGTTTTTTTAAAAAAATCTCATTACCATTATAAAAAAGAATGCCAATATTTTTTTATTTCTTAATTATATGTGTTTTTTTAATACTTTAGTGAGATGAAATATAAGCTCAAACACTAAAATGAATTTATTAAACCCCTTCTTTAAGCAAAAGATTGTTTTCCCTATTTTATTTGCCCTATCAATTAATTTACTAAATTCTCAGAATATTATCGAAGGTTCTGTGGTAAATTTAAATCAAGAGCCTATCCCCTTTAGTACTGTTCATATCTTAAATACTGATAAAAAAACAATCTTAAAATCGACTTCCTCAGATGAATTAGGGCTATTTAAAATACCTCTAGATACTATTTTTTTAGATTCAACTATATATGTATATGCTAGATTTTTGGAAGAAATATCTGATACGATAATTGCATCTAAAAATGAGCCAATAAAACTAATATTAAAAAATAGTGGTGCAATAAACCTTTCTGAGGTAATAATTGATGCTGGAAAACCAACTCTTATTTCGAAATCAGATAGATTTATTTATACTCCAAATGAGGCGTTAAAAGAAGGGCTTTCAGCATTAGAATTATTAAAAATAGCTCCACTTATCCATTTTGATTCTAAAAGTGAGACATTATCCATAATAAATAAAGAAAATACAACCATAATTATAAATGGGAGAAGGTCTAATTTGCCTAGAGAAATGATAGCTTCCTTGTTAAGGACTTCACCTGCAAAAAACATAAAGAATATTGAAATTATAACAAACCCTGGCAGCGAATATGCTGCAAATACTACGGGAGGGGTTTTAAATATTAACTTAAAAAGAAATTTGGATGAAGGGTTTCTGGCGAATTTAAGTTTAACAAGTGAACAGGCTAATGTTTATAATACTACAATATTAAACGGCTCTCTTAACTATAGACAGGGTAAAATGGGTATTCGTGTTTCACCTTTTATCAATAGAAGTTTTAACTATAATTCAACTGAAAACGTAATAATAAGTTCAGATAATCGAAGAGAAAATACAGCTGGTGAGTATGAAAGAAAATATTTTGTTTTAGGTGGAGGTTTGGGTTTAGATTATGATTTAAATGATCAAAATTTACTAAGCTTTAATGGATTTATATCTCAAGTAGACGGAAATAGCACTCAAAGGAATATTACTAATTATACGCCTGTAAATGGATTAGTAATTGACTCTACTTATTCCTCACCAATTAATGGAGAGGATTATTATATATACAATTTTGGAAACATTTTCTATGAACGTAAATTTGACACTATAGGAAAAAGAATACTGACGGTTAATATTGATTATAATCAATTTAGGAAGGACAATACAGATCTTGGATCTTTTAATCGGGTGTTTCCTGTTGGCTCAGATTCAAATGACGATTCATATAAAAATGTTTTCCCTCAAGACTTTTTTAATATCTCTGGAAGTGTAGATTATGCATCTCAAATTAACGATAAATCTAAAATAAGTTATGGAACGCAGTTGAGTACAACTAATTTTGAAAATGATTTATCCTACTTTAATTCAACAGATTCAGGGTTTGAATTAAATCAAGATTTATCCAATACTTATAATTTCAAAGAGAATTATCTAGCTGGCTATGTAAGTTATTCTAAAACATTTAGTGATAAACTAAATGCAACATTTGGAATAAGAATTGAGGGCACCAATTATTTAAGTGAAAATGAAACAACTAGTCAAAAGGTTGATTCTAGTTATGTAAACTTGTTTCCTAATATATCACTAGCATACACAATAAAAGATAAAAAAATATTATCATTAGCTCTATCTAAAAAGATTAAACGGCCTTCTATAGAATCTTTATTACCAGGAAGAACATATATAAATCCTAATTATTTTGTAGAAAATAATCCTTTTTTACAACCCGTTATATACTACAATGCTGATGCTATGTACGTTATAAATTATAAGTATTTTATTTCTAGTGGGTTTAGTTTTATGGATAACCAATTTAGTAGGTTTATTATTCCTGTAATTGAAAATGGCGAAATTTTACAAAAAAGCACTAATATAAATTTCGGATATTCAACAAAAACCTATATCCAATTTTACACTAGACAAAATTGGTTTAATAGGTTGTGGGAAATGAATTTCTCAAGTAGTTTAAATTTTTTAAGCTTTAGAGACGAAACAAATAATTTATCACAATCAAAAATCAATAATTTTAATTATAATATTGATATTAACAACGTATTTTATTTATCAAAAAAGAGTGGGCTATTAGCATTTGCAATTTTTAGATATTACAGTCCTATTGAAAATGTGGCATTTGAGAGAGAAAACGCCCTTTTCAAAAGTGATTTAGGAATCAAAAAAACATTTAACAATTTATCTGCTACCCTCTATTTTAGTGATGTTTTCAATACTTATGGAAAATCTAAAGTTCAATATAGAAGTAACTTAGTACAGTTATTTAATCAGCAAATTAGAAATGAATTTACTCAATCTATTTCATTAAGTTTAAATTATAGTTTTGGTAATTCAAATCTAAAAAGAATTAAAAATAAGAAAATTGCTAATGATGAAATGAAGAATAGGTTATAAAAGGTGTACGACCTTTGTAGATAAGTTCTACCAACTTGAAGTTTATCTACCAGAAATAGATAAGGTTCAACTTAAACACGATTTTATCAAACAGTTAAAACTTTCTGGTTTAAAAGGTCAAACAGTATTTATTGAAAATGTCAGTAATGCAATCTATCAAACTAACAATCTTTTTGACGATTATATATCTAACCATAGGAGTGCTAAACGGCTCGTAAATCAATTAGTATTTGATTTTAAAATGTTACCAGATGAATTAGGTGTAAATGACTTTTTGAATTTTACTTATTTAAAGATGTCATTTCCTTCAGCCATTAAATACTTAAATAACGTGAGTTCGATTTAAGCCGATAGTCTATTATCAATGATTTCCAAGTTTAAGGATGGCTTTTTGTCAAAAAAGGAATAAGCTATTAAGCCAGATAACAAGTTTGTAATGAAGTTTTCAAAACTTCTATGTCTTGTGTGTTCTATTTGGCATTGATTTTTCAGTTCGTCATTTATAGTTTCAATGAGAGCTCTTTTTCTAAGCATAATCCTGTCCTGTAAAAGCATTAAAGAATTTTTGATGTTCTTTCTGATTTTGGTTACTAAATGTACCCCGTCAACAAAGAGCTGTTCAAACAAGTCTTTCCCGATATACCCTTTATCCCCATATATCTTTCCAAAAACCCGTTTGTGGAAATTGTGGTTCTTCAATGGTTCTCGATCGTCCACATTGCCTTGAGTAAGCATAAAATCAAGGATTTCTCCTTTATCATTTACAATCAAATGAAGTTTAAAACCGAAAAACCATCCTATTGAACATTGCCCTTTTGTAGCCATTTGCTTAAAAACTTTATGTTGTTTTTCCCTTTTAATATGACAGGCCCTTAAAGGTGTGGAATCAATAAAAGAAATACCGGTACACTGTCCCAAACAAAAAGGTCTTTAAAAAAACGGCCATTGCCAATGTTGACTTTTGCTGCAATTCCACAAAGCGGTTATAAGATACGGTCTGGGGGGAACTCTTGCTGGATATGGACTTTTACATAATAGAGGTAAAAGTGCTTTAGGTTCCTGAAATTCCCATAGTGAAAGAGAGTCATAATGCAAATTACCTCACTATCCGAGAGTTTTTGTTTTCTGTTTCTTCGTTTTAAAGAGTTATCTTCACTAAGGATATGCCCCTGCTTGGCTTTTTCAAATTCTTTGTGGAATTCGTCAATAATAAAGTAAATTTCCGTAATTTTGTCTGTAGATATCATATGCAGAAAGTTTAGTTAAAAAATTGAAATTCAGTACTTTAATTTACTAAATTTTCTGCTTTTTTCATGCTAAAAAATTACTTTTTTTATATCGAACTCACGTTAAATAACAATTGGCAAGATATTCTTCCATATAATCCTGAAACTAAACTCAGAGAACTTCAAAAAACTCCAGAAGTAAAAGACCATCAAGGTCAAGATATAGTTAGAATGATTATAAAAGTTAGGTTTTTTTCAGGTAACAGTTTTTGGGGAAGGCTACACTTAACCATTACAAACTTGTACTTACAGGAAAGAGTGATGTTGAATATTCAGTCGACCAATCTAAACAAATTCTTATGTTAGGAGATGAAACAGTCTTAAGGTTTATTTCGATTCAACCTCCTGACTATGATTTATAAATTGAATATTTATTTAAAATATTTGGGTGTTTTACAAATTTACAGATGATTAATCTTCTTAATAATGATGGGGCATAAATGTCCAGCATTTTTAGGGAAGACTACAAATAATAAGCCTATGAATTTCATTTCAACCACGGAAGCTGTGGATGGCAGAGAGCTACAACCCGGGGGTGTTTGTGTAACCGTGAATCTTGTGGTGGAACATTGGTGGTTTTTTTGGTGAATTTTAAAGTCACATTCTGTTAGGATATAAATTGAAATAACTTACTACAAAATGATTTAGGCAATTAAAGCATTTTGAATTATAGGATGATAATAATTAATCGATTTATGAATACGTGCAACGCATATCTCAAAATATCTTTTTGCATCATATCCTTCAACATGAATCTCAATAGCAATCCGCTCTGCTAATATATCTTTTATTCCAGAATTACCCATTTTGACGACATATTCCATGACATACCAACGATTATGAGACGCCCCTAAGCGACTAGCTATTAGAATCCCTTTTGCTTTTAATTCAATGTCATCAGTTAATGTATAAATTTTATATATAGATCTAATCAAAACATCACAATATTCAAAATCAAAATGATTTTCAAAAATCCATTCTAGATAAATCAACATTAAACTTTTCCAGTTTAAGAAATCAATATCAAACATGTTTTCAATTGTCTCAATATTGAATTCCCAAAACAATATATCGGTATCTGTTTGATTTCTTTGAAGAAAAAAAGTAAAAGATTCAAAATCATCCCTATCCCATTTTTTTAATTCTTGTAATTTATTCTGCCAAGAGGAAATATCTATATTTGTAGTGCCATCATAGCTGTCTTTTGCGAGCACACTTAAAAGAGCTGTTCTTAAAGCGTTTACATCATTAAAGCGCTTATTGATGTTTTCCTCTGTACATTTTTCAATTATAAAGCCTATTGTTCCATTGCACTTAAGTTTACTGTAAGGAATTCTGTTTTCACCATTAAATATATCATGTAAAATAGCACCAAACGAGTATATATCAGCATGCCGAGTAGCTTGATGAAAATTTTTAAGTTGCTCAGGAGCACAATATAATTGTGTGCCAAGAGTCGAATTAGTTGATGTAAATGTAGTGGTTAAGTTGTGATTAACTGAAATAAGACCGAAGTCAGCTAATTTCCATCCTCCATCATGGAAAAGTATATTTTGAGGCTTTAAATCGCGATGCACCAACCCTCTGTCATGAAGGTACTCCAAAGAGTTAAGAATATCTGCTAACCCCTCTGGCTTGTTTCCATTTTCTTTGTCCAATAAAATTTGTTGATCATAAACTTTAGTTGCTACTGGCATTAAATACCAAGGATTTTCACCACCTAGTTCTGAATATAATATTTGTATAAAAAGATGTTTAGGCAGGGTTTCTTGAACTTTTACTTCTCTTATAAATCTTTGCCTAAACTTTTCAATTTGTTTTTCATCTAACCCTTGTTTATTTAAAACATCAAAAGTTTTTCTGGCGACAATTGACCTATCCTTAAGTCTGACTTTTTCGATAATGCCAAAACCACCACGATTAATAGGCCCTATAACTTCTATTACTTCCAATATCTTATGATTTTATTCTTCAAAATATAATTTCATATCATCAAGTCTTAAAACACACAACCCTCCATAACCACTTTCTTTTAAGTAACTTCCATTATCAATACAGATTATTTGTTTGTCGTCTACAAGTTGTTGTTGAATTAAATCTTTTTTGAGTGGGGTATGCCCATGTATTATTTTACGGTTACCTAACCATTCTTTATTAATAAATCCTTTCCAATCTCTTAACCACATTAAACTATTTTCATCTCGAAATGGGTCGTCAATTTTCATGTTGAGCCCTGCGTGTACTAATATATACTGATCTATTTCGATATACGTCTTAAACGATTCTATAAATTCAATATATTTTTTGGGAATTTTTTCAATTTCGGAAGTTAAAAAACTTGAAAGAGTTTTGTTACCCCCATTTCGAATCCAATTTATTTTTGAATTGACATCTTTAAATGAATCAAGAAACATTTCTTCATGGTTGCCTTTAATACAAGTAATATTGAAATTGTGTTCGAGTAATAAAAATATTGTATCAAGTACTTGCTTGCTATCAGGGCCTCGATCTATTATATCGCCTAAAATTATTAGATTGTCGTTCTTTCTTAAATTCACAGATTTCAATGCTTGCCTAAAAAGAAGATTGTTCCCGTGTATATCAGAAATAAGATAGGTGTACATACAGGTTATAGAATATTTTAGTTGTAAAGATAAATTAAAAATTAAATTTTAAGACTCGGCCATAAATTGAGAAATTTTAAAGTGTAAAGTCCACTAACTTGACTAGTTTTCAAGCTTTTTTATTAATTATTGTAATTTTTTACCACCAATGTAGCATTCCCTAAAAAAACGCACCCTTCACATTTAAAGGTGCATTTTTTATTTTAAAAAGCTACCTAATAAAGTAAAATCAATTTTAATCCACAATTTTATTTTTCTTGAGATAATCTTTAACATGTTTATAGTATTCTTTGTTTATCGATTTTTGAACAATTGAATAAATTTCCTCTCCTACCTTGGTTAACCGGATAACATCAAATTCCGTCCGCTCTTTAGAGTGCTTTATCGAATGTTTGATGTTAAAAAAAATAAGGTTATAACCCAAACGAGAATCCAAACTATAAATTGTTTCTTCAATTAATCCTATGTCCTCAAGAAGATATAAATCCCTTCTGTCAAAACCCCAATAAAAATCAGTATACTCATTATGAATGTCGGATTCCTTAATCAATATTTTGGTACTCGAAACATTTTTTCCATCCAATGTCCATAAGCAATTGGATAGTAATGAGAATAACTCAGCCTCTTCCTTGGAGATTGAGCGGAGAGTATTGAGTGTTCTTTTTGAAAAACTTTCAGGACTTTCAATTTCACCCGCAAGAATCTTGGCCCATAAATATTGCATTTTCTCGTCAGAGCAATCTTGTGCAATATTGAAAAATTCCACAATCCAATCGGGATCCACAGGATTATTTGAAGCTTCTTTTTTTCTTGCAAATTCAATGGATTTGGAAACAATATTTTCGATATTTAATTGCCAACGTTCCTCTCTCATTCTTATTCGGGTTTCAATTCTTTTATTTGAATATATTCCGAAACGTTCGGGATTCTTTTTGAATTTTTTGGTCAGTAGGTCTCCTGTAACGATGGAAACTTCTTCTATTAATTTTGCCACAAAGCCCTCCCCTAAATTAAAAGAGACAGGGATATTGCCTAAGTCAACATTTACTTTATGTGATATAGAAACAGGTGTTTTCTTCTCATTAAGGATATTTAGAATGTCCTCGACTTCATCATCACTAGTAGAAACATGATTTATTTCATCATTTCTTTCTTTTAAATATTCTTTAAAACTATCATAATCACCATCACCCTCAAAACACCACTGGGTGAATATATCAAGCATTTTATAACTTAAACGCGTTGGACTTGTTCTAAATGTACAGATCCTGCGAATAGTACTTTCCTTAATATCAGGACTATGGTTATTATTAATGATCGTTTCGATATCCTCAAAGTCGGACTTGCCCAATACCGATACCAATGGAAAATGCTTTGTATTAACATATTCGGCCATAAAAATTAATCCCCTCACATCTTGTTGAGTATTCACCGTATTTATTTTTTTCATAATAATTTAAGATTTCGTGAAATTCCGTGAATGGTCTTGGAATGGTATGACCAAGCTCCTGCACTACATTTGGTTTACGTTACAGCTACAAGTCGACAAAACGTAGTGTAACGGGACGTCTTGCAAGACATTTTGTGTAACACCCAAAAAGCCAAGAACCATGGTTCTTGAATTGGGGTAATACGTAAATGTCATGAAAAAGTTCATATTTGCTATTTTGATATTGCTGATATTAGGAGCCACACAATCCTGTAATCCAGACGATATCCGTGATTCAATACCCAGCTATTCAACTGGGGACGAAGTTGATGATCCTGCTGAGCCAGATGAAGATAAGTAAATTATCTTTAATTTTTGAATCCCCGTGCACGGGGATTCACTTTTTAAATAAATGATTTATATATATTTGATAGATATTGAATTCTATTATAAATGCAAAGGAGAAATATTATATTATTCATCATTATTTTAAAGAGCTTACTGGGATTTCCAATTAGTCTATACTCTCAGGCAACAATTTCAAAAATTGATTCTATCTATTTAATTTCAAAAAATAATTCTGATGATATTTTGAAAAATGAGGCATTGTCAGAATATGTAAAATACTATTACAGAACCAAAGATTGGGAACAGTTTCATAAATACCGAAAAGAACAATTGAAGCTAGCACTCAAAATAAAAGATTCAGCTTCATATGCAAAAGTATTGGAATTTAGTGGAGCCTATTTTATGAACCAAAACATTCCTGATAGTGCCTATTACTTCTACAATAAAAGCTTCCAGATTTATGATTTTTTATGTGATTCTCTCAGTGCTGGAAAGGCACTCCTCAACAATGCCATTATCCAAAAAAACGTATCTGATTATGTTGGGAGTGAAGCCACGTCTTTTAAAGCGCTCCATTATTTGTTGTCCACAAAAAACGAGAGAAGAATTTCCTCGGTGTATAACAATTTAGGGATTGTTTATAACCAACTTGGGGATTTTGATAATGCCGTAAAATACCACCAACTAGCATTAGGCCTAAGAAAAAATATTTCGGATTCCCAAATATATGCTCTTCATTCTCTTAACAATATTGGAAAGGTCTATGCCGACAAAAAGGACTACGATAGGGCAATCGAGTATTATGAACAAATCTTCAATTCTACATCCTTATTACAAATCAATAGAATATTCTATGCTGTTGTTCTGGATAATTATACTTATGCGGGATTCAAAAATGGAAAGCTTACAAATATTGAAGATTCGTTCAAAGAAGCCCTCTCAATTCGGGAAGAAGCCGAGGAAACAAATGGTATTATAATCAATTGTATCCACTTGGCGGAATATTATAAACAAAAAGGCAACTATCCATTAGCTCTTGAATATGCAAAACGTGCTGAAAAATTATCCGATTCAATTAGAAATTACCGTGATTTTTTAGCCTCACTAGAGCTTATGTCCAGCATTTACGAAACCAATGAAGCGAAGACAATTTTTACAAAATATATTCGCATCAGGGATAGTCTCGATCGACAAACACGAAACTTTAAGGATCAATTTGCTAGGATACGATTCGAGACCGAAGAAAAAGAAAACTTAATTCAGAATCAACAAAAAAATATTCTTAATCAGGAAGGCGAGATTAAAAAAAGACAAACAATAATTGCTTCTTTTATAGTTATTACCCTTTTAGTAATTATCCTCATTATAGGGATAATTATACACAGGAAAAGAAAACAAAAACAGTTGGAGCAGGAACTGATGAAAGGATTTGAACCTTACCTCAAAGGAAAATACAATCTATCCAATCACAATATCGAATTTTGGAAATTATGGATTACAGGGATTGACCAAAAGTCCCTTTCTAAAAAACTGTTCATTACGGTTAACTCAGTAAAATCAAGAAGGAAATCATTACGGGAAAAAATTGAAAAAGTAATTCCCATAGAAGGTAAATTCGATAAACCAAAGGCTATTCTCCTCTACAATAAAGAACTTGATTTCTATAAAGAAAATAGAGGAAATTTCTCCCCAGATTACCAAAATTAAAAACCATATTTTTTTCTTGCCACCCCTAGGGGTGATATCTGCCTTCTTATAATATTTTATGTTGTATCACTCGTTGCCAAACTAATACATCTTCTTAGTTTAGCTACAAGAAAACTCAAAAGAATGAAAAAATTACATTTCTATTTTATTATTGATAGCTGTTGTATCAATTCCTCCTTCCAAAATCTTATCCCTAATGATGATACTAAAAAAGGTGGTTAAGGTGGTCTTATATTCAATTTAGTGTATGAAGCTAACACCTTGACATTTTGAAACAAATTAATATTGCGAAATATGACATCAATAGATTTAAGAGCATTTCACCATAGTTTATCTTTGAATAGATTTGAATCATTTTATAAGCTTACAAACTTAGAAAGAGATAAATTAGAAGAAGTTTTAGTAAGTTTTTCGACTTCTTCATATAAGGAAAAATCAAATTTTATTCTAAGAGAGACTTATCAACAGATTGAAGCCTCTTTTTCAAAAAATCTTAAGAGCACATTGCACAAATTTAGAACCAACTCCAATTGTATAGGTGCTTTTTTAATTGAAAATCTCCCCATTGACCCTAATCTTCCAAAAACGGGAGATTTAGATTCAAAATCAACATCCTATAGTGAGGCATTGTTAATTAGTTTTTCTCATTTATTCGGAACACCTTACGGCTATGCTTCCCAGAGAAATGGAAAAATTCTTCAAAATCTTTTCCCGAAGAAGGAACATCGACAAAAACAACTTGGTACAGGGAGTACATTTTTAAATTGGCATACAGAAGATGCATTCCATAGGTATCGATGTGATCATATATTTTTGATTTGCCTTAGAGGCGATTCAGATGCTTACACATTGGTTTCAAAATTTAATGTATTTAAGATTCCCCCAGATATTTTAAGTGAACTAACTCGCCCAAATTATATTATCTCCTCCGATGAGGCCCATGGTAAGTCATTTTTACAAAAAGCCCCTATATTATTTATAAACGAAGATAAAATATCTTTTAGATATGACCCTATGTATACTAAATGTTTGACCAATCAGTCTTTAAAAGCATTTGAATATTTGCAAAGTGTTGTTGATGAGAATTCATATAAAATTGCTCTCAAAGAGGGGGAGGTTTTAATTATTGATAATAATGTTTCGATTCATGCTAGAAGCGACTTTTTCCCAAAATTCAATGGAAAAGATAGGTGGCTTCAACGTATTGTAACACTTAACTCGACAATAGCGAGTGAGATTGTAAAAAAATCAAATCCGAATATAATTGATATATGAAAACAGATGTAAAGGCAAATTCTACAGAGGCCTTATATTTTGAAGGCACTCTAAAATCAATTGGTAAAATTGTGAATTATTTTTCGTTTCCCGAGGGTTTATACATATGCACGAACCGAAGTCCATTTCATCCGGAAGATTATTTAGGAGGTGATCAACCAGGAGACATAGGAAAAATTAAAATCGAAGATATTGATTACCAAGTGGTGGATTCCAAAGTCTTGGTAATAAATGCCAAAAATGGGAAACTTGAATACCCTGCTAGTAAGAGTGAACTTCGGAAAGGAATAGAAGAAAATATTTATGTGGTTCAAACAGGCCACTTCATTATTTTCGGATTAGAAAATTTAGATTTGGAAAAGCTCCTTGATAAAAAGTGCTTAATTGAAGTAGATATGAATTTTAGAGCGCAGCTTAGTAAAACCCATACAACCATTCATCTGATGTCAATTGTTTTAAATGAAGATCTTGCAGAATTCTGGACAAAAATTCCAACCATGTTAGATGTTTTTGGAAACCCAAATTTTGATGCATTGGCAATTGTAAAATCGAAAATATTTCCACTAAGGGCGGTTGATTCTTATCGTTTAGGGAAAAGTCTTAAGAAAAAAGGATTTGACATTCAAAAATTTTGGGAAGCAGATCTTGAAGAAATATCAAAAAAAATGTCTCAAAGACTAAATAAACTTATTCTCAATAATAAAAAATCTACGATAATTATGAAAGGTAATGGTAATGATTTGGGGGATAGGAGATCATTTAATATTAAAATTAACAATAAAGACATATCAATCCCTTGCGGAGGGACACACTTAAATTCTTTGTCTTCAATTGAAAAAGTTAAGGTAAATCTAAAATTTGGTAAAAAAAAAGATATGCTAATTGTTGAAACGAATTTATAACAAAATAATAAAATTTAATCATGATAGATATTTTTGAATACTTTACTTATTTTTGGATATACCTACTGTACCTTCTGATATTAATTTTCATAATTAAACTGTTTTTTAAAATAAATTTAAAGGCATATCACTCCAACTGGAATACCCTTATTAATAATTTCGATTTTTCAACGGAAACCTTTTATAAGCATTTCAAAAAAGAACTATTGAGCCACGGCATTAGCGGTATTAGTGCTGAGAGTGTCTCCTTATTTGAAGGTAATATATTTTCTGCCCGTAGAAGATATATCCGTATTATGTGGAAAGACTATCAATATGATATTTGTGCCGCTCCATTTGGAGATGGGTTTTTTATTTCCTGGTGGCTTCTTTATAAAAATCCTCTCGGAAAGATAATATTTTCTAAAATCCCTTTTATTGGCAACTGGATGGTCAGGAACTTTTATCCTATAACCTACTACAAAATAGATACCGCATCAATGTTCATGACCTTTGCACAAACTGCTGTCCTCAAAGTGATTGATGATATTACTAAGGAAAAAGGAATACGTTCCTTATCTGAAGCCCAAAGAAAACCGATACTGAACGATATATTTAAGCGTTGAGTACGTTAGAAGAAAGAGCTACAGTAGCTTTTTATGAATGGGAGTCAAGAGGGCGTGGCTATTTTCATTTTGATACGACCATTGAGGTAGAACCTCCCTACGTTCCATTTGTGCCGATCAATTATTCAGCCACTACAAATATTGACGACGGCAGAGTTCCATCACTTCTCAAACAATTTACCAACCTTCTCAACCGACCAAAAAAAGTTGAGGAAGACTCAAAGATTGAAGAAATAGTTCCAGTTGAAATAGCTAGACACTTACGCCGAGAATGTATAAGCATAACCTTTCCAAAGAATACTGATATTTCTGCACTGTTGATGCACGAAGTATTGAATCTTTTGAGTTTTTCTGAAGAATCATTTTCCTTTGAAATACTGGCGCAAAAAGTAGTAATTAGATTGCAATTTACATCTAGCATATCTGACAGTATGCGGTTACAATCCCACCTCAAGGCTTTTTTCCCAACTATAATCATTCAAATCAAAGATGCACTCGATATTAATTTTGACCTTAATGAAACAGTTGCGATAGCAGATTTTGGACTTGATAATGAATTTATGCTTCCCACAAATAATACGAATAGTTTGGTTATTGATCCTTTAACGTCAATAATCGCTACACTAGAATCATTGGAAAAGAGTGAAACCGCCATTTTTCAAATCATTTTTAAGGGTGTTACGGCTCCGTGGTCAAGAGATATGCTTTATTCTGTTTCCGATGGTCATGGAAGTAGCTTCTTTGAAGGATATCCCGAATTTGTAAAAGGCACTCAAGAAAAGGTTAGTTACCCGCTTTTTGGAGTAGTGATGCGCATTGGAGTACAGGGCTTGACTGAAGAACGAAGTAGCTCTATTGCAAATGATTTAGTAAAAACTATAACCACCGTCTCAAGCTCAGAATATAATAGGCTTATCCCCTTATCAAATGAAGGCTATGAATACGATGACCATTTAAAGAATATTTTTCATAGAACGACCAATAGGATAGGATTTATTCTTAATACAAAGGAACTGGCACATTTTGTTCACTATCCCAATAAAACGGTAGTGAGCAATAAACTTGGATTGATTGGAGGAAAAACCAAGAGACAGGAATATCTGTCAAAAGAGGGAATTAGTATTGGACTAAATATCCACCACGGGCAAGAATATCCTGTTATCCTAGATATCCAATCCCGACTTTCGCATACTCATATAATCGGAGCCACGGGTGTAGGTAAATCGACACTCATCGCCAATATGATGTTAGAGGACGTCAAACAGGGAAGAGGATGTGCTATTTTTGATCCCCACGGGGATATCTGCGATGACATCTTAAAACGAATTCCGAAAAATAGGATAAATGACATTGTTCTCATTAATCCATCGGATAGTGAATTTCCTATCGGATTCAATCTTCTTGAAGCACATACTGATGCAGAGAAGATTGTTCTCTCCTCTGACCTTGTTTCGGCTTTCAAACGGCACGCAACTGCGTGGGGGGACAATATGACAGCAGTACTTCAAAACGCCGTCAATACTATCTTGGATAGCACGAGGGGAGGCACCCTCATAGACCTCAAGCGCTTCCTTATTGAAGAAACTTTTAGGAGGGAGTATCTCACATCAGTAGATGATCCATCACTTCATTATTATTGGCAACACGAATACCCGATGGTTCGGAAAGGTATTGCCCCACTTCTGACGCGAATTGATACCTTTCTCAGACCTAAACTAGTTCGATATATGTTGGCTCAGAAATCGGGTGTGGATATTTCAGAATGCTTACGGGAAAATAAAATTGTCTTACTCAAACTCTCACAAGGCCTCATTGGAGAACAGAATAGTTACTTATTAGGTTCGCTCTTCTTGGCAAAACTTAACCAAGCCGCACTCGCTCGTCAATCTAAATTAAGAGAGGAACGGTCACCTTATATGCTGTATTTGGATGAATTTCAGAATTTTATAACTCCCAGTATAGTACGGATTTTAAGCGGGGCAAGAAAATATGCCCTTGGAGTAACAATTGCCCATCAGGAATTGGGACAAATTCAAGACAATTCTTTACTTAATTCAATACTATCAAACCCCAAAATCCGTATTTGTTTTAGGCTTGGTGAAAACGATGCGAAACGCTTGAAGTCAGGCTTCTCATACTTTGAACAGTCTGATTTACAAAATCTCAATCGTGGAGAAGCTATTATCCGTATAGGTCCAAGCAACAATGACTTTAACTTGAAAACCTTTCCGCTTTCTGATAACTTCAAGGATTATTCAGAAATCATAATTAAGAATGTCCACTTGAAATATGCAACACCAATAGAAGAAGTGGAAGAAATCCTTTATTCATTACTCCCGAAGTTCCCAACTAAATCAACTGGTCATAAAGAAAGTTCAAATACAGGGATAAAAGAATCTAAGGAAGAAATACCCACAATTATATCAAGTGAAATTTCTAATTCCAAAATTTCAGAGGAAAAGCGAAATCAATTAATTGCTTCGGAAAGTGAATCCCTTGAAGTACGGACCCATATCTATTTACAATCAACCATTAAAAAACTAGGGCAAGATCGAAACTTTATTGCAACCATTGAATCACCAACCAAGGATGGTGGCAGAATTGATATTCTTTTGGAACGTGACGGAATGAAAATAGGATTTGAGATTTCTGAAACCAATAAGCCAGCTTATGAAGTTGAAAATATTAAGAAATGTTTAAAGGAAGGTTGTATTCCCGTAGTAATGGTTTCAAAGAACAAAAAGCATTTAGCTGCAATTGAGAAATTATCCTTAGAAAAACTTTCAATAAAAGATATTCAACTAGTGAAATTCATACAACCTGATGCTATAGCACCACTTTTGGATTCATATATATTACCACCTAAGAAAAACGAAGAAATAATAAAAGGGTTTAGGGTCGTCACTGAATTTGAAAATTCAGACAATGAGCAAATAAAAGGTATTAAATCAAAGCTCAAAAGAATATTTAAGCCAAAAAAATAAAGTTCCGTATTCCCTTTCATTTGCTCAACAAAGGAATTAGTTTAGAGTTTAAAACCTAGAAATTATGAATGTTGGAATATTTATACGGGTAAGCACCCTAGACCAAGTAAACAACACAGACTCGGTTGAGACCCACATTGAGCGTGGGAAACTCTACGCTCAAGCACGAGAGTGGAACGTTGTTAAAATATACAATTTAGCCGGAGTATCGGGCAAAAGCACCATCAATCACAAACAGACTCTTCAAATGTTTGATGATATCCGTTCTGGAAAAATTGAGGGTGTTATCATCAGTTCCTTAAGTCGCTTGGCACGTAATACTTCGGAATTATTGGAATACAGTAAATTCTTTGAAGAGCAGAATGCATCACTCATATCAATTAATGAATCTTTAGATACTTCAACCAGCGGAGGCAAGTTCTTTTACACCCTCCTTTCTGCACTCTCTACCTATGAAAGAGAAATTACCAACGAACGCCAAATAGCAAGTCTTAACTACCGGAGAAAACAAGGAAAATTTACAGGGGGAATGGTAAGTTATGGGTACAAAATCGTTGATGCTGATGTTGTTATTAATGAAGAAGAAGCACCAGTCCGCAGATTGATTTATGACATCTTTTTAGAACACAGGAGAATGAGCACCACTGCAAAGGAATTGAATAAACGAGGGTATGTAACACGCAAAGGCAGACCGTGGTCAGATAGTACCGTAAGAAGGTTGCTTAAAAACACGGATTCGAAAGGGATTCGCCGGTGCAATTATCGAGGACAATTATCAAAAGACAATCCGTCAGGATTGAAAGCACAATCAGACTGGCATTATCTACCCTGTCCAGCACTTATTTCTGAAGAAAAATGGGATGAGGTAAATGCTATAATCCGTGACCAAGAGAAGGGAAGTGTCTTCAAACAACCGCTCAATTTACGAGTGCATTTATTTACTGGGTATTTGAAATGTGCAGAAGGTCATAAGATGAGTATTAAATCGAAAAGCAACCGATATACTTGTAAAAAGTGTAAATATGGTATCGGTAAGGATGATTTGGAAGAAGTCTTTTTGAGTAGATTAAAACAATTTCTCATCTCTGATGAAGAACTTTCAGAATACAACAAATCAAATATTCAAGAATTACAATTGAAAACTGACGAGATTGAGTTTGCCCAAAACGAATTACAAAAACTTGATGATAAACTTGAAAAGTTAGTCGATCTTAATATACAGGGTCAAATCCCAACCAAAGGATTTAAAAAACACTACGAACCTGTTTTTGTGAGAAAAGAAAGTTTGGAAACGACAATCAAGGATTTAAAGCGTGAATTAGAACAGTTACAACAAGCGAAAACATCTTTTGATGTCATTGCCAATAAATCATTGGATTTTTATAACAATTGGAACAATTTGGATAGAGGTGAAAAACGGTCTGTTATAGAATCTGTAACGAATGAAATTATCTTTGACAATAAAAGCCTTATATTTAAACTCAAACAGATAGCTCCGCTATCTTCTTTGGAATTAACCCCAAATGGTCAACAACGAGGCACAACGTCGTCATTAAAGGCGGGCTTGTAAAAGTCGTGGAAGGTTATGTCAAAAAAGGACAGGAAATTGCCGTGGAAGGCAAACTCACCACCCGCGACTGGGAAGACAAAGAAGGCAACAAACGCTACATCACCGAAGTAGTTTGTAATGAGCTTTTGATGCTTAGTAAATAAAACAACAACTATTTTATGAAATCCCGGTACTATTCAGTATCGGGATTTTTTTATTGAAACACTTGTATTATATTTGCTCGCCAAAATAATTTAAAACTAGAGGTTTATCAATAAAAGAAATCTCAAAACAATGAAAATTCAAAAACAACATATCCGTTTTACATCGCCCGGTGCAGATGGAAACTATCTGTGGATGGACAATTTGCCAACGCGGTTCGGATGCTTTGTTTTGGATTTTAAATCTTTTGAGTGATCATTTAATAGAATTTAAACCAACTATATAAGAGCGTCCGTTAATTCGAATGCTTTTTTTTATGCAATTTTTTAAAAATTTAAAAGAGAAAAGATAGACAGCAAATATGACCCTTGAATGCTAAGTTTTTGAACCTAAGAACACTGCAAATCGGCAAGAAGCCGACAGGGATTTCTATGGCCTAAAATCAACACAAGTAACTGAAAACCAAATAAATAAAAATTAAAATTTATTTGGAATTTAAAAAAATACCCGCATCTTTGCATCGCAATTTTAAGGATTGCCAAAAACAAATTATTCATTAAATAACAGAAGCTATGTGGTATCGATTAAACACCTCAGAACGTCAAAAGCATTTTGATATGCTGAAAGACCCGCTTCGGAATTTTAATCTCTTCTAGAGTATGATAAAGATCCGAAGCAAAACCTAACCGTTTCGGATTTTTGTTGGAATTACCTTCATCACATTCCGTTACGGGAGTGAAAGCCAAAAGGGCTTTCTATTTTAAACTATAAAATAAATCGTAATGGAAACAACACTATACAATAGTTACATTTTCAAAGCTATGGATGCCTATCCATACAATCTGGAAGAAACCATAGAAGCTTTAAACTATGCTTTGTCTTATGACAAGAACAATGTTCAGGCGCTCTGTTTGATGGCAAAATTTTCGGCAGAACAATTAGGGGATTATGAGACCGCTAAAAGTTACTTTGCTGAAGCCCTTGCCCTAAAAATGGAAAACCCGATGCTTTACCCTGATTATATAAGGGTGCTGATACAAAATGAAGATTATCAAGAAGCACAAAAGTTACTTGACTTTGCTTTAAGCATCAAAGGAACTGACAAAGCAAGTTTACAATTAATTCAGGGACAGCTTTTAGAAGTTTTAATGAAATGGAAAGAGGCAAAAAAAGCCTACAAAAAAGCATTGAAAATGGGATGTAATTCTGCTTTTATAAGTTTTGTTGAGGAAGAAATAAAAAGAGTAAAGCAAAAACTTCCTCATAAGAAAGCAAAGTCAAAATCCAAAAACAAAAACAAAAAGAAGTCGGTGAAATAGATAGTTTCAAAATTTGAAATTGTTGAAACCAGTAGATCATCAGGTACCGTGGTTTATTTGTTTGCCGTGCTTAAAATATCAAGAGGAGTCTCGTTGCGTGTTTCTGTACAGCACCATTGTGTGAGGGGTTGCAAATTTTGTATTACCCTTTCATATACAACTTGGCTTGAAGGTTTTTGCTGTTAGCCAAAAAACAGTTGCGACTCTGTAGGTCGTGGGTTCGATTCCCACTCCGTTTTTACGGATAGTTCAGTGGCTAGAACACCAGATGTGGATGTCGCCGGTTCGATTCCGGTCAAAAACCAGAATTCATACCTCTTGTTTTTGTAGCTCAGTTGGTAGAGCACTACGCTTGTAACGTAGGATGTGGACTTAAAATCCACTCAAAAAGCAGATCATCTTTTAAAACTGATTACCAATAAAAGAAGAATAGTGTGAGGAAATCGGTTGTTGTGATTTTATCAACAACAGCTTTGACGGAACTTTGAAGTGCTTTTACTTTTAAAGAAAAGCAGGCTCTTTTTCAAAATTGAAGATTTGAATTCAAACCATATAATGGGGAAAACGCTTATCATATCAATTAAAAAAAACAGTTTGTTGGCATTTAAAAATAGAGTACTTCCGCTCCTGAAAGGTGATTCCCTCTCCCTGTTCTAAAATTTAAATGTAAAATCAAACTTGCGAAAACAAGTTTTTAAAATCAAATAAAATGAAAAGAATAAGAATAAATGAGGGAAAAGCAGGTATGGTCTTCAAAAGAGGAGATTACAAACGCACAATAAGCAGTGGTGTTCACTGGTTGGGATTGTTTGAAACCGTAATGATTTTTGACCTTTCAAGGCCTTTTGTCCCTCCGGTAGCAATTGAAATATTGCTTGAGGACAGCAAACTAAAAAGTATGCTGCACATCAATGAGGTAAAGGATAACGAGATTGTATTGGTTTATGAAAGAGGAAACTTTAAAAACATCCTTACCGCCGGAAAGTATATTTACTGGAATACGCTGGTAGACTACCAGTTTACCTATGCAGATCTTAGTAAAATATACATTACTGAAAAGATTGATAAAGCACTTTTTAGTAATTATGAATTGAGCAAACACATACGAATCTTTGAAGTAGCTGCTTATGAAAAAGCCGTGTTCATCGTTGATGATGTATTTGTCAAAATCCTGGAAAGCGGTACATACCGTTTCTGGAGGAATGACACAACCATCAAGATTGCAAAAGCGGACATGAGACAGTTGCAACTTGAAATTGCCGGACAGGAATTGCTGACCAAAGATAAAGCAGCCATACGTATCAACTTTTACACCAAGTATAAAGTAACAGATATTGTAAAAGCGCTTATGGACAACAAAGACTATGAAAAGCAATTGTATGTTGTGTTGCAGTTGGCCCTTCGTGCTTATGTGGGAACTTATACCTTGGATGAGCTTCTTGAAAACAAAGATAGTATTGCAAATGCAGTATTTGAAAAAGTTAAAAAAGAAGCTGCAAGTCTCGGTGTTGAGGTACTCAATACAGGTATCAGGGACGTGATTTTGCCCGGGGATATGAAGGAGATTATGAATCAGGTTCTTGTTGCCCAAAAAAAGGCACAGGCCAATGTGATTACCAGAAGGGAAGAAACAGCTTCTACAAGAAGTTTGTTAAACACTGCCAAATTGATGGAAGATAATGACATGCTTTTCAAATTGAAAGAGATGGAGTATGTTGAGAAAATTGCCGACAAGATTGGTGAAATCTCTATCTCAGGTAATGGTGGTGTTGTGAAACAGTTAAAAGATATTTTTTCTGTTAATAAATAAGGAATGCGTCGAAAATGATTTCGGCGCATTTTTTTTACCAAAAATAAATCTCCTGTGCCAGCCTGTAGGTGTTGGAGTGTGCCTCCACAATAATTTTAAGATCGGGCGAGTAGCCGCCACCCATACTGCACATAACAGGAATTTTATGGTCCTTGCAGATTTGTAATACATAACGGTCGCGTTCTTTACAACCATCAATAGTGCAGCTGAGCCTTCCTAGCTTGTCACTTTCCAAAATATCCACACCACAGAGATAGTAAATAAAATCGGGTTGTTGTTCTTCAATCAACTTGGGAAGGGTTTCTTTCAGGGTTTTTAAGTACTCAGCATCTCCTATACCATCACCTAAACCAATATCCAAATCAGATTTTTCTTTCTGAAACGGGTAGTTTCCGGCACCGTGCATGGAGAATGTGAAAACTGAAGAATCCTCCTGAAATATTTCAGCAGTACCGTTGCCCTGATGCACATCGAGATCGACGATGAGTATCTTTTTAGCCAACCCTTTATTTAATAAATAACGAGCCCCAATCGCCTGATCGTTATACAGGCAAAACCCTTCTCCGCGATTGGTATAAGCGTGGTGTGTACCGCCGGCGATGTTCATGGCAATACCATATTTCAATGCAAACTCACTGGCCTGAATGGTTCCCTGTGTGATGATACTTTCCCTTTTCACCAAAGTTTCACTTAATGGAAAACCTATTTTTCGCGCAGCACTTTTAATTAATGTTTGGTTTTTAAGGTTATTAAGGTATTCTTGCGTGTGTACCGCCAAAATGTGCGCTTCATCTGCAGCTCCGGGTTCAAAAAAATTTTCAGCAGTACAGGTCCCTTCGTGCAACAGTTGCTGCGGTATCAATTCATATTTGTCCATCGGGAAACGGTGTCCTTCAGGAAGTGGGTGTTTGTAAATAGGATGATAGGCTATTTTGAGCATTTTATTTTTTTTAGTACACTACAAAAAATCCGCGAAAATCTGTCTAATCCGCGTCATCCGCGTGCTATTTACAACTTATGCAATTTCAACTGTATCCGTTTTCGTTCGATATCCACATCCAGTACTTTTACTACGATTTGCTGATGCAAACTCACGTGAGCATTCACATCGCTTACAAAACCATCAGCGAGGTTGGAGATATGTATGAGTCCGCTTTCTTTGATACCGATGTCCACAAAACATCCAAAATTAGTGATGTTGTTGACAATACCCGGCAACAATTGCCCTTCTTTCAGGTCGTTGATGGTTTTGATGTTTTGGTTAAAGGTAAACACCTTTGCCTGCTCCCGCGTGTCGAGTCCGGGTTTTTCGAGTTCGTTGATAATGTCTTCCAATGTGAGCAGACCCACATTTTCGCTCACATAGTTTTCTTTTGGTATGCTTTTTAAAACCTCCGTATTTCCAATCAAATCGGAAACATCCATTTTTAAATCCTTGGCCATTTGGTTGACCAAATCATAACTTTCAGGATGCACGGCCGAGTTGTCCAATGGATTCTTTCCGTTTTTGATGCGTAAAAATCCGGCGCTTTGTTCAAAGGCTTTTCCGCCCAGACGGGGAACTTTTTTGATTTCCTCACGGGAAGTAAATGCACCGTTTTTTTCGCGGTAAACGAAAATGTTTTCAGCCAGTTTGGGTCCAACCCCTGAAACATAGGCGAGCAATGAGTGGCTTGCTGTATTGATATTCACCCCCACCGAATTCACACAACTTTCCACCACCCGGTCAAGGGCTGTTTTCAATTTGGTTTGATCCACATCGTGCTGGTATTGTCCCACACCAATGGACTTGGCGTCGATTTTAACTAGTTCGGCAAGTGGGTCGGCAAGTCGCCTTCCAATGGAAACGGCACCCCGAACGGTCACATCATAATTTGGAAATTCTTCCCGGGCAATTTTGGAAGCCGAATAAATGGAAGCTCCCGCTTCGCTAACCACAAACACCTGAATATCTTTTTTAAACTGAATTTTTCTGATGAGGCGTTCCGTTTCGCGGGAAGCGGTGCCGTTACCTATCGCGATGGCTTCGATTTTATGAGCATCGGCCAGCGAACTGATTTTTTTGATGGCACCCTTTTCATCATTTTGAGGCGCGTGCGGAAAAATGGTTTCGTTGTGCTTGAGGTTGCCCTGAGCGTCCAGACATACCACTTTACAACCTGTCCTGAAACCCGGGTCGATGGCCATAATGCGTTTTTCACCCAATGGTGCTCCAAGCAACAATTGCTGAAGGTTCTTGGCAAATACTGAAATCGCAGTATCGTCTGCAGCTTCTTTGGCAGCATTCAACCGTTCATTTGATAGGGCCGGGAAGAGCAGGCGTTTGTAACTGTCTTTGATGGCGAGCTCAATTTGATCTGCACATTCGTTTTGCGATTTGATGATTCTTCTTTCAATGGCTGAAATGGCTTTTTCTTCGTCAATTTCTATTTTTACTTTTATAAATCCTTCGGTTTCTGCGCGCAAAATAGCGAGCAAACGGTGTGACGGACACGTTTTTAAAGCTTCTTCCCATTGAAAGTAGTCGCGGTATTTTTGGGCTTTTTCGTCTTCGGCTTTGTCTTTGGCTACTTTAGTTGTAATTAGCGCAAAGTTTTCAAGCTGTTTCCGCAAGGTGTTTCTTATGTCTGAGCGCTCGTTGATCCATTCTGCGATGATGTGCCTTGCGCCCTCAAGAGCGTCTTCCACTGAAGCGACTTCACCATTTGTATACTTGTGAACAATGGATTCAAGGTCTGTGGCATTTTGTGCCATGATGATTTTAGCGAGCGGTTCCAATCCGTTTTTACGGGCGGTTTCGGCTTTGGTTTTCCGGCTTTTTTTGAAGGGAAGGTAAAGGTCTTCCAGGGTGGTGAGGTCGGTAGTGTTTTCTAAGCTCTTGCGCAACTCAGGAGTTAAGACTTCTTGCTCTTCCAGCGCTTTTAAGATACTGGCTTTGCGTTTTTCGAGGGCTTCAAATTGTTCTTTAAATTGAACGATATCACCAATTTGCACTTCGTCGAGATTGCCGGTGCGCTCCTTTCTGTAGCGGGCTATAAAAGGAATGGTACAGTCTTCATTTAGTAATTGAACGGTGTTTTTTATACTGCCTGCTGGCAGTTGGGTGTTTTGGGAGATGTAGAGGAGAAGTTGCTCCATGAGTTTAAATTGAGGAATTTTTTTAGCCACTAAGGCACAAGGGCACTAAGAAGCACAAAGGATTTTAACTTTTTTAATATTTCTACTAGAGAAAAATGTTAGCCCGCAGATCTCGCTGATCTTCGCAGATTTTTAATAAATTTTTCTGCGCACATCTGCGAAATCTGCTGCTTCGCCGCCTGAAGCTATGAAGCGCAAGGCGGGAGATAAGCTTTGGATTTAAAACTGCCGCTTACACTTCGGCTCCGCTCAGTGACCGCTCGACATTGCAGAGTGACCACTTAATTGATAGTCATTCCATTCCCAACACCTTCAACATCAGGATTGAGAAAAACCAATTTTCCTTCCGCACTTTCAGTCATTAGAATCATTCCCTGGCTTTCTACGCCGCGCAGTTTTCTGGGGGCGAGGTTGATGAGAATGGTGACTTGTTTTCCAATGATTTCTTCAGGAGTGAAGCTTTCGGCTATTCCTGAAACCACGATGCGCACATCAAGGCCGGTATCTACTTTTAAAACTAAAAGTTTATCGGCTTTGGGCATTTTTTCGGCTTCAATGATGGTGCCTACGCGCATATCTAGTTTGGTGAAATCGTCAAAATTTATGGTTTCTTTTTGTGGCATGAGCTTCGTTTTTTCTTCTGTTTGTTTTTCGCTTTTATTGGATGCTTTAGTGGCCTCCAATTTGACAAGTTGTATCTGTATTTGCTCGTCTTCTATTTTGGAAAAAAGCAATTCGGCTTCACCGATTTGATGACCGGTTTCCAGGGTCTTCAGTGCACCCCAGTTTTCTGTATCATAGTCTAAAATGGTTTTTAATTTTTTTGACGTAAATGGCAAAAACGGTTCGCTTAAAACTGCCAGTGCAGCTGCGATTTGCAGGGCGACATACATTACGGTTTTAGTGCGTTCTTCGTCGGTTTTGATGGTTTTCCAGGGTTCTTCGTCAGCTAAATATTTGTTTCCTAAACGCGCTAAATTCATCAATTCACCTTGTGCTTCACGAAAACGGTAACGCTCAATAGAGCTGCCTATCACATCCGGATAAGCTTTCATTTCATTCAGGGTTTGGGTGTCAATATCCTTTAATTCGGATGGTTGGGGTACGTGACCTTCATAATATTTATGGGTCAAAACCGCCACACGGTTGATAAAATTGCCGAAAATGGCAACCAATTCATTGTTGTTTCGCGCCTGAAAGTCTTTCCAGGTAAAGTCGTTGTCTTTGGTTTCCGGAGCCGTTGCCGTCAAGGTGTAACGCAACACATCCTGCTGCCCTGGGAAATCTTCCAGATACTCGTGCAACCATACTGCCCAGTTTTTGGACGTTGACAATTTGTTGCCTTCCAGATTTAGAAATTCATTGGCGGGTACATTGTCGGGCAGGATATAGCTGCCTTCCGCTTTAAGCATCGCCGGAAAAATAACACAGTGAAAGACGATGTTGTCTTTACCGATAAAATGAACCAGTTTGGTGTCATCACTTTTCCAGTAAGGCTCCCAGTCTTTTCCTTCTCGGGCAGCCCACTCTTTAGTTGAAGATATATAACCAATGGGCGCATCAAACCAGACATAAAGTACTTTTCCTTCAGCGCCTTCGACGGGTACGGGGATGCCCCAATCCAGATCGCGGGTGACGGCACGCGGACGCAAGCCATCGTCAATCCAGGATTTTACCTGACCGTACACGTTGGGTTTCCAGTCTTTTTTATGGTCAACGAGTATCCATTGTTTCAGGAAATCTTCATAGTTTTCCAGTGGTAAGAACCAGTGTTTGGTTTTTTTCAGTACCGGCACGGCTCCTGTGATGGTTGATTTTGGATTGATTAAATCAGTAGCGTTGAGCGAAGTGCCGCATTTTTCGCATTGGTCGCCATAGGCTTCATCGTGACCGCATTTCGGGCAGGTTCCTGAGACAAAGCGATCTGCAAGGAATTGGTCTGCTTCGGGATCGTATAGTTGTTCTGTGACCTCTTCGATAAATTTTCCGTCTTCATAGAGTTTCTTAAAAAACTCTGAAGCTGTTTCGTGATGGATTTTTGCCGAGGTGCGTGAATAGTTGTCAAAGGTGATCCCGAAATCCACAAACGATTGCTTGATGATATGGTGGTATTTGTCAATGACTTCCTGAGGGGAGACACCTTCTTTTTTGGCTTTCATGGGGATGGCCACACCGTGTTCATCGCTTCCGCAAATGAAAGCTACATCTTTTCCCTGCATGCGCAAATAGCGGGCATAAATATCTGAGGGTACATAAACACCGGCCAGGTGCCCAATGTGAATAGGGCCGTTAGTATAAGGTAAGGCTGCGGTGATGGTATAGCGTTTGGGTGTAACCATAATTTTTTGTGTATTTGACACAACAAAAATAAGGATTCACAAGGAGAAATTCTTTATTTTGCAGACTAAGAAATAAAAGTATCATGATTTCAATTCCGAAACTTAAAAGAGGAGATGCTTTAGCCATCGTTTCAACAGCCCGAAAAATTTCAAAAGCTGAAATCCAACCGGCGATTGATTTGTTGGAGTCCTGGGGGTTGAAAACGGTAATTGGGGAAACTATTGGTGCAGAAGAAAACCAGTTTGCGGGAAATGATTCTTTTCGCGCAAGCGATTTACAACAAATGCTTGACAGTCCAAATATAAAAGCCATCTGGTGTGCAAGAGGCGGGTATGGAACCGTAAGAATTATTGATAATCTTGATTTTACAAGCTTCAAAAAGTATCCCAAATGGATAGTGGGCTACAGCGATGTAATAGTGTTGCACAGCCACCTTCATAAGTTGGGTTTTGAAAGTCTTCACGCTCCTATGCCGATTGATATTGAAAAGCAAAGTAAGGAAGCGGTTAGCTGTTTAAAGAGGGCTCTTTTTAATGAGGCGTTTACAATTCAGTATGATTCACTAGATTCCTTATCACGGCCGGGAATTGGGGTAGGACAGCTTGTGGGCGGAAACCTTTCCATTCTTTATTCGCTTTGCGGAAGTGCTTCAGCCATTGACACCAAAGGGAAAGTATTGTTTATTGAGGATTTGGATGAATACCTTTATCACATCGACCGGATGATGCAAAACCTGAAGCGCAACGGCTATTTTAATCAACTTGCAGGTTTGATTGTGGGGGGAATAGATGATATGCGGGATAATACTAAAGCCTTTGGCTTTAAAACCGATAACCCTTATGGGAAGACTGCAAAAGAAATTATTGCTGAGGCTGTTGCCCAATATGATTTTCCTGTTTGTTTTGATTTTCCTGCGGGACATACAAATGATAATCGGGCACTTGTTTTAGGTAGAAATGTAACACTTGAAGTTGGTGAACAAATAAGTTTAAAACACTAAATACCCTAAAAATTTATACCACAGAGTTACACAGAGGAGTCACGGAGTTACACAGAGTGCTTTAAATAATTTGGCAGAAGTGTCAAGCGTTAAAGATTGAAACATCTACTATTGGAAAACAATCTGAAAACCCGAAGTACAAAATCACATCTCGTCACTATAATCAGGATACAGAAAGTTGTTGTATGGAAAGCGTTGCACGTGGATTTCCCTTACTTTTTCATACACTTTTTTTCTAAATTCTTCCAGATTGGTTTTTTCAGTAGCTGAAATAAAAACAGCTTCGCCATTCAATCTGTTCATCCAGGTATTTTTCCAGTCTTCCAGAGAGTAATGGGCTTCTGTTTTTTCTGTAATAAGGTCGTCCTCATCTATTTTTTCGGGCTCATATGCATCTACTTTGTTAAAGACCATAATGATGGGTTTATCACGACCGTCAATTTCGTCGAGAGTTTGATGGACAGAGTTGATGTGGTCTTCAAAATTGGGGTGAGAGATGTCAACCACGTGTAATAATAAATCGGCTTCGCGCACTTCGTCGAGGGTGCTTTTAAATGATTCTACCAATTGGGTGGGTAGTTTTCTAATAAATCCAACGGTGTCTGTCAATAAAAAGGGAAGATTCCCTATGACTACTTTTCTTACTGTGGTGTCAAGTGTTGCAAAGAGTTTGTTTTCAGCAAAGACTTCAGATTTGCTAATGACATTCATTAAGGTTGATTTACCCACATTTGTATAACCCACTAAGGCGACTCTCACCAGTGCACCCCGATTGCCTCGTTGCACGGCCATTTGTTTGTCGATGGTTTTGAGTTTGTCTTTTAAAAGGGCAATGCGGTCGCGCACGATACGTCTGTCTGTTTCGATTTCGGTTTCACCGGGTCCGCGCATACCGATACCCCCTCGTTGACGTTCAAGGTGGGTCCACATTCCGGCGAGTCTTGGGAGGAGGTATTCATACTGAGCCAATTCAACTTGAGTTGAGGCATAACTTGTTTGGGCACGCTGTGCAAAAATATCAAGGATAAGATTAGTGCGATCAATGATTTTGCACTTTAAAATTTTCTCGATGTTTTTTTGTTGTGCAGGGGAGAGTTCGTCATCAAAAATGGCGGCACCTATTTCATTTTCTTCAACAAATTTACGCACTTCTTCCAGTTTTCCTGTCCCAATAAATGTTTTGGGGTTTGGTTTCTGCATTTTTTGCATAAACCGTTTCAATACCTCACCACCGGCTGTATAAGTTAAGAATTCAAGTTCGTCAAGATATTCGATTGCTTTATCTTCGTCTTGATTTTGGGTGACCAAGCCAATGAGTATGGCTTTTTCATAGTCTATTTCGAGTTTTTCGAGCATACATTAATATATAATGTGTAAAATTACATATAAAGAATCAATAAAATTGTCTTGTTGAACAAACTTAAATGGACTTTACACATTTATGTATTTTATCGTTAAAAATCGCAGTACATCTGATTTGAAAAGTTAACTATTTCTTAATCTATATTAATTTCTTACTTTAGTCGCTTCTACATCAAAATAACTCATTTTACTATGAAAAGACAACTACGCGACTTTTTTAAGTTTGCTGAAAATTTAAAAAAATTAATTTTATCAAAGTCAATAATTAGCAGTAAATATTGCTTGATTTTAATTCTATTCTCCTTTACATTAATACAAGCACAACAACCCGGATTCCCTTTTGTTGATGCGGGTCCTGATGTGGTTTTGGACTGTGAAACACCTTGTACAGAGTTGTCTGCCACTTTTTTTGACACAGGAGAAACCACCTCTTATGATGTTGTTTCTATTGATTTTCAGCCTCCTTTCCCTTTTACAGGGGGCACACCTGTATCTGTGAATACAGATGATGTATGGTCTCAAATTATCCCGTTGCCATTTGAATTTTGTTTTTATGATGTTCCATACTCAGAATTTTTAATAGGCTCAAATGGTGTCGTGACTTTTGACACAGTAGATAACAGCCCAGGCGGTTTTTGTCCTTGGTCTTTTAGTGCATCAATCCCAAGTATAGATTTAATATCAGCATCAATCAATGGTGTATATATGGATATTGACCCCTCCATTGCAGGTTCCGGGACTATAAACTTCACATTTTTTGGAGAAGCCCCTGCTAGAACACTTGTGGTAAACTTCCCAGATATTCCATATTTTGGATCTGCTTGTCAAGGCTTAACAATGACCTCTCAAATTGTTTTTTATGAAACAACTAATATTATTGATGTTTATGTTGAAAACAGAACATCAGGTTGTAGTTGGAATAGTGGTAATGCAGTCATAGGTATTCAAAATGTTGGTGGTACACAAGGAATTGCTGCTCCAGGAAGAAATACCGGTGATTGGGGTGCTTCAGAAGAAGCTTGGAGGTTTATTCCCAACGGGAATTCAAATGTGGATTTCGTTTGGCTAGATGGCGATGGTATTGAAATCGGAAACACAGCAACACTAGAAGTTTGTCCAAGCGAAAATACAACTTACACTGCTCGAGCTACATACACTAATTGTAATGGCGAAGTTGTAGTTGAAGAAGATACTGTAACTGTCACTGTTTGTGAATCAACAGAACCCAACTGTGAGCGCATTGATTTCGCAGAAGACTTTGGAACCGGTGATGGTCGATTTGAGACCCCTTTTACAAATTATATTTTTGATGGGTTTGGTGAAATAGATGGCGGTGAATATGCCGTTTCAAATACAACAACCGGAATGAATGCCGGATGGCACGTGATGACAGATCACACCGGCGATCCAGACGGAAGAATGTTTGTAGTCAATCCTTTAGCCCCTCAGGGCGTTGATGATGAGTTGTATAGAAGAACCATTGAGGTCTCAACCAACACAGACTATACCTTTAGTTATTTTATGACAACCGTTTATGATACCGATACAAACATTTGCCCCGGTACAGGTGACCCCTCAAATATTTTATTGCGAATAGAAGATCTTGACGGAAACACCATCGTTGAATTTGAAACCGGTGATGTTCCCAATGGTCCGGAACCAAACTGGATTGAATATTCAACCAATTTTAACTCCCTAGACAACAGTGAAATACAGTTTGTTTTTATTAACTTAGGTATAAATAGTTGTGGAAATGATTTGGCCATAGATGACATAACTTTGACTTTTAGTTCAGATCCTCCGGTTATTGCCACACCGGAAAACATGGTTCAATGTGATGTTTCAGGAACAACATCTATTTTTGATTTAACGACGCAGATTGCCGCAATACTCGACGGTCAAGACCCGGCAGATTTTAATGTTACTTTTCACCTTACCGAAGACGATGCACTTACTAATACAGATCCAATTGCAAACCCGGAAGCTTATGAAAATACTGAAAACCCACAAACACTATTTGTAAGAGTTGAGTTTGCAGATTTTCCAACTTGTTACAGCACCGTTCAATTTGACTTAGTTGTAGAACTTGGTATTGAACTGGAAACTAATTTACCGGAAACTTTGGCATATTGTGACTCAGAACCGGCACAAATCTTAAATGCCACACCCACAAACCCCGATATCGATTTAACACTGGTTACTTATGAGTGGTTTTTTGATGGGGAATTGATTTCTCAGGAAGCAGAAATAACACCTGCCGTTAGTGGTGTTTATACCGTGAATATTTTTTATGATGGTTGTAGCGAACTCACGGTGAGTATTGAGGTAAACATACAGGAAGTGCCTTTATTGGACCTTGGTGAGGATGAATTACTGTGTGATGGAGACAGCATAGAAATTGTCCCAATCATTTCAGGAAATTCAGCAAACACAACTTATTTGTGGAGTACCGGCGAAACGACACCCACCATTGTGGTAAATACGTCAGGAACCTATACGTTGGAAATCACAGATGGCTTGTGTGTTGTAAGCGACAGTATCACCATAACCTTTGGGGATTTACCTTCAGTTGAACTTGGCCCCACTATTTTTACTTGTCCAAATGAAACACAAACGATAGTTGCAATAACAGATGCAGTTGACCCCACTTTTGTTTGGTTTGAAGACGGCGTTGAGATTGCCGGTGAAACAGGAAATAGTCTAACAATAGTCGTTCCTCAAAGTATAACAAACACTTCAATTATTTATAGTGTTGAGGTAACTGTAAACGGTTGTTCAACAACTGCTGAAGTTCTCGTAAGTGCTTTTCCAAACAATCCCAATTGTATCATTTCACAAGGACTCTCTCCAGATGGTTCTATTGGGTTTAATGACAATCTGGATTTGGAATTTTTGGCTAACAGAACCGGGATAGCAAATCTGCAAATTCTCAATCGACACGGAAAAGAAGTCTATCGACTTGATAATTATGTAAACCAATGGGTAGGTCAAACGGATGATGGCGACAAATTACCCACAGGAACTTATTTTTACGTAATTAGCTTTGCCGGAGAAGACCCCGTTTATGGAAACCAAAAAACCGGATGGATTTATATCAATAGAGACTCTAATTAATAAAATTTGAAACTAACAAAAAATGAAAAATTATCTGTTTTTTATTGCCTTTTTGATTTTCGTTCCCCTTGTTCAAGCTCAGGTGATAACGGTATCAACTACTGAGTATACTAACGAAGAGTTAGTTACAGAGGTTTTGATTAATTCACCTTGTGCGATAGTAGATAACATTTCTACTGTTACGGGCACTAATTTTGGATTAGGGAATGGCATTGGATATTTTGAAAATACCAACCCAAATTTTCCGATGCAAAATGGTGTTATTTTGGCAACGGGAAGTGTTAATGATGCTCCCGGTCCCAACACTTCAAACACTTTTGCTGGTGGAGGATGGCCCGGAGACCCGCAATTGTTTAATTACATTCAAAATTTAGGCATTGACCCCGGTTTGACATCATACAATGATGCTACAATTATGGAATTTGATTTTACACCACTTACAGATTCCATAAGCTTTAATTTTGTATTTGGATCCAATGAATATGGGACTTTCCAATGCTCATTTTCTGATGCATTTGCGTTCTTTTTAGAAGATATGGTTACCGGTGATATCGTTAATATGGCTTTGGTTCCTGATACTCCCGGTGAAGTGCCAATTTCAGTTACAACTATAAGAGATCAAACACATAATGGAAGTTGTTCCTCAGAAAATCCTGAATTTTTTGATGTGTTTTATGGAGCAACCGGTCAACCACCGGCTTCTGCGCCTGTAAATTTAAATGGTCTAACAGTTTTAATGCAAGCTTGGCAGTTTGTCACACCAAACAATCCCTACAGGATGAAACTTGTTGTAGCAGACAGAAATGACTCCTCATGGGACTCTGCCGTTTTTATTGAAGGTGGAAGTTTCTTTATTGGTAGTGCAGATCTTGGTGAAGATTTAACAGTTGCAAACGGCAACGCGCCTTGTGATGACGAAGAAGTCATCTTGAGTGTTGATACCTCCCCAGATTCAATTATAACCTGGTTCTTTAATGGTGATATAATTCCTGATGAGAATGGCCCGGAACTTATTGTAACTGTATCGGGTACATATGGCGTTGAAATTCAGAACCCCGATGCACCTGATTGTATCATAACAGATGAAGTTATTGTTGAATTTATAACCGCTCCAATTGTTGATTTGGGGGATGATATTTTAGTCTGTGATAATGTTTTTGCAGTACTTGACGCGACTCCATTAAATATTAATGACCTGGGAGGCGCTACCTATGAATGGTTTTTTAACGGTGAGTTAATCCCGGGCGAAAATGAACCCACACTGGAAGTAACTGAGGTTGGAGACTATACTGCTGAAGTGACCTCAGATTTAGGATGTCTTAGAAGTGATACCGTTTCAGTCATTATAGTAGATTTTACAGTTGATTTGGGGGATGATACCATTGTTTGTGAAGACACATTTGAAATCATACCCACCATAGAAGGAATCAACCCGGCAGACGCCACTTATTTGTGGAGCACCGGTGAAACCACACCAACAATCACCGTAAGTGAAAACGGTAACTATAGTGTTGAAGTAACCTTCTCAGATTGTGTTGAAACAGATGATATCAATTTAACTTTTGCCCCACAACCACTGGTTGATTTGGGTGGAAATGTTTTTTTCTGTGACGAATTGCTAGTGACTCTTGATGCCACCCCCGAAAACATAAATGATTTGGGAAGTGTCACATATGAATGGTTTTTTAATGGAGATTTGATTGTAGGCGAAAATGAGGCAACCCTTGAAGTAACTGAAGTGGGTAACTATGCTGTTGAAGTTACATCAGATTTAAATTGTGTTGCAAGTGATGCTGTTTCAGTTGATGTTGCAAATTATACTGTTGATTTAGGCGAAGACATTGTTTTATGTGATGGGGAGTCTTATGAAATTATCCCTGTAATTGAAGGAATTGATCCCTCTCAGGCCAGTTTCCTTTGGAGTACCGGTGAAACCAGTTTTAGTATAGTAGTTACTGAATCCGGCAACTATAGCCTCGATGTTATTTACTTTAACTGTGTTGAATCTGATACTGTATCAGTAAACTTTAGAAACAATCCTGAAGTCAATCTAGGAGAAAATACTTTAAAATGTGCACAAGAAATACTTACTTTAAATGCAACACCTTCAAATGAAACTTCTGAAAACGTGACCTATACTTGGTTTTTTAATGGTGGGGTTATCACAGGAGCAACGTCCCCAACACTTGATGTGACAGATGCGGGTATTTATGCTGTTGAAGTGAGTGATGATGGCTGCATTGGAGTAGATGATATTGTTGTTTCATTTTATGCTAATGAGAACTGTGTCATCACTCAAGGAATTTCACCCAACAATGACGGATTAAATGACTGCTTTGATTTACAATTTTTAAATGATAAATCTGGTCCGTTGGAACTGGTTATTCTCAATCGTCACGGTAGGGTTGTTTTTGAACAAAACAATTATGTTGATGAATGGTGTGGACAGTCTGATGATGGTGAAGCACTTCCGGTTGGAAACTACTTTTATGTCATTAAGATTCAGAATGAAGATCCATTAACAGGATATATATACTTAAATAAATAATCACTAACATAACAATCAAATAATATATAATGAAAAAATTCTCTCTTTTACTCATCTTAGTTATAGTCCTTGGCTTTCAGGATTTGAGTGCACAGCAAGATCCACAGTACACACAATATATGTACAATATGAATGTGGTAAACCCTGCCTATGCAGGTTCAAAAGAAAGCCTTTCTTTAACAGCTTTGTATAGAAATCAATGGTCTGGCCTTGATGGAGCACCGGAAACATTTACCTTTTCTGCACATTCACCTATTGGGGAAAAGGTGGGCTTAGGATTGTCTGCCATTAAAGATGAATTGGGGCCCATTAAAGAAACGAATGTTTATGTTGACTTTTCTTATACCTTGAGACTAGGTGAACAAGCAAAATTGGCTTTGGGTTTAAAAGCAGGAGCTACTTTTCACGATGTGGGCTTGACCAGTCTTGAATTACAAGATCCAAATGATCCTTTTTTCTCACAGGACATCAATCAAACATATCCAAATATTGGAGCTGGAGCATTCTTCTACACAGACAATTTTTATTTGGGAGTGTCTGTGCCAAACTTCTTAAGCTCAGTACACCTTGATGAAAATGAATTAAAAATTGGTTCAGAAACCCAACACTTTTTTGCTACAACAGGATATGTATTCAATGTGAGTGAAACATTTAAGCTAAAGCCTTCTGTTATGGTAAAATCAGCTTTTGAAGCACCTCTTTCATTTGATGCTAATTTAAATGCATTGTTTTTTGACAAATTTGAAATTGGTGCATCATACAGGTTGGATGATTCATTTAGTGGACTGGTTGGATTTCAGGTAACAGATAACATCAGAATAGGCTATGCTTATGACCACGTGGTTTCAGATTTAGACGTGGTAGCACCTGCTTCTCACGAAGTTATATTATCCTTTGATTTATTTTTCAACAAGCGTGTTTTACGTTCACCAAGATTCTTTTAAACAACTAAGCAAAACGACATGAAAAAATTATACACACTAGTATTTCTTTTAGTAGCGAGCACCACTATAGTATTTGCTCAAAATAGAGACACAAAAACTGCAGACAAGCACTTTGATAGATTTGAATATGTTAAAGCCGCTGAAGAATATCAAAAACTAATCAAAAGAGGAAAAGCAGATACCTATGTTTATACCCGTCTTGCAGATGCTTACTTTCTTATAAATGATACAAAAAAGGCAGAACCTTTTTACAAAAGAGTTTCGACCAGAAAAGGGGTGAGTCCTGAAACGATTTACAACTATGCTCAAACTTTAAAAGCAAATGGTAAGTTTGAAGAATCAAACACCATAATGGACCAATTTGCTCAAATGAGTCCCAATGATTCAAGAGCTATTGAGTATAAAAGAAATCCAAACTACATCCCGCAAATTATGGAAGGCAAGCCTCGATTTGCTGTTAAAGCGGTTGGTGGTTTAAATAGTTCTTTCTCAGACTTTGGTGCACATAAAGTGGGCGATAAAATTTACTTTTCTACAGCAAGAAATACCTCAAACAAAACTTATGGTAGAAATCAAGAACCTTATTTGGATATCTATGAAGCCACTTATGTAAATGGAATGGCAACAAATGTTCAGCCGGTAAAGGGTGATGTCAATTCCAAATACCATGAAGGAGTTGTCACTGTTACTGCCGATGGAAAAAGAATGTATTTTGACAGAAACGATTTCTACAACGGAAAATACAAAAAAGACGATGAAGGAATAAATCAGTTAAACATTTATTATGCAGAATTGGTTGACGGACAGTGGAGAGACATCCAACCGGTGCCCTTCAATACCACAGAGTATTCTGAAGGTCACCCGGCATTAAGCCCAGATGGAAGTACATTGTATTTTGTATCAGACAGACCCGGAGGAAACGGAGATTCTGATATTTATAAAGTTTCAATTAGTACCGACGGAGCTTTTGGCGAACCCGAAAATTTAGGTACAACTATAAATACTGAAGGAAAAGAAGTATTTCCATTTATTGGAGATGACGGAACGCTCTATTTTTCAAGTGACGGACACCTTGGACTAGGAGGACTTGATGTATTTAAAGCTTCAAAGTCAGGTTCAGGATTTGGTGCCGTTCAAAATTTAGGAGTACCCATCAATAGTTCTTCAGATGACTTTTCTTTTAGTATAAACGATGCTACTCAAGAAGGATTTGTTGCTTCAAACAGAGGCGGAAGCAGTGAAGGAGGTAGTGACAATATATACAGCATTAAAGAAATATGTGTTTCCACAATCAACAGCATTGTAAAAGACGCAAACACAAACAGACCTCTAAGTGGAGCTACTGTAGCGCTTTATGACAGCAATCAAAACAGATTGACATCAAAAATGACCGGTGCCGATGGTAAAGCAACTTTTGAAGTGGAATGTGATCAAAATTTAAGCGTTCAAGCATCTCTTAATGGTTATGAATCAAATGCAACCACTGTTTCCTCAGCAGATAAAAATGTAGCTACTGAAATTCTATTGAGACCCATTGATGAAATTATTGTGGATGATCAAGTGGTGTTGAACCCCATTTTATTTGATTTTGACAAACACAATATCAAACCACAGGCAGCTACAGAATTGGATAAACTTGTTCAATTAATGAAGAAGCATACTGAAATGGTCATCAAAGTGGAAAGTCATACAGACATTCGTGGTGCGGTTGAATACAACAGAGAATTATCAAACAGAAGAGCACAAGCAACTGTTCAATATGTCATTTCTAAAGGAATTGACGAAAGCAGAATTAGCGGTGAAGGTTTTGGAGAAGACAAACCTGCAGTGAACTGTGGAGCAAATTGTACAGAAGCGCAACACCAGCAAAACAGAAGATCAGAATTTATTATTGTAAAACGTTAACTAATTAACTAACCAACCAAAAGAACCCTGTCTATAATGGACAGGGTTTTTTTATTTTCAAACTGATCTAAGAATCTTTGGGGTCCATAAACCGGTCTAAAACCACCAACGCCTGCTTGACAGATTTTACGTGTTCAAAACTTAACAGCAAACGCAAACCGGTGCGGGTTTGTTTTTCTTTAATTTTCACAAGGCCTGATTGACTTTGTACAAACTGGAGTACTTTATTAAATGCATCACTTTGATAAAAACCGGATTGCTGGTCGGCAATAAAATAACCCACAAACTTGCCCTGCTTCATCACCACGCGTTCCAGACCCATTTTGATGGCAATCCATTTTACACGCACGCTGTTGAGTAAATCAACCACTTGAACAGGTAATTCTCCAAAACGGTCTTCCAGTTCTTTTTCAAATTGCATTAACTCATTTTCGGTTTTTAAATCGGAAAGCTTGTTATAGAGGTTGAGCCTTTCTGTAATATTGTTGACATAGTCATCGGGGAAAAGGATTTCAAAATCGGTATCGATGACGGTTTCTTTGATGAAGCTCTTTTTCTTATCGTCTTTATAGAGGTCTTTGAATTCTTTTTCTTTAAGTTCTTCAATTGCTTCAGCAAGGATTTTTTGGTAAGTATCAAAACCAATTTCGTTGATAAAACCACTTTGTTCACCACCCAGTAAATCACCGGCACCGCGTATTTCCAAATCTTTCATGGCAATGTTGAGACCGCTGCCCAGTTCTGAAAATTGCTCCAGGGCAGTGATGCGTTTTCGGGCGTCTTCAGTCATGGCAGAATATTCAGGCGTGATGAAATAGCAAAACGCTTTTTTATTGCTTCTGCCCACACGTCCACGCATTTGGTGTAAATCACTCAAACCAAAATTATTGGCGTTATTGATAAATATGGTATTGGCATTGGGTACATCCAGACCGCTTTCGATAATCGTGGTGGAAACCAGCACATCAAATTCCCCGTTCATAAAGGCGAGCATCAGGTTTTCCAGTTTTTTTCCTTCCATTTGCCCGTGACCAATGCCAACCTTAGCATCAGGCAACACACGTTGAATCAAACCTGCGACTTCGGTAATGTTTTCAATGCGGTTGTGTACAAAAAATACTTGTCCGCCGCGCGAGATTTCATACCGGATTGCATCCCGAATCAACTCTTCAGAAAATCGAATCACATTGGTTTCAATTGGATACCTGTTGGGAGGTGGTGTGGTGATCACAGATAAATCCCGTGCTGCCATCAAACTAAATTGCAATGTTCTGGGAATGGGGGTTGCAGTGAGTGTAAGTGTGTCAACGTTTTCTTTAATGAGTTTGAGTTTGTCTTTAACAGCCACACCAAATTTTTGTTCTTCATCAATTATGAGCAAGCCCAGATCTTTGAATTTTACGGCTTTGTTTACCAATTGATGTGTCCCAATGACAATATCCAGCTTTCCGGAAGCCAGATTTTCCAGTGTTGTTTTTCGTTCCTTAGCTGTTCTGAAACGGTTTAGATAATCGACAGTTACCGGCATGTCTTTCAAACGTTCTGTAAAGGTTTTAAAATGCTGAAATGCCAATATGGTTGTGGGTACTAAAACAGCCACTTGCTTGCCGTTGTCAACTGCCTTAAAAGCGGCACGAATCGCAACTTCGGTTTTACCAAAGCCCACATCACCGCAAACCAAACGGTCCATAGGTTGCTCGCTTTCCATATCGCGTTTCACATCTTCTGTAGCCGTCATCTGGTCTGGAGTGTCTTCATAGATAAACGAAGATTCCAGCTCGTGCTGCAAATAAGAATCGGGGTCATAGGCAAAACCTTTTTGAAGTTTTCGCTTGGCATACAATTCAATCAGGTTAAAAGCAATTTCTTTAACCCGTGTTTTTGTTTTTTGTTTGAGGGCTTTCCAGGCATTGGAACCCAGCTTGTATATCTTGGGTGGTTTGCCGTCTTTGCCGTTGTATTTTGAAATTTTGTGAAGTGAGTGAATGCTCAGGTACAGAATGTCCCGCTCGCCATAAATTAATTTGATGGCTTCCTGTTTTTTACCTTCCACATCAATTTTTTGCAATCCGCCAAATTTCCCGATACCGTGGTCAATATGAGTGACATAATCGCCTATTTCAAGATTGGTCAATTCCTTGAGTGTGATGGCTTGTTTTTTTGCATACCCATTTTTAAGCTGAAATTTATGATAGCGCTCAAAAATTTGATGGTCTGTATAACATACCCGTTTTTGCCCAACATCGATAAAGCCTTCGTGCAATGGAAAAACAATGGTTTCAAACTGTTTCACGTCAAGCTGTGCATCTTCAAAAATATCGTGAAAGCGTTTTGCTTGCTGTTCTGAAGAACAGAAAATAAAATTTTTAAATCCATTTTCTGTATTCTCGTTGAGGTTTTCAATGAGTAAATCAAACTGTTTGTTGAAAGAGGGTTGAGGGTTTGTTTTAAAATCTATGGCTTCCGCCGAAAGGCTTTTTTGCATGACCACGGCAGTAAACGCCTTTAACTCTTCTTTTAGCAATGATGAGGTACAAAACAAGGTTTCCGGCTCCAGTTGTTTGATGCCATCGCTCATCGACGAAAAAGCTTCTTCTGCTTTCGCGAAAAGTGAATCAATCCCACTGTAAAGTAAGTTGGGGTTTTTTATGAACACGATGGTTTTATCGTTGACATACTTTAAAAAACTAATGCGGTTACTTTGCGAAGTGGAAGCATCAATATTGGGAATCACGGTAATTTTTTTTTGTTGCTCCAACGAAAGTTGTGTTTCTACATCAAAAGAGCGAATACTCTCCACTTCGTCGCCAAAAAATTCAATACGAAAGGGCTCATCATTGGAGAACGAAAACACATCGAGAATCCCGCCTCTCACTGAAAACTCGCCGGGTTCTGTCACAAAATCGGTGCGGTGAAACTGGTATTCAAACAGTACTTCGTTAACAAAATCAATTGAAAGTTGGTCACCCACACTTATTTTGAGGGTGTTTTTTTCCAGTTCTTTTTTAGTAACTACTTTTTCAAAAAGTGCATCGGGATAGGTGACGATAACTGCCGGTTTTTTTCGGGAATTGATGCGGTTGAGCACTTCAGAACGCAGCAATACATTAGCGTTATCTGTCTCTTCAATTTGGTAAGGACGGCGGTAACTTCCGGGATAGAAGAGCACATCGTTATCACCCAAAATGGCCTCAAGGTCATTGAGATGATAAGCGGCTTCTTCTTTATCGTTGAAAATTAGTAAAAAGGGGCGTTCTGTATTTTTGAAAGCTTCAGCCAGAACAAGTGAGGCGGAGGCGCCTACTAGCCCTGTAATATGTATTTTTTTTTCGGAATGGCTAATAGAATCCACCAGTTTTCGGGTTTCCGAAGACTGTGCAAAAAGAGAATCGATAATGGCTTTGCTCATGGGTGGCAAAGTTAGTGTTATCAAGTATTTTCTACAATAGGAAAATCTAGTTAGGTTTAATTTTTTAAGTTTTTTTGGTGTGAACTAAAAAATTATTTAACAGGTAGTGAATTAATTGCTTTTTTCTTTCATTTTCTTGTCTATCTTTTTTGAAGTAAACAAGATTGCCAAAAGCAGTAAGGCGCAAAAACAGGCTACTACTCCAATTAGAGCGACAATGCTTTCCTTTCCTGTGATATCAGAAAAGTCAATAATTGTTAAGTTAAAAATAAGAAGACCCAGAGCGGCAACAGCAAGAATACTTTTAAAAATGTTCATTGTTATAAATTTTGTTGAAAGAGCCCCATAACATTTGAGGCAAATAATTTAACAGCGATGGCAAGTAAAATCACTCCAAAAATCTTTCTAATCACACTGATACCGTTTTTACCAAACAGTCGTTCTATTTTTGCAGAAGACTTTAAAACACCATATACAAAGATAGTATTTAAAATGATGGCAATAATAATATTGATGACTTCAAATTCTGCTCTAAAAGACAAAATGGTAGTTAAAGTACCTGCACCTGCAATCAAAGGAAAGGCAATTGGCACAATAGAAGCTGTTTGAGGGCTATCATCTCGATAAAGTTTGATGCCAAGGATCATTTCTATGGCAAGAAAGAAAATGATCAATGCGCCGGCTACGGCAAATGAGTTTACATCAATACCTATGAGGTTGAGCAATTCTTTTCCTACAAAGAGGAAAACGACCATCAATACCGCGGCAACAATAGAGGCTTTTTCACTTTGAATGTGTCCCACTTTTTTGCGTAAATCAACGATAATAGGAATGCTTCCAATGATGTCTATCACAGCAAAAAGCACCATTGTGGCTGTTAGCATTTCTTTCCAGTCAAAAGCTAAAAATAGTTCCATGAATCTTTTAATTTTTAAGCCTGCAAAACTACAAATAAAAAGGTCTTATAAAATCATAAAATAGTTACTATTTTCATAAAGTATCATAACACCATTTTAAGCTAAAAAAGGGATTTTAGAATTACTATCTTTGCGGCATGTTTCAAATTGGAAAGACAATTGTATCTGAAGACATTATCGAAAAAGATTTTGTCTGCAATCTCAGTGCCTGCAAAGGTGAATGTTGTATAGCAGGTGAAGCCGGCGCACCTCTGGAAGTAGAGGAAGTTCAGATTCTTAAGGAAATTTATCAAGATGTAAAACCATTTTTACGTCCGGAAGGTATTGCTGCTATTGAAAAACTAGGCACTTTTATTGAAACTGATAAAGGCGCTCTTGAAACCCCCTTAGTTGACGGAGCAGAATGTGCCTATGTTACTTTTACAGACAAAGGCATCGCTAGCTGTGGCATAGAAGACGCCTATAATGCCGGGAAAACCCATTTTAGAAAACCCATTTCCTGTCATTTATATCCTGTTAGAGTTCAAAATTACAGTTCTTTTGCGGCGGTAAACTACCACAAATGGCCCATTTGTGATGATGCTTGTGCCTTGGGTAAAGAACTTCAGGTGCCGGTTTATAAATTTGTGAAGGATGCTTTAATAAGGAAGTTTGGAGAGGAGTGGTACAAGGAATTGGAGTCTGTTTCCAAGTCCCATAAAAGTTAAATATTAGATTCCCTTTTAGAGATAGTTATTTTTAATTTTAAAGAGTGTAAAGTACAGCACACTTATATTACGCAAAAGTAAAACAGACTTCGGTTCCTGCAGTATTTCCTTCATTGTCTTTCCTATCAATAAACTTAAAAGAATAGTTTAGATTTTGTTTTTTATTAAAGAATGAAAGGCGTTCAGAAGTCATTTTCAAGCCCACAGATTCTTTTTTGTATGATTTTTTATTTTTTAATTCCATCGATTTTTCTCTTCCAATACCGTTATCAATAAGAGATAGCTTGACAATGCTGTTTTCTTCATAGACCTTAATAATGATTTTTCTCTCTTTTTCGCTAAGCATAAGACCATGCCAAATAGCATTTTCTACAAAGGGTTGAAGCAATAGTGGAGGAACTTTTATTTTGGAAATCAAAACCTTTGGGTCTTTTTGAATTGTGAATTGAATACCTTCATCAAAACGTATGTTTTCTATACTGTGATAAAGCGTGATGATCTCTAACTCTTCTTCCAGGCTATGGCTTTCAACACGTGAACTCTCGAGAATTTTTCTAATTAATTTTGAAAATTTATTGAGGTAATAAACGGCTTTTTCTTTGTTATTTTCTATTAAGAAAACTTTTATAGAATTGAGCGCATTGAATATAAAATGAGGGTTCATTTGGCTTTGTAAAGAAGCGAGATGAAGTATTTGCAGCTCATTTTCAAATTCAGATTTTAGTTTGGCAACGCGCTCTTCTTCAGCTTTTTTAGCAACAAAATTTAATTCTTTCTCTTTTTTTGCAAGTTCATTTTCTAATTTTATATTTTGTTCAGTCTTGATACGTTCATTTTCTCTAAGTTGTATCAAATATTGTTTTTGAATGGATACCTTTTCCAGATAAGCCTCTCTTTGTTTAATGGAAAGGGCATAGGTAAAAAGCAGGTTTTCAATCAGTAATGAAATGTAAAAAATAGAATAGTATTTGTTGATTGCTTCAATGCCTTTACCAAAAGTTAACAATGCGAGTGTAAAAGCAGCGATAGAAATAATAAACATTCCTGAAAGAATATAGTACTTAACAGTATCATTCATTTTGAGAATAAGTAAAAATGAATAAACAGTTATAAAAAACCCCAAAGGCATTATAAAATAGAAATAGAAGCCTCTTAGGATATAAAAGCCATCAAACAAATAACGCCCAATTACAAAAAGCACAAATATGAAAGAAAGTAAATAGACCATTTGGTAAACTCTTTTATAGAAAAGAGGATGCCTCTTATTAAATTGTAATATTTCTAACAGAAATAAAGAGAAAAAAACATAGCTAATAAATTGAAGCGGAAAATGAAGGTGATGGAAAAAAATTATGTAATTAGAAATAAGCTCTTCAAAAAAAACATTTTTGAGATACTTTAAAATATTTATAGCATTAACAAATGCATAGATACTATAAAATAAATAAAATATCTCTTTAGCTCTAAAATAGATGATTAAAAAATAAACAGATAAATAGAATAAAATGCAGACAACACCCCAGGCAACTCCATTGAAATTTGAATTTTCAAGTATGTGAATTAAATCAAAGGAATTGAACATATGAGGAGAAAATTAAACACGGTCTAAAAAGTTATTTTTACGGTTTCTTGAAACCGGAATTTTTTTGTTATTGCTAAGAACCACATAACCATCTGTTTTAAAATATTCTTTTACCTTTTCAAGATTAATTAGATAGGAATTGTGAATTCTAAAAAAGCAATTAAAGTTTAAAAGGTCTTCCACTTCTTTTAACTTCTTGGTAAGAAAAAGTTTTTCTTTATTTTCAAGAAAAATGGTACAGTAGTTTCCATCACTTTTACAATAAATAATTTCTTGTGTTCTCAAAAATATAAGTTTTCCATCAATAGGAATGGAAACTTTTTTGGACAAGACCTCATTTGATTTTGAAATCTTAAGCAAGCTATCTTCAAGGGTCTTATTTAATTGATTGGATTTTTTAAATTCATAAACCCTGTCCAATGTAAGTTTTAAATCGTCAGAGTCAATGGGTTTCAACAAATAGTCGAGAGCTCTCTCTTTGATTGCTTTAATGGCATATTGGTCATAAGCTGTTGTAAAAACAACAGCAAAGTCTTTTTCATTAATTTGGTCCAGAAACTGAAATCCATCCATTTGAGGCATTTCAATATCCAAAAAAATACAATCAACAGAATTTGTTTTTAAAAACGTTAGGGCTTCTATTGGGTTTGTAAATTTTCCAATAACCTCAATATCATCACAAAAGTTTGTAAGCTCCCATTCCAAACTAGTGAGTGATTTGGATTCATCATCAATTAAAATAATTTTCAACATTGATTTTTATTTAGACAAATAAAACTAAATCTTATCTATAAATGTAAAACAATAATTGTATTAACTCACAAAATCCTTGTATAAAAGGGTTAAAATCTAGTAGGGATGAAATTCTGAAAGTTGAAATGCAAATTTTATAAAAATGACTTTTAATATTTAAAATTTGCAAACTATACAGAATTTCATCTTCTCCGTACACTTTTTAGTGTTTTTATAATCAAAATATTAAAAATTTGGGTATCAATAAAAAAACTTTTTAAAAATGAAATCACCATTCAAATTGCTATTTACATTGTGCTTTTTTGTTTTTAGTACAACAGGTCAAGCACAATTTTTAGAAAAACTCAAAAATAGAGTAGAAAAAAAGGTCGAGCAAACCGTCATCAACAAGACAGCAGACAAGGCAGCTCAAAAAACAAGCAAAACAATGGATAAGGTCTTTGATCCAAATCTTGGCGGTGGAAAAAAGGGCAAAAAAATCACTCCTCAAAATGTACCGGCCTCTTTTGAATTTGAATATTTATACAGACTCACAATGACCACAAAAGAGGGCACCATGGATATCGATTATCACTTAAAGCCTGGTGCTACCTATTTAGGTTCAAAAATGAGTACAGGCCTGGAAATGTTTATGGTCATGGATGGTCACGAAAACATCACTTATATGTTTATGGATTCCGGCGGAAATAAAATAGCAACTGCTACCTCTGTTGATTTGAGTGATGTGCCCGAAGACGATGAATTTGATATGAGCAGCTTTACTGTGACAGATTTGCCAAACAAAACCTTTTTAGGATATGATTGTATTGGTAAAAAAATGGAAAATGATGATTATACCTTTATTATTTACTTCACTCCAGATGGTCCTGTGAGTTTTAATGATGTGTTTCCCTCAAACTCAGACCAATTTCCTCCGGCATTGAGAAACCAAATGCAACAATATGAAGGATCACTTATGATGTATATGGATATGAAGGATAAAAAGAACAAGAAAAAGAAAAACACATCAGGCACTATGGAGTGTACCATCATAGAGAAAAACAATTTCAATTTTAGCACAGCGGGCTACATATTTATGTAATCCAAAAAAACAAATTAACCATTCAATCAAAATATGAAAACAAAATTCAAACACTTTTTAATGGGTGTAAGCTTACTGCTTGTTACTTCCATTCAGGCGCAGTTAACAATTACTATTGAAAGCTCACATAACAGGCAACTTCCCACAGCAGACATTCTCTCAGCAGATTTTATGACAGGTGAAATTACCCAATGGGGTACTATTGATGCAAACGGGACAGCAAGCTTTAGTCTGGATTATGACTATATGGAAAAACTCCTGCTGGAAGCAGAAGAACAACAAAAAGAGGCGCCAGAAGGCTGGACCTTGTCTTTTCACACGGTGGCTTCAAAACATGAGTGCAGTAAATATAGCAACGAAAACACTATTGAAATTGAAAACCCAGACGCCCGAATGTTTGGACTGCCCCCATTTTTTGTTGGAGAAGAAGCAACACAAACCAATCACGGGACTATGTACATTGCTTCCAATAGCGATGTTGCAAACTGGTTGGATTCTTACCAAATGGACAATGCTGCAGTAGGATTTTATCTGGAGTGGGTTTATGTGGAAAAAGAATCCTCTGTAAAAGGTGAATGCAGCGTATTGACAATGACTGGTCACGAAGACGAAGAAGTTGTAATCAGCACAGTTTACGATCTAAATTTTGAAGAAGGTTGGAATATAATGCACTATTCAATTGACGAAGTTTTTAACAGCGCATCAGGGAGAGTGTTTCTTACTAAAATGACCATATCCACCAGTAAATTTTTACCGGAAGAAACACAGGTTTTTATATTAAATGATAACTAATAAAACTATTTTGAAAAATCAAATCTATATACTCATTCTTCTTTTTGGATGTATTGCATGCAACGAAAAAGAACAAAAGGCCGAGTTCAATGAAACAGGTTTAGAAAAAGTGGTTCGAGCCAATTCAAAAGGAAAGGAAGTAATACAGAATGCTGTAAAATCTGGTAAAACAGGTCAAGATATTGCTAACTGGTTTCCAGAAGTATTGGGAGCGTACACCATAGAAGATACCTCCATAGAAATAGACAAAAAGAACTTGCCATGGGCAATGGCCGTCTATAAACACCCCTCAAGCCCTGAAAGCAATATTACGCTCAATGTTTGGGATGGTCAAGGTCCATTTGCAATGGCCGTTAACACCATGAAAACTTCAAGTCTTGACGCAGAGGGCGAGGAAAATAATGGCCAAATACGCAAAAAAGTATATCTGAGAAACGGCCAAAAATCTTCAGAAATGGAAGCTAAACAAACAGGTTTGGTACACCTTGTTTTTGAAGCAGAGCAACGTTTTTATGTCACCATGAGGAGCAACAAAAATAATTTAGATACCATGTGGCAACTGGCAGATGAACTCAAATTTAATGAATTAAAATAATTAAAACATGGAAAACACAAGTACAAAACAAACAGAAACAAACCAAGCTGCTGATAGCTCTTTAAGTATTGCTACTATAGCATACATCACCTTTATAGGGCTTATCATTGCTTATGTGATGAATAAAGATAAAAAGGAAGCTTTTGCAAACTATCATATAAGACAATCACTGGGATTGGCTCTCACCGGCCTTGCTATAGGCATCATTAGCTTAATACCCATTTTAGGCTGGATTATTTATATCGTAGGCTTTGTCGTGTTAATCTACATGTGGGTTCTGGGCCTAATGAATGCGATAAATAAAAAAGAACAACCCGTTCCTTTTTTAGGTGAAAAATTCAACGAATGGTTTAAAAATGTTTAATGCAATCAAGATGAAAACTATCGTTAACCTATTTTTATTTTTAACTTTTTTTTCAGGCTTTGCATTTCAAGACCTAAGCACTACTGAAGCAAACCAACCTACGATTTCTGATTCATATATTAAAGTAACTGTCAATGGTGCTACCTATGTTTTTAACGAAAAAGACTATGTGATAGCCCAGAAAGGTAAACTGCCAGATGAACGATATAATGTTACCATTTCTGCTTCTAATCCTGACGATAATGACGGTTCTTCTGAAGTTGTTTCGATTATACTTTTTGATTTAAAACCCATTCAGGAAAAAACGTATTCTAATGGGCGGTTTGAAGAGTTAGGTTATTTTGGACCCCTTTATATTGGCGTTCAACTGGGGTTTTTATCCGCAAAAGATAACCCTTTACCAATGATGAATGTCACTAACATAAATAAGCCACAGGCCACTCTTATTCTGGAGGAACTTTCAGAAGAACACCTAAAAGGCACTTTCGAAGGCCAGTTATATAACCCCATAGACAGAACCGCAACCATTTATATTCAAGGAGAATTTTTTGTTCAATTTTAAAAACCATCGTGATGAGACCTGTTTTAATTTTAATGTTTTTAATTCTAATTGTTCTAACCTCCTGCCAGCAAGCGGCAGAAAAACACACAAAATCAGTAGAAGAGAAAGTTGAGAAATTCGAAAAATCGGCCAAAAAGGAGGGCACTTGGCTTCAGGAGTTAATAGCCACAGAAGCCCACACAGATGAAGTTCTCCTATCAAAGTTGCCAAAACAATTGGCAGGAGTCCCATTGAGAAGTTCAGCTTCACCTGCTGCTCAAACAGTTGCCGCGACTTACAGTTTGAATGCAAATCCCAATCACGAAACTGAAAATATAAGCCTTACCATTATAGATGGTGCAGGAAATTATGGCTTTGGTCACCTCAATGCCATTCATAAAATGATTTCTATGGAGGTCAACAACCAAGAAGCAAACGGTTGGGCAAAAACCCAAGACCATAAAGGAAACAGAATTTTACTCAAAGAATCTTTGGACAAAGGCATCCAATTTTCTGAACTGGAGTACATCAAAGACAACCGCTATCACATCACCTTGAGTGGAAGAAGATATGACAGCAACAAACTGCTTCAGGCAAAAGAGGAATTAGAAAAACTAAAATTTTAACTGTGACCAAATTTCACTTACATAAAACAAAATATCTCCTTATTTACTCACTGCTACTTTATTGTTTCTATGCTTGTAAATCTGAATCTAAGCAAACTTTTGTTCCGGAGATAAACAATACTATAGAAAAAGCAACTATAAAACCAAGCTCTCAAAAACCTGTATCTAAAAAAATTCCACTAAACAGGCAAGAGTTGGAAGATACATTTCCTTTCAGAATAGCGGATTTAGAGAGGGACTTTTTAAACGTCTCAGGAGATATGGCCACTTCTGAAGGCAGCTTTGGGGATGCAAAAATTCATTTAAAAATAGCCGATGCTGCCGGACCCTTAGGCCCTTCAATTATTACAATGTTTAATGCCACGTATGATTTAAATGAAGACTTTCCACCCACAACCCTGGTTGAAAAAAAACTGAGAAATGGCATAAAAACAGTCAATAGATATCAAACAGACAACCAAGATGCCAGCATTGAATTTATTTATATCGATAGATTTTATATGCTTCTCAGTGCCAAAAAAATGACCCCTGATGATCTTTGGCAACTTTTTGAATTTGACAACTACATTTCATCACTACAAGTACTCGATGATTTTGATAACAAAAACATTGATAGAAATCATTAACCCTAATTAACTAAACAATGAAAACACAAATAGATAGCGGCACCACAAGGCGAGAGTTTATTGAGCAAATGTCTTTACTAGGCTTAGCATCTATGCTGCCGTTATCTTTTTTTAGTTGTGGCAAAAACACACCAAATATTGACTATCAAGGCTCTGGTCTAGCTCCATACAAAGTCTGGGAAGAAATGTTGATGGCCGTCAAATCCAGTCCCGATTTTCTGGAAGGCAGAATGCAAAAGCTCATTGAAAGCAAAAACCCCGAAGCTATGTTGGCCTTTGTTAGAGATGAAATATACCTTATACCTCCCGAGAACAACTCATTGAGAGGAATGGGTAAAATGATGGTCACCGGTATCCAGGGCGTGTTGCGAAGCGGTTTTGCAACCCCCAGAGAAAAAGCTGAATTGCTCAACAATATGTTACGCCAGGCAGGATTTGACTGTCAAGTGGTGTATGAACGCACCGATTTTCAGCCTGATGATGTAAAAAAATTCTTTTTCAAGCCCATCGACCGAAAATTTGAACCCCTCGTAAACCAAACTATTTTAGACCGGTGGAGTGAAGAACTCCAGGTGAGTCCAAACAAAGACAAACAATTTACTATAGACCAAAATGAACAGGAAAGTAAAGACCTTGCCAACCATCTTTTTGGATTTTTGCCAAAAGGACATCTTAACAGACCACATACTTTTGATTATAGATGGGATAAAAACCGCACCCCTTGCATCAAGCTAAAAAATGAATTTGACCACATTTACTTGCACCTTTTTGACCCCAATGTAACCTTTGGCACACCAAAAGAAGGTGAAAATACCAGAATATTGGAAGCAGAGCCGGCTGAACTTATAGACAAAAAAATACAGCTAACCCTTTCTGTTGCCAGTGGTGAACTACAAGAACATCAAATCCTTCAGGGAGAATGGTCACTACAAGAACTTACAGGAAATCAAATACTGTTGCATTTTGGTAATGGGCTCACCCTTGTTCAACAAATGCAAACCGCCATTGGAAGCTTAAATACCTTTACACCTTCTTTAGCACTACAATCCTACTTTTTGGATGCTGTCACTTTGAGTGAGAAAAGTGTGATGGGCAAAACCATTACGCTGCAAGGTGATGTTATAGACACAACCGGCGATGTGTTGAAAGTAAATGAATTACCCATAGCCGTGACTCCCAATATTGACTTACAAAAGCAGGTGGAACAATTATCCGTTAAAGCGATGCCCGGCAAATATCCATTTTTGAAATTGGAAGTTGAACCTTTAGACGCCAACGCAAATCAAGTAGAGCAACTATCGGCATCAGATTTTAAAATAAAAATAAACGACCAGCCCATTTCGGCCTTGATGCACAATAATGTAAAAACACCTAAAATCATATTGATGTATGATGTTTCAGGAAGTATGCCCGGTAATTATAGCGGTGCTAAAATAGAAGAGTTTGTGTCTCAAATGGAAAAGCAAATACTTGACCAATATCCGGCCGCAAACATACAAAAATGGAAAACACCATCAGAACTTTACACCTGGCTGCACAAGGCGTCATCAACAAGCGCAGACCTTATCATTTATGCCACAGATGGAGATAATGGTGACAGCTTAAAAGAAGAATGGATACAAACCTATGAAAATGGAGCCCCGGCTATAATTTTGAACGTAAAGAACACCTCAACTGCTTATCACTTGACTACGTTTGAAACTATGGCAAAATTAACAAACGGAATCGTTATCAACGCAAAGGACCAGGAAGAAACAATAGGAAAAATTGTTGACTATTTAAGAGATTTTAAAATTGCGCCCTATGTGTTCACTTGCAACACGCTGAATAAGCAAAAAGAAAATACAGTGTCCATTTCAATCGACTCGGGAAGGGTTGAAGCAAGCACCAGGTTTGAATTTAAGATTTTCCCTAATGAAACCACTTCATTGAGCACAGAACTTTCTGGGGTTTACCTTCAAATAAATTACGATAAATTTTCGGTCAAAAAGACACTGGCAGGCTACGACCCACTTCTTCACAAATACAGAAAACCCAATCATACCGACTATTTAGATGTGCAAAGTTTATTGTTGGGGGGTGCCCTCATTGGTGTCGAAGGGCAAGGTCCCACATTTGCAAACCAAATGGCAGACCTGCTCCAGTACAAATTAAGTAGCAGAAAATGGGGAGAAGCTTTATTGAACAATCAAATTGAAGAAGCAAAAAAATACTATGAAAACGGAGTATTTTTGTATGACGACCGTTTAGCTTCACTACTTCAGCCACTTAACAATCAAGTCACAGACCAATCATTGACCTTTGCCTCGGGCCCCAGAATCGGAATTGTGAAGAACAAGATCAGCCTGGGTACTCAGCAGTCATCAGTAAATTTTGACTATGTACAAACCTCAAACTTTGTAACCTTGGCAGAAGACCCCCTAGAAGCTTACAAAATCAATATGCAAAAAACGGCTCAAATGGCCTTAATGGAAAACACTCTTTTTGAAGAAGCCACCTTGAGCCAGTTAAAAAACAAACCGCTCATTGAGGTCTTTGCCGCCCGAGACATCAGCAAGTTTGCACAAGATTTACAACTAGAGCAATTAAACTACTGGAACGAAAAACTCTACAAGGTTTCAACAGAATTTAAAATATTTGATCAAAACATTGAATCCAGGGCATTTTGGAGTATCAATCGCCAAACAGGTGAGCTTTATGGCATCCTTGAAAATGCTACCGCCGGTGGTATTGAGCGCATTCAAAGACAACTCGAAGAGATTTTATTTGCGATGGATACTTATTTATTGCTTTTAGGAGCGATGTCTGCAAGAAGCGGAATCCCCCTAGCAATTGTGGGAGGCTATGGTAAAACCCTCGTAAAATTATATGCAATTGCTTCTGAAGCACTAGTTGTGATGGATACCTCAGGAATGGATGATGAAATAAAAGCTGTGCTTGCAGAGCTAGCTTGTGAAACTTATAAAACCATAGTTTTAGGAATGTATGGAAATGCCGGCACAGCAATGGGGGGTCTTGAATACCTTATAGGTCAAATTACTGGAAAAAGTTTCTGCAGTCTGAATAATTAATATAAAACTAGAAAATCACTAATCTAAATCAATTAAAAAATGAAAAAACTTGTTCTAATTTCTTGTTTAACTATCGGGTTATTGAGTCAGGCTCAAAACATTGATACAGAAATCCCAAACGGTATTGAGCCATCAAGTGTTCAAAAAACGCCACTTTTAGAAGCTTTATACGAGGAAGCGAAACAATTGCAGGAAAATCCTCAAACCACTGTTCAAGAAATGGAATTAAACAGGCTATCAATCAAAAATGCTTGGATGGAAGTAAATCCTGAAATTGCCTCATTATTTAAACCTGTTGACAATGGCGGCAAATTACCCGAAATTGAAGAAAACATTCATATAAACGGTGCTTTTATTCCCACTGAAATTAAACAACGAGAAGAACCTGCGCCAACAAGAGATTGGGGTACGGATAATCTTCTTCTTGATGATTGGGTTGATGGAGGAATTGACATGGAAGTGACTCACCAAGGGCATATTTACATTTCTCATTATAAAAATGACATTGCTTTTGGAGGGCCTTTTGATGTTATCTATGTGCACCGTTCTCTCGATGGCGGAAACACCTTTCAGCTTTGGAAAACGGCAAATATAACCGCACCTGTTACACGTGCCAAAATGATTTCTATTGATGGACCCGGATCTGCTTGGAACTATATTAATGTTTATTTTTTAACAGAAACAAACAATTTTCAAATGCTAAAATGGGGGCTTGAAGACAATAGTTTTGAAGCAACTGCTATTGCAACAAATGTAAATTATTTTGATGTGGACAGAAACTATAATTCAAATACAGATTTACAAAGGGTTTTTGCAGTTTATGATAAACTAAACGGGGGATGCCATAGACTTTACAGTGCCAGAACAACAAATGGCACTTATGGGTTTAATTGGGTAGATGAGGTCACAGTACAAAATAGCTGCAGCGTTGATATAAGTGTTGCTTATGGACATAACGGTTCGATTTACACATCACACCGCGGTCAATCTATAAATTTTTTATATTATAATGCTAACAACAACTACAATGACCCGGCATCCTGGAGCCCCAGAATTGAAATTGAAACCGACCCCGATTTTAACACCCGGGAAGCATCAATAATAGCTGAAAGAACTGCTGCACCAAATGATCGTGTATTCATTTTTACAAATACTCAATATTTGGGTCAAAATTATCTGGCTTCTTACGCTATTGAAAACAATATTTCATTTAATCCCACTCCGGTATTGGAAGGATTGACAGATTTTGAGTTTAGATTGCCAGACCTTTGGATTAAAAAACAAGGTGGAGAAACAAATTTTTCATTTTCTGTTGGTGTTGATGTTAACGGATTGAACAACATTGTGTATGTTCAAAAAATAGGTGCGGTGGGAGCTGAGGTATCTGACAGTGGTAATAATATTTGGGTAGATAACGCTACCGCTGTCGCAGAAACCCTTGATGGATTGCCTTGTGTAGCTTTCTCGGGCACCTCCGGAGCTTTTGGCAGAGGTCTTTATTTTGATGCCGAAACAGAGTTGTTAAATACAGAGCGTTTTGATAAGACTCAAGTGACGATTTACCCAAACCCGGTAAATGAGCAACTTCACATATCAACAAAAGAGAAAATCAATGCAATCACTATTTACAATCAATTAGGACAAATGTCCATTTCAACAAAGTCAATCAATGACATGAACACCACACTGGATGTTTCACATTTAAACACGGGAGTGTATTTCATTCAAATAGAAATAGGCCAAAACGTAATAACCAAGAAAATAATTAAAAACTAAAACCAATGAAAACAATTTCAATAACAATTTCAGTGCTCTATATTATGTTTTCAGGGCTTAGCACTTTCTCACAAGCCATTGATAGAAGTCATCATTTTGAAGGCACATGGAATACCAGTTTTGGCGAGCTAAGAATTGTAGCAAAACACAACAACTCCATTTATGGTGATTATCACAATGTGGGAGTGTTATATGGTGGAATTGAAAAAAAAGCTGATGGGACCTATTGGTTTTCAGGAACTTTTGAAAACTATAATGTTGGAAAAAAGGGAATGTTCGGTTTTAAAATACCTGTAAAAAATAATCTTTATGGACAGTGGCAATGGCGTGGTGAAGTGAATCAAAAGAAAGACTGGACGGGCACTAAAAAAAGTGCAACCAAACCCCAGCTCAAGTATTTTTACAAAACCATTGTGCATCATTATGATAAGAAAAAAAAGCTACAACCTGCAACTTATAGCCTGGCTGCTTTTCAAGATGGCATCCTTCGTTTAAATTCTGAAGTTAAAACAGACAGCTATGAAATCATGTTGCCTAAAGGAACTTGGCAATTAAGATTAATGGGTGAACACAGAAAAGTCATTGCAGAAACCACCATTGTTATTAAAGAAGGATACCCCGGAAAAAATAACTATTACAAAATTAATTTATATGAATAATAGATTAGAAGCTCTTGTTCCATAAAGGACAATTAAACGTTTCAATATTTTTAAAACCAATATATATTTAATACTTTAGTGATTCATTTAAACTTAATAAGACCATGAAAAACATAGTAAAACTCTTTATTGTTTGTCTTCTTTTTGCTTCCTGTAAAGACAATCCCGTAGTTAAAAAAGCAAAAGAAGTTAAAGACAATGTATCCAACACCCAAAATGTGATTAAAGAATCCACAAAAATGCAGGATGACATCAAAGAACTTTCTGAAGCCACACCTTTAACTAATGATGAAATGAAGGCCTGGCTGCCAGAAGATGTTGACGGCATGAAGCGCACCGCCTTCAAAACAGGAGCCATGGGAATGATGAATATTGCCTCTGTTGAAGCCACCTATGCAGAAGAAGATAAAAGCCGCTCTTTTAAAGTGGAAGTCATCGATGGTGCCGGTGAGATGGGAGCGCTTTCTACAGCAGGACTAAGAATGGCCTTCTCTATGGATTTTGAAGAAGAAACAGAAAGTAAAACCAGAAAAACAGTCAAAAAAAATGGGGTAAAAGCCATAGAAGAATATGACAAAAGAAGAAACCAATCTGTTATTCAATTCATGCAAGACAATCGTTTCTATATAAAAGCCACTGGTACAAATATGGAAATGGATGAATTGTGGGACTTAATAGACGAAATGAATGCAGATGATCTAGCATAATTCCAATAATTTAACCATATATTAAGTCGCCTTTATGGCGACTTTTTTATTTTTTTCACACTCATTTTCCACTACTTTTTTTAATCAAAATTTGGGCGATTCACCCGTGCAGCAAGGCTTCACACCATTGCCATGAATAGTGTTGATAAGGCCAATAAATAAATTTTAAATAAATCATAATCAACATATTACAACTCGATTTTAACATAATCTCATGAACGCCTGTTTGTTGATATGTTGAAAACTTTGTTGACAACGTTTATTAAATATTCTTTCAAAATCAATAGTGATTTTCCATATTTGTTAGTCCCGACACGAAGTAATAAAAACACGTAAAATTATTAAAACCGAAAAGAAATTATGAATGTAGCAGAGCCCATTTTAACAGACAACCCCGGACGATTTGTAATCTTTCCCATTCAACATCACGACATTTGGGAATGGTATAAAAAAAGTGAAGCCAGTTTCTGGACCGCAGAAGAAATTGACCTTCATCAGGATATGACAGACTGGGTAAACAAACTGAATGACGATGAACGCTACTTCATAAAACATATTTTGGCATTTTTTGCTGCATCAGATGGAATTGTCAATGAAAATCTCGCTGAAAACTTTGTGAACGAAGTACAGTATCCGGAGGCCAAATTTTTCTATGGCTTTCAGATTATGATGGAAAACATCCATTCAGAAACGTACTCTCTTTTAATTGACACCTATGTAAAAGATGAAGTCGAAAAAGACAGACTCTTTAATGCCATTGAAAACTTTCCGGCCATTAAGAAGAAAGCAGATTGGGCTTTAAAATGGATTGAATCAGATTCTTTTGCTGAAAGGCTCATTGCTTTTGCAGCAGTGGAAGGAATCTTCTTCTCAGGTGCATTTTGCTCTATTTTCTGGCTGAAAAAACGTGGTTTGATGCCGGGACTTACTTTTTCAAATGAATTGATTTCCCGTGACGAAGGCGTACACTGTGATTTTGCGGTTCACCTTCACAACCACCATCTCAAAAATAAGGTTTCAAAAGAACGCATTCGTGAAATTATTATAGATGCCTTGAACATTGAACGTGAGTTTATTACTGAGTCACTTCCAGCTAGCCTCATTGGGATGAACGCAAAACTTATGACACAATATCTCGAGTTTGTGACAGACAGACTGCTTGTCGAACTGGAATGTGAAAAAGAGTATAATGTTACAAACCCATTTGATTTTATGGATATGATTTCGCTTCAAGGAAAAACAAACTTCTTTGAAAAACGTGTTTCTGAATATCAAAAAGCAGGGGTTACAAACAAAGACAAAGAAACCAATAAAATTAGCTTTGACGAAGACTTTTAGAAGCTAAAAAGGTTTAAAAATATAATTTACCAAAAAGAAAATAATGTGCTCTGTTAAGGCGCATAAGCATTGTTTTCTCAAATATCTAACCTCCCAACAAAAAAGTAAAGCGTATGTATGTAGTAAAAAGAGACGGCAGAAAAGAGCCCGTGATGTTTGATAAAATCACATCGCGAATCAAAAAAATGTGTTATGGGTTAAATGACCACGTTGACCCTGTTAAAGTGGCTATGCGTGTCATAGAAGGCCTTTATGATGGTGTAACCACCTCAGAACTCGATAACCTTGCAGCAGAAGTCGCAGCAACACTCACCATTTCACACCCTGATTATGCAAAACTGGCAGCACGCATCTCGGTGTCAAACCTGCATAAAAACACCAAGAAATCTTTTTCTGAAGTGATGGAAGACCTTTATAAATATGTCAACCCAAGAACCGGAAAAAAAGCCCCCATGGTAAGTGACGAGGTGTATGAAGTCATTCAAAAAAATGCTGATGAACTCAATTCTGCGATCATATACAACCGTGATTTTAACTACGATTACTTTGGCTTTAAAACTCTAGAGCGTTCTTATTTGCTGAAAATAAACGGAAATGTAGCTGAGCGTCCCCAGCATATGTTGATGCGTGTATCTATAGGGATTCACCTCAATGATTTGGAAGCAGCAAAAGAAACCTATGAGTTGATGTCCAAAAAATACTTTACTCACGCTACACCCACGCTATTCAACTCAGGAACACCCAAACCACAAATGTCATCTTGTTTTCTTCTCGCAATGAAAGACGACAGTATTGACGGAATTTATGATACACTGAAGAATACCGCAAAAATTTCGCAATCTGCAGGAGGAATAGGACTTTCTATTCACAATATAAGAGCAACAGGCTCCTACATCGCCGGAACAAATGGTACTTCAAACGGTATCGTTCCTATGTTACGTGTCTTTAACGATACTGCCCGCTATGTAGATCAAGGAGGAGGAAAGCGTAAAGGCTCTTTTGCTATTTATGTAGAACCTTGGCACGCAGATATTTTTGACTTTCTTGACCTGAAGAAAAATCACGGTAAAGAAGAAATGCGAGCACGCGATTTGTTTTATGCCATGTGGATACCAGATTTATTTATGAAACGTGTACAGGAGGATGGGAGCTGGACTTTGATGTGTCCAAATGAATGCCCCGGTCTTTATGACTGCCACAGTGAAGAATTTGATGCCAAGTATCTTGCTTATGAAGAAGCAGGGAAAGGCCGAAAAACGATCAGAGCAAGAGAACTTTGGGAAAAAATCCTGGAATCTCAAATAGAAACCGGCACTCCATATATGCTCTATAAAGATGCTGCAAACCGAAAATCAAATCAGAAAAACCTGGGTACCATACGCTCCTCAAATCTTTGTACAGAGATTATGGAATATACCTCAGCAGATGAGATTGCGGTGTGTAACCTGGCATCCATAGCCTTGCCTATGTTTATCAAAAATGGAGCATTTGACCACAAAGAACTTTTCAAGGTCACTAAAAGGGTCACCAAAAACTTAAACCGGGTTATTGACAGAAATTACTATCCGGTTAAAGAAGCAGAAAACTCCAATATGCGACACAGACCCATTGGGCTGGGCGTTCAAGGGCTTGCAGATGCTTTTATTTTGTTGAGACTTCCGTTTACAAGTGATGAAGCCAAAAAGTTAAACCAGGAAATATTTGAAACCCTTTATTTTGCAGCTGTAACGGCCTCTATGGAAGAAGCAAAAACAGAAGGCCCCTACCAATCTTACAAAGGCTCACCCATTTCTCAGGGAGAATTTCAACACAACCTCTGGGGAATAAAAGATGAAGAACTCAGCGGAAGATGGGATTGGGGCAAACTGCGTAAGGATGTTAAAAAACACGGTGTTAGAAACTCACTTTTGGTAGCGCCGATGCCAACCGCTTCAACCTCTCAAATTCTTGGAAACAATGAAGCTTTTGAACCCTATACTTCAAATATTTACACCAGAAGAGTACTATCAGGAGAATTTATTGTTGTCAACAAGCATTTGCTGGAAGATCTGGTAGAACTGGGCTTATGGAATGAAGACCTCAAGCAGGAAGTGATGCGTGCAAACGGATCCATACAAGATATCGATGAAATCCCACAGGATTTAAAAGAACTCTACAAAACAGTTTGGGAATTGAGTATGAAAGACATTATTGATATGTCTCGTCACAGAGGGTACTTTATTGATCAATCTCAATCGCTTAATTTGTTCATGGAAAATGCAAACATGGCAAAATTGACCTCTATGCATTTCTATGCGTGGAAGAGTGGTTTGAAGACAGGTATGTATTACTTGAGAACAAAATCGGCTGTAGATGCCATCAAATTTACATTGAATAAAGAAGTTAAAAAGGAGGTCCCAAATCCAAAAGAAGCGATTTTGGAAGATGCTACCAGTGGAGTAAATAACAAGCCGCTGTCACCTCAGGAATTACGTGAAATGCTTGCTAAATCTAAAAATGCAGAAGAGGATGACGATTGTTTGATGTGTGGTTCATAATTAGTATTATGAGTGTTAATAAAAAAAGAAGGGCATCGCCCTTCTTTTTTGTTTCAAATACTTTTTTATTTATACCAAATCACTTTCTATCTTCTTGGCTTTTTTATGTTCTATAAAATATAACTCAAGCATTTCATGAGTTGACTTGATCAGGTCTTTGGTTTCCAATAATAACGTAAAGTAAAGCGTCGTGTTTTTAGAGCTGGAATCAGGATCTTTTGTTCTGGCGATTTGCTTTTCAATTTGCTCAGTAAGCTTATTGAGCAAGTTTTGCTTTTCATTTAGAATAACACCAATATTATCAAGTGATTTGTTATCAAAATCTGTTTTGGTTCTATTAAATAAATCAAGCAGTTCTGTTTCAATCTCTTTTAAATCTTTAATTTGATTAAACTTAAGACCTTTATGATTGTTTTTAACATGCTTTAAGCTTGCCTTAGTGATGAGTTCTAATGACTGTGTAATGTCTTGAAGATGGTCAAGCACCAATAAATAAAAGCGACTGGCTCCAACATCATGGCCTTTTAGGTTTTTGATGTAATAAAAGATATGGTCCTTAAGCTCTTCAACTTCTTCATCAAGCTTTTCAGTATATTTTTTAGCGTTTTTAAGTTTTTTAACATTCTGTTTAGCTAAGCCTTCAAGTGTTGCAGCATAAACCTTGCCGGCTCTTTTCATAATGGTAGAGACATTGCTGGAACTTTCATCAATCACACCTTGAATTGAAGTGCTTTCTGCCTTTCTTAAAAGCTCATCTTCTTTAAATTCTGCTGCTGCTTTTTTACCTTTCATATAGGTTCTTATGATAAGAACAATTGCAAGTGCAAATAAAACGATTAACGAAATTTCACCCACTGTAAAAATGATAAACGCCAAAGTTGCTGCCGTTAAAAATGCAGCAATTGCCGTCATAAACCATCCGCCAATAACATTAAGTACTCCGGCAACTCTGTAAACAGCGCTATCGCTTCCCCAAGCCCTATCAGCTAGCGAGGTTCCCATGGCAACCATAAAAGTAACATAAGTGGTTGATAAAGGTAATTTTAAAGAAGTTGCAAATGAAATCAATAAACTGGCCACCATCAGGTTTACTGCAGCTCTGATCATATCAAAAGCCGGAGCGTCTATTCTCTTTTCATAGGGGTTGGTTTCAACTTTTTTGAAACGTTTCTCGATAGAATCGTTGATTCTATTTGGAAGAATTTTTGTAATTCCTGCATTTGCTAAAATGGAAATTCTCACCAATTGCTGTGATAACAAATTGGCCTGAAAACGTTCTTTTCCCTCATCCTGTCTGGATAAATCGACAGAGGTTTTCAATACTCGTTGGGCTTTTTCTGAAAACCACAAGGTAAGTACCATAATTAAACCTGATATTAAAAGAAGGTAAATGGGTGTGCTCACTTTGTTTAATAATACTGTCATTTCATATTGATCGGCGGGAACGCCAGAGGCAGTCCATGCTTCCCAACCTTGAAAGGCAGCAATGGGCACACCCACAAAGTTAACCAGGTCATTCCCGGCAAAGGCCATAGCAAGTGCAAAGGTTCCTAAAACAATTATTAACTTATAAACATTTAATTTGATTAAAACATTTAACAAAAAGGAAACCAAAGACCAAATGATAAAATTATAAAGCAAAAACAGCCACATATTGCTGTCTGCCCATATAGTGAGTTGTTCCGGTAATACAGCAGTTCCCTTTAAACCTTTGATAATAATAAAATAAAAAATAGCTGTAATTCCAACACCTCCAAAAAGGGCCGGAACAATCTTAGGTTTCTTCTCAAAGTTAAAACTAACCAGATACCTGGTAATATACTGCACAAAAGCCCCCACCACAAAGGCAATTCCCACTGACATTAGAATTCCCACAATGATTTCAAGTGCTTTTGCACTGTTAATATAATTGCCTAAAGTAGAAAAGCTATCATCAGAATCGTAAATTTTGAGTAAAGAAACGGCAACGGCAGCACCCAGCAAATTAAATATGATGGAAACGGTAGTGGATGTGGGCATCCCTAATGAGTTGAAAAACCCCAAAAGGAGTATATCACCAATCATAACTGCCATACAGATGATCATGATTTCGTTAAAATAAAACTCACTGGGAATAAAAATACCGCTTCGGGCTATTTCCATCATACCACTGGAGGAAACTGCACCAAAGAAAATTCCCAAACTGGCAACAATCATTATGAGTTTAAAGGAAACTGCTTTAGAACCGATAGCCGAATTTAAAAAATTGACGGCGTCATTTGCAACACCAACAACCAAATCTGCTACTGCTAATACCGCAAGGGCAATTAGCATAATCAAGTACATATCGTTCATCTATTATGAGCTAAATTTAAACCACAAAATTCTAATTATTTTTGCTTACCAATGTTACCAAAATGTTATCTGTTTTGATGTTTTTTATTAATATTAAAATGCTTTTTTCAATACCTATAAACGAAAAATCAAGTTTCTAATGTTAAATATTTACTTAGAACAGTATGTTAAAACACTGAAAAACAAATAAATATATTTTTAATGTTAATTTAATGTTACCAGAACATTTCATAATTGTAAATTATTGATTATATTTGTTTAGAAATCTTTAAATAAGTTGTTATGAAAAAATTAGGTTTAATAATCGTTGTATTAGTTTTTAGTACCCAGGTTTTTGCACAAGCAGAATCTCAAAAAGTACTTGTGAAGAATGGAGATGTTATTGAAGCGACCCTTTTTCATGAAAATGGAATTATAAGTCAGGAAGGTCAATATACCTTAGACGGAAAATTACAAGGGAAGTGGATAAGTTATGATGTCAACGGAAACAAAACAGCCGTTGCTCAATACAACAAAGGAGAAAAAGTAGGCACTTGGTATTTTTATGAAGGCGATGTCCTTAAAGAAGTTAAATATGCAGAGAGCAAAGTGGCTCAAGTAACAACCTGGAAAGAAGGAGAGACACAAATTGTAAGTAATTTTGAATAAAAGTATGTTCCCCTAAAATAAAAAAAGGCTTCCAAATTTTGGAAGCCTTTTTAATTTTAAAATTTATAACTATAGCCTATACTGATTGGCTGGCCTGGACTTCTTTTGGCGTAAATTTGATCTTCTGCTCCAAATGATTGAAAGACACTCTCCACATCATTATTCAATATGTTATCAAATTTGAGAGAAATATTTGAATTTTTTTCTTTACCAAATGTCTTACTTAGGTTTAAAGTAAGATTATGGAAAGGTAGCGTAAATACATCTGGAATATTTCCAGCTCCAACAATTTCAAGGGTCTTCCCTTGAACATTGTAATACAATCCGGCCTGAACACCATTTTCAATACCGGTGTAGCTAATGCCCGCATTAATTAAATAGGGCGATTGACCTTGTAATTGTCTGAAGTCGTCAAGAGTTTCACCATCTCTTAAATTATCTTCTCTTGCTTCTTTCTCTTCCTCTCCATATTCTTGTTGAGATTCAATTACAGATACATTGACATTTACACTAAATTCTTCAAGTCCTTGAATAAAGGTTAAATTTTTTCTAAATTCTAATTCTGCACCATATACTGTTGCATCCCCAAGATTTCTTGGTTCAAATTGATCTGGTGCAGCTCTAAAAAAGCTTAACTCTATTGGGTCATCAAATGTTTTATAAAAAGCACTTACAGCAAATAGCTCAGCTCCTTCTCCAAATTTTTCAAATCGCAAATCAAAATTATCTATATAGGTGGGTTGAATGTCCAGATTACCAATAAATGTAGAACTTGATAAAGGGTCAAATATTTGCGCTACAGAGGCTTCTTTAAAAGAGGGTCTTGCAGTTGTTTTGGAATAGGAAGTTCTAAGATTAGTTTCCGGATTAAATGAATAAATTAAATTTACATTGGGAAACAAATCCATTTTATCAAGTACATTTTCTTTGTCAAAAACATTTTGTGCCTGCTGGTCTTGACCGGTATAGAACAAATCAAATTTTTCGGCTCTTAAACCCAATACAGTTTTAAACTTCTCTGAAACTTTAAACTCCTCAGAAATGTATGCAGCTCCAATAGTCATATAAGAATCAAAAGTGTTTGAGATATTAAAATCATTGGTCATAAAAGTTCCTCGGTCAGATTCTTGGGTATAAATATTATCAGGTGCCAATAATTGATCTGGATCACCATTAAAATCTACTGTTCCTCTTATCAAGATTCGGTATTGGTCAATTCTAAAATCCCTTTGCTTATAAGTATAAGCACCTCCAAAACTTAACTTAGCATCATTTCCAAACAAGGTATGTCTTTTGGAGAGGTCAATTTTACCGGCTAAACTTATTTCATCCAACGTTCTCCATATCCTGGTTGGGTTGCCACCAGAAGCTGGATCGATACTTATACCGTCATTTTCAATCCTAAAAGCAGTTACACGGTTATCTTTATCATTGATCTTAGAAAGTGTAGGAGATAATTTCCAATCTAAATTCCAAGTTCCGTCAGAATTGCTGTGCTTGCCTGCCAGCAGTATATTTGTTATTGATCTTTCTGTATATTCAAGATTGTCTTTGTCAATAATTACTGCATCACTGATGCGTATATCCTGTCTTAAAATACCGGCTTTTGATTCACCATTTTGTATATGCAAAACATTTAATTGTAATTTTGATTTGTTTGCTTTATATGTTAAACCGGCTAAGCCGCTAATTAAAATATTGTTTGAGGCCAGTTCTCCAATTTGGGTGCGTCCTAAATCCAATTCAAAAACACTTTTGTCATTATTTTTTCTAAAAATCCCACCGGTTTGGAAATCGTCATAATAATCTGTTGAATTTTTATAAGATACAGAAGCTATATAGCCCAATTTGTTACCACTTTCACCCAAATTATATTCATTTGCAGCCGTAAGTCCAACACTAAAATCCATAAGACTTCGTTCCCTTGCTGCTGCCATAACAGGATTAAACTCTCTTGTTAAAGTTGTTGTTGATGGGTCATTTTCAAAAGGTTGTGGGATATCTATTCCAGTTGGAATAGGAATGTCTCTTGTACCATCATCAAACCCAAGAAAGTCAGTTTTGCCTCCTTCATAAGTAAGGTAATTTGAATTAAAGTGCATTGATGAATTGTAAGTTCCACCAATAGAAAAAGAATATTCTTCTCTTCCGGAAAAATCTTTAGTCACGATATCTACAACGCCTCCTGTAAAGTCTGCAGGTAAATCAGCTGATGAAGATTTTATAACCAAAATATTTTCTAGTATGCTTGTTGGAAAAATATCCAGTTGAAGTGTATTTCTGTCAGGATCCAATCCCGGCACATCCATTCCGTTTAAAATGGATTTTGTATATCTATCTCCTAAGCCTCTAACGTAAACAAACTTTCCGCCTTGTACAGAAACACCGGGTATATTTTTAACAGCACTGGCAACATCACCAGCACCGGTTCTTTTCATACCTTCTAAAGAGAGTCCATCCATTACGGTAACAGAATTCTTTTGAAGATTCAAAACAGATTGTTCTGTATTTCTTCTGGCTGTTGTGCTAATTACAACTTCGTCTAACAATCCTGAAGACGCATTTAAAGTGACGTCTATAGTTGTGACTTGATTTGCTTTTATTTCAACTTCAGAAATTTCTTTTGTTTCATAACCAACAAATGAATAGACAATAGTATAAATTCCCTCCTGTAACTCTATTGAATAATCACCCTCAAAATCAGAAGTGGTACCGGTACTCGTGCCCTTTACAACAACAGTTGCAAAAGAAAGAATATCATTGTACTCACCATCAAAGAGTGTTCCCGATAATGTGCCGGATTGGGAAAATGAAAATAATGATATGAAACTTAATGCGATTAGTATTTTACTCTTCAGGTTCATTGTTGTGGGTTTAAATCTTATTTAGTAATGATAAATTGCTCGCCTCCTAATGGAGACGAGCAATTACTATTTTTTTATTTTAAGTAAGTGATATTAAAATCCAAGGTTGGCACGTGATATTGTGTAAGTCCAACCAAATACTGATAAATCTGCACCCACAGTGTTTCCACCGGCAGGAACTGCAGATGACCAGTTAGCTGCTCTTTCTGTGAAACTAGGGTCTAAGATGATTGGGTTCTCACCATCGGCTGTTTTCTCTTGAAAAATAAGGTTTGCACTCGCTACCCCATTAGGTAAAGTTACCTCCCAGTTTGAAAAAGTCAACTTGCCATCTAAAAAGTTTTGAGCAACACCATTGTTATCTAATTCAACATCTGAATCTGTTTTAAAACCAATGGCATATACATTGTTTGTAGCACCCATTGCACCATCTCTGTAATCAGCATATTCACCATTAGTTGCTGTAAGATTACCAACCAAGGTAGCGTCATTAATGGTAAAAGATCCCTCAAAACTTCCTTCTGGTCCATCAATTTCAAATGCGTGGTCAGAATTATCTCCTTGTATACCCAAGATATTTGAAATAGTACCTGAATATGCTTGATCTAAATCAAATGCATCATCTCCACACGACCAAACTACAAGGTTTGAAGAATTTACGGTTCCACCAAACCATTCAATACCGTCATCCACGTTAGCGACAACTTCAATGTGATCAATCACAGTTCCGTTTCCAACTCCTCCAAGAGTAAGTCCATTGATTTCATTTCCTTCACCAATTAAAGTACCACCATGTCTGATAGATACATATCTCAATATTCCGGAATTATCATTTGGGATAGTTCCACCATAACGTCCATTGATATCATTTGCAGGGATTCCTTCAATCTGTGCTTCTGGAGCATCTCCTTCAAAAGAACTGGGTGCTCTTCCTAATACAATTACACCACCCCATAAACCTCTGTCATTTTCGTCAAGGTTTGTACCGGCAGTTTGACCTAATTGTATGTTATCACCTGCAGCTGTAAAGATAATGGGTTGAGATGCGGTTCCTTCAGCTAAAATTGTACCTCCTCTGGCAACAATAAGTACAGATGCATTTGCACCTTGTCCGGGTCCACCTTGAAGAATGGTTCCTTCTTGAATAGTTAATGTAATGCCATCCGGCACAACATATCTACCTTCAATTCTCCAGATAATGTCATTGGTCAACTCCCTATCTTCGGTCATTACACCGGTTAGAACATTGTCAATTGCTCCACCTCCATCATCATCAGTGCTTGGTGTGTCATCATCACTGCTACAACTTGTTACTAGTCCTATTACTACTATTGAAAGTATGGACAAAAAGAATTTTTTCATGAGTTTAAATTTTTTATAGATTGTTAAAATTTGATGGTACAAAGAAACCCCAACTATGTAAAGTTCGTGTTACATGAAAATTAAGTGTTTATCATTTCAACGTTATGTAATTGTTAACCCGGTTTCTTTTTCTTTACATAGTGACTTTAAGTGATTATTGGTATATTGCAGGATAGTTTTAGAGTGTGATTTAGCTTAGTGTTCTGTGCTCAGTGTTCAGTGTTCAGTGTTCAGTAAAGAGTTTGACTAAGAAACCAGAATCATTTCCAAAAAGAAACAAGAAACCCTAAACCAGAAACAACCTATGATGCAATGGGAACAACTGTTATCACTTAAAAAACAAGGTGATACAACCAAACGAATCCGCATAGAACAAGATGAAACACGCCTTGCCTTTGAAGTAGATTATGACCGAATTATTTTTTCATCTGCTTTTAGAAGCTTGCAGGACAAAACCCAGGTCATTCCCTTGTCAAAAACAGATTTTGTCCACACACGTTTAACTCACAGTTTGGAAGTTTCGGTAGTGGGTCGCTCTCTAGGGCGCCAAGTGGGCAAAGCCATTTTGGAAAAACATCCGCATTTAAAAGATACTTTAGGATATACCATTCATGATTTTGGTGCCATTGTCGCTGCGGCATCTTTAGCTCATGATATTGGAAACCCACCCTTTGGCCATAGTGGCGAAAAAGCCATTGGTAATTATTTCCTTAACGGAAACGGCAAACGTTTTAAAAACCAACTTTCTGAAAAACAATACCAAGACCTCATCGATTTTGAAGGAAATGCAAACGGCTTTAAAATTTTAACGCAAAGCAGAGAGGGAGTAGAAGGAGGTCTTCGACTCACTTTTGCAACACTGGGAGCTTTTATGAAATACCCAAAAGAATCCCTCCCCAAAAAACCCACAGGAGCTATTTGTGATAAAAAGTTTGGAGTCTTTCAATCTGATGCTCCCTTTTTTAATGAAGTCGCTCAGGAATTAGGATTAATTAAAAGAGGAAGTAAAGAAGACATTCATTACAACAGGCACCCGCTGGCATTTTTAGTGGAGGCAGCAGATGACATTTGTTACACCATCATCGATTTTGAAGACGGGATTAATCTGGGATGGATTGATGAAGAATATGCACTGGAATATTTGACAAAACTTGTAAAGGACAGCTTGAATATTTCAAAATACCATCAATTGACAAATACTTCAGACAGGATAAGCTATCTAAGATCACTTGCCATCAACCGTTTGATAACTGAAGCAATTAGTATTTTTATCAAAAACGAAGAACAAATTCTTAAGGGTGAATTTAATCAATCTCTTTTGGAGAAAAGCTCGTTTCAAGCTCAAATCAATGATATCATTAAAATAAGTGTCCAAAAAATTTACAAAAGCCGTGAGGTTATCGACAAAGAAATAGCCGGCTACAAAATTTTATTGACCTTACTCGATGCCTACACCCAAGCCGTAGAAAATAGTTTTTATTCAAAAAGTTCCCACTATGACAAGCTTCTACTTGAAGACCTCGATTTTTTAGTTATGCAAGGAGAACCTACACTTTATGATTTCCTAATGAATACCTGCACACACATCGCCGGTTTGACTGATAGCAATGCCTTATTAATATTCAATAAACTATATGGCAAAAATGTTTAATAAAAATAACAAAAGTTAAAACAAAACAAACATTTGTTAGTTTAATAAGTTTCTACTATATTTAGCATTCAAAATTTTAAAATACTTAATTTTAACGGCTTAAGGCCATTATTCCCTTAATTAAATGAAAAAAATTATTCTATTCGTTGTATTTATTTCCTTTGGATTTTTAAATGCGCAAGATTTTTCAGGAGTCATCGATTCCTATTTCAATGAAAACAGGTCCTCTTTTGGGCTCACTTCTCAGGATGTGTCAGACATTCAAATTTACAGTCAGCATTATTCAAAAAGTACCAAAGTACACCACGTTTACAATGTGCAACGCTATCAAGGTATTGAGGTTTTTAATGCCATTGCAAATTTTGCAATTACAAACAACAATGATATAAAGCACCTTACGCAGAGTTTTATTCCACTTCTTTCGCAGAAGGTAAATACAACAAGCCCCGGTCTCACGGCTGAACAAGCTATTTTTCAGGCAGCTTCTCAATTGGGCTTAAACTCGCCGAGTGGACTTGAGTTAATTGAAACCCCCGAACCAAATAAATATGTTTTCACTAACGGATCAATTTCACAGGAAAACATCAATGTTAAATTGGTTCTACAGCCCAATGAAGAGCAATCAGCATTGCGTCTCGCTTGGGATTTGGACATTTATATCCTCGATGGAAGTCATTGGTACAGCGTTCGCATTGATGCTCAAACAGGACAATTATTAGATACACACGATTGGGTAACCAGTTGCAATTTTGGAGAAGCTCATTTGACGGAACATAACATGGCTGCATCAAGAATTATTGAAAGAAGTATTCTTGAGGTCAACACTACAAATAGACTTGTTGATGGTGCTCAATACCGTGTTTTTGCGTTGCCCAATGAAAGTCCCAACCATGGTGATGATGAGTTAATACTGGAGCCAGCCGACCCATTAACATCTCCTTTTGGGTGGCATGATACCAATGGCGTTGCCGGACCTGAATTTACAATCACCAGAGGTAATAACGTTAGAGCCCGAGCAGATTTAGCCGGAAACAACGGTGGAAACTCAGCTGAGGGAGGTCCCGATTTAAACTTTGATTTTCCTTTTGACCTTAATCAACAACCTGTGGGTTATGTTGATGGCGCAACTACAAATCTATTCTACTGGAACAATATCATCCACGATGTTTTTGCCAGATATGGTTTTGACGAAGCCAGCGGAAATTTTCAAGAAACAAATTACTCAGGTCAAGGACTTGGCAATGACTCTGTTAATGCAGATGCACAGGATGGCAGTGGATTAAATAATGCCAACTTTGGAACACCTCCAGAAGGAAACAGACCCAGAATGCAAATGTTTCTTTGGAGTCCTCAAGGCCCTCCGGGTGAAGTATTAACAATAAACAATGGTTCTTTAGCCGGAGGTTATGGTGGAATTGGAGCAAATTTTGGAGCACCATTACCAACAACACCACTCACAGCAGACCTTGCATTGGCTATCGATAACAATTCAGGAGCTTCAACAGACCCTAACGACGCTTGTGATACTATTACAAACGGAGGAGACTTGGATGGTAAAATCGTTGTGATTAGAAGAGGAGAATGCCAGTTTGGATTTAAAGTGTTAGCAGCAGAAAACGAAGGAGCTGTAGCGGTAATCATTGTTAATAATGTACCTGGAGCCCCAATAGCTATGGGACCGGGTGACGTGGGGGGAAGTGTAACGATTCCTTCACTAATGGTCAATCAAGCTGACGGTGAGGCAATTATAACAGCTTTAGATGGGGGAGCATCAATCAATGGAACTATAGTAGATGCCGGGCCATACAATATTGATGGAACTTTAGATAATGGAATTATAGCTCATGAATATGGACATGGTATTTCAAACAGACTAACCGCAGGCGCTTTCAATACAGGTTGTCTCCAAAACGCAGAACAAATGGGTGAAGGCTGGAGTGATTACTTTGGTCTAATTCTAACTATGAAGGAAGGCGATACACCCGGACAAAGAAGAGGTATTGGAACTTTTGCTATAGGACAACCCATTGACGGAAACGGAATCAGACCTGCACCTTACAGTACAGATTTTTCAATCAATCCTTTTACATATGCAGCAACAAATAATCAAGGTATTTCTCAACCACACGGTATCGGATTTGTTTGGGCAACTATGCTTTGGGATTTAACCTGGGCATTAATTGATGAATATGGTTTTGACCCGGATATATACGAAGGTACAGGTGGTAATAATATCGCCCTTCAACTTGTTGTTGACGGATTAAAACTACAGGGATGCAATCCCGGGTTTGTGAATGGAAGAGATGCAATACTTCAAGCAGATGAGTTGGCAAATGACGGAGTTAACAGATGTTTGATTTGGAATGTATTTGCAAACAGAGGACTTGGGTTAAGTGCAAGTCAGGGAAGCTCAAACAATCGCTTTGACCAGGTTGAGGCTTTTGATGTCCCTGAAGAGTGTTTATTGAGTACTCAAGGTCAGTCACTTAATAACTTTATGATATACCCTAACCCAACAGATGGTGAGATAAACATTGCCTCCAGACAGGACATGGGTACTAGTACCGTTTCAATTTATGACATCAATGGCAGAATTGTATTTACACAAAATGTTGAGATGACAGGCACTGTAAATTTACAAGCTGGAACACTAAAAACAGGTGTTTATATTATTCAAATTGAAGGTGAAAATTACACCCACAATTCAAAATTGATTATCAGATAATTTTTTATTAGTTTAATTGTTTATTTGAAAAAGGCTGTCAGAAATGGCAGTCTTTTTTATTGAAGTTTACTAAGAAATTCACCGATTTTAATTTTAGAAAGGCCACATAAATCCTGAAGCTCTTCCACGGTTCCCTGTTCTGGAAAAACATCTGGGATTCCTAAAATATGAATGTCGTTTTTAAAGTGATTGACTGCTGCAAACTCAAGTACAGCACTGCCAAATCCACCGGACTTCACCCCGTCTTCTAATGTTACTATGGTTTGATGTTTTTTGAAAATAAGGTGTAATAGGGCCTCATCTATTGGCTTTATAAAACGCATATCATATAAAGCAATATCATTTTTATCAATTGACTCTAATGCATCCATAACATTGTTGACAATTGTTCCAATAGTAATCAAAGCAATTGAAATTCCATCTTTTAATTGAACTCCATTTCCGATTTCAATTTTTGAATAGGGCTGTTTCCAATCCATCATTCTCCCTCGACCACGTGGGTATCTTATGGCAATTGGTAAATCAAGACCCATTGAGGCAGTGTACATTATATTGCGTAACTCGAGTTCATTTCGCGGAGCGAAAACAATCAAATTAGGAATGCAACGCAAATAAGCAATATCAAAAATTCCGTGATGTGTAGCACCATCCTCACCCACAATTCCTGCACGATCTAAACAAAAGATCACCGGAAGTTTTTGTAAACATACATCATGAATCACTTGATCATATGCACGCTGTAAAAATGTAGAATAGATATTACAAAACACAATCATTCCTTGAGTTACCAGACCCGCAGAAAATGTAACGGCATGTTGCTCAGCAATCCCAACATCTATGGCTCGGGAAGGGAAACGATCCATCATAAATTTTAGGGAACTCCCGGTGGGCATCGCCGGAGTGATACCCATAATTTTTGGGTTTTTTTCTGCAAGTTCTACCATTGTAATTCCAAATACATCCTGAAATTTTGGAGGCTGTAATACAGAAGATTTTGGTAATAAATCACCGGTGTCCTTATTGAATTTTCCGGGAGCATGATATTTTACCTGATCTTCTTCCGCTTGACGGAGGCCTTTTCCTTTTTTGGTTATAACGTGAAGCAATTTGGGTCCCGGCACTTTTTTTAAACGCTCCAACTCCTGAATTAATTCCAATACATTATGCCCATCTACCGGTCCTGAATAATTAAAATTCAAGGCTTCAAAAATATTGTCCTGATTGGGCGTTCTTTTCAAGGTAGCCTTGGTCAAATACTCTTTTAATGCACCCACACTCGGGTCAATACCAATGGCGTTGTCGTTGAGAATAACAAGGAGATTTGTATTGGTGACCCCTGCGTGATTGAGCCCTTCAAAAGCCATTCCTGAGGCGATGGAAGCATCACCCACCACAGCGATGTGTTGGCGTTTTGTGTTTCCGTTGAGTTGGGCAGCAATCGCCATCCCCAACGTGGCTGAAATAGCTGTCGAACTGTGTCCCACGCCAAAAGCATCAAAAACACTTTCTTCCCTTTTCGGGAAACCGGAAATACCATTCAAACGGCGGTTGGTGTGAAAATTAGTTTTCCTTCCGGTCAAAATTTTATGTCCATACGCTTGATGCCCCACATCCCAAACCAATAGATCCTCAGGTGTGTTGAACACATAATGTAAAGCAATAGTCAACTCCACAACACCCAAACTTGCACCCAGATGACCTTCTTTAGTGGCAACGATATCGATAATGAATTTGCGTAATTCTTTGGCAAGCTGAGGGAGTTGCCCTGGAGACAGTTTGCGTAAATCAGTCGGGAAGTTAATGTCGTCTAATAAAGTTGTTGCCATACTGCAAAAGTAAACAATTGAAGTTGTATTTTTGAAATATAGACTAATGACGTTAGACAATAGATATAAGACCTGATGATTGAACCATTTGATGACAGTTATTTCATGAAACGCGCTTTGCAGGAGGCTGAAAATGCTTTCGCTAAAGGCGAAATTCCCATTGGTGCTGTGATTGTTGTGGAAAATAAAATTATTGCCCGAGCACACAACCTCACTGAAACTTTAAATGACGTTACCGCTCACGCCGAAATGCAAGCCATCACCGCCGCCGCCGATTACCTGGGTGGTAAATACCTCAAAAAATGCACACTTTATGTCACGATTGAACCCTGCCAGATGTGTGCCGGAGCTCTAGCATGGAGCCAGATTGACCGGGTAGTTTATGGAGCTCGTGATCAGCAAAGAGGTTGCATCAATATGAAAACACAACTCCACCCCAAAACAAAAATGGAGGGCGGTATCTTTGCTGAAGAAGCTTCTGAGCTATTAAAACGGTTTTTTGTTGAGAAGAGGAATTTGAATTAAAAAGGAAAAACTAAGAGGTTCAATTTCATTTGTACTCTCATAGTTTTTAAAGACTAACTCTTCTCTTTTACAGCACAGGTTTTAATGCCAAACAATGAGTATAATCCACAAAAACCTATAAAACTGGTTAGTAAAAATACTATGGCTAAAACTAGAAGAATTAAGCCTAATGTTCCTGAAATAGTTCCATTATAATAAAGAAACCCAATAATCGCAGCGATTATTATCCTAATAATACGATCTGCGGCACCCATGTTTTTTTTCATAAAAAAAGGAATTAAATGATAAGTTAAAGGTACTATTATTTCTTAATCTATTGCATAAGATTTTAACTTCTCATAATAAGGCAAACACTCCTCGAGCAGTGGCTTCAGTTTTTCAGGGAAAGGTTTGGTTTTAGGTTGGTATGGTAAAAAGCCGGTTGATTTATGAATGTTGCCATACCAGTATTTGGCCCAGCATCCATCTTCAGGACGTGCGCCGGGAGTCCAACTCAACATCGCCGGGTCAAAAGGTATGTTTATCGCGGCACATAATTTTTGCAATTGATCACTAGGATTGAGTAAAACGGCTTTGGAATCCAACACTATCACCGGTAAATTTTCTGCTTGTAATTGTTCAACTATATCCAAATGGATTTTATAACCCACATCATACAGAGTGGGTGTTTCAACCACTTCGGCATAGGAGGGGAGCATTTCTAGAGGGTCTCGGGTCAGGATTACGTTGGCTAGATGTTGTAAGAATGATCGGTCGAAATTGGGTAGGAGGTGGTGCGTCATATTTTTAAAAAACAGTACGGGCTTTTCATTGTTTGTAAGCATCATATCGACCACTTTGTTGCCATCAGTTTCCAAAGTGTTGATGATTTCATCGGCTCCCGGGTGGTATTCTTTGGCTATGCTGTTTTTTAGATAATAACCATACAGAGGCTCATCAAATACTTTAGTGTCCTTTCGCTGTGCAAAAGAATACATCATCGCTGTGGAAATATTCCGTGGGCCTGACCAGATTGAAATACGTTTAATGGGAGCTGCCATTTATAAAGATTGAATTTCTTTTTCAACAAGTTCTTGATAAAGATTGCTTAATCGTTTTGTCACTGAACCACATTTTCCATCACCAATAGTTTTACCATCGATTTTCACTGCATGAGTAAGTCCGCCAAAGGTGCCGGTAACAAAAGCTTCATCAGCACCATACACATCAAATAACGAAAAGTTTTTCACTTTACAAACGATATTGTTTTGTTCACAGAGCGCAATCACATTTCCCCGGGTAATGCCGTTCATACAGTATTGACCTGTTGAGGTCCATACCTCACCGTCTTTTACCATAAAAAAATTGGTAGCATTGCAGGTGGACACAAAACCGTGGATGTCGAGCATCAGCGCTTCATCGGCACTGGCTTCCAAAGCTTGTATCAAGGCTTGCACCTCGTGTAATTTACTATGGCAGTTGAGGCGCGGGTCGAGATAATCAGGCGAACCTCTGCGAAAGGTTGAGGTAAACAGGGTGATTCCTTTGGTTTTGGTTTCAGTAGAAGCGATTTTGTGTTCGGCAATGATGACCAGATTGGGCCCTGAAATGGTTAAACGAGGGTCTTGTGATGGCGTTTTCTTGATGCCTCTTGTGAGCATTACCCTTACGTGGATGTGGTCTTTCATCCCGTTTGCATCCAGAGTGGATTGAACGTTTTGCAACAACTCCTCCCGACTGAAAGGAATAGATATCCCTACCACCTTAGCTGATTGCCACAAGCGGTCAAGATGCTTGTGCACAAAAATCATTTTTCCATTATGTACCCTAAAGGCTTCCCAAACACCATCGCCAACCAGATAGCCACTGTCAAAAACCGAGATTTTTGCTTCATCGCGGTGGTGCAGTTGGCCGTTAATAAAAATTTTAATGTCCTTATTGCGGGGGTCTTCAAGAGCGTTGTGGGTACCGTTAATCATATTAATTTCTATATAAATAGTTGATTCCATCAGGTTGTTTACCTGTGGGAAAGTGGCGGGTGATGGTATAGGTTTCTAAATCAATTTCACTTACTAAATCGGCGTTTGTGTTAGCTACATACGCTTTTTGATTGTTGGGGACTACTATGCCAATGGGAATGGAGCTGCCTTCAAATTCTCTTGAAAAATAGCGTTCATCATCCACTTCATCGGGGAGTGGTACATCCATTTTTACAGTGGCGAGCAGTGTTTTTGCTTTGGCATCAAAAACAGCCACATCTCCGGTTCGGGCGTTGCTCACGAGTACTTTTTTGCCATCCGGCGTAAATTTTAAACGAATAGGAAAATCTTCAGAAGCAAGTGTTTGAATAAGTTCCAGCGAGGCCGTGTCAAAAATAGTCAGGGTATTGTCAGCTCTATTACTCACCCACACTTCTTTTCCGTTGGGAGAAACGGCAATGCCTTCAGCGCCATTACCGGAAATTATTTGCTTCAAGACTTCTTCTTTTTCCAAATCAATGACTGTTAGGTTTCCGGTACTGATGCTGGGCACAAAAGCTCTTTTTAAATCGGGTGTTGCGGCTACCATATGTGAAACGGTCTGCTCAGTATCGATGGCTATTTCAATTGCTCCGGTTTCAATATTGACCAATAGTAAACTGTTGGAGCCTTCGGTGGTAACGAGCATTTTTTGGTTTTCGCCAAAAACCTGAATACCATGCGGACGTGTATGTTCACCTAAATCAATTGTTTTTTCAAGTTTAAACCCTGTCAAATCATATACAGAAAGTGAGTTTCCCGGATTTTCGCTGTTGCCATAATTGGTCACCACAGCCAGTTTACCGTCAGAAGTGATTTCCACTTCGTGGGGTTCCAGACCGGTATCGAGTATGTGTAAAGTTTCTGTGGTTATAACATCAATAATGTGTAAGGTGTTGTCTGTTTTATTGGCAACTAAAATCAAATTGTTTTGGGATGCTTCAACTTTTGAGGTTTCTTTTTTAGTTTCATTTTTACAGGAAATTACAAAAACTGAAAGCAATAAAAGTAAAATTACATTTTTCATTTGTTGGAATTTAGACATTAAAGATAGCATAAAATCCAAAATGTAAGTTTGTACCCGGCATTGCTAATTATTTTTATTTATTGAGTATATTCTTGTAAATAACACCATCTTTCATAATCAATTGAAAGTTTTCATGAGGGTTTTCAATAAGTTGAATGTTTTCAAGGGGGTTTTCGTTTAAGATAATCATATCTGCATAGGCGCCTTCTTCAATAACTCCCAAAGCCCCTTTTTGATAAGGACTTCTTTTACCGCTTAGGTTTAGCAATTTAGCATTGTCTGAAGTGGCCATTTTCAAAACCTCAAAAGGGCTATACCAGCGGGTAAGTTTAGTGAGTTTTTTTCCTTGCTTTTTTGCGTTAACAGCGTTGAAGAGGTTGTCTGTACCCCATGCTGTTTTGATGTTGTATTTTTTGGCGAGTTTGTAAGCATTGTCAGTTCCTTCAGAAACTTCAATTTGTTTTGCTCTATTGGGTGATCCCTCGGGATAAGCATTGGCATCTTCATCATCTAAAAAGGGTTGCAGGCTCCACCAAATGCCTTTTTCGGCCATCAACTTTGCGGTTTCTTCGTCTGCCAATTGCCCGTGGTCGATGCATTTTACACCGGCGTTAATGGCTGTTTGAATGGCGTTTGGAGTATATGCGTGAACAGTTACATAAGTGCCCCAGTTTTCTGCTGCGCTCACCGCTGCTTTAAATTCTTCGAGCGTATATTGTGTCACATCCAGCGGGTCATAACTGGAGGCCACGCCGCCTCCGGCCATCAATTTTAATTGTGTAGCACCTTGTCTGAGCTGTTCTCTGGAGCGCAACAATACCTGGTTAACACCGTCAGCGACGGCAACTATGCCATTTCGCTCTGCATAGGAGAGTTCGCCTGTTTTTCTGGGAACATCTGTGGGCAAGCCAAAATCTCCATGACCTCCTGTTTGGGAGATAAATGCCCCACTTGAAAAGATGCGGGGTCCTTTGGTCAAGCCCATATCAATTGCTTTTGCTAACGATAAGGATCCGCCACCTAAATCCCTAACGGTAGTAAATCCTCTCAATAATTGTTCTTCAGCAGCTTTTGCAGCAAATAAATTAAGAAAGGCAAAGTCAGAAAACATGGCTTGTTGTTGAGGGATGCTCTCAAACATCACATGAACGTGTGCGTCGATTAAACCGGGCATCACATATTTTCCGGTTCCATCAATAATAACAGCGTTTTCATTGACTGATATGTTTGAGGCAGAAATTTGTTTGATGAGTTGCCCTTCAATTAAAATGTTTGCTTTGGTGATTTGGTCTGACTTGCCGTTAAAAATATAAATGTCTTGGATGAGAATTTGGGATGATTGAGCATTTATATCGGTTAGAAATGTAAGATTTAAACACAATAAAAAGAGTATAAGTGCTTTCATATCAATTTTTTACTCAAATATACATTTTTTTCAAGGAAATGGCAGCCTGCAATTTTAAAAAACAAAACCCGAAAAGAGTTCCTTTTCGGGTTTTAATATTGTTTATCGTTTTGCGTTTTTATAGCTCCAAAGCTTTCTTAACCTCATTGTTCATCAACAATTCTTCAGGGCTTTCAAGCGCTTCTTTTATGGCCACCAGGAAACCTACAGATTCCCTGCCGTCGATGATGCGGTGATCATAAGACAATGCAACATACATAACAGGAGCGACAATAATTCCTCCATCTTTAACAATAGCACGTTCAACAATATTGTGCATTCCCAGGATAGCACTTTGAGGTGGGTTGATGATGGGTGTAGATAGCATCGAGCCAAACACGCCACCATTTGTTATCGTAAAAGTGCCTCCGGTCATTTCGTCCACAGTGATTTCACCTTCCCTGGCGCGAATAGCCAGGCGTTTTACCTCATTTTCCACACCTCTGAAAGATAGGTTTTCCGCATTTCTAATTACGGGAACCATCAAACCTTTAGGTCCTGAAACGGCAATGCTAATGTCTTTGTAATCATAAGTGATTTTATAATCACCATCAATCATGGAGTTGACATCAGGATACATTTCCAATGCTCTCACCACGGCAAGCGTAAAGAATGACATAAAGCCCAGCCCCACTCCGTGTTTGTTTTTAAATTCTTCTTTGTATTGCTCTCGTAAAGCGAAAATGGCTGTCATATCCACTTCATTGAAAGTAGTCAACATAGCGGTTTCATTTTTAGCACTTACCAGACGCTCTGCCACTTTGCGGCGTAACATGGAAAGTTTTTTGCGTTCTTCACCGCGTTTTCCGGGGCCGGGGGTTCCCATGGCAGGTTTTGAAGCTTGTGAAGCATCCTCTTTTGTAATGCGACCACCTCGTCCTGAACCAATGATGTCTGAAGGCGATAGGCCTTTCTCGTCTAGAATTTTCTTAGCAGCCGGTGAAGGTGTGCCGGTAGCATAGGAAGTTTCTTTCTTCTTTTCTGCAGAAGAGGTTTTTTCTTTTGATACTGATTTTTCTTCTTTAACTGCTTTTTTCTCTTCAGCAGGTGCTTTGCTCTCTTTTTCTTTAGATGAACCAGAAGGGGCTTCTGCACTTGTGTCGATTAAGCAAACCACCTCACCAACGGCAACTGCGTCACCTTCCTCTGCTTTGAGTGTGATGGTTCCACTTGCTTCTGCGGGAAGCTCGAGTGTGGCCTTATCGCTGTCAACTTCAGCAATGGCTTGATCTTTTTCAACATAATCGCCATCGGCTACCAGCCATTGTGCAATTTCTACTTCGGTGATGGATTCTCCCGGTGAGGGAACTTTCATTTCTAATATCATCTGTGATTGTTTTATTTAAACCCTATTTTTTTGAAGGTATCACAAATTGTGATATCCTTTTTACAATTTTATCTTTATTTAATTTTCAACTATTCCAAAGTTAATGATTTATCAAACACGCTGTCAATAACACGTTGGTGGCGACGTTTGGAACGTACAGCACTTCCTGCTGCGGGTGCACTGTAAAACTTACGGCTGCAAATCCTGAAGTTTTTAGCTTCTTCAAAATGCATCATTAAAAAGCTGTAAGCACCCATATTCCTTGGTTCTTCCTGTGCCCAAACCACATCGTCTGCGTTTTTATATTTTTTAATGAAGGCGCGCATCTTGTCAACCGGCAATGGAAATAATTGTTCCAGCCTTACCAATGCGATATCATCTCTTTTATTTTCTTCTTTAACCTCAAGTAAGTCATAATAGAATTTTCCTGTACAGAAAACCAGCGATTTTACTTTTTTGACATCTGCTGTGGGGTCATCAATCATTTCCTGAAAAGTACCATTAGCCATTTCTTCTTTGGTAGAGACTACTTTGGGGTGACGCAGTAAACTTTTGGGGGTAAACACAATCAAAGGTTTTCTGTATTTGGTTTTCATTTGCCTTCTAAGTAAATGAAAGAGGTTTGCCGGTGTTGTTACATCTGCAACAAACATATTGTCTCTGGAACATAATTGAAGATAACGCTCCATACGTGCCGAACTGTGTTCTGCCCCTTGTCCTTCATAGCCGTGTGGTAAAAGCATCACAAGACCGTTTTGAAGTTTCCATTTGTCTTCTGCAGCAGAAATGTATTGATCGAGCATAATTTGCGCTCCATTACTAAAATCTCCAAATTGAGCTTCCCAAATAGCAAGCGTATCAGGGCTTGCCATGGCATACCCATAATCAAAGCCCACCACACCATATTCTGATAGCAGTGAATTGTAGATATAAAAATCGCCTTGTTCTTCTTGAATTTGATTGTGCAAAATTACTTCTTCTTCACTGTCCTCCACTTTTATGACAGCATGGCGGTGGGAGAACGTGCCTCGCTCAACGTCTTGTCCACTAATGCGCACATCATAGCCTTCACTCAACAGGGAGCCGTATGCCAATAGCTCACCCATTGCCCAGTCGAGTTTATTATCGTTAAAGTACATAGCTTCACGAGCTTCTATAAGTCGTTCAATTTTGCGTAAAAACTTTTTATCTTTAGGCAATTTGGTGATGACTTTGGCGATTTCTGTAAGTTTTTTTATGTCAAAGGTAGTGTCCACCTCTTTCCGCATTTCATCGTGATTGGCATAAACAAAACCTTGCCACTCATCCTGCATAAAAGGAGTCACTGTTGTTTTTTCCTGCTTACGCGAAATCTCAAGTTTTTCCTCCAGTTGGTTTTTATAAGTTTCTTCCAGTTGGGAGACAAATTGATCATCAATGATGCCTTCACTTTTTAATTTTTCAGCATAAATATCCCGCGGATTTTTATGTTTTGCAATGGCTTTATAAAGTTTTGGTTGCGTAAAACGAGGTTCATCACCCTCGTTGTGGCCATATTTTCTATAACCCAGCAAATCAATAAACACATCACGTCCAAAAGCCATTCTGTACTCCAATGCAAAGGTAGCGGCGTGAACCACAGCTTCAACGTCGTCTGCATTGACATGCAGAACAGGAGAAAGCGTTACTTTTGCTACATCTGTACAATAAGTTGATGAGCGACCATCTAGATAATTTGTAGTGAATCCCACCTGATTGTTGATAACAATATGGATGGTTCCTCCGGTTTTATAGCCGTCGAGTTGTGCCATTTGCACGATTTCATAAACGATCCCTTGACCGGCAATAGCTGCGTCACCGTGCACCACAATAGGAAGCACTTTTTGAAGGTCTCCTTTAAAGTGACGGTCTTGTTTGGCTCTTGTAATTCCCTGCACAACAGCACCCACGGTTTCCAGATGTGAAGGGTTGGGTGCTATGTTGATGTTTATTTGTTTTCCGTTTTTGGTTTCCTGATTTGCAGTCCAGCCAAGATGGTACTTAACATCGCCGTCAAACAACTCTTGTTCATAGTCTTTACCATCAAATTCACTAAAAATGTCTTTAGCACTTTTTCCAAATATATTCACCAGGGTGTTGAGGCGTCCACGATGTGCCATACCCATTACAAATTGCTCTGCACCCATTGTTGCAGCTTTTTCAATTATGGCGTCAATGGCAGGTATAAAGCTTTCTCCTCCTTCCAGTGAAAAACGTTTTTGACCCACATATTTGGTGTGCAAAAACGATTCAAATGAGACGGCTTCATTAAGTTTTTCAAGAATATGTTTTTTTTCAGAATCTGAAAAATTGGGGTGGTTATCGTTTTTATGAAGCCAATTTTGTATCCATTGAATTTCTTCAGGTTTTCTAATGTAAGTGTATTCAACACCAATAGATTGACAGTAAATTTTTGATAAATGAGAAATGATTTCGCGTAAGCTTGCTGAGCCAATTCCAATGAGTTCACCGGCATTGAAAACTGTGTCTAAATCTTTTTCGCTTAGAGCAAAATTTTCCAAATCTAAAGTTGGGGCATATTTTCTGCGCTCTCTCACAGGATTTGTGAGTGTAAAAAGGTGTCCACGCTTGCGATATCCTTCAATGAGTTGAATGACCCGAAATTCTTTTTCAAGATTTTCTAGTTTGGGTTCACAAAAAGCATCGGGGTTTTCTGTTGAAACTTGATTTGTAGAACTTCCGTTTTGGCCAAAATCAAACCCTTGAAAAAAAGCACGCCAACTAGGTTCTACGGCATCGGGGTTTTCTAAATATTGGTCATAGAGGTCAGCAAAATATTGAGAATGTGCTGCGTTTAAGAAGGAAAATTGATCCATAATATGGGTACGTACTTAACGTTTCAAATAAATTGTGACAAAAGTACAATAATTCCAAATCATACTAAAAAAATGTTTTTATATTTAGGAATCATTTAGTAAAGCTAAAATTATGGGGTTTAAAGTAATGCCTTTATTTATTGTCGTATCTTTTTTTTGGTTCAGTTCGTTTGCTCAAATTGACCTCTCTTCTGTACAATCTAACAAGAAGGACTTTTGGAATCAGGTTAGTTTTGGGGGAGGTGTAGGGCTCAGTTTTGGAGACGGTTATTTTTCAGGTGGGATCTCACCCAGCGCTGTGTATAATTTCAATCAATATTTTAGTAGCGGCTTGGGGTTGACCTATAATTATTTAAGTGACAAACGCAACAATCCTGATTATAAATCTTCAGCTTATGGCGGCAGTGTGATAACACTGTTTCATCCCATTAGAGAAATTCAGCTCTCTGCTGAACTTGAGGGCATACAGGTAGATCGCACATTTTTATTCTCAGAGGGTGATGTAGAAGATAATTTTTTTCAGGAAGCACTTTTTCTGGGAGCCGGTTATAGAGCCGGAAACCTTACTATGGGAGTAAAATATGATGTCCTTCACGAGAGCAATCGCAGTATTTACGGCTCGGCTTTCCTGCCTTTTGTGAGAGTCTATTTCTAAGTTATTCTGTAAATTAATTGATTAGCAAAATGGGTGAGTTGTTTTTTTCCTGACTCAGTGATTTGAAGATTGTTGAGAAGATTGATCGCAACTTCTGTAAAGTGTTTTATTTTTAATTTTGTTTTCTCTTGTGCTCCTGAGTTTATAAAAATTTGCGTAACGGCTTCAATTTTATCTGCAGAGTTTTTGGGTTGAAGACTGTAGAGTTGTTCCAACTCTATACTGTCTGTTGCAGACGCTTCCTTTTTAGCGGTAAGATATAAATACGTTTTTTTATTTGAAATGATATCTCCTCCCACTTGTTTTCCAAAACTTTTAGGGTCCCCAAAAACATCAAGATAATCATCTTGTATTTGAAAAGCAATACCCAAATTTCTTCCAAATTCATAAATACCATTTTGACATTGCTTTGAAGCGCCTGCAATAATGGCTCCCATTTGCATAGAAGCACCCACTAGCACCGCGGTTTTAAAATTTATCATATGGAGGTATTCTTCTGTAGAGACACTGTCCCTTTCTTCAAAATCAACATCATATTGCTGTCCTTCACAGACCTCAATAGCGGTTTTACTAAAAAGTTTTGCCAACTGCTGAAAAGTAGTTGCTTCATAATTTTCAAATAATTGATAAGCCAAAATCAACATAGCATCCCCGGAAAGTATGCCCGTATTAATATCCCATTTTTCATGAACAGTTTCTTTTCCCCTGCGCAAGGGTGCATTGTCCATTATATCATCATGTATCAAAGAAAAATTGTGAAACAACTCAACAGCAAGAGCAGCATTTAGGGCCTTTTGATGGGGTGTGTTAAATAGTTCACACGACATCAAAGTAAGAATGGGTCTTAAGCGCTTACCTCCCAAAGAGAGTATGTATGAAATGGGTTCATACAGGTTTTGGGGTTCTTTGGTTTTTATATTTTCAGAAAGGTAGTTAAGAAAAGTCGTTTTATAGTTTTCTAATGGGATCATGCATTTAATATTTTTTGCTAAAATACCTTTTTCTCTTCAATCCCTAAATACTTCAAAAATTTTCTATGTTAATTTTATGTAAAACTTTGGAAACTATTTTTGTTTTAAAAGTTTCCACTCTATATTTGCCATCTGTATGAGAGAAAAAATTTTAGAAATCGCAAGCGAGATGTTTTTAAATCTGGGGTTTAAAAGCGTTACTATGGATGATATTGCCAATGAAATGGGTATTTCAAAAAAAACCATTTACCAGCATTTTGATAATAAAATTAAATTGGTGGAAGCAACTACAGACTATGTCTTTCATTTTATATGTACCGGGATTGATTGTATTAGGGCTGAAAACAAAAATCCTATAGCAGAGCTTTTTCAGATTAACACATTTATTAAACAATTGCTTAAAAATGAAAAAGCTTCACCCCAACACCAATTACAAAAATATTACCCCCGTATATACAAAAAACTAAAAGCAAATCAATTTTCAATTATGCACGATTGTGTTATTGAAAATCTAAAAACAGGAGTGAAATTGGGTTTATACAGAGAAAGTATTAAGCCTGAAATTATTGGCAGGTTTTATTTTTTAGGGGCCACAGGAATTAAAGATCAGGATTTATTTCCGCCTGATAGTTTTAGCCCAAATGATGTTGTGGATCTATTTTTGGAATATCACTTGCGTGGAATTGTAACAAAAAAGGGAGAAAAAGAACTCATGAAATACATCAATCAAATCAATTAATCAACCTGCTAAACTATGAAGAACTTCTTGAAACTCGGTTTGCTTTTGATGAGCGCCATTGGTTTTGCTCAGGAGCAAAAATCCTATAATTTCTCATTAGAAGAAGCTGTTAATTTTGCAATAGACAGTAATTACACGGCCATCAATTCAAAGCGGGAAGTACTGGCTGCACTCAAACAAAAATGGGAAACTACCGCTACAGGCTTGCCTCAAATCAATGCCGGTGTCGATTACAGAAACAATTTAAAACAACCGGTGAGCTTAATTCCTGCTGAGTTTACAGGTGGGGAGCCGGGCACTTTTGAGCCTGTCATTTTTGGAGTACCGCAGACTATGACTGCTACTGCTACACTCAATCAATTGTTGTTTGATGGTTCCTATATTGTGGCACTTCAAGCATCAAAAACCTTTTTGGAATATTCAAAAAACCTTGAAGAAAAAACCACTTCAATGGTGAGAAAGGAGGTAATAAACGCATATGGAACTGTTTTGCTTTCGCAAGAAAACATAAAAATTCTAGAGAGTAATAAAGAAACCTTGGCAAAAAACTTAAATGAAACCTCAGAAATATTTAAAAATGGTCTTGCTGAAGAAGAAGACGTTGAGCAACTGCAGATCACACTTTCAAATATAGAAACACAGTTAAACAATTCAAAACGAGTATTGGACCTTTCGCAACAGCTTTTTAATATCACTTTGGGAATTGATTTAGATGCAAACGTTATACTCACTGAAAGCCTGGATAACTTAATTATTCAAAACATCGACTTACAACTTCTGGCAGAAGAACTTTCACTGGAAAACAATGTTGATTACAAAATTGCAAACAACTTCACAGAGCAACGCCGTTTGGAACTAAAACTTGAAAAGTTTAAAGCTCTGCCCACATTAAGCGCTTTTATAAATTATGGAACACAGGCAAACAGCAGCACATTTACTTTTCTCGATTCAGACCAGCGCTGGTTTCAATCATCAATTGCAGGGGTGAGCTTGCAGGTTCCCATTTTTAGTTCGCTGGGAAGAACTGCCAAAACCCAACGTGCCGAAATCGCTTTTGACCAAGCAAAAACAGAATTTGACGAGGCCATTCAACGCATTAAACTCGAAGCCAATTCAGCTAAAAATAACTATGAATTTGCAATAGAAAAATATGAGAACTCAAAGAACAATTTAAATCTCGCTGAACGTATTGAGCGAAAAAACCAAATCAAGTTTTTTGAAGGACTTAGCAGCAGCTTTGATTTGCGACAAGCACAACTGCAGCTCTACTCGGCCCAACAAGAATACCTTCAGGCAATACTTGATGTGATTGTCCAAAAAGCAGAACTGGAACGCATTTTAAATACTACCAACTAAAAATCAAACTCATGAAGAAGACCCTATATATTTTATTTATCTCAGCAATTTTTGTCTCTTGCTCAAACTCAAACACAAACCAAAGTGTTCAGGAAGCAATCGACTCTGGCGATTTGAAATTAATGATTCAAAAAAGAGAACAAATTCTTACCTCTTATGACAGTATTGGAAAGTTGTTATCTCAACTTGAATTGGCTATTGCCGAAAAGGATACCACTTCAAGATATCCGCTAGTAACGATTTTTGAAGTAAAAGACACTGTGTTTTCAAGATTCGTAGCTATACAGGGAAATGTAGAAACTTCAGAAAATATACTTATCTATCCTGAATATCAGGGCGTCCTTTCCCAAGTTTATGTGAAGCAAGGACAACAAGTTAGCAAAGGGCAAATCCTTGCAAAAATTGATGACGGTGGTTTGTCAAGTCAGTTAGCTCAACTGGAAACACAATATGAATTAGCAAAGACCACTTATGAAAGGCAACAACGTTTGTGGGATCAGCAAATTGGCAGTGAAATACAACTGCTTCAGGCAAAAACCAATAAGGAATCTTCAGAAAGCGCGGTTAATCAATTGCGTTCTCAATTGGGAAAAACAACCATTCGTGCTCCTTTTTCGGGAGTCATTGATGAGATTATTACGGAACAAGGAAGTGTGGTTGGACCCGGCGGAATGGCATTGATGCGCTTAGTAAATTTGAGTAATATGCGCGTAAAAGCAGCGGTTCCTGAAAATTACTTGCCAAGTGTTGCAAAAGGGGATCCGGTGAAAATAAACTTTCCTGCGATTCAGGAAACGGTTGATGGAAAAATTTCAGTAGTTGGAAGTTTTATAAATCCTACAAACAGAACCTTTCAGGTAGAAGTTGAAATCCCAAATACCGAACAAAAAATCAAACCCAACTTGATGGCTAACCTTCAGATTAATGATTATACAAATGAAACCGCACTGGCAATTCCCTCAAATTGTATTATTGAAAATGCCACAGGAGAAACCTTTGTTTATGTTCTTAATGGAAGAGAAGGAAATATTGCGCAAGTAGAACGCACACAAATAGAAACCGGAAAAAAGAACAATGGTTTTGTAGAAGTTTTAAATGGACTTACAAATGAGGATGTAATAGTTCAAGGCGGAGCACTGACCTTAAAAGATGGAGCAAGAATAACGATTCAATCAGCAAACTAAAGCGTTATGGCAGATAAAAAAATAAAGTATTTTGGACTCTCAAACTGGTCGATAAACAACAGAATGACTGTGTTTGTGTTGATTGCCATTGTGACCTTTGGCGGGTTGTTGTCTTATTTAAATTTACCCCGTGAATCCTTTCCTGAGGTGATTGAAAATAAAGTATATGTGAGTTCACTCCTTCCGGGAAACTCAGCAGAAGATGTTGAGAGACGCGTCACCAAACCACTAGAGGATGAAATAAATGACATTTCAGGTGTGGTAAAAATAACTTCAAATTCATTACAGGATTACTCTATGATTACG
>CAXBNF010000010.1:0-92370 GCA_963977065.1 uncultured Flavobacteriaceae bacterium | reverse complement strand
CAATAGGTTTGACCGGTCCTGCGGGTCCAGTTGGAGCACCGGGTCCACAAGGGCCAATAGGTTTGACCGGTCCTGCGGGTCCAGTTGGAGCAACAGGGCCACAGGGGCCAATAGGTTTGACCGGTCCTGCAGGACCAGAAGGAGCAACAGGTTCACAGGGACCTCAAGGAGTTGCTGGAAATGATGGAGTGGGCGGGGTAACTACAGCAGGAACCAATATAACAATAACTGGTGATGGAACTTTCGCTACACCTTATGTGATCAACGCTACTGCACCAAACACAGGGTGGAACCTTACAGGCAATGCCGGCACAAACCCAAGCACCAACTTTATAGGAACTACTGATGATAACGACATTGTATTTAAAAGAAACAATACACTAGTTGGTAAAGTGACTGGTACTGCCGTTTCTTTTGGATGGCAAGCATTAAGATTAAGTACGGGGCCTTTTAATGTGGCAATTGGCCAGGCCGCAATGTTTGAACATCTTACAGGAGGAGGTAATACTGCTATTGGCACTTCTGCTTTGGGTGCTAACGTGGATGGCTTTTGGAACGTTGCAGTTGGAGGTGCTGCATTAGCTACATTAACTACAGGGAACAATAACATAGGAATAGGGGATAATGCTCAAGTGCCAAACACTACAGGAAGTAACCAAGTGCGTATTGGTAACACAGATATTACCTATGCAGGAGTACAGGTAGCCTGGACAGTTACTTCAGATGAACGTTGGAAAGAGCAAATTGAGAAATCAAAGCTGGGCTTAGATTTTATTAACTCCTTAAACCCGGTCTCTTATGTGCGCAAAAATGATGCTGACAAAAGAGTAGAGTTTGGAGTGATTGCTCAAGAACTTGAAAAAACACTCAATCAATTTGAAGTAACAAATAGCGGAATGCTTACCAAAGATGATCAAGGTATGCTAAGTGTGCGCTACAACGATTTAATAGCACCCCTTGTAAAAGCAATTCAAGAACTTACTAAGGAAAATGAAGATTTAAGAGACCAAGCCGGTTTGTTTATTTCAGAACTTGTGAAGCAGAACACCATAAACAAAGAACTTGAAGCCAGAGTAGATAAACTGGAAAGCTTCATTATGGCAACTGCAAAAAATGAATAGAAAACTGTAAGTTACTTTTACTTTGATTTTATAAAAAAGCGCTCTCTTTTTGAGGGTGCTTTTTTTGTCAAAAGATTCTTTCATCCAGATTTTGGTCTGGGCTATTTGGCTTGGCTCTATAACTGTCTTAAAACGTAATATTTTTTTGCGTGAGAGCTTGCGCACCGAAGATGAGGATTCCCTCACAAGCATTATTTTTATAGGTGTTCAACGAACAATGTTTGCAGTTTAAAGACCACAGAGCGGAAAGCGAACGAGGACTTGCAACGTATAGCCTGCCTTCAGCAGGCAGGTCCGACTCCAACCATAGTTGGGAGCACGCTAAAAGAGAGCTGCTTTTCAAAACAAACTTCTTTTAAAAACTTCAATCTCAACATTTCCTAAATAAAAAGATTTTTTTAATGACTTGTAAAGTGGTGTTTGAATTTTTGTGGAAAGGGCTTAAATTAAAAAAGCGAAGAATTTACCTCTACGCTTTTCGATTTTGAACTTCATCCCCATAATGATGTGTTTAAAAACATCATTTTAAAGTTCTATTTTAATGTTACTTTTTAGCAAGTATTTTCACTACTTTTTTCTTGGTACAGCCACATTTATTTTTAACTTCTTTACAAGGGCACCAGGAATAAACAATATAATTATCTTCTTTGTGATCTTCAACCAATTGTTTTTCATCTCTCGAAGGGTCAAAATCTATGGGAGCTAGGTAAATTTGAGCTACTGCTTCTTTAACTATATTTAATTGTTGCAATTGATAACCCACCACTGGTTTTAAATATTCAATCCCGTCTCTTTGGGTAATGATTCCTACTCCTTCTAAAATAGCTGCTGTGGCACTCATTTTTTTGGGCTCAAATGGGTTTTTAATATCACGATCAATCTTCCATCTACTTTTTGGTTTATCCTCGTTTTTTGAGGTGTCTTTGTCATCTACTGTTTTTTCTGTATTTTCTTTTTTATTATCACCTTCTTCTGTGGTAGTGGTTGCTTGTGCTGCAATGCTTCCTGTTATTGCTAGACAGAGAAACATTAATAAAATTGATTTTTTCATGAGTTAAATTATTTTATGGTGAATATTAAAATGTGTTCGGGTTGTGGTTTTAGGTTTGCATCAAGCCATTGCCAAACTTCATAGTCGTGTCCTTTTTCTATGGCGCTTTTTGTTTTATGTCTTTATTCCCGTAATGATGCTTTTTAAAATATTATTTAAAGTTTAATTTTTGTTAATAAATGTTACTTTTTACTAAGTATTTTCACTACTTTTTTCTTGGCACAGCCACATTTATTTTTAACTTCCTTACAAGGGCACCAGTAATAAACGATGTAATTAGCTTCCTTGCGTTCTTCAACCAATTGTTTTTCATCTTTTGAAGGGTCAAACTCTTTGGGAGCAAGGTAAATTTGAGCTACAGCTTCTTTAACTATATTTAATTGCTTTAATTGATAACCCACTACCGGTTTTAAGTAGTCAGCACCATTTTTTTTTGTAAAAACACCCACGCCCTCTAGCGCCGTTTTTGCTGCACTCATTTTTTTAGGCTCAGTCGGGGTTTCAATATCATCTATTATTACCCATTTCCAAGATTTTTTGGGTTCTTCAACATCTTCGTTTGTTGTTGTATCGTCATCATCTATTTTTTTTTCATCCTTTTCCTTTTTTTTATCTTCATCACTTGTGGTTGTGGTAGCTTGAGCTGCGATGCTTCCTGATAGTATTAAGCAGAGAAACATTAAGTAAATTGATTTTTTCATTTTTAAATGGTTTTAATGGTTATTTTATAAATTACTCAACCGTGAACACTAAAATCAATTCCGGTTGTGGTTTTTGTATGGCATCTATCCATTGCCAAACTTCATAATCGGTTCCTTTTTCTAGAAGTTTGGCTTGAATGTTTTTTGTACCTGCTTTTAAAGCGGCTTTTGGAATGAATACTAAAGCTGTTTGGTTTATAAAGTTGACAGTTGGTTTGAAGTAATCACTCATTACATCACCACTGTCAGTGAATTCATTTTTTGGCTTGAGGTAATCGCTTTGAGTGTCACTACCATCAGCAAACTTGGTTGGTTTAAGATTATCACCGTAATAATCTCCTCTTACTTTGAGTCTGCCCATAGCCGTTTTGTCGTTGCCAAAGAGAAATGAATCATAATTTGCATTTGCGGTAAGTGTATGCAATTCAGTGGGTTTTCCGTTTAGGACAGCGACTTTTTTAAGCTGTGAAGTTAATTTATTGCTGGGTTTTGTTTTTAAAAAGGGCTGTTTTATGGTCGTGTATTTTTGAACAACTAAGGTAGCCTCATCCCAGGTTACGCTTTGCATATTTGGAGTAAAAATCACTTTAATTTCCTGCATACTGCCGCGCTCTTTTTTTTGCGCAAATGAAACAGTAGTCACAAAAAGTGCTGCTAACAAAATTGACGTGAAAGGGTTCATAATTATTGGTTTTAATGTGATGTATATTTATGTAACTATACATCCAAAAATACCAATAAGAATACCTGGAGAGCTACCCCTTTTGAGTGATTTTAAGGTGATTGGGTTAATTATTTACTTTGTTGATGAGCTCGGTGCGGGACTTTACATCGAGTTTAAAGAAAATGTTTTTTAAATGAGTTTTAACAGTATTCATACTCACAAAAAGTGTGTCTGCAATTTCCACATTTGATTTTCCTTTACAAAGTTCACCAATCACTTCATACTCTCTGGCAGATATATCAGATAAGGTGTTCTGGTTCAAAACAGTTAAGGAGGGAAACATTGCTTTTTGAGTGCGGGCTGCAATGTCTAAACCCATTTCAATTTGAATAAGGATATCTCTGTTGCGAAAGGGTTTGGTTAAATATCCTGAAGGCTTGGTGCTTCTGGCGGCAGCTACCATTCTTGTATCAGAAAAAGAAGTGATGTAACTAAAGGGAATAAAATACTCTTCAGAGAGTAATTTGCCAATTTCAAACCCGTCATTTTTATTGGCCAATTGAATGTCTAGCAATACATAATCTACTTTTTTAGTTTCTAGAATTTCTATGGCATCTTCTTTTGTGTATGCAATTCCAGCTACTTGTATGTTGTTTTCAAGTAACGTTTGATGAATGTCTTCTGCAATAAGCGGATCGTCTTCAACAATGAGTATTGCAGTTTTGTTCATTCTTTTGAGTTATGAAAAATAGAATAAACATAAATGTAGTACAATTTGTGAAAAAATGAAAGGGGAAATAAAAATTAATGTTTCAAATTTAATTCATAAATAAAACCGGTGGGAATTGTTTCGTCTTCAGACTCTTGAATAAAGTCGGTTTTCACTAACAGGCCCATTAAAAGCTCCTTTTCATAATTATAAATATGACTGTATATGGGTTCATCAAAAGGAATTTTTTCAATTTGATGGGTACTTAAATTATAAATTTTAAGTGCACCCTCTGTATCAGCACCTGCTGGACCTAGAATCGCCAAATTCAGGGGAGAAATTATACCCTGAATATCACTTGAAATGGATTTAATGAACTTAAAATCATTCTTACTATAAATATAAGCACCAAAGCTTCCGGAAAATAAAAAGTACTTCTCATTTTCAAAAACAGTTTCAATGTGATCTTTTATTGCTATTCTTTTAAGAAGTGTAAAATTAACTGTTTCAAAAACATCCATATAACCACTACCATTACTCAAACTTTCAAAAACAAATAAATGTCTTCCGTCTTCAGAAAATTGAACACATATAGGTAAACCAGGCATTGGGTAAGCTTTTATTTGCTGAGACATATTTAGATTTTCAAACTCAAACAATTGTATTTTTGAGTTGCTAAGATCGTTGAGATTTTCAGCGACAAAACGGGTAGTGTCTGAGGGATGAAATTTAATGTGTCCAAGTGCATAGTCTTTTGAGTAAAACAAGGTTTCCCAGAGATCATTTTCAATGTCATAAGCATAGATAACAGTTTTTATTTCATCACCTTGAAATTGATAGTTTCTTCCTCTTATGATAATTTTTCTCTTGTCTGGAGATAAATAACATCCACTTGTTAAACCAATGTATGTATTACCCTCATAATTGAACTCATTCAAGAAGGAGATATCCATTGATTTTAGAATTTCACCATTGGAGTCCCACAGAACAATTTTTCTTGAAAATGCTCTTTTTCCGTCCTTTATTTTCCAGTCAGAACCATAGCCAAAAAAGGTGTCAGCAACCGCTGTTTGTTGAATAAAGACGGGTGATCTTTCAAATCCATAAAAGGGTTTCTGAGCGTTCATAAAAACTATTGGAAGCCAAAATAAAAATACAATTAAATAGCGCGTTTTCATTTTTAGGTTTGTTACTTAAATTGAATGCCACTTAGTTTGTGATTGATCTCTTGGCCATTAAAATCGATTACGATATCAAATTTATTAATGCTTTTAATAGTGACTTCGGCCAATTGTCCATTTTGTAATTTTACAAAACCTTTGTCACCCACCTCCGGACTAAAAGGCACTACATTTCTCACTTTGCTTTTGGCATTTCCTTCAAAATACTGGATGTCATGATAGTTGCTGGCATAGCCTAAGTAAAAAGCAGGATACCAGTACCCATCTGAGTCATAGTATGCAAGCACCCAGTCATTTTTAGTGATTTTTTGACCTGCATTTTTTTGACCTCTTTGCACGGCAGATAAGGCGCCACTGCCACAAGCTGTAGCTTCAATTTCTTTAGCTTTATCAAGAGTAGAAATAACATATATTGTGATACCTCCCAGTTTCCAAACACCTTTTTCTTTACCAACTTCTAATCGTGTATAAGCAGTTTTGTTTTTATTCCAGTAGTCAATATACCCATTGCCCACTTCTTTTACTTCTGGGTTTTCACAGTATTGGTTTTTATAAAGAAAGTCTCCGCTTACTGTTTTTTCAAGGGTTTTATCTATTAAGGCTTTGCCGTCTGAGGTGAGTACTCTAAAGTCTGGTTTTACAAAATTGTATGACGCCAGCATTTGGTATAATAAATTCTCGATGCGTCTTTTGTCAGCTGTCATAAAAAAACCGTGAACATAGTCTTTTACATCATACAAATCGTTAATTCCTTCTAGATTTATAGGCTTCATCGTTGCCCATTTTTTTTCAGCTTCGGCAGTGAGCAAGAGCATTTCAAATGATTTTAAGTTCTCTCTTTCCTGCGCAGAATAATTTCTTGTTGAAAGTATTTTTCGAGGGTTTTCTACACCTTCAGCATTGCCGGCATTGATATTATTCCAGGGGCCTTCATCTTCCCTGTATAATCTTATTAGCATGGTGTGCTCCAGTGTTTCGGCGTCACCAATGTTGTTTTTAAAACGTTCATAGACCACTTTCGCATTAAAATTAACGCGATTAAAAGTAGGCCAGGTATATTTTGTGTTTTCATCAATAGAAAACTTTTCGGGCATGCCAATCATTTCATTGCGATGACCTAGTCTAAATATTTCGGATAAATTGTCTTCTATAAATGCTAAAACTTCTTCTTTATCTGGGTCTGGCATGCCAATTAATTCTTCATAAGATGGAGAAAAACCTTGGTATGAGTTGCTCCCAGAAGTAATGTTATAGTTTACTCCACCATGTAATGCGAGTTTAACGTTAGGGTATTTTGGGTTACTTGTGGGCATAATTACGGTAACAGCTTTTCTATAAATTAAACGCTCTTTGCCGTTATCATATTCTTTTACTGTTGCTCCATTTCCTTTTAAATCAATGGATAGAGCTTTTGGAAATTCTTTTTTGATGTCTGCTTTTTGTTGCGCATCAGAAGGTTGAGCGACAACTGTTTGTAGTCCAACTACAAAAAGTATGAGTAGTACAAAGTTTTTCATAAGAGTATTATTTTAGGTTAATTCGATTTTACTTGTTAGTTAAGGGTAAGTTCAGTTCATTGACTTTGGAAATAAATTGCATTGCCGTGTTTTCACCCATTGTAAACTTGTGCTTGTTATTGATTTTAAATTCATACTCAATCGATGAAGATGTTGATTGAAAATTTATATTCTTAATTTTAAGATCAATCACTTGGTAACTGAATGTTTTTATATCACTAAATGGAATACTAACAGATTTTAATGCAAAATTGATTTGAATACTTTTATTGTTAAGAAATAAATAATGCAAGCCACCTTTTTTAAATGCCATCTGTAAGACCAGAAAAGCATAAATTACAAAGGGACTTATCAATACTAGCGAAAGTAATGTTGCAAGAATATTTGAAGGACTCATCAATGTAACACTAATAACTAATAACCCTGAAAGTCCCAAAAGTATGGCCAAACCAATCTTTAATCCCACAGCAAGTCCTCTTTCACCAGAGTGCATGGGGTGTTTTGAAAAGAAAAAATTTAAACTGGCAGCTATAGGATATTTAAAGCTTCCCGATTGCGTTCTTGTAGAGGCCTTTGAAGCTGCTTTGTCTTCCCAAATTGTATGAGCCGGCACATTGTGTTCTAGAAAAGCAATTACTTCCTGAAAAGTCGGGTCAATTAAGTTTCCCTCAATAGAAAACCCCATTCCACCAAAACGTTTTTCCTTGTTATTTTCATTGTAATAGAGGGTTAGCTTTGTCTTGTTTTCAAAAGTGGTAATGTCTTTTGTAATTCTAACAATTGATTTTATAGGACAGGTTTTAATTACCCTTTTCTTACCAAACATTGCTGAATAACTTTCAATGGTAGTTGATGTGAAATCAATACTTATTGGTGCCGGTCCGGGATTTATATACGTTATCATTTCTTGCATAATGAATGGATTTATATGCAAGTTTATTATTTATAAAAAAGATATTACTCACTCTTTTGAGTGAATTTTGTGTGATAAAAACTTAGATGCTAATTAATTTTTCTTACTAACCTTCCATTACAAGAATGATTTGTATTTTTATGAAGATTTAATCTAACCTTCAAGAAATTTGAAATTATTCAAACTAATAGCTGTTTTTTTTATTTTGGTTTTAGCATTTTCCTGCAGTAACAAAACTGATATTAAAAAGTCCAATACCTCCATTCTCCCACAACCCAACCTTCAACAAATCAATGAGGACCATTTTGTTTTGTCATCAAATTCAAAAATTGTTTTTGATGAACAGTTGAAAGAATCAGCATTGTTTTTTAAAACGTTCATAGAACAAGGAGCAAACTTTCGCTTAAGCGAAAATGATAAAACTGCAGACATTGAATTTATTTTTGACACTTCAATTTCTGAAACCTCCGGGTATCATTTAAGCATTTCATCAGAAAAAATTTCCGTAAAAGCATCGACGGAAACGGGTGCGTTTTATGCTGTACAAACCTTAAGACAATTATTGCCTGAAGCATTAGAAAATCAAAGTTTTAATGCTGATAAAATCTATTTACAAGCTCAACATATTGAAGACGCACCACAATTTGCTTATCGCGGAATGCATCTGGATGTGGGTCGCCATTTCTTTCCGGTGGAATTCATTAAGAAATACATCGATATGATGGCGTTGCTTAAGATGAATACCTTTCACTGGCATTTAACCGAAGACCAAGGCTGGCGTATCGAAATAAAAAAATATCCAAAACTTCAGGAAGTTGCGGCTTGGCGTGATGAAACACTTATTGGACATTACAACGATATACCACACCAATTTGACGGAAAACGTTACGGTGGTTACTACACCCAAGAAGAGGTTAAAGAAATTGTGGCCTATGCTGCCGAAAGACACATTACCATAATTCCGGAAATTGAAATGCCAGGACATTCCCAGGCTGCCATAGCGGCTTATCCTCACTTGGGTTGCACGGGAGAAAATCCGGGAGTTGCCAAACTATGGGGCGTTTTTGAAGACATTTATTGTCCCAAGGAAGAAACATTCGCTTTTCTGGAAGATGTTTTGGATGAGGTGCTGGAATTGTTTCCAAGTACGTATATTCACATTGGCGGTGATGAAGCCCCTAAAACCCGATGGAAAAACTGTGAAAGTTGTCAGGCACTCATTAAAAAAGAAGGCTTAAAAGACGAGCACGAACTTCAAAGCCACTTCATCACCCGAATGGAAAAATACCTGAATAACAAGGGGCGCCAAATCATCGGTTGGGACGAGATTCTGGAAGGCGGTTTGGCGCCCAATGCTACTGTAATGTCCTGGCGCGGCACAGAAGGTGCTGTAGCAGCCGCAAAGCAAGGCCATAATGTAATTATGACGCCCACGTCACATTGCTATTTTGATTATTACCAAAGTGATAACGATCAGGAACCCCTTGCCATTGGCGGATATTTACCCTTGGAAAAAGTGTATCGTTTTGATCCCATTCCGGAAGGCTTAACACTTGATGAGGAAAAATATGTACTTGGTGCTCAGGGAAACGTTTGGACCGAATATATACAGGACGAAAAGCAAGTGGAATATATGGCATTTCCCAGAGCCATCGCGATGAGCGAAGTGCTTTGGACTTCAGAAATACATAAAGACTACAGCGATTTTGTAAAACGTCTGGAACACTTTCACAAACGAATGGATACAATGAATGTCAATTATGCCAATCATTTGTATGAAATAAAAGGTGAAATTCAATCTACTGAAAATGGAGTGCAGTTTGTATTGAAATCAGAAAGTAGTTCCAACCCCATTTTTTACACCACTGATGGTAGTAATCCAACTTCACAATCTGTCAATTATGAAAACCCCATTATTGTCTTAGAAGACCTTCAACTAAAGGCAGCTGTTTATGATGAAACCGGAAAGCAATTAAGTTCTATTTTTGAGGAAACAATCAAAATGCATAAGGCCGTGGGCAAAAAAATTAAACTCAGTGTGGAGCCCAGCAAAGTCTATAGCGGCAGTGGCGCAGCAGGTTTGATCAATGGCATACAAGGCAGTAATAAACGTTATGGCGATAAGGAATGGCTGGGGTTTTGGGGGGATGATTTGATTGTGGAAATTGATTTAGGCGTAGCTACCCCAATAAACAAGATTTCAACCAGATTTTATGACGCCATAGGGCAATGGATTTACGCACCGTCAATTGTTGAAGTTGCAGTTTTAGATAATGAAAAAAATAGTTTGACAAATCATAATGGTACTTTGGTTGATGGCGGGAAAAATTTAAAAAATTTAGAAGTTCGTTTTGAAAATTTAGAAGCGAGATTCATTAATATAACCATCAAAAATTACGGCACCATTCCGGATGGTGCGCAAGGTGCCGGCCATAAGGCTTGGTTGTTTATTGATGAGGTTTTTGTTAAGTGAAATACAAAACAAACTCATTGAATTATTTGGACTTAGTATTCCATATTTTTTTTAGAAGTACAACTACTTAATTCCGTATAATTTTCAAAGTTTCATTCTCCATTCTTACATAATAAATCCCTTTAACAAAGTTTGAAAAGTCAATTTGATTTTCATTTTGAGTAAGTAGGCCTGTCAACAATTGTTGGCCAAGAGAATTGTAAATACTGTATTGTGTATTGGTTTGGATGTTTACATTCACAGTATTTTTTGTAGGATTGGGATAAAAAGTAAGCGCAACGCTGTTTTCAGGCAATCCAAGCAACTCACACTCAAAACTGGAGAGTACTTTTGAAGCTGCCGGAGGATCAACTAAAAGTGAATCTGTTAATAAAGGACAATAACAATCATCTTCATCCACATATAATTTAAGCCATGAAAGGGCAATTTGTCCAACTACACCATTGCCGCCATTGGGTGTATTGGCAACGGAATGATTTCCGTTTGCAACTTCAAAAAGAAGCTTATCAGTGGAGTTTGGTGTTGCATTATAGTGAAGGTCTGCGTGTTGAGCAGGAGGCGCAGTAGGGTCATTTTGACCACTAAATATGAGTACCGCACTCTCGTGGTTTAGTGACGGGTTTGGTAACCAAGGGCATAACGCTACCACACCTTTAAGGGTGTTGTCTAAGACTGCTGCACGTTGCGCACCACCACCGCCCATAGACCATCCGCTTACGGCAAACTTATCCTCATCAATTTTGTTTTCCAATGGCGATGAATTTCTAAAATTTTCCTGACGCATGGTTTCAAGAGCATCTAAAAGAGCCAGAGCTCTTGCTTCGGGGAAATCAAAAATGGAGTTCGTTCCTATAATTATTGCCACAATTCCATGAGAAGCATAAAAAGGCCCCCATTCTTGAACGCTTGTGGGTAATGCTGTAAATCCGGGTACAATAGCAATACTTGCAAAAGGAGGAGTTGCATTTGTGGGATAATATATCGTGGCACCCAGATAATCCGGTCCATTTCTAATGCCATCAGCTTCGGTGAGGGTAGCTACCTCATAAGGCCCGGGGTTTGTTAAACTTTCAATTGTTACACCTTCACATTGTGCTGTAACTTCGTTTGATAAAAATGATGTTATAAAGAAGATTAGGGTAACTATGTAGATTTTTTTCATCTGTGAATCGTTAGTTGAAAGTTACAATGACGCTATTAATATGGTTAAATAAAACGGTATTCGATTTCGGAAAATTAAACTTTTTAAAATTGAAAACAAAATTTAAAATCAAGGAGTAATTTAAAAGAGAAGGGTTTATAATGATGAATCATAAATCACGAAGATGATGTTTGTGCCAAATGAATTCAAAAAGTATTAGTAAATAAGTATAGGATAAATTGTTAGTATAAATCGCTACTTTTTTTGCAAAGCAATAACACGATTCAAAAAAAACACAACTTTTTCGGAGTGAAATATAAATTAGTTGCTATATTTTCAGAATCAAATTCAACTATACTGAAAAAAGTAAAAGAATGTTACTAGAAATCTGTGCGGCAAATATACAATCAGCTTTCAATGCTGAAACTGCCGGCGCACACCGCATTGAGCTGTGCAGCGAATTGGCTGTGGGTGGTCTAACGCCATCATTTGGGATGATTCAAGAGGTTTTAAAGAAAGTTTCCATTCCGGTATTTGTGTTGATTCGGCCTCGAAGCGGTAATTTCACATACTCCAGTGAGGAATTTGAAATGATGAAAGCAGATATCCTGCAATGCAAAAAAATGGGTTGTGCAGGTATTGTTTCCGGGGTTTTGAATGTTGATAATTCAATGGATGTTATTAGAACTAAAGAATTGGTCGAACTAAGCAAGCCATTGCCCTTTACGTTTCATCGTGCCTTTGACTGGGTGCCAAACCCGACAGGGGAGTTAGAAACCTTAATTGATGTTGGTGTTCACCGGGTTTTAACTTCAGGTCAGAAAACCACGGCAGAACAAGGTTTGGAACTTTTGGTTCAATTAAAAAATCAAGCCAAAGGACGCATTCAAATAATGCCCGGCGGTGGAATTAACGAAAACAATGTAAAACTTTTTAAAGATGTCGGGTTTGAAGAGTTACACGCATCGGCTTCGGTTTTGGTTAAGGAGACCCAGAAACCTTTAGTTGCAATGAATAGTACAAAGTTTTTTGAGGAAAATAAGGTGTATGAATCAAGTATTGAAATCATCCGTAAAATTTTAAAAAATGGTTAGAGTAAAGTATAAGGTATTTATGATGATTCTTTTAATGATATTCGGTTGTGAAAGACAATCAGAACAACCAATTTCAAAACAATCTGACAACCTTGTTATTAAACAAAACTTACATACAAATTGGGGATTTACAGATGCAGAGGGGAGACGATGGCTTCCCGCAATTGTGCCGGGAAATGTATATTCAGATTTGATAAATAATGAACTTATCCCCAACCCCTTTGTGGGTGATAATGAGCACAAAATGCAATGGGTTTCTGAGAAATTCTGGGAATATCAAACCAGTTTTTCGGTGGATGAAAAAACACTTCAAAAAAGCAATCATTTTCTCAATTTTGAAGGGTTAGACACTTATGCTCGGGTGTATTTGAATGATAGCCTTGTCTTAAAAACCAATAATGCATTCCGGAAGTGGCAAGTGGAAGTGAAGTCTTTACTAAAAGAGGAAAACACATTAAAAATTGTTTTCGAACCCACACAAATTTATGAAGAAGCCGCAAATGAAAAATTGGGCTATGAGCTACCTGAAGGCAATCGAATTTTTACGCGTAAAGCGCAATTTCAGTACGGCTGGGATTGGGGTCCGAAGCTTAATACTGCGGGGATTTGGCGTGATGTGTATTTAGAATCCTGGGACAGTGCCAAATTAGAGGATATTTATATTAAGCAAGTTTCACTAACAGATGCATTGGCACAACTGCAAGCAGAAATTGAAGTAAACCTTTCTGAGGATACAGAAATTGTTATTGAGGTTTTGGTGTCAAATCGATTCATTGCCTCAGAAAAACTACAACTCACCAAAGGGAAGCAAAGGGTAAATATTCCGTTTGAAATTACAAATCCCACACGCTGGTGGCCTCACAATCTGGGCGAGCCACACTTGTATGAGATGGAAGTGCGACTGAAGCATAAAAACGTGCTTATCGATGCCTTTCAACTGAAAAAAGGCTTGCGTACCATTGAGCATATTACTGAAAAAGATGCAGAAGGCGAGTCGTTTTATTTTAAAGTAAACGGAGAACCGGTATTTATGAAAGGCGCCAATTATATTCCACAAAACAGTTTTCAAAGTGAAGTTACAGAGCAGCAATATGAGCAATTGCTCAATGATGTCGTGGCTGCCAATATAAATATGCTGCGCGTATGGGGTGGAGGCATTTATGAAAACGATATTTTTTATCAAAAATGTGATGAAAAAGGCATCCTGATTTGGCAAGATTTTATGTTCGCCTGCGCGATGTATCCGGGAGATGAAGATTTTTTAAACAACGTGCAGCAAGAAGCCATTGACAATGTAAAACGGTTGCGCAATTACAGCAGTATTGCTTTGTGGTGTGGTAATAACGAAAACAGCGAAGGCTGGCACCGTTGGGGCTGGCAGGATGGTAGAAGCGAAAGTGAAAAAGAAGAAATTTGGAATAATTATTTAAAATTGTTTGATTCTATTTTACCCAAAACAGTACAACAACTCACAGATACAGATTATTGGGAAACATCCCCCAGGTTTGGTCGCGGAGACGAACGTTACAAAACCGAAGGCGACGCCCACGACTGGTGGATTTGGCACGACGGGCATCCGTTTGAGGATTTGGAAAAAAAGGTACCGCGATTTATGAGTGAGTTTGGTTTTCAAGGCTTTCCGAGTTATGAAGTTATTAAGTTCATCAATCAAAGCGATGCAATCGACATCAGCTCTCCAGGCTTCCGAAATCATCAGAAACACCGCATTGGTTTTGAAAGAATCAAAGAGTATATGGAGCGTGATTTTCCTGTTCCTGAAAGCGCTGAAGATTATGTGTATGTGAGTCAGTTGTTGCAAGCCTATGGCATTGGTAAAGGCATTGAAGCACATCGTCGAGCCAGACCATACACTATGGGTAGTTTGTACTGGCAACTCAACGATTGCTGGCCGGCGGTGAGTTGGTCAAGTATTGATTTTTTTGGTAATTGGAAGGCGTTGCATTATCAAGCAAGACGCAGTTTTGAAAATGTACTTATTTCTTCAGAAATAGTGGATGATACACTTCAGGTTTATATTGTCAATGATCATTTAAAAACATACCAGGATTCTTTAAAAGTTGAAGTTTTAGATTTTAATGGAAACAAACTTCAAGATTATACTAAAAGCATCAGTGTGCATCCAAATAGCAGTGAACTTTACTTGCAAATCCCTGTTAAGGGATATGACATAGTTGCAAATAGAATTGTTTTTGTAGCCACCTTTCAGGAAAAGCAATCACTATTTTATTTACTCAAACCAAAAGAATTGGCGTTACCTTCCGGCGAAATAGAACAAAAGGTCAAGAAAGTTCCCGATGGATTTGAAATAGAACTTTACAGTGAAGTACTTCAAAAAAACGTCTTTTTATATACTGAAAGCAAGGGACATTTTGAAGATAACTTTTTTGATTTGTTACCGGGTGAACTGAAAGTTGTTTTTTTCAAAACGAATGATGAAAAAATAATAAGCCTTCACACTAAAACGCTCAATGAATTTTAAAATTTTCTGTGATTCACTACCAATTGTCGAAAAAAATCTATTAAGGATTGATTTTATTTTGATTGTTCAGAATTTTTTCGGAATATTTGCTTCCCCTAAATCAAATGAAATTCAAAGCTTTAGTGTTTTTAAAATACAGTTTCTTTAATTGTTTTTTAATTTAAACACTATTTTATGTCAATCCCCAAATCTCTTTTAAGCAATAAAATTGCTTTACTCTTATTTGCAAACTTATTTTTTATTAGTTCTTTTTCTCAGGTTGGTATTGGAACTGTGAGTCCTGATTCCTCTTCGATGCTTGATGTGTCCTCTACATCACAAGGTATATTAACCCCCAGAATGACAACTGCACAACGGCTTGCCATTACAGATCCTGCAAATGGATTGTTGGTCTATGACCTTGATGAACGCGCTTTTTATTTTTTTGAAGAAATTGATGATGAGTGGGTCAAGTTAAACTCTTCACTGGAGAAACGAGATAATTTTGTACTTGTAAAAAGTGAAGCAGATTTTCCCGCTCCTTCAGGAGGGGTTATTACGTTGGAGGCAAATACCTATTATGAGGTAAATGGAACGATTGTTTTGAACAATACCATAGATTTGAATAACGCTTATTTGTCTGGTCTTGATGCCAATGAAGATAGATTGCTCAGAACTTCAGGAACAATTTTTACAGGATCAACAGGAGGGAGTATTAGAAACCTTACCTTACTAGGAGGAGTTTCTGCGGGTAGTGGAACAGGAACAGCATTTAATATTAATGGTAGTACAAGCCAAAGACTCTTGGTTCAAAACACCATTGTTGCCAATATGGCGAGTGTTGGTACTATTTCAGGATTGGGACTTTATTTCTCTAATATTGTACAATACTCTGGTAACACTACAGGAATTACATACAACAACATTAACAGCCTTTTGCTAAGTAATCAAGGATGGTTTTCTGGTAATGCCGGTACGTTTGAGACTTTTACAGGTTCATTTGATTTGTTACAAAAAGTGAGCGGATTTAGTACTGTTGACGCTTCAGCAACCGGGATAGACGTAAGCTCCAATCCTATAGTTGGGGAAGGAATACTTTTAAGCACTTTGTTTACAGGTGACGGTACTTATGTAAATAGATATACAGCCGGGTCTTTTGCCGGGTTTAATTTTGATAATAACTGGGTTGTTAACTGTCCGGGAATTCCAAGAGAATCTGATGATGTAGCAACGATTAATATTTATTACAATGGTACGATTACTACTGGCTTTGTTCAAAACGTAGCAAATAATAATGAATTTAATCTAAGAGGGAATTCAAATTCAAACTCAACCACAGCTGTAAACGCTTTTAGGGCAAACTCTCCTCAAGACAATCGTTTAACTTACAACGGCAGAAGAACAAGAACTTTTCAAATCAATGCAGCTCTTTCTGTCAGAGGAAACAGTGGATTGGGTGATTTTTATGCCTTTTTTATCAAAAAAAATGGTACTACAACATTGGTTGAAACCAATACAATCTTGAGGGTGAATAATACTTCAGATATTTCAAGTAATTCAATTTCAGGTACAGTAGAACTTGCACCCGGAGATTATGTTGAAATTTGGGGTCAACGATTAGTTGGATCTGGAACAACTTCAATTACTGTTTTCTCACTTAACATTAATATTAAATAAACTGCTTATTAAAAATTCCCTAAAAATCACCACATTTCGCCATAAATGCTATATTTGTATATCTAAAGAGGTTGTATTATGTCAAAATTTGGTGAATTAATCAGTGCGCAGGTTCCGGTTTTGTTAGACTTTTATACAGACTGGAATGAGCAATCCACAGCGATGCATCCTGTTTTAAGGGATGTAGCGGCTGCTCTTGGCGACAAGGCCAAAGTCATTAAAATTGATGTTGAGAAAAACAAAGATTTGGCTGAAGCCCTTCGCATAAAGGGTTTACCCACATTGATGATTTATAAAGACGGTGAGATGAAATGGCGTCAAAGCGGTGAGCAGGATGCCAATACACTCATTGGCTTGGTGAATGAATATGTTTAATGAATTGCCTTAAAAGCATATCCTTTTTCTGAAAAGTGGGCCAGCATTTTTGGTAACACATACTGAAGATTTTTTGCTGCTTTTTTACTATCATGAAAAATAACTACACTCCCTTCCCGGGTGTTTTTCATCACATTTTTAAGACACCTTTCCTCAGTAATCGATTGGTCAAAGTCTGCACTCAAAACATCCCACATTATTATTTTATAGCCTTTACTAAGCAGTAAATTTGCTTTTTTGGAGTTGAGCTTGCCATAAGGAGGGCGAAATAATTTTGCGCCTTTTTCAAAATAGGGTTCCGCTTTTACGGTATTTTCTGTATACTCTTTATCTGAAACTTTATTTGCGTTGAGGTGATTAAAGGTATGATTTCCAACAGTATGCCCTTCTAGTGAAATTTGTTTAAAAATAGTGGAGTTTTCCTCAATGTTTTTACCAATGCAAAAAAAGGTCGCTTTGGCATGGTACTTTTTAAGCTCTTTCAACACCCACGGAGTTATTTCAGGAATGGGGCCGTCATCAAAGGTTAAATAGATGGTTTTTTCTCTTCTCGAAAAGTGCCACACTCTTTTTGGATAAAAGTAAGGCACAAAAAACGGAATTTTTACCACATACTTTTTCACGATTTATTCTTGATTCATAGCCTTTTCCATAGAATCTATCATCTTTAAAAGTGTCTCTTCATCAGGAAAGTCCATAGGGGGATTTTCTAAATCAACCTCAAGACTGTCCTCTTGAAACACTTCATCTTCCAATTCGTTAGCATAAAAATGTTGAAATTTTTTGAGATAACTGTTAAAAGTTTCAGCTTCTGAAGTTAAAAATTCTTCATTTTCACTGTAAAGCAATGTGCCCACAAGACTTCTGTAACGCTCAACATCCATTAAAATAGTCTCCAGATAGTTGCGCTGTAGTGTGTAACTAAAAGTACCATAATAATCTAATTTTTCCTGATATGTTTTAGCAACCTCTTTATACAACTGAATTCCTTTCTCTTCTTGATTTACTTCAAAATAACCTGTTATAAAAGGCTCAAGAAGGGTGTAATATCCATAGTATTTAACCGGCATATTTTCCATAGCTAGATCTAGCATTTCTTCTGCTTTTTCATATTCTTCTTCAAGTATGAGTTGTTCTGCAAGTCGTGCGATATTACCTCGATAAGAAATGGCATTTTTTCGTGTTTCAGGATCGTGGTAAATATCAGAACTTCCAGAATTTCCCCAGTCCCAGTCTTTAACAATCTCATACATTTTCTCACTGTCTATACGGCCCATGTCAAAAGGATTTCTTTTATCAACGGGCGTTTTAATTGGGACAAGTTTGTATGCCAATCCATCGAGTTGGAGGTAGTCTTTCATCCATAAATACTCTTCATCATTAAAGGCACCACCGGTAAAATAAATGGGTCGTTCCCAATTATTATTGGCAATGATGTCAAACATCATCATTCTGTTTTTATACAATACATCACTTTTTATGTGGACATCAATGTAGTCCAAAATGAGATGGGCGTCTTTTTCTGCAACAATGCCATTTCGCAAAACAGCCTCTTTATCAACCGGAATTCGAATGTTTTTTGAAGGAAACGTTTGCAGCATTTGCCCACTTTGCATTTCAACGGTTAGTCTTGGGTCATCGTTGGCAACCCAATCCATCCATCTTTTTATTGAAAGTGTATCGTCACCTTCAATTTGAGGGTGTTTTATAATATAATCCCTTGTGCCGTAACGGTATTGTTCGTGTATGAGTTGTGACGGAATGGGGGCACTTTCAAATGCGGCTTTTTTCATATCATCTATATACCAGTCTGTGTTAAATAAACTGGTGTTGATGGGCCTCACATCTCTTCTGTATTCTTCTATTCCTTGCGCATACCAGATGGCGAAAGTATCGTTGTCCCCAATGGTAAATATGATGCCATTGGGATCTACAGAGTCTAGGTATTTTTTTGCCATTGCCAAGGCTGTGAAGCGATCAGAACGATCGTGGTCGTCCCAGTTTTGGGAGGCGAGTAAAACGGGTGCTGCCAGAAGTCCAACAACAATTACCAGAGGGACAGCAATTTTGGGTTGCAAGTATTTCTTGATGATTTCAAAAAGGGCATACACCCCAAAACCAATCCACATAGCAAACACATAAAAGGAGCCCACCAGTGCATAGTCACGTTCTCTGGGTTCAAATGGTCGTTCGTTAAGATAGACCTTTAAAGCAAGACCGGTAAATAGAAAGAATACCATCAATACCCACCAACTGCTTTTATCTTTACCATAATGAAAAACAATGCCCAGAAGTCCTAAAATAAGTGGGAGAAAATAATAAGTATTTCTGCCTTTGTTGTTTTCAACATCGCTGGGAAGGTTGGATTGTGGACCCAATCGCATTTCATCGATAAATTTAATGCCACTTATCCAGTTTCCATCAAAAATATCATTTTTGCCCTGAACGTCGTTTTGCCTTCCGGCGAAATTCCACATAAAATACCGCCAGTACATATACCCAAATTGGTATTGAAAAAGATACCTCATATTTTGACCAAAAGAGGGTTTTTTTATGTCCAGGTAGTCACTAAACTGCCTTAAAAAATCATGGTACTCTTCACTGTCAATTTCTCCTCTGCTAAAGCGGTGTTTGAAGGCAGCAACTTCATTGAGCAAAGCCTCTTCACTTCGGTATTCTCGTTTTACATTAAAATCAACGCCACCAACGATGTTGAAATAATTGGCAGCATGTTCTGTGCTCCACATTCGTGGAAGAAAAGTTTTATGTGCATCGTCAAGATTGGGGATGGCATTTTTATAGTTGTTAACGATTATATATTTACCGGTAGTTTCATCTCTTTCATAGTTGGGTTTATCGTCTTTGTAAGGATTGTTTCTGTCATAGCCGGCATACATTTCAGTAAACTGAGCATCATAGAGCAGGCTTTGAGAGCCATATTGTTCTCTGTTGTAATAAGCCAGTAATTCCTGAGCATCACTGGGTCTGTTTTCATTGATGACAGTGCCTGCATTTGCTCTGATTGGCAACATCATCCAGCTTGAAAAGCCTATGAAGATAAAGAGAAATGCAAGCATCAACGTATTCAGTTGAACAAAACCTTTTTTTCGGGTGTATTTTAGTAAAAAATAAAAAAGGGCTATCATTAACAACCCGGCAATAACGGTGCCTGAATCAAAAGGTAAGCCCATGGAGTTGACAAAAAACAGTTCTGATGCAGAGAAAAAGCGCATCGTCATGGGCAACATAAACATAAAGATGAACAGTAAGATGCCCACCACCGCAAGATGTGCCAGAATAAAGTTTTTAATTGTAACGGTTTTGTAATTTTTAAAATAATACAACAGTCCCATTGCCGGGATGGTCAACAATCCCATAAAGTGAACTCCAAAAGAAAGACCAACAACAAATGCAATTAAAACAACCCAACGGTTACCTCTGGGTGTATTCATCTCTCTTTCCCAGCGTAATGCCAGATAGAAAAGAATCGCCATAATACAAGAAGCCATTGCATAGACTTCTGCTTCAACAGCACTATACCAGAAACTATCGGTAAACGTAAACGCCAAAGAACCCACGGCCGCACTTCCAAGAATTAAAATATTTTTATTAGTATCCAGGGTTTCGGTTTTTGAAATGATATTTTGAAGAATGATTCCTATTGACCAAAACATAAAAAGTATCGTAAATGCACTTGCAAAAGCAGACACCAGGTTCACCATCAGGGCGATTTGAGATACATCAGATGCAAAAAGAGAAAAGAATGCTCCAATCATTTGGTAGAGTGGTGCTCCGGGAGGATGGCCCACTTCCAGATTTGATGAGGTAGTGATATATTCACCTGCATCCCAGAAGCTCATTGTTGGTTCTGCGGTTAGCCAGTAGGTGGTTAAGGCAATAAAAAAAACAAGCCATCCGGAGATGAGATTCCATTTTCTGAAGTCGAAATTATTCATCAAGGTAAAGGTTTTAAGTGGCGAATTTACATATAAAATTCTTATTTAGCATCTAGCTATAGTTAACATAAAAAAGAGGAAATTATTTTTAAAGTAGGATTTTTTTAATAAATAGTTTGTAGAAGAAAAAGTTTGTACTAAATTTGCCACCGCTAAAAGCACTGGCTCATGGTGTAACTGGCAACACGTCTGGTTTTGGTCCAGAAGAGTCTAGGTTCGAGCCCTAGTGAGCCAACAAAAAAGTCAACTTCAAAACGAGTTGGCTTTTTTTGTTGGAAAATTCAAAATAATATTGGCGAGAAGCCTGTCCCGAGCTTGTCGAGGGAAGCCCTAGTGAGCCAACAAAAAAGTCAACTTCAAAACGAGTTGGCTTTTTTTGTTGGAAAATTCAAAATAATATTGGCGAGAAGCCTGTCCCGAGCTTGTCGAGGGAAGCCCTAGTGAGCCAACTTCACTAAACCCTAAACCGTTTAAAACAAACGTTTTGGGATTTTTTGTTTTAAAAATGTACCGCCGATTGTATCGCCTATCATTAGCAACTCATATAAAAAGAGGTGGGCAGTGATGTATTTAGCCATGCTCCTGAACCCAATGCCCCTTCATTACAAAAAGTAGATTACCAATACAACATTAGAGGTTGGTTAACCCATATCAACAATACCAAAAGTTTACAAAATTCAGAAGACCCAAATGATGACCTCTTTGCTTTTGCTATTAATTATACCGCAACAGATCAGGATTACATTGGTGAGGTCAATCCCCTTTACAACGGTAACATAGCCGAAACCCTTTGGCGCAGTGGTAGTGATAATGTAGAACGCAGTTATGGTTATACATATGACGCTATGAATCGCCTCACCAATGCTATTTACGGCAAGCCCAATAGTTCAGCACCAGTCTCTCACAACTATAACGAGTGGCTCAGCTATGATAAAAATGGGAATATATTGAAGTTGGGGAGGAATGGTATAAGTGACTCAAGTTCTGAAATAATCCTAATTGACAATTTGGATTATCACTATGAAAGTGATCATTCTAACATCTTGATTGGAGTGAATGATAAATCAGGTAACACAGCTGGTTTTAAAAAGGATTATTTGACCGATTTTCTACAAGATGTCGATTATGAATATGACGACAATGGCAATCTGGTTGCTGATCCAGTAAAAAACATTTCATCGATTACTTACAATCACCTCAATTTGCCTGTTAAAATCACCTTTGATGGTAACAGTCAAAAATATATTGAATATATTTATGCTGCCACAGGTGAAAAACTAATGAAAATAGTAAAACATAACGACAGCCTCTCAAATACCCGTTATATACATGGCTTTCAATACTATGACAATGTATTGCAATTCTTTCACACCCCAGAGGGCTATGTCAAAAACACACCCAATGATACTGGTGCCCCTAGTTTTGACTATGTCTATCAATACAAAGACCACTTGGGCAATGTAAGAGTCAACTATGCTCAAGATCCTCAGGGCAGTGGACTGGGGATACTCGATGAGAGTCATTATTATCCTTTTGGATTGCAACACACCCACTACAACAGTGATATTACAAAAATAGACCGCAAAGAAGAACTCAACAATGAAAAAGGTTTTGATGATACTGTTATCCCATTTTCTCCTTTTGAAAACCCGGGGTATAAGTACAAATTCGGCGGAAAAGAGCTGCAAAGTGAGTTTGGTGTTGAGATGTATGATTTTGGGGCCCGAAACTATGATCCTGCACTGGGTAGATGGATGAACATCGACCCGCTTGCTGAACAGATGAGAAGGCACTCGCCGTATAACTATGCTTTTAATAATCCATTGCGTTTTATTGATCCGGATGGGATGGCTCCTGAGGATATTATTATTAGAGGAAAAAATGGTAATCAAATTACTATACCTACTGCGGGAGAAGATAGAACTGTAAATGTGCCTTTTAATATAGTACAAAGCACTTCATTAGATTTGGGTTTATCAGAAGTTAATTCCGATAATATAGCAGCAGGTTATTCTGTAAATGCTTCTGCAGAAGCAAAGGCAACTTTAGGAGCAAAAGTATCAGCTGGTTTAACAGTTGTTAATTTTTTTAATGAAGAATATGGTGATTACAACTATGTCTATGCTCAAGCTGAAGCCACTGGTTCAACGGGAGTACAAGGAGGTGGAAACGCTAATATTGAAGGCAACTTTTTTGTGATGACTAGTTCTGATGTTTCCTTAGCTAAACCTGAATCTTTTGCTGGTAGCGCTACCTCAATAGGCGTTAGTGCAGATGTAAAAGCAGTGGCAGGGGGAGGGGTTTCCTTATCAGCTTTTAAGTCTGGAAACTGGACTGGAATTTCTGTTGGTTTAAACTTCGGGGTTGGGAAAGGAGTCACTTTAGGTGCAGCAAGTAGGGGTGAATCTACTTCAATTATGTTAAGTAATGAAAAACCCACTAGCAGTAGAAGTGGATTTGATAGATTTTTAAATAATGTTGGTTTTACCCCTATGGTTGGACAAGCAGTATATCAATATATAGAAAGGCAATAATGAGAAAGTCGTTTATAGGTTTATTAATATTTATTTTGTTTATTTCTTGTGATTTTTTCTATTCAGACAAAGAAGGACGTACTGAGGTCTCTTGGCTGGATTTTCGAGGAATAGAAAATTTAGAACTTAAAGGGGTGGTTTATTCCTTAAATGATAAAATAGGTAATGGTTATCATGGAAGGGGAATAGTTCGTGTAAATATCATAGAATCAAATATGGACTTTTACGATCCCAGAGAAAAACAGGCTAATTACTATTGTCTCATAAAAAAAGGTAAAGCAGAAATATATGATACTCATGTTTCAAGTTTTAAGATAGGCGATACCATTATAATTGATTCAAAAAATAAGTTGTTGTATTTTTCTCAAAACGGTAAATTTAAACCAACAAGTATGTCAATAGGGCCACCCCGTTTTTTTAATATGATAAAGACTAAAGGATATCAGGAATTCTAATTTAAATTTCTAAAATATTTCATATATTATATCAGATGTGTTGATGCCCGCTGCGCAAAGTCTCATGACTTTGAGCTTTCACAATTGTTATTGAATTTCTAAAACCCCCCGCTGCCGCACGATTGCATCGTGTGTGCCACGTGCTGGTTTCCCGGCCTTCCTCCGCTGCCGCATTCCCGAAATTTCGTAAGCATCGTGTGTGCCACGCATAATTCTTTATAGATAAATTTTCTTTAATTGCTGTTACTCAAAAAAATAAGTATTTTTATAATATGAGCAGGAATTATAAATTTCATAATCCAGAGGGGTTATATTTTGTAAGCTTTGCAGTAGTAGAGTTGCTGGACCTGCCTGCCGGCAGGCAGGTGTGTTCACCAGAAATGAGTATAAAGACATACATGTTGAAAGTTTGTCTTATTGTCAAAGTAACAAAGGAATGGAAATTTTTGCCTGGTGTATAATGACGAATCATGTTCACTTGGTTTTCAGGAGCGTCAATGATTTACATCCTGCAAGTTTGTTAGGAGATTTTAAGCGTTTCACCAGTAAAGCTAAAGTTAAAGCAATTCAGGAAAATCCAAGGGAAAGTAGGAAAGAATTTTTATTGGAACAGTTCAAAAAAGCTGCTGATAAATCTTCAAATGTCGATAATTTTCAATTTTGGAGACACGATAACAAACCCATTGAATTGTGGAGCAATAAAGTAATTCACGAAAAAATCAGTTATGTGCATAACAATCCTGTAGATGCTGGTTTAGTCTATTATCCAGAGGATTATGTTTACAGTAGTGCGGCAGATTATGCTGAAAGTAAGGGGTTGTTAGATAATGTTATTGTTTTTCAGTATTTTGGTTGAAGGAATAAGTGCAGGAAACCACACGATGCAATCGTGCGGCAGCGGGGGGAAAGAACATTATCATCACAAATTAGAAGATATGCTAAGTTTTAGAAGATATTTGCTTGCTGTTTCAGTTTTCTCATTAATGATAGGTGGGTGTTCTTCATCAAAACATTTCATTGAAGAGGAAAATCTTATGGAGGCTATAAATTGTTTTATTACCGACACGCAAAAATACAGGGAGAACAGTATTGAGGTTTATAATGTTTCGAAATTTAAAATAAAAAACAGAACGTTTGTTTCTATAAAAACGGACAGCTTTTATAGCGACACCATAGTAAATCATCACTTTGGTCTTAACCCTAAAACCTTACCTTTAAAATCAGCTTTGGATGGCTGTATAATAAGGCAAAATGAAATAGTCTGTTTTTATAATTTTTCAGAAGTGAAAAATCTTATAAAAAAGGATAATATACCTAACGAATTCAAAAAATATTATTCTGAAAATGAGCGGGCCGATATAGGAGGGTATACTTTGACGGGTGTCTTTAAATTAAAAAAGGATAAACTTCAATTTATTTATTTTGATTATACTTCTTATGTTAAAGATTTTAGGGAACTATGTAGATAAAACATAGAATGAAGTAAGGTAATATCAAATGTGTTGATGAGATTTTTTAAACATTTAAATTTTTGAAAATAAATTACCCCCGCTGCCCCCCGCTGCCGCACGATTGCATCGTGTGTGCCACGTGCTGTTGTTCCGACCTTCCCCCCCAGCTTGCTGCATACTCCAAATTTCGGGAGTATCGTGTGTGCAACGCATAGTTGCTAGTATTTAATTTACTTTAATTGCTGTTACTCAAAAAATTAAGTAATTTTATGACATGAGCAGGAATTATAAATTTCACAATCCTGAGGGATTATATTTTGTAAGTTTCGCCGTTGTGGACTGGCTTGATGTATTCACCAGAAATGAGTATAAAGACATACTTGTTGAAAGTTTGTCTTATTGTCAAAGTAACAAAGGAATGGAAATTTTTGCTTGGTGTATAATGACGAATCATGTTCACTTGGTTTTCAGGAGCGTCAATGATTTACATCCTGCAAGTTTGTTAGGAGATTTTAAGCGTTTCACCAGTAAAGCTAAAGTTAAAGCAATTCAGGAAAATCCAAGGGAAAGTAGGAAAGAATTTTTATTGGAACAGTTCAAAAAAGCTGCTGATAAATCTTCAAATGTCGATAATTTTCAATTTTGGAGACACGATAACAAACCCATTGAATTGTGGAGCAATAAAGTAATTCACGAAAAAATCAGTTATGTGCATAACAATCCTGTAGATGCTGGTTTAGTCTATTATCCAGAGGATTATGTTTACAGTAGTGCGGCAGATTATGCTGAAAGTAAGGGGTTGTTAGATAATGTTATTGTTTTTCAGTATTTTGGTTGAAGGAATAAGTGCAGGAAACCACACGATGCAATCGTGCGGCAGCGGTGAGCCAACAAAAAAACCGATTAGTTTTTCTAATCGGTTTTTTTTATAAAATTTTTAAAATTAAATTTTAAAAGTAATCACCGGCCTTTTAGCGTGATTTACTAAATCTTCACTTACACTTCCATTAAAGAAGTGAGACAATCCTTTTCTGCCGTGAGTGGCCATCCCTATCAAATCGGCATCAATGGCCTGCGCATAATTCAAAACTCCTTTTTCCACAGAGTTATCATTATAAATATTTAGGGAGTAATTTGACAACTCCATTCCTTTTATAAAATCATTCATTATTTCCTTTGCTTCAGTAGTGGTCAGAAAATTGGTTGCTGTATTGATAAACAGTAAATGGATTTTGGCTTTAACAGATTCTGCAAATTTTACAGCTTCTTTAAATGGTTTTTGGCATTCTTTGGAAAAATCTGTTGCAAACACAAAGTTTTTGATAGTAAATTTACTAGTTTCATTTTTAATCACCAATACAGGGATGGTAGAGGTTCGCACCACTTTTTCAGTATTACTGCCAATAAACATTTCTTTAAAACCACTTGCACCGTGTGATCCCATTATAATTAAATCGACTTTGTTTTTGTTTGCAACTTCAATAATACCATCAAAAGCTTCTTGAAACAATACAGTTTCATAAACGGTTATCCCTTTTAAATAATCTGCACTCAAGACTTCTTTAAATCTTTTGTGAGCGAGTTTCATAAAAAAAAGTGATTCAGGCAAGCTGCCTCCTGATTTTGCTTTATCAACCAGATTTAAAGGAAGTTCCAGCATATGAAGCAGGTAAATCTCGCTTTTATGTTTTTTTGCTAATTGGGCTGCGACCTTTAAAGCTTGTTCAGCTTGCGTAGAGAAATCTGTAGGGACTAGAATTTTTTTCATTGAAGTGAGTTTGGTGTGTTAATTTTCAAGTTAAATTACAAAAAAAAATCCATTTACATCTCTTTTTTTTAATGGGAATTAATTCTTATATTTGCGCCATTGAAAAACAGGGTGTTAGATGAGGGGACAAAAAGTCCCCTCTTTTTATAGAATAAAATGTTGAAAGAAAAAGTGCTGCAATTGCTGGAAGATGCACTGGATACCAATCCAAATTTGTTCCTTATCGATTTTCAAATCGACGCAAATAACAATATCAAAATAATTATTGATGGAGACGATGGAGTTGCAGTAGATGATTGTATCACTGTGAGCAGAGCTATTGAACACAATATTGATAGGGAAGAATTTGATTTTTCACTTGAAGTCGCCTCCTCAGGGGCCACTTCTCCCTTAATCAAAAAAAGACAGTTCAAAAAACATATTGGAAGAATCCTGGAGATTAAAACAAACGACGGAGCCTCTCTGGAAGGAACACTCACAGCTATTTCAGAAAATGATATAGAAATAAAGTGGAAAGCCAGAGAACCCAAACCGGTTGGAAAAGGAAAAGTGACTGTTGAAAAATCTGCAGTTATTTCTTTTGATGACCTTAAAGAATGTAAAGTAAAAATAATATTTAACTAAGTACAGATATGGAAAATATCGCATTAATTGAATCTTTTTCAGAATTTAAAGATGATAAGTTTATAGACAGAGTTACCTTAATGGCGATTTTGGAAGATGTGTTTCGTTCAACATTGAAAAAGAAATATGGAGATGATGACAATTTTGACATCATTATCAATCCTGATAAAGGAGATTTAGAAATCTGGAGAAACAGAGTGGTCGTTCCTGATGGTGAAGTAGAAGATCCAAACCAAGAAATTTCGCTTAGCGATGCCAGAAAAATTGAACCCGATTTTGAAGTGGGTGAAGATGTGCCTGAAGAAGTCAAATTAATAGACTTAGGAAGAAGAGCTATTTTGGCTTTACGCCAAAACCTGATTTCTAAAATTCACGAGCACGACAATACAAACATATACAAACACTTTAAAGACCTTGAAGGTGAACTTTATACGGCAGAAGTTCATCACATAAGACATAGAGCTGTTATTCTTCTTGATGATGAAGGAAATGAAATCATCCTTCCAAAGGAAAAGCAAATTCCATCAGACTTTTTTAGAAAAGGAGACAATGTGAGAGGAATTATTGAAAGTGTAGAATTAAAAGGGAATAAGCCCACCATATTGATGTCAAGAACCAGCAATAAATTTCTTGAAAAACTTTTTGAACAAGAAATCCCTGAAGTCTTTGATGGGTTAATTACTGTGAAAAATGTGGTGAGAATACCCGGTGAAAAAGCAAAAGTAGCCGTTGATTCTTATGATGACAGAATAGACCCTGTGGGAGCCTGTGTGGGTATGAAAGGATCAAGAATTCACGGAATTGTAAGAGAACTGGGCAATGAAAATATTGATGTAATTAACTATACATCAAACACAAATTTGTATATTTCTCGTGCATTGAGTCCTGCTAAGATTACCTCTATCTCTATTAATGATGAAACCAAACACGCAGAAGTCACACTCAAACTGGAGGAAGTTTCAAAAGCTATAGGTCGAGGAGGTCACAACATCAGACTTGCCGGACAGCTTACCGGTTATGAAATTGATGTGATTAGAGAAGGCGTTGAACAAGAGGAAGATGTTGAATTAAGTGAGTTTTCTGATGAAATCGAACCTTGGATTATTGAAGAGTTTTCCAGAATAGGGCTCGATACAGCAAAACAAATCTTAGAACACGATATAGATGACTTAGTGAAACGTACAGACCTTGAGGAGGAAACCATACGAGACGTCATTAATATTTTAAAAGAAGAATTTGAATAAAATGCAACAACCAAATAGTTGCACTAAATAAAAAAAGGAACATACTTTATGGGTGAAGTAAACACAATGAGGTTAAACAAGGTATTACGCGAATTCAACATCTCGCTGGATCGTGCTATGGAATTTTTAAAAACCAAAGGTCACGAGATTGAAGCCCGTCCTACCACAAAGATTTCTGAAGAAGTCTATCAAATACTATTTGATGAATTTCAAACAGACAAATCAAAAAAAGTAGCCTCAAAAGAAGTGGGAGAGGAAAAAAGAAAAGAAAAAGAAGAGCTTCGAATTGCAAGAGAAAAAGAACTGGAAGAAAAGCAAAAAGCTACAGAAGCCAGAGAGAAAGAAGTCATCAAAGCGCAAACAAAACTCGACGGTCCAAAAACTGTAGGTAAAATTGACCTCAATCCCAAAAAAGAAGAACCCAAAAAAGAAGAAGAGCCCAAGGTTGAAGAAAAACCAATAGCAGAAAAACCAAAGGAGGAAACTCCTCCAAAAGAAAAAGAAGCTCCAAAAACTGAAGCCAAAAAGGAAGAACCTAAAAAAGAAACTTCAAAAGCTTCAGAACCTGAAAAAGAAGCACAACCTGAAAAAGAAGAATCCGCTTTAACTGAAACAAAATATACAAAGCTCGATGGACCCAATTTCACGGGAAAAACCATTGACTTAGAGCAATTCAAGAAAGCGAAAAAGAAACCCGAAAAACCAAAACCTTCAAGCACTTCTGGAGCTGCTTCAAAAGACAATAAAGGAAAACGCAAAAGAATCAGCAAAGAGCCCGGAAAAGGAACCCCCTCACAAGGAACCCCGGCAGATAGAAGTCGAGCCAATAAAGGTAGAGGTCGCCAGGTTACACACAAAGAAGAACCCAGCGAAGAAGATGTGCAAAAACAAATCAAGGAAACCCTTGAAAAACTGCAAGGAAAATCTTCAAAAGGAAAAGGAGCAAAATACAGAAGAGACAAACGAGATACCCACCGTCAAAAAACCGAAGACGAGCAAGCCCAACAAGACTCACAAAGCAAAATTCTTCAGGTTACTGAATTTGTAACCGTAAGTGAACTGGCAACGCTTATGAATGTGCCCGTTACTAATGTGATCTCCGCTTGTATGTCATTAGGCTTAATGGTGACAATGAACCAACGCCTCGATGCTGAAACGCTTTCTATTGTTGCAGACGAATTTGGTTTTGAAATAAAATTTGTCACAGCAGACTCTGAAGAAACCGTACAAATTGAAGAAGAAAACCCTGAAAACCTGGAACCAAGAGCACCCATCGTAACAGTTATGGGTCACGTTGACCACGGTAAAACCTCGCTTCTTGATCACATTCGACAAGAAAATGTAATTGCAGGTGAATCAGGAGGAATCACACAGCACATTGGTGCCTATGCGGTACAACTTGAAAACGGTCAAAAAATAACCTTCTTGGATACTCCCGGTCACGAGGCGTTTACCGCGATGCGTGCCAGGGGAGCAAAAGTGACTGACCTTGCCATCATTGTAATTGCTGCAGATGATGATGTGATGCCACAAACCAAAGAGGCCATTTCACACGCTCAAGCAGCAGGAGTGCCCATCGTGTTTGCCATCAATAAAATTGACAGACCGGAAGCCAACCCGGAAAAAATCAAGGAAAAACTTGCAGGAATGAACCTGCTTGTTGAAGATTGGGGAGGAAAAATTCAATCACACGACATCTCTGCAAAAACAGGATTGGGTGTTAATGAACTCCTAGAAAAAGTACTACTTGAAGCCGAATTACTCGAACTTAAAGCAAATCCAAACAAGCAAGCAGTAGGGACCGTTGTTGAAGCCTTTTTAGATAAAGGAAGAGGTTATGTATCTACCATTCTTGTTCAATCAGGAAGCTTGAAAGTGGGTGATTATGTTTTAGCAGGACAACACAGTGGTAAGGTAAAAGCCATGCACGATGAGCGCGGTCACAACATTAAAGTAGCCGGCCCAGCAACCCCCGTTTCCATCCTTGGACTCGACGGCGCCCCTCAAGCAGGTGATAAATTTGCTGTGTATGAAGATGAAAGAGAAGCCAAAGCAATTGCAACAAAACGCACACAATTGCAAAGGGAACAATCTGTAAGAACACAACGTCACATCACACTTGACGAAATTGGAAGACGTATCGCTTTAGGTGATTTCAAAGAATTGAACATCATCCTCAAGGCAGATGTTGATGGTTCTGTGGAAGCATTGACAGATTCTTTCCAGAAATTGTCAACCGAAGAAATTCAAATCAACATCATTCACAGGGCTGTGGGTCCCATCACAGAAAGTGATGTACTCCTCGCTTCAGCTTCAGATGCTGTCATTATTGGTTTTAACGTAAGACCAATGGGTAATGCCAGACAAATAGCAGACAAGGAAGAAATTGACATCAGATTGTACTCCATTATCTATGATGCGATCAATGACTTGAAAGATGCCATGGAAGGCATGCTTTCGCCGGAAATGAAAGAAGAAATCACCGGAACCGCAGAAGTAAGGGAAACTTTCAAAATTTCAAAAATTGGAACCATCGCAGGATGTATGGTCACCAGCGGAAAAATCATCAGAAACACCGGCATTCGATTAATTCGTGAAGGTGTAGTGATTCACACAGGCACCCTCGCCTCCTTAAAACGATTTAAAGACGATGTCAAGGAAGTAGCAAAAGGCTATGATTGTGGTATCCAAATCAACAACTACAACGACCTGGTTGAAGGAGATATCATTGAAGGATTCCAGGAAGTGGAAGTGAAAAAGAAGCTTAAGAAGAACTAGAAGTAATTTTACTTTCTAAAAATACAACTGCCGACTTATTTGATGAGTCGGCAGTTTTTATGTTAGCAGGACGTTTAATATCTTTATTTCTCAACCACCTTCCAAAACAAAGCAGCCACAATACCGCCCACAAGCGGAGCCACGATAAACAACCAAAGTTGTGAAAGTGCAGCGCCACCGGCAAATAGGGCTGGACCAAAACTACGAGCCGGGTTTACAGAAGTTCCCGTGATGGGTATTGCAACAAGGTGAATGAGTACCAGTGTTAATCCAATTGCTAATCCTGCCATAGTGCTGTTTCCAAATTTTGATGTCGTCGCAAAAATGACAAACAAAAACAAAAAGGTAAGCACCGCCTCAGTAATAAAAGCTGCAGTTACATTAAAGTTGTTTTGATAATTTTCACCCCAACCATTAGAGCCCAGGGCATATTCACCCATCTCAAATCCGGCTTGACCGCTTAAAATTTGCATCAACACAAAAGCTGCCAATGCAGCGCCTATTAGTTGCGCAATCACATAAGCCACGGCATCTTTCAAATCAATTTTTCCGGCCACGAGCATTGAAATGGTGATGGCAGGATTGATGTGACAACCAGAGATGCCTCCAATGGCATAAGCCATCACCACCACAGCAAGACCAAACGCAAAAGAAATGCCTAAAAGGCCCAAACCTGATAAACCGGCAATCGTGTCAACACCTGAAACCGCTGCTGCACCACAACCAAAAAGAACCAATGAGAACGTTCCCACCAATTCCAAAATAAATTTTGTTGAAATTTTTGTTTCCATAAATTTGAATGTTAGTTAGTTATTAAAATAAATTTAATAAAATATTTTAAATAATAGTATCAATTATTCAATTAGAAACTTAAATGCTTAAAATGTCACAAATAGTCCGTTATTTACTTTGTTAAAAAATTGCCCAAAGCCCTTAAAAATTAACAATAATAGTGTAACACATTAGTTTTATTCGTGTCTATTTATAAATTGTTTCCATGAGTAAATATGTGACCCTAACCTTTCTAATGAGCTGTTTTTTCTCATTCAATAGCTATACGCAATCACTTGATTCTCTTCAAAGAAAACAGATTACGATTACTAAAATTTCTAAAGCACCCCATATAGATGGTATTCTTGACGATGAGGCTTGGAAACATGCTGCGATAGCCACAGATTTTGTGGAAAGACAACCCGTTAATGGCAGACCCATACCAGACAGTCTTAAAACCGAAGTAAAAATTGTGTATGATGATTTGGGTATTTATTTTGGAGCAAAAATGCATGACCCCAATCCCGATTTAATCCCAAGAGAATTAGTGGAAAGGGACCAGATTGGAAATCAGGATTTTTTCTTTATCCTTCTCAATGGCTACAATGACCGCCAACAAAGCCTCCAATTTATTGTCACGGCTTCCGGCGTTCAATATGATGCAAAAATGACCAACCAGGGCGAGGATAATTCCTGGAATGCAGTTTGGTACAGTGCAGCAAAAATTCATGAAGATGGCTGGGTTGCAGAAGTCTTTATTCCTTATTCAGAACTGCGGTTTCCCGAAAAAGAGGTTCAGGTTTGGGGCTTGAATATGGAAAGGGAGTTCAGAAGGGAACGCACCAGATACAGCTGGAGTCCTATCGACAACACAAAAGGCAGCTTTACCATTTATGATGGTGAAATTTATGGAATTCAAAACATCAAAACCCCGCTTAGGCTTTCGTTACAACCCTATCTTTCAACATATGTCAATAACTTTGATGGAGAAACAGAAACTGTACTAAATGGGGGGATGGATCTTAAATATGGCATTAATGATGCGTTTACACTGGATATGGTTCTCGTCCCTGATTTCGGTCAAACAAAATTTGATGAAGCCGTTTTAAATCTCTCTGCTTTTGAAGTGCAATTTGCAGAACAAAGGCAATTTTTTAATGAGGGTACAGAACTCTTTTCAAAAGGAGGATTGTTCTACTCCAGAAGAGTGGGAGGGACTCCATCCCGATTTCCGGTGCTGGATGAAAATGAAGAAATCAAAAGTTACCCATCAAGAATTGACTTAATCAATGCTGCAAAAATCTCAGGTCGAACTTCAAAAGGTTTGGGAGTGGGGTTTTTTAATGGAATCACTAAAAACACCTATGCAACCATTGAAAATACGGAAACTTCTGAAACCCGTAAAGAAATTGTCGAACCCCTGGCAAATTACAATGTGCTTGTTCTAGACCAGCGATTTGGCGAAAACAATTCAATAACGCTCGTAAATACCAATGTATTGAGAGAAGGTGATTTTAGAGATGCAAATGCCACAGCTTTGTTATTAGACATCACAAATAAAAGCAATACATTTCGTTATTATTCCTATTTAAAAAGTAGTTGGGTATTGACCGATAGTACCAAGTTTGGCAATGCGGGGCGAATACAAGTATCAAACATAAGCGGTAAACATCGCTATACCACATCCGTAAATTTTAGAACAATAGACTATGATATTAACGACCTTGGATTTTCTACAAATACAAATTTCATCAGTTACTATGGGTATTATGGGTACAGATTATTACAACCTCAAGGTGCATTCAATAATATTTTTCTAAATTTTAACTTGAATTTAAATAGAAGGCTGGAACCAGATTTGTACAATAGGTTTAACTTCAACTTCAATTCAAGTTTTACAACAAAAGAGTTTATTGCTTTTGGAGGGGGTTTTGAAACCACTCCTTTTGGAACCAATGATATCTATGAACCACGCACAGAAGGAAGGTTTGTAAAACAACCTGCTTATTACAATCCCTGGGTTTGGATTTCTACAGATTACAGAAAAAGATTTGCATTTGAACTGGATCTTGAATTGGTCTCGTTTGATGAAAAAAACAGAAACATCAAAAGTTTTGGTGTTTCACCCAGATATCGATTTTCAGACAAATGGAAAGTAAATGCCGGTGCCAGAGTAAATTACTCCTCAAATGAACAGGGATATGTGAATAGAATAGATGATGATATATTATTTGGTCAAAGAGATCGCAATACAATAATAACCTCTCTGGAATCGCAATACATATTTAATAATAAAATGGCGGCCAGCCTGTCTTTTAGGCATTATTTTTCTGAAGTGGAATACATTCAATTCTATACCCTTGAAAACAATGGAGATCTCATCTCAAATCCAACTTATGAAAATGTACACAACACCTCATATAACAGCTGGAATATAGATTTACGCTATTCCTGGTGGTTTGCACCCGGTAGTCAACTCACATTTTTATACAGAAATGCAATCGATAGCTTTTTTGATGAAGCAGGCCTTGGGTTTAAAGAAAATTTTGAAAATTTATTTGAACAACCTCAATTGCATAGTTTTTCTATAAGAGTAAGCTATTTTTTGGACTACAACCGCGTGAAGCCTTTGTTTAGAAAAGACGCTCAAGAAAACCGAGTGGGAAGTATGCGTCCGCAAAAAATGAATCGCGGAAGCGTTCAGCTGTAAAAAAATAAATAGACTTAATTTCGCCGTTCAGGCCTCAACACAAAAGCAGTGGGAAAGGTTTTTTGGATTTCAAGCAATGCTCTGTCTGCTTCAAGACGCGTGCTGTAATTGCCCACCCACACTTTATAATTTGGTGTTTCATATTCAATGGTGGCAGACCAAACAGACATACTTCTGTTGTAATTTCGAATCACATTATTGGCTTCTTTTAATTCTCCATAGTATAATTGTATCGTGTAACCATCAGAAATTTTATTATCTTTTGATAAATTTGATTTGAGGCGAAGTAGTTCGGTAATTTTTTCATCTTGATTAATTTGCAAGGTGCCCTGCTGAGAATACATAAAGCCTGCAAAGAAAAATAGTGTTAAGACGAAAAAAAATTGTTTGAATTTCATTTTGAAATACCTTTTTTTGAGTAAATACAAATCTAAATGATTATAACTTAAAACAAAAGCAATTTATTATTTAGAATTAGTATAAATTATTAGTTAAGGTTTACTTTCAATTCCTAAAATGGACTTAAAATGTTACTTTTGTACGGTTATTTTGAGGGTTGATCACGTAACTCTTTTTTTATGAGTCAGAAAAAGTAAATCTATCGCCTTTATATTAAATAACAGATTGTAGATTATCAATAGCTTACGGTTAAAACAATAAGAATGGTTATCCTGTTTTAGTGTTTTACCTCATTGCAAAATAATAAATAGTTACAGATGAAAAAGGTGAAATACCCAAATCTATTGTTTAAATTTTCTTCTCTTGCATTAACAGCGTTGCTGTTAATTTTCACAAACACACTTAGCGCTCAAGAAGATGCTCCGGTTGAAACTGAAGAGCCGGCAGCTGAAGCCGTCGTTGAGCTTGCAGGTGATCCTGCTGCAGGGAGACAATTGTTTAACAGTAATTGTGCTGCCTGTCACCAAATGGACAGAAAGGCCATTGGTCCCGCATTAAGAGGAATGGCTGAACGCTATGAGAAAGAATGGTTGTACAGTTGGATTAGAAACAGTCAGGCTCTGGTTCAGGCAGGTGACCCCATAGCAGTAGCACTCTTTAACGAGTACAACGGTTCTGTGATGCAGGCATTTCCTCAACTTACAGATAAAGACCTTGATGATTTGGTAGCATATACCAGCCAACCAAAAGCGGAGCCCGTCGTTGCTACAACCGAAGGAGGAACAGCTACATCAGGTTCTGAAGGTGGAATCTCAAACACTTTAGTTCTCGGTTTACTTATTGTTGTGATGTTCATGCTGGTCATCATGCTGTTTATGGTGAGCAATGTCCTCAAGAAAATTGCTCAGGCAAATAATGTGGTGTATCCGGAAAAAGAAAAAACGACTCCCATCTGGAAAGCCTTTGTGCAAAACCAGTTTTTGGTTTTAGTAACGGTTGTTTTCCTTATGTTGGCAGGTGCTTATTATGCTTATGGCTTTTTTATGCAGGTGGGTGTTGATCAAGGCTATGCGCCCATCCAACCTATTCACTTTTCACACAAAATACACGCCGGTGATAACCAGATAGATTGTAACTACTGTCACTCCTCTGCCAGAAAAAGCAAACATTCAGGAATTCCTTCTTTGAATGTGTGTATGAGTTGTCACGAAAATATCTATGAATACAATGGAGAAGTTGATTTAGCTGAAGGATATACTAAGGAGTTTTATGACGCTGAGATTCAAAAGCTTTATGCCGCAGTGGGGTGGGATGCAGAAGAGCGTGTTTATACCGGTGAAGAACAACCTGTAAAATGGGTGCGTATTCACAACCTTCCTGATTTGGCTTATTTCAACCACGCTCAACACGTTACAGTAGCCGGCATTGATTGCCAAACCTGTCACGGTCCGGTAGAAGAAATGGAAATCTTATATCAATATTCGCCGCTCACAATGGGCTGGTGTATCGATTGTCATCGCACCACAGATGTTGACCTAAAAGGAAATGAATACTATGAAAAAATTCACGCCGAGCTTTCCAAAAAGTATGGTGTAGAAAAATTAACAGCTGCCCAAATGGGAGCCCTTGAATGTGGTAAATGCCACTATTAAAACTAAATTAAAGACAAATTTCAATCCAAAATATGGCATCAAGCAAGAAATACTGGAAAAGTGTTGAAGAACTGAACGAAAACAGTTCCATTGTTGAGACGCTAAAACAAAACGAGTTTGTTGAACAAATACCAACAGATGAATTTTTAGGCGACAAAGAAACGCTTGAAACTTCTTCAACAACACGTCGCGACTTTTTAAAATATGTTGGTTTTACAACAGCAGCAGCATCTCTAGCTGCCTGTGAAGGACCGGTGATAAAATCAATCCCTTATGTGATTCACCCGGACGAAATCGTTCCGGGTCTGGCAAACTTCTATGCAACCACTATTGCAGATGGATTTGATTTTGCTTCCATTTTGGTAAAAACACGAGAAGGAAGACCCATCAAAATTGAAAACAACACATTGGCAAGTACCAATGGAAGTGCAAATGCCAGAGTTCAGGCATCTGTATTGTCACTCTATGATAAAAATAGATTGCAAGGGCCTTTGGTAGATGGAGAATCTGTTGATTGGGATTATTTCAATCCTCTAGTAGCATCAAGGTTGGATACATTAGCAGCCAATGGCAACGAAGTAGTTTTGTTAACACAAACCTTTGCCAGTCCTTCTACTACAAAATTGATTAAGGAATTTACCTCAAAATATTCAAACATTCGTCATGTAATATATGACACTGTTTCCAGCTCTGAAGCACTTGATGCTTTTCAAATGAAATATGGAACCAGAGGACTGGCAGATTATGATTTCGCTAAAGCGGAAGTCATCGTATCTGTAGGCGCAGATTTTCTTGGTGACTGGCAAGGTGGCGGTTATACTGCAGGCTATGCAAAGGGACGCATTCCCAAAAACGGAAAAATGTCACGCCACATTCAGTTTGAATCATTAATGACACGCAGTGGTGCAAATGCAGATAAGCGTGTTGCGGTTACTCCTGCTCAACAAAAGGAGGTTCTTAAAGCACTCGCCGGAAAAAGTGCCAATCTGCCTGAAGGTGTTCAGGAAGCTGTTGCAAATGCAAAAAGACAATTGCAAAAAGACGGTTCAAAAGCAGTGGTTGTTTGTGGACTCATGGATGTGGAAGCACAAACAATGGCTTTGGAACTAAATGAATCGCTTGGAAGTCAGGTAATGGATACCACTAAGCCAAGAATGAACAGACAAGGCAAGTCGCAAGAGGTGCTCAATGTCATTCAAGGTATAAAATCAGGAGCAGTAAAAGGTTTAATTACAGTGGGCGTTGATCCCTTGTACTCTTTCCCAAATGCAACTGAATTTGCTGAAGCCTATAAAAATCTCGATTTTACGTTAGCCTTTGCAATGCGTGAAGATGCTACAGCATCTCAGGCACAATTTGTAGCAGCAACTCCTCACTATCTAGAATCCTGGGGAGATGTTCAAATCAAAAAAGGACACTTTGCACTGTCGCAACCCACTATTAGACCTTTATTCAACACAAAGCAATTTCAAGATTGTTTGCTGTCTTGGGTAGGAGAAGAGAAATCTTATTTTGATTATATAAAGGAAACAACAGAACCTTTACTGGGATCTAAATCCTGGAATCAGGCTTTACACGATGGTGTTTTTGAAAGCAACACAGAAATAGCAGTTGAAAACACATCAGTTTCAGGAACTATGGTAAGTGCTTCCTCTGATGGTGCCTTATCAAATTCTTCCTTATCTGAAGGTGATTTTGACTTGATTTTCTATACCAAAACAAATATGGGTGATGGTCAAAATGCCAACAACCCGTGGTTGCAAGAATTCCCCGATCCTATTTCAAGAGTTTCCTGGGATAACTATATGACGATATCTGCTGCAGATGCAGAAGCAATTGGTTTAAAAAACTGGCATGTCGCAACAGGAGCTCTCAACGGGAGCTATGTTAACATTACTGCCAATGGGCAAACATTGGAAAATGTTCCTGTGATTATTCAGCCGGGACAAGCTAGAGGAACCGTGGGACTTTCGTTTGGTTTTGGAAAAACACATAACATTCAAAAGGAAATGCAAGTGGGAGTGAATGCCTACTCATTATATACTAACTTTAATGGTGTACAACGTGTGTCACTTGAAAAAGCAAGTGGCGAACACGAGTTTGCTTGTGTTCAGTTGCACAACACCATGATGGGTAGAGACATCATTAGAGAAACTACTCTTGAGGTGTTCAATACAGTAGATTATAAAGAATGGAATCCGATGCCAAAGGTGGCATTGAATCATATTAATACGCCGGTAGATTCACCGGAAGTTGATTTATGGGAAGCATTTGATCGTTCTATTGGTCATCACTTTAAGCTCTCTATCGATTTAAACGCCTGTACAGGATGTGGTGCTTGCGTAATCGCTTGTCATGCAGAAAACAATGTGCCGGTAGTTGGAAAAACCGAAGTGAGACGCAGCAGGGATATGCACTGGTTACGTATTGATAGATATTATTCATCAGAAGAAACAATTCTTGATGATGCTGATAAGAAAAATGCGATTTCAGGCTTGGGTGAATCCCTAAGTCAGTTTGGCGAACTTGAAAATCCTTCTGAGAATCCACAGGTTGCTTTTCAACCGGTGATGTGTCAACACTGTAACCACGCTCCTTGTGAGACGGTTTGTCCGGTAGCAGCAACATCACACGGTCGTCAGGGTCAAAATCAAATGGCTTACAACCGTTGTGTGGGTACCCGATATTGTGCAAACAACTGTCCATACAAAGTGCGTCGTTTCAACTGGTTCTTATACAGCCAAAATGACGAGTTTGACTACCATATGAACAACGATTTAGGAAGAATGGTTGTCAATCCTGATGTAACTGTGCGCTCCAGAGGGGTGATGGAAAAATGTTCATTCTGCATCCAAAAAACACAATTAACCATACTGGAAGCCAAGAAAGACGGAAGACAAATTAAGGATGGAGAATTCCAAACCGCCTGTTCGGCAGCTTGTGATAGTGGAGCAATGATATTCGGTGATGTGAATGATGAAGAATCACTCATTGCTGAAAAATATAATGATAAAAGGAGATACCACTTGATTGAATATTTAGGTACAAAACCCAATGTAATGTATCAAGTGAAAGTAAGAAATACAGAAGAAGTATAATTTAGAAACATTTAATAAAGGATATGTCTCATTACGAAGCACCTATAAGAAGGCCATTAGTTTTAGGAGAAAAAACCTATCACGATGTTACTGTTGATGTAGCAAGACCCGTTGAAGGTAGAGCTAATAAATCTTGGTGGATAGTTTTTTCTATCGCCTTAGTCGCATTCCTTTGGGGAGTGGGCTGTATCGTCTATACCATTTCAACAGGAATTGGTGTTTGGGGTTTAAATAAAACCGTGGGCTGGGCGTGGGATATTACAAACTTTGTATGGTGGGTAGGTATCGGTCACGCCGGAACATTAATTTCTGCGGTGCTTTTACTATTCCGTCAAAAATGGAGGATGGCTATTAACCGCTCAGCAGAAGCAATGACGATTTTCTCTGTAATGCAGGCCGGTTTGTTCCCGCTAATCCACATGGGTCGCCCCTGGTTGGCTTATTGGGTGGTACCCATTCCAAACCAGTTTGGTTCTTTATGGGTAAACTTTAACTCACCGCTACTTTGGGACGTGTTTGCAATTTCTACCTATTTATCTGTATCACTCGTTTTCTGGTGGACAGGATTATTGCCCGATTTTGCAATGATAAGAGACAGAGCTATTACACCCTTTACAAAAAGAATTTACAGTATTATTTCGTTTGGATGGAGTGGAAGAGCCAAAGACTGGCAACGCTTTGAAGAGGTTTCATTGGTATTGGCCGGTTTAGCAACACCACTTGTACTTTCAGTACACACCATAGTATCTTTTGACTTTGCTACTTCGGTCATTCCGGGATGGCACACCACGATTTTCCCTCCATATTTTGTTGCCGGAGCGGTATTTTCCGGTTTTGCGATGGTAAACACCCTTCTCATCATCATGAGAAAAGTTTCAAATCTGGAAGATTATATCACCATTCAGCATATTGAATTGATGAACATCGTTATTATGATTACGGGTTCCATTGTGGGGGTCGCTTATATTACGGAATTATTCATCGCTTGGTATTCAGGTGTGGAATATGAACAATATGCATTTTTAAATAGAGCAACAGGACCTTATTGGTGGGCCTACTGGGCAATGATGACATGTAATGTGTTTTCACCACAGTTTATGTGGTTTAAAAAACTGCGCACCAGTATTATGTTCTCGTTTATCATCTCTATTGTTGTAAACATTGGAATGTGGTTTGAACGTTTTGTTATTATTGTAACATCACTTCACAGAGATTACTTGCCTTCTTCATGGACGATGTTCTCGCCCACATTTGTTGATATAGGAATATTTATTGGCACAATAGGTTTCTTCTTTGTACTCTTTTTATTGTATTCAAGAAGTTTCCCTGTAATCGCTCAGGCGGAAGTTAAATCAATTTTGAAATCTTCCGGGGCAACGTATAAAAATTTGAGAGCAAAACATGGGGATGATGTTGATCATTCTTCTGTAATTGTTAAAGACAACACTAAAAACAAAGAATAGCCATGGCATCAAAAGTTATTCACGCACTATATACAGACGATGATGTGCTTATGCAAGCGGTAAAGGATACCCGAAAGGCACACTACCACATCGGTGAAATATACACCCCGTTTCCCGTTCACGGGCTTGATAAGGCCATGGGACTTGCGCCCACACGTCTTGCAATTACCTCTTTTATGTATGGTGTTGTGGGACTTGCTGTTTCAATCGTGATGATGAATTATATTATGATTGAAGATTGGCCTCAGGACATTGGAGGAAAACCCAGTTTTAGTTATATTCAAAATATGCCGGCTTTTGTACCTGTAATGTTTGAATTAACCGTGTTTTTTGCGGCTCACTTAATGGTGATTACCTTCTATTTAAGAAGTAAACTTTGGCCATTCAAACAAGCAGAAAACCCCGATGTAAGAACCACAGATGACCACTTTTTAATGGAAATCGATGTAGAAAATCACTCTGTTGAAGAACTTTCAAAGTTTCTTCAAGACACTGGAGCCGTAGAAGTTAATTTAGTAGATAAGCAAGAATAATTCCTATGAAAAACATAGTTTATATATTCGTTTTTTCAATTTTTTTGAGTTTGACATCCTGTTCAGATAACAAGAGTCCAAACTACCAGTTCATGCCAAATATGTATGAATCTGTGGGCTATGAGGCTTACAGTGAAGGAGAACTGTTTTTGAATGGACAGTCCTCCAGATTACCTGCACAAGGTTCTGTGCCAAGAGGTCATTCACCCTATGATTATGAGGATACAAATGAAGATAGGGATCGGGCCAAAGCCGAATTAAAGAATCCACTTCCTGTAACTGAAGAAAATTTGGCAGCCGGCAAAGAGCTTTATGCATATTTTTGTGCCGTATGTCACGGAGATAAAGGAGATGGCAAGGGTATATTAGCACAAAGAGAAAAGTTTTTGGGAATTCCAAGTTATGCAGACCCGGGAAGAGTTATCAATGAAGGAGGAATTTATCATGTTCAAATGTATGGACTCAATGCAATGGGCGCATTTACTCCTCAAACAACTCCTGAAGAGCGCTGGCAAATAACCATGCACGTTCTAAACCTCAAGGCTGAACTTGAAGGAACACCAAAGCTGGTTCCAGTTTCTGAAGCCGAAGCAGCTACTGCGCAAGAAGAGGTTACCGCTTCAGAAAATGAACAAATAGAAGAATAACAGTACAATTAAAGACATAGTTAAAGATATGTACACGCTACCTAACAAATTAAAACTTTTTGCAATCATCTTTATGGTCGTTGGTGCCCTTGGAATGGTTGTTGGTTTAATGAATGCACCCGGTTCAAAAGAAGAGGTGAAAGAAATGCTGGCAAATCAAGAAGCACACCATGGGGATTCTTCAGCTCACGCAGAGGATGTTCACCATGATGAAGAGCATGTGTACCACCTTTATCACCAATTGCAGAACAGACCTTGGTCTGCAATTTATGTTGCTGCATTTTTCTTTTTTATGATCGCTTTGGGAGCACTTGCCTTTTATGCAATTCAACATGTTTCACAAGCCGGTTGGTCTCCAGTGTTGTTTCGAGTCATGGAAGGAATAACGGGTTATTTATTACCCGGTTCAATCATTATGTTTTTATTGCTAGCTTTGTCTGTATTTGGCATAAACCATATCTTTCACTGGATGGACCCGGAGCTTTTTAATCCCGAAAGTGAAAAGTATGACTATCTGGTAGCCGGAAAAGCAGCCTGGTTAAATACCCCGGGATTTTTAATAAGAGCCGCCATCTATTTAGCCGGATGGAATCTTTACAGGTATTTCTCAAGAAAATATACTTTAAAACAAGATGAAGTTGGCGGAACCCACTGGTTTAAAAAGAATGTTAAAATTTCAGCGGCTTTCTTAGTGTTCTTTATCGTAACAGAATCAATGATGTCATGGGACTGGATAATGGGCTTTGACCCACACTGGTTCAGTACACTATTTGGATGGTATGTTTTAGCAGGTATGCTTGTTTCTGCAATTACCGTGATTGCAATGGTTACCGTATTTTTAAAATCACAGGGATATTTAGAATATGTAAACAACAGTCATATACATGATTTAGCAAAGTTTATGTTTGGATTTAGTATCTTCTGGACTTACTTGTGGTTTTCACAGTTTATGTTGATTTGGTATGCAAATATCCCCGAAGAGGTCACTTATTTTGTATCGCGAATAGAAGATTACAACCTGCTTTTCTTCGGAATGGTAGCTTTGAATTTTGTTTTTCCATTATTACTCTTAATGAATAGCGACTTTAAACGCGTAAACTGGTTAGTAATCGGCACAGGAATTATTATCCTTGTGGGGCACTACATTGATGTATATGTAATGGTAATGCCCGGAACCGTTGGAGCCTCCTGGTATATTGGGATTCCTGAAATTGGAGCGATGTTATTCTTTTTTGGCTTGTTTACTTATATCGTTTTCAGTAGCCTTACTAAAGCACCATTGCTTGCTAAAGGAAGCCCATTTTTGGAAGAAAGCAAACATTTTCATTATTAATTTAGAACTGTAAAGAACCCGAATAAAAATGACAGGATTTTTAATAATAGCCGTTTTAGTACTTTTTGCTGTAGCAGTTTGGCAGATGAAAGGTATTTTTCAATTGTCTCAAATCAAAAAAGGTGATGATTCACAAGTAGCTAATGACAAAGACAATCATTTCAACGGCAAGTTGATGCTTTGGTTTTTAGTTTTTTTCTATGTGTTTTTAATTTATGGATTTTGGGAGTGGACTAGTGTTCTTTTACCCGAAGCCGCTTCTGAGCATGGAAAGGACATTGACTTATTGATGCTTATCTCAATGGCAATCATCATGTTTGTTTTGGTTATCACACAATTTTTACTCCACTATTTTGCATTTAAGTACCACGGTAAAAAAGGTCAAAAAGCCGTCTTTTTTGCAGATAATGACAAATTGGAATTTATCTGGACGATTATTCCTGTAATTGTACTTGCAGCACTAATAATCTATGGACTTTTTACTTGGACAGACATTATGAATGTCACAGAGGATGAAGATACACTAGTTGTTGAACTCTACGCAAAACAATTTACGTGGGAAGCACGCTATTCAGGTGAGGATAATACACTTGGAGAAGCTAATGTTAGATTCATTGAGGGGATCAATACTGTAGGTATAGATGCATCAGATCCAAACAGTATGGATGATATAGTAACAAGAGAATTGCGACTCCCCGTGGGTAGAAAGGTGCTTTTCAAGATGCGTTCTCAGGACGTGTTGCACTCAGCCTATATGCCTCATTTCAGAGCGCAAATGAACACGGTGCCCGGTATGATTACTCAGTTTGCTTTTACGCCCACAATTACCACAGCTGAAATGCGTCAAAATCCTGAGATTATTTCTAAAGTAGAAAATATCAACCAACTGAGAAATGATAAAAATGTGGAACTAACCGCAAAAGGTGAAGAAACACTAGAGCCCTATGAATTTGATTACCTATTGTTATGTAACAAAATTTGTGGTGCTTCTCATTACAATATGCAGATGAAAATTATTGTTGAAACACAAGAGGATTTTGATGCCTGGATGGCAGAACAAACAACTTTTGGAGAAACACTAAATCCCTAATTTTAAAGAATACCATTTAAGATATGTCAACAGAAGCACACAACCATACAGCAGAGCATCACGACGATCACGGGCATCATCACAAAGACACTTTTATAACGAAATACATTTTTAGTATTGACCATAAAATGATTTCTAAACAATACCTTATTACTGGTTTGTTTATGGGAATTATTGGAATTGCAATGTCTATCTTATTCCGTTTGCAACTTGCCTGGCCTGATAAACAATTTACGGTTTATGAAATCTTTTTAGGAAAATGGGGAGCAGAAGGAATTATGGATCCCAATGTATATCTGGCACTGGTTACAATACACGGTACCATCATGGTATTTTTTGTACTAACAGCCGGGTTGAGCGGTACTTTCAGTAACCTGCTTATTCCGTTGCAAATTGGTGCAAGGGATATGGCCTCGGGATTCCTGAATATGGTTTCATACTGGTTGTTCTTCCTGTCGAGTGTTATTATGATTATGTCATTGTTTGTAGAAGCAGGACCTGCAGCTGCAGGTTGGACTATTTATCCGCCACTTAGTGCTTTACCACAAGCAATGCCTGGTTCAGGAGCGGGGATGACGCTTTGGCTTGTTTCTATGGCTATTTTCATTGCTTCTTCTTTATTAGGTTCACTCAACTATATTGTAACAGTAATTAACCTAAGAACAAAAGGAATGTCTATGACCCGACTTCCATTGACAATATGGGCATTTTTTGTAACTGCTATTATTGGTGTGGTTTCTTTCCCTGTTTTATTTTCAGCAGCTTTGATGTTGATTATGGATAGAAGCTTTGGCACCTCTTTTTTCCTTTCAGATATTTATATTGCAGGTGAAGTATTACACAATCAAGGGGGTTCACCTGTATTGTTTGAACACTTGTTTTGGTTTTTAGGACACCCTGAAGTTTATATAGTTTTACTACCCGCACTGGGGATTACTTCAGAAATTATAGCAACAAACTCCCGAAAACCTATTTTTGGTTACAGGGCCATGGTCGCTTCTATTTTAGCAATTGCATTCTTATCTACAATTGTTTGGGGTCACCATATGTTTGTTTCAGGTATGAATCCGTTTCTTGGGTCTGTATTTACATTCACAACCTTATTAATTGCAATACCCTCAGCAGTAAAAGCATTTAACTATATCACCACACTTTGGAAAGGAAATTTGCAGCTCAATCCGGCAATGTTGTTTTCCATAGGATTGGTCTCTACTTTTATATCCGGGGGACTCACGGGAATCATCTTGGGAGATAGCGCCTTGGACATCAATGTACACGATACTTATTTTGTAGTAGCTCACTTCCACCTGGTAATGGGAATTTCAGCACTCTATGGATTGTTTGCCGGGGTGTATCACTGGTTCCCAAGAATGTTTGGTCGAATGATGAACAAAAACCTGGGATATATTCACTTTTGGGTGACAGTTATAGGAGCATACGGAATCTTTTTCCCAATGCACTTTATTGGTATGGCAGGTCTTCCCAGAAGATACTATACAAACACAGCATTCCCTTACTTTGATGATTTGGCAAACATCAATGTGGTGATTACCATTTTTGCCATCATAACTGCAGCGGTACAACTTGTATTTTTATACAACTTTATAGCTTCTATTTTCTACGGAAAAAAAGCACCACAAAACCCCTGGAAATCAAACACATTAGAATGGACAGCTCCCGTAAAACATATCCACGGAAACTGGCCCGGTGCAATTCCTCACGTTTACCGTTGGTCTTATGACTATAGTAAGCTTAACAAAGCAGGAGATGACTATGTAATTGCCGGGCAAGATTTTGTTCCTCAAAACATACCCCTTCAGGAAGATGAGGAAGAAATGAATCACTAATGTTTTAAAAAATAGTAAATAAAAATCCCCACTTTTGTAAAAGTGGGGATTTTTATTTTAAAAGTGATATTCAGAAAACTACAGCATTTCACTTAATGTGAATCACTAAATCCAAAAACGGGCGTGCGATCCTTCCATTTCCCTTTTGTAAAATCCGGAATTTCCTGAACGGCTCCATTGTTTTTAATAGATGTCTCACTCAGCGGAGTGATGGCATACCAGGTGGCCAGGTCATATACGTCAAGGGGGAATTCAATATTTTGTTTTATACATTCTATAAAACTGTTGCATAGCAAGAAATCCATCCCACCATGACCGGAATTTTTAGCATCTTCAGAGAATTTTTTCCACAAGGGATGATCATAGTTTTCCATCCAGTTTTGAGTGGAGTCCCAACGATGGGATTTTTCCATTTTACTCTCAAAGTAAATAAATCCCTGGTCAAATTCACCCCAGCCAAAATCCTGCCAGATCCCATCTGTACCCTGAAGTTTAAACCCAAGATTATAGGGTCGTTGTAAACTGGTGTCGTGGGTGAGTAAGATTGTTTCACCATTGGCACAGGCAATTTGAGTAGTGACCACATCTCCTTGTTTAAAATCTAAAGAGGCATTGGGATGTTCAGGTCCACCTTTGGGGTGATTTTTCACATAATGATTAAGACCAACTGCTTTTGTAGCAAAGGAAGACAAACGCAACAAGCGGTTTCCTCTATTGATGTTAAGATAGACGCCTACGGGTCCCAGCCCATGAGTGGGATAAAGCTCGCCATTTCTATTTAGGTAATGATTGGTTCTCCATTTGGCTTCGCTAAAACCTTTTTCGCCAAAAAGCACACCTGAATTGTATGGCGTCACACCATCATTGAATAATACACCTCTTAAATCGTGAAGGTAACCCCCTTGAGCGTGTACAAGTTCGCCGAAATAACCTTTCCTCAACATATTGAGAATGGCCATTACATCCCTTCTGTAACACACATTTTCCAGAACCATAATGGGCGACTTGGTTTCTTCATAGGTTTTTACGTATTCCCAACATTCTCCCAGATTCATAGCACCGGCTACTTCCATACCAACAATTTTTCCGGCACGCATGGCTTCCACACCTTGGATTTTATGCCATTCCCAGGGGGAAGCGATAATCACGGCATCGATGTCTTTTCGCGTAAGCAGGTTTCTGTAATCATAATCGCCATTTCCATATTCTATTGCCTTTGGAAGTCCCTTTTCTACTAGTAAGTTTTGAGCCATTCCCATCATTCTTGGATCGGGGTCTGCAAAAGCAACCAATTCAACATCATTGCGTTTAAGCATTTCTTTGATGAGTGATTGCCCCCTAAAACCCACAGCAATAAACCCAAGTCTCACCTTGTTTGTTGTATTGTTTAATAAACTTGCTGCAAGGGTGTTTGGCATTACAAGTGATCCAAAGCCGGCAAAAGCTCCGGCTTTTATAAAGGTGCGTCTTTCCATGTATTCTCGGTTTTAACGAACTAAATTTATAAAAACTAAAAGACTTTTTTAGAAAATGAGTCTTTTTGTTATGAAAATATTCCCTTGAGTTTACCTTTAGGTTATATCTATGGCTTAAGACATTTTGGATGCCGGTTAATCAAAAAAGCATGAGTACATTTGTAGTGTAAATGAGTTAAAAATCTTATTTTATTTAATTAGCAAAGAAAACCACGTTTGGGGAAGCGTGGTTTTTTTATTTGAATTAATTTTATTTGAACTCTAAATGGTAAAAACCAGAAACCCATATACCCCTAAAGCTTTCGGAATCCATTGTCTTTATATATATTTACATTTTGTATTAAATATAACTAATTGAATATTCCTTGATGAAAATTATTTTTTCAGTTTCTCTTTTATTATTTACTTTAATAACTTTTGCACAGGAACTTCCCATAAAGGTCTTAAAAAGCGATGTGTTTAAAGAAGATCAGAAAACTGATGCACTTGCATTTACTGAATCTGATGGAAATGGTGGGCTAGTAACTTTAAGGGCAATTAAAGGTGGCCTTTTTGGTTTTACACAAGGATATGTTATCGAACATTTTGATGAAAATTTAAATTTATTAAAAAGCTCAAACCTTGACTTTAAAATTACTGGCAGAAACCCTAAAGTGGTCAAAGCTATTTCAGTAATAAACAATGCATTACAAATTGTTGTTTTGGGATTTGAGAATAAGTCAAAGGAGTTATACTTTTCGGTCTTTAGTTCATCTATTAAGAATTTTGATTTTAAAGAGAAAAAAATAGTATCTATACCCCGAAAAGAGCTAAAAGCAGCTGAAATTCACAATACATTTTATTCACAGGATTATAATGTTCATGGAAATTTTAATAGTACAGTGAGTTTTTCAGATGATAAAAAATACCTTTCAGTGTTTCTCAATAAGTTGTTTTTGTTTGACGAAAATTTTGAAATAGTGTTTGAGAAATTTATAGAATTTCCTGATGAGGTTAAAAAAGGAAGATTTCTGGATTTGGAAATAGATGGAAAAAACGAAACTGTTTACCTTTTAACAAAATTTCCTATGCCAATTGAAAAAAGAATTAATGGAAATGATTTTTTTCATTTGTTTAAAATTAATAGGAATGAACAAAAAAAATTAATTTTAACCGATAATAAAAAGTTTATAAATAATCTGGCAATAGTAAGGGCAAATGAAAAGATGGCTTGTGTGGGGTTTTATTCTGATAAGAATATAAATCATTTTGGGGGAATAGTCAGAATGAATATTGACATAGAGAGTTTCAAAGAAAATGCAAGTTACTTTCAAAATTTTTCTGAACAGCTTTATTTGGACAAATATGGAAAAGAAAAAGAAAAGGAACCTAAAAATATATTGTTTCGTGCCGTTTTTATGGATGAAGACGGAAATATATTTTTAAATGCAGAAGAATATTATGAAAAGACAATTGAATATAGACATAGTCCATCGCCTTCTGCTAAAGAAACAAAATTTTATTTTAATGATATTATAGCTGCAAAAATATCAGAATCGGGTGAGCTTTTGTGGTCAAGAAACATTAACAAAAGTCAAAATACATCGGGTAGAAACCTAGATTTTTTATCATACATATCTACAAATGTTAAGAATGATATGTATATATTTATCAATGCTTCTGAAAATGTAAAACAACTGAGAAAAGATCGAATTGAATTTTTACAATCTAGTAGAAGTAATGCAAATTTAATGGTAATCCGCATTAATCAAGACGGAGATATAGACTATGAGAATATTGTTGACCAAAAAGATAGAGATGTAAATTATCAGGTGAGATATGGAAGTATTTCAGATGATAATGAAATAATTATTTCAGGGGTTAAAAATAAAGATGTCCAGTATGTGAAAATTAAAATAGAAGATTAACTATTTAATACAATAGTAAAAAATGAAAATTTAGATGAACGAAAACTTAGACCCAAAAGCTGAAAACTTCACTCCTGAAGAACTCGATATTGAACGCAAATTAAGGCCACTGTCCTTTGACGATTTTACCGGCCAGGATCAGGTGCTGGAAAACCTGAAAATATTTGTACAGGCCGCAAACCTCAGGGGAGAAGCACTTGACCACACGCTTTTTCATGGTCCTCCCGGTTTGGGTAAAACTACGCTGGCACACATTCTTGCAAATGAACTCGAAGTTGGAATCAAAATTACATCGGGGCCTGTGCTAGACAAGCCCGGAGACCTTGCCGGTCTGCTCACCAATTTGGAAGAAAGAGACGTCTTGTTCATAGATGAAATTCACCGATTGAGCCCCATAGTAGAAGAATACCTCTATTCTGCGATGGAAGATTACAAAATTGACATTATGATTGAAACAGGACCTAATGCGCGCACGGTACAAATCAATCTAAACCCCTTTACGCTGGTGGGTGCCACCACACGCTCCGGATTATTGACAGCACCCATGCGAGCCCGTTTTGGAATTGCTTCCAGATTGCAATACTACAACACAGAACTTTTAACCACCATTGTACAACGTAGTGCAGAAATACTTAAAGTGAAAATTGGTATGGAAGCCGCTATTGAAATCGCAGGAAGAAGCCGTGGAACACCCCGTATTGCTAATGCCCTCCTAAGACGTGTAAGAGACTTTGCTCAAATAAAAGGCAACGGTGCCATCGATATTAAAATCGCAAAATATGCTTTGGAAGCGTTGCATGTAGATGCCTTTGGCTTGGACGAAATGGACAACAAGATCCTCACTACCATCATCGACAAATTTAAAGGAGGCCCCGTGGGAATTACCACTTTAGCTACCGCTGTGAGCGAAAGCGCAGAAACCATAGAAGAAGTCTATGAACCCTTTCTTATTCAACAAGGATTCATTATGAGAACCCCCAGAGGACGCGAAGTCACTGAAGCCGCATACAAACATTTAGGAAAACTAAAAGGACCCACCCAAGGGGGGTTGTTTTAGGTTTTTACAATCCTATATTTATCACTTTTCGGCGAAAATCTGCGCCATCTGCGGGACAATTAAATCGATATAGCATATAAATTGTTACTTAAATCAACATACACCCAACTCATTAAAACGGAAGCCTTGCGTCTCGGATTCTTATCTTGTGGCATTAGTAAAGCCGGGTTTTTAGAAGAGGAAGCACCCCGTTTGGAAAAATGGTTGAACCAAAATATGCACGGTGAGATGCAGTATATGGAAAACCACTTTGACAAACGCCTCGATCCCACCAAACTGGTTCCCGGAGCTAAAAGTGTGGTTTCCTTGCTATTGAACTATTACCCAAAAGAAACGCAAAGAGAAGACACCTATAAAATCTCAAAATATGCTTATGGCACCGACTACCATTTTGTCATCAAAGACAAATTAAAACAGTTGATGCAATTCATACAAGAGGAAATTGGCGAAGTTGAAGGCAGGGCGTTTGTAGATTCTGCTCCTGTGCTTGATAAGGCCTGGGCTGCCAAAAGTGGTCTCGGCTGGATAGGCAAACACAGCAACCTACTCACACAACAAGTGGGTTCGTTTTATTTTATTGCAGAACTCATCCTAGATTTAGAGTTGGAATATGACAGCCCGGTCACAGACCACTGTGGCACCTGCACTGCCTGTATAGACGCTTGCCCCACACAAGCAATCGTTGAACCTTATGTTGTGGATGGCAGCAAATGCATTTCTTATTTTACCATCGAGTTAAAAAACGAAATCCCAAACGATGTAAAAGGCCGGTTTGACGACTGGGTTTTTGGATGTGATGTGTGCCAGGATGTTTGTCCCTGGAACCGCTTTTCAAAACAACACAACGAGCCCTTATTTGACCCCAAACCCGAACTCCTTTCTATGACCAAAAAAGACTGGGAAGAAATCACCCGGGACGTGTTTCAAAAAGTATTTCAAAAATCGGCAGTAAAACGCACCAAGCTTGAGGGCTTGCAGCGCAATGTTTCCTTTTTAAAGGGTTGATGTTTTTTGTAAGTTTAAAACCTGTTAGGTCTTTACGTATTGTGAGTCTCGGCACAAATAAATTTATTTGAGTGTCTTTACACCCCCCAAGACCGCTTGCTCAAACACAGAGGTAATGTATCACTTTTGGTGTTACAGGAAAATTTATAACTAAATTTATTGAAAATCAGTATTTTTGAAGTCAAAAGTATGATAAAAAGAGTGGATGTACGTCCACTCTCTTTATTTTTGGAGCTTTTAAAACCTAGGAAATGGCTCAAAATACGACCTCGTGTTTCAGATTTGGTGTTCAACTAAAATGTAACTATTGCAAGAGTGAAAATTGTATAAAAACCGGTAAAACCCCAAACGGAAAACAGCGGTATCAATGTAAAAAATGTGGTAAAAAGTTTATTTTCAATTATACTTACCAAGCTTACCAACCCAGTATCAACCAACAAATCATTACATTAACCAAAGAAGGCTTGGGCATAAGAAGTACGGCACGGGTACTACAAATCTCAACAACCACATTGTTAAAACGTATAACAGCCATAGCTCAAAATATTCCGCAACCTGTTATATCTAAAGGAAAAACCTATGAAGTGGATGAGATAAGGACTTTTATTAAAAGAAAAAACAAATTGATTTGGGTTGCGTATGCTTTTGAAAGAGAAAACAAAAAAGTGGTAAGTTTTTGCGTGGGGACAAGGACAAACAAAACCTTAAATGTGGTTTTAAAGACCCTGTGTTTTGCCGAGGCAAACTGTATTTTTACCGATGGATTGAAAAATTACGGCTACCTTATTTCAAAAACCATTCACAAAGTAAAACGCTATGGTACAAACCACATAGAGAGAAACAATCTCACCTTAAGAACCCACTTGAAAAGACTTAACAGAAAGTCCATTTGTTTTTCCAGGAGTTTGGCAGTATTGACCGCTGTTTTGAAAATTTATTTTTGGGGATGAAAAAAGTGGATTACAAATACAACATACGCGGGTGGGGGTAATGTATCAAATGTGTTAATGGGATTTTTTCTAATGTGTAAAACCGTAGAACGCACCTCTTGAATAAATCGTTTTCCAAGCCCTATTTGTTTGGATTGATACCAAGCTGCAGCTTCTGAAATGTCTAGCTTAGCAAGAGGTAAGATAATGGCTTTGTGCATTTACAAATCATTTTCAATATCGTCCATTGTAATGTCAAAATCCAAAGCCTGTTTAGGATTGTTATTATAGTGGTCTAAACGCTCGCGAACCTCCTCTATTTGCCATTCAGGAATAGCAAATTGCTCAATGTCCTTATATCTGTTTTTAAGTTCATTCCATTCTGAAATTGGAATAAAAACACCTGTTGTCTTTCCTTTGTTATCAGATATATATTGGAGGTTCATTGTTAAATTATTTTATAGGATTTACACAAAAATACATTTTTTTATGATTTAACATACTAAGGCACAAACAAATTTATTGAGTATCTTTAAACCGCCACCGGGCGTATAAAAATTTCTAATAGAATATTCAATCACTAAAATCCATTCTTTCTAAAAAACTCCAAACCTTAAAAATACAATAAAACCGAGTTTTTAAACACAAATAAACTTTCTAAGCAATTCCTTCTCAGTATAAAAGATTAACAAATTAACTTTCCAAATTTCAAGGAGAAACTTACCTTTGTCAGTCAGACAAACAATCAACCTAATGAGCAAAGAAAGCAGCCGCAGAAGAGAAGCATTAGTTTATCACGCCAAACCCAAACCCGGCAAAATACAAGTGGTTCCCACAAAAAAGTATGCCAGCCAGCGTGATTTGTCATTGGCTTATTCGCCCGGTGTTGCAGAGCCCTGTCTGGAAATTGCCAAAGACAAAGAAAACGTTTACAAATACACCACAAAAGGCAATCTGGTAGCGGTCATTTCAAACGGTACTGCCGTTTTAGGCCTTGGAAACATTGGTCCTGAAGCTTCAAAACCTGTTATGGAAGGCAAAGGTCTTCTCTTTAAAATTTTTGCAGATATTGATGTGTTTGACATCGAGGTCGATACAGAAGATGTTGAAGCTTTTATCCAAACCGTAAAAAATATCGCCCCCACTTTTGGAGGGATCAATTTAGAAGACATCAAAGCCCCCGAAGCTTTTGAAATAGAACGCCGTTTAAAAGAAGAACTCGACATTCCCGTGATGCATGATGACCAACACGGCACGGCTATTATTTCGGCAGCAGCTTTAATCAATGCTTTGGAACTTGCACACAAAAAAATCAACAAAGTAAAAATAGTCATCAGTGGTGCCGGAGCGGCAGCGGTTTCGTGCACACGTCTTTACAAAGCCTTTGGTGCAAAGCCCGAAAATATTGTGATGTTGGACAGCAAAGGCGTTATTAGAAAAGATCACCCCAACTTAAGTATTGAAAAGGCTGAGTTTGCAACCTCAAGAAAAATCGACACACTTGAGGAAGCCCTTAAAAAAGCGGATGTATTTGTAGGTCTTTCAGTGAGAGATATTGTAACACCGGCCATGCTCAAATCGATGAACAAGAACCCCATCGTTTTTGCGATGGCAAACCCAAATCCTGAAATTGAATATGATCTCGCCATCAACACCCGTGAAGATATCATTATGGCTACAGGACGGTCAGACCACCCCAATCAAGTAAATAATGTACTTGGTTTTCCCTATATATTCAGAGGAGCGCTGGACGTGAGAGCCACAAAAATCAATGAAGAAATGAAAAAGGCTGCCGTGCTGGCCCTTGCCCAATTGGCAAAAGAACCGGTGCCTGAACAAGTCAATATCGCTTATGGCGAAACCAAACTCAATTTTGGAAGAGAGTATATCATTCCAAAACCTTTTGACCCCAGATTAATTGCCAAAGTACCGCCTGCAGTTGCCCGTGCTGCTATGGAAAGTGGGGTGGCAAAAGAACCCATTGTGGACTGGGAGAAATATGAAGATGAACTCCTTGAGCGAATGGGCTCAGACAATAAAATAGTCAGACTGCTTGCAAACAGAGCTAAAACAAACCCCAAACGAGTTGTTTTTGCAGAGGCCGATCATCTGGATGTTTTAAAAGCAGCACAGATTATTCATGAAGAAAAAATGGGAACCCCTATACTGCTGGGAAGAAAAGAAGTCATCCTCGAGTTGATGGAAGAAATTGACTTTGAACCCAAAAACATCCAAATTATTGATCCCAAGGACGATGATCAAGAAGCAAAGAGAAATCATTATGCTACCCATTATTGGGACCAAAGAAAGAGGAACGGAGTAACGCTTTATGAAGCAAAAAAATGGATGAGAGAACGCAATTATTTTGCGGCAATGATGGTCAACTTGGGCGATGCAGATGCATTAATTACAGGCTATTCGAGGTCTTATCCTTCCGTATTAAAACCTATGCTGGAAGTAATTGGAAAAATTGATGGTGTTGACAAAGTGGCTGCAACAAATTTGATGATTACAAAACGCGGCCCTATGTTCTTATCAGATACCTCAGTCAATATCGATCCAACGGCAAAAGAGCTTGCAAAAATTGCTCAAATGACGGCTTACACCATGAAAATGTTTGGAATGACGCCAGTTATGGCAATGATCTCTTATACCAACTTTGGATCATCAAAACACGACCGCGCCCGTAAGGTTAAAGAAGCGGTTGCATTGCTTCACAGAGCTAACCCCGAGTTGATAGTTGATGGAGAGGTGCAAATGGATTTTGCGCTAAACAAAGAAATGCATCAAAAAAACTTTCCCTTCTCAAAATTGGCCGGTAAAAATGTGAATGCACTGATATTTCCCGGTTTAGATTCTGCAAACAGCAATTATAAATTATTAAAGGAGCTCAATAATGCAGAATCAATTGGACCCATTATGTTGGGAATGAAAAAGCCGGTACACATTTTACAATTAGGAAGTAGTGTGGAAGAAATAGTTCATATGGCGGCTGTGGCAATTATTGATGCACAACAAAAAGAAAAACGAGAATTAAAACATAAATCAAAACACAGAAAACGATAGGTTTTTTGATTCATTTTTTTAAGTACTTAAAAAGGGGATTGATAATAAAAATACTATATTTGACGTTTAACATTAAGTTAACAAATGATAACTCACATTCAGGGAAGATTAGTCGAAAAAAATCCAACTAACATTGTGATTGATTGTGGTGGAGTGGGTTATGAAATACATATATCGTTACACACATTTTCAAGCCTTCCACAGTCTGAAAATGTTAAATTGTTCACACACCTTTTAGTAAAAGAGGATTCACACACATTGTTTGGGTTTGGTGATCAATTTGAACGAGAACTATTTAGGTTATTGATTTCAGTATCAGGGGTTGGAGCAAGCACGGCAAGAACCATGCTTTCTTCCATACACCCCAATGCGATAAAAGAGGCCATTGCTCACGGTGATGTTAGTACCATACAATCTATCAAAGGAATTGGTGCCAAAACCGCGCAAAGAGTTATCCTTGATTTGAAAGATAAAATACTGAAAGTATATGCTGTAGATGACATTTTAAGTAAATCAAGCAATACCAATAAAGAAGAAGCGTTATCAGCTTTGGAAACATTAGGGTTTTTAAGAAAACAAGCTGAAAAAGTTTGTGATAAAATTTGTAATGAAAACCCGGATGCGACTGTTGAAACAATTATAAAATTAGCTTTAAAAAATTTATAATACATTGGGCACAAAAAATTATTCTAGAAAAAATACTCAGGTTCATCATTTTGTTATATTAGTTAGTTTATTGCTCCTGTCGTTTCAGATAACCGCTCAGGTACCTGATCCTGAACAAGATCCGGAGGTGGAGCAGGACAGCCTAAGAACTGGTCATTCTATGGGTCAAATGATTTTGCCAGACCCTCCCAGCATTAGTGAATTATATACTTTTGACCCCATCTCGGGCATGTATATCTATAACAGAATGCTCGGTAATTTTTCTATTTCTTACCCACTCGTTCTCACGCAACAAGAATACCAAGACCTCATTTTAAGAGAAGAAATGAAGGACTATTTTAAAACAAAAATTGATGCAGCAGACGGAAGAAAAGAAGGCTCAGAAGATGAACAGCGTAATTTATTGCCCAGTTTTTATGTCAATTCAAATCTATTTGAAACCATCTTTGGTGGAAATGTCATAGAGGTTATTCCTCAGGGTTCTGTCGAAATGGATTTGGGAATTCTTTATACCAAACAAGACAATCCCTCATTTTCTCCCAGAAACCGAAGCAACCTCACTTTTGATTTTGATCAACGCATCAGTCTAAGTTTGTTGGGTAAAGTGGGAACACGACTTCAAATCACCGCAAACTATGATACACAGTCAACGTTTGATTTTCAAAACCAAATCAAGCTAGAATATACCCCCACAGAAGATCAAATCATTCAAGCAATAGAAGTGGGTAATGTGAGTATGCCTCTCAATAGCTCATTAATTCAGGGAGCACAAAGCTTATTTGGTGTCAAAACAGAACTGCAATTTGGAAAAACAAGGGTTACCGGTGTGTTCTCTGAACAAAAATCTGAAACCCGAAATGTAATTGCACAAGGAGGAGGAACCATCAATGAATTTGATGTATTTGCACTGGAGTATGATGAGGACAGACACTTCTTTTTGAGTCATTTTTTCAGAGACCAATATGATCGAGCTCTTGAACAATATCCTTTTATCAATTCAAATGTTCAGATTTCGCGAATCGAACTTTGGGTTACAAACCTTTCAAACAATACCGAAAATGTTAGGAATATAGTTGCTATACAGGACATTGGTGAATCAGACCCGGCTCAAATTGGGCTCACATTCCCTCCCGGAGGCTTTATAAATAGACCTCCAAACTCATTTCCGGATAACGGAAACAACGACTTTAACCCTTTTGGTATTGATGGTGGAGCACAATCAATATTAAACGCAAACATAAGAAATGTGTCCACAGTTCAATCCGGTTTTGGAGGTGTGCAGGTTAGTGAAGGAAAGGACTATGTCACTCTGGAAAACGCCCGTCGCTTGATGCCAAATGAATACACGCTCAATAGTCAACTTGGATACATCTCTTTAAACCAAAGGCTTAGTAATGATGAAGTGCTTGCAGTCTCTTTCCAATACACTGTCAACGGAAAAGTGTATCAAGTGGGTGAATTTTCAAATGATGGTGTTAATGCAAATACTGAGGGCGGTATAGGCACAGAGCCAGACCCAGACCCCAATGCAGCTCAACCCGGCGAGGCTCAAAATATTGTTGTTAAAATGCTGAAAAGTAATATTGTAAATGTGAATCAACCTATTTGGGACTTGATGATGAAAAACATTTACAGCCTAGGTGCTTTTCAACTCGAAAGAGAAGATTTTAGATTAAACATCCTCTATACAGACCCCTCACCATTAAACTTTATTACACCCGCTGCAGGATCTGTAGAGTTTCCTGCAACCCCTCTGCCAGAGGATGTTGATCAAACAACACTTTTGAGAGTATTCAATCTCGATCGATTAAATTTCAATAACGATCCACAACAAGACGGGGATGGATTTTTTGACTTTCTTCCTGGAATTACTGTTGATACACAAAATGGAAGAGTCATTTTTACCACGGTAGAACCCTTTGGTGAGCATTTGTTTAAAAAATTAAGAAGTGAGACAGGCTCAGAAAATTATGAAGTGCCCGCAACTTATAATGCCAATCAAAATAAATATGTATTTAGGTCACTATATAACTCAACAAAAACTGTTGCAGAACAACAAGATAGTGACAAAAATAAATTCCAACTTAAAGGGTCTTATAAATCCTCCGGGGCAGATGGTATTGCTATAGGAGCATTTAATATTCCTCAGGGTTCTGTAACAGTAACCGCCGGTGGAAGATTGCTAGTAGAAGGTGTTGATTATACAGTGAACTATCAATTGGGTAGAGTGCAAATTCTTGATCAGGCCCTTTTAAATTCAAACACGCCCATTCAAATTACCACAGAAAACAATACGCTCTTTGGGCAACAAACAAAAAGATTTACAGGGCTTAACGTTGAACACCAATTCAATGAAAACTTTTTGATTGGAGCAACTTATCTCAATTTAAATGAAAGACCCTTAACACAAAAAACCAATTTAAATTCAGAGCCGCTCAACAATACCATTTTTGGATTCAATGCAAATTATTCCACTCAAGTGCCTTTTTTAACTCGATTGGTTAACAAACTGCCCAACATAGACACAGATGTAGAGTCAAACCTTTCTTTGAGAGGTGAGTTTGCCTATTTACAACCCGGCTCTCCCAAAGTAGCCGATTTTGATGGAAAAACAACTGTTTATGTAGATGACTTTGAAGGCTCACAAACCCTTCTCGATATAAAAGCACCTTTATCCTGGCAACTCGCCAGTACTCCAGTAGATTTTGGGGGAGAACTTGAAAACAACAATCCGGCTTACAATTACAACAGAGCAAAATTATCTTGGTACACCATCGATCCCATATTTTACAGCTCTCAAAGACCGGGAGGAATCTCAAACGATGATTTATCCGCATACTCTGCAAGAAGATTATTTATTAATGAAATTTTTCCCGATACAGATATTGTTCAAGGTCAGACACAAGCATTGTTTTCACTCGACTTAACCTATTATCCAGGAGAAAGAGGTCCCTACAACTTTAATCCTGAAACAGGAGGAACAAACATTTTACCAAACCCTGCTTCTCGTTGGGCCGGAATTACAAGATCATTAGCAACAACCGATTTTGAAAAGTCTAATGTTGAGTTCATCCAATTTTGGGTATTAGATCCATTTATATATGAGGAAAATGCAGGAAATAATGGAGGTGAGCTCAGGTTTAATCTGGGTAGTATTTCAGAAGATATTCTCAAAACAGGCAGAAAGCAATATGAAAATGGACTCCCAGAAGATGGTGGAACTCAAGGCACAACCCCCACTGTTTATGGAAAAGTTCCCACAAATCAATCTTTAGTTTATGCTTTTGATACTGAAGGACAGGAGCGCACAAATCAAGATTTAGGACTCAACGGTGCTTCAGATGTTGAAGAAGCTGCCTTATTTCCTGCATTTGCAGGTCTTGAAGACCCCGCGGGGGATAACTATACTTATTTTTTACAAGCTGAAGGAGACATTGTAAATCGGTATAAAAACTATAACGGTACACAAGGAAACTCCCCATCTGAAGTGACACAAACCAATCGGGGTTCAACCACACTTCCCGATGTAGAAGATTATAATCGAGATAATACTATGAATACTGTTAACAGTTATTTTGAATACACTGTTGAAATGTTTCCCGGCATGAATGTGGATAACAACCCTTATATAACCGACGTAAGAGAGCTTGAAGTTAATACTCAAAATAACCAAACCCAACAGGTAAGATGGGTGCAATTTAAAGTGCCGGTAAGTGATCCAACAAGGGTTGTGGGGGGTATTACTGACTTTAGATCTATTCGATTTATGAGAATGTTTCTAACAGATTTTGAAGAAGACATTACGTTTAGATTTGGAACACTCGATTTGGTTAGAGGTGATTACAGAAGATATACCCAAAGTCTCAACCCCTCAGGAATTCTCCCTGAAAACAGCAACACCTTATTTGAAGTGAGTTCTGTTAACATTGAGGAAAATGCCAGCAGACAACCCATTCCTTATGTATTACCACCCGGAGTGATAAGAGAAGAATTGATAAACAATAATTCAAACATAAGACAGAATGAACAATCTCTTGCTTTAAGAGTATGTGGTTTAGAACCCGAAGATGGGCGCGGAGTGTTTAAAAATTACAACATTGATATGCGTCAATACAAAAACCTAGAAATGTTTATCCACGCAGAGTCGTTACTTGAGGAACTGCCTTTATCTGATGGTGAATTGGTCGCATTTATTAGGTTGGGTAATGACTTGAACCAAAACTTTTATGAAATAGAAATTCCACTGAATCCAACAAATTTTGGCGCAACAAATCCAGAGGAAATTTGGCCAATTCAAAATAGACTTAATTTGCCACTTAAACTCTTACAAGAGGTGAAGTCCCGTGTATTAGGGGACCCCGAAGCATTCGATTTGAGTGAAGTAGTCTTTTTTAATGAATCTGAACTTGATGCAAGTACCGATGGTCCTGAAAATGAAATGCGAATTGGAATTAAAGGTAGTCCCAGTTTTGGAGCTGTTAGAACCATTATGATTGGGGTAAAGAACCTTACTGATAACAATATTTGTGGTGAAGTTTGGTTTAATGAACTGCGCCTTTCTGAACTGGAAAATCGAGGAGGTTGGGCTGCTATAGCTAGTATGGACGTGAATTTAGCTGACTTTGCAAATGTAAGTGCTGTTGGAAGAAGAACCACAGTTGGTTTTGGATCTATTGAACAGGGACCTAATCAAAGAAGTCTTGAAGATGTGCAACAGTATGATATTGTGACAAATGTAAATGTGGGTCAATTGTTACCAAGAAACTGGGGCATTCAACTTCCATTCAATTACGGTATTGGAGAAGAACAGGTAACTCCCTTTTATGACCCTGAGTTCCAAGATATTCAACTTGAAAGCAGACTAGACAATGCAGCAGATGCTGCTGAAAGAGATCAAATTAGAGAACAATCAATAGAATATACTAAACGTCAAAGCATCAATTTTATTGGGGTAAGAAAGGATAGAACAGGCGATAAGAAACCACAACCCTATGATGTGGAAAACATAACACTTGCTTATTCTTACAATCAAGTAGATCACAAAAGTTTTGAAATAGAAGAATCACTTCAACAAAACGTACGGTTGGGTGCTACTTATGATTATAGCTTTACACCTAAGCCGGTGGAACCGTTTAAGAAAAACGATTCCTTGTTTAGAAGCCCTTATTTACAATTGCTTAAAGATTTCAATTTTAATTACTTACCTACAAATATTTCGGCAAGTACAAATATCACAAGACAATACAACGAGCAGAAATTCAGGGAGCTTAATTTATTGCCAGGAAACATTGGAGTTCCTACACTTTTTCAGCGAAACTATATGTTTGATTGGCAATATGCAATGAATTATAATCTGACAAATTCATTGCGCTTTAATTTCAATGCATCTAATAACAGAATCGTAAAAAATTACATTGATGACAATGGTGTTACAAACAATGATATAGGTGTTTGGGATGGTATTTTTGATGTGGGTGTTCCAGACAGACATTTCCAAACACTTCAAGTAAATTATGATTTGCCTTTTAGTAAAATACCCTTTTTAAAATTTGTAAGAGCTACTTATTCTTATACCGGAAATTACCAGTGGCAGCGAGGTAGTGATTTATTTAGAAACATAGAGTTGGAACTAGAAGATGGTACAGTAGGGATATTTGATTTGGGAAATAACATTCAAAATTCAAATACACATCGAATTAACTCAACCCTCGATATGAATAACTTCTATCGATATATTGGATTTACAAAAATTAGACCCTCACGGGCAACAAATCGAAGCGGTGAATCAGGTGGTGATTCTAAGGAAGGTCAGGGTGAAAAAGGAGAACAGGGGTCACGCGGTGACGGTGGCGATGAAAGACTATCTGCCTTTTCATCTAATGATGGAAGTCCGGGTGGAAGAGAAGCAGGTCAACAAGATGATCAAGGTGCTCCCAGGCTAAGTGGAGGAGACAAAGCATATAATATTTTTGTTGACCTTTTAACTTCTATCAAAAGAGTTCAATTTAATTATCAGGAAAACAATGGTATTTACTTGCCCGGTTATTTACCATCAGTTGGTTTTATGGGCTCATTAAGACCCACTACAGGGTTTGCCTTTGGAGGTCAGGGAGAAATCAGAGATCTTGCAGCCAGAAATGGCTGGTTAACACTTTACCCTGAGTTTAACGAACAATACACAGAAGTTGAAAATATCCAGCTTGATTATCAAGTCAATGTAGAGCCTTTTCAGGATTTAAAAATTGATTTAACAGGTAGTAGGGCCTATTCAGAATCCTTTGCAGAAAACTATATTGTAAACAATGACCAATACCGTTCCTTAACTCCACGGACATTTGGTAATTTCAATATTTCTACCATTTTAATAAAAACAGCTTTTGCAGATAGTGATGAGATTTTTTCTCAAACTTTTCAGGACTTTAGAGACAATAGATTGGTAGTTGCAAACCGCCTGGCTACAGATTTTTATGGCACTACAAACTTTCCAGTCGACGCCGACGGTTTTCCTGTAGGATTTGGAAAAAACAGTCAGGCTGTCTTATTACCATCCTTCTTGTCTGCTTATGAGGGTAGTGACCCATCAAAGATTAAAACAGGAATATTTAGAGACTTTCCACTGCCAAATTGGGAATTACGTTATACAGGACTTATGAAGATTAATTGGTTTAAACAAAACTTTAGACGTTTTTCAATCCAGCATGGATATAGAGCAGACTATACTGTAAACCAATTTGAAACCAATCTTGATTATAACAGAAATGACCCAACAGAGGTAGATCAATCCGGTAATTTTAAAAACAGAACACTGCTCTCAAATATCAATCTTTTGGAACGTTTTAGCCCCTTAATCAAAGTTGATTTTGAAATGCAAAATTCAGTAAGAGTTCTTGCTGAAATAAGAAAAGACCGGGCACTTTCTTTAAGTTTTGCAAACAATTTACTCACAGAAATCCAAGGAATGGAATATATCGTGGGATTGGGATATAGGATAAAGGATCTAAGAATAGGTACTAGCTTTGGTGGAAACCAACAGATTTTGAGAAGTGATTTGAACTTTAAACTCGATCTGTCAATGCGTGATAATAAAACGATAATCAGATATCTTGATGTGGAAAATAGTCAAGTTACAGCAGGTCAAACTATTTATGGGGTGCAGTTCACTGCAGATTATGCCCTGAGTAAAAATTTAACAGCCTTGTTTTATTATGACCATACTTTTTCCGAATTTGCAATTTCAACGGCTTTTCCACAAACAACCATTAGAAGTGGTATAACTCTTCGATACAATTTTGGAAATTAAATTAGAAAACTTTAACCAAATACCTTTAAAAAATATGAATATTCCGGCAAATTTAAAGTACACAAAAGACCACGAGTGGATTAAAATAGAAGGAGACATTGCAACAGTTGGCATTACAGATTTTGCTCAAAAAGAACTGGGAGATATTGTCTATGTTGAAGTAGATACTCTAGATGAAACCTTACAGGTTGAAGATGTTTTTGGGACTGTCGAGGCTGTAAAAACTGTTTCAGATTTATTCTTACCCCTTTCTGGTGAAATAATTGAGTTTAATGAAGCACTGGAGTCTGAGCCAGAAAAAGTGAATATGGATCCTTATGGTGATGGATGGATGATAAAACTCAAATTTTCTGATGCATCAGAAATAGATGATTTATTGGATGATAAAGCTTATAAAGAAATTATTGGGGGATAAGTCCCTCTTGTTTATTGCATTATTCTATACCACAATCATTTCTATTGGTTCTCTGGTTAACCCGGCAACTTTACCCAAAATTGACTCCAATCTGTCTGATAAAACCATCCATATAATAGGGTATTTTATCTTGACTATTCTTTGGGCTTTTTATGGATTCTTTAAACTTAGGGACGCTTATTTTAAGAAACTACTCATTTCTGTTTGCTCCTTATCTTTTCTTTATGGCATGATAATTGAGGTATTACAAAATGAATTAACGAGAAACAGGCAAGCAGATATTTATGATATTCTTGCAAACGGGGTGGGCATATTTTTGGCTGCATTACTGCTAATGCTCTCACAAAAAAAAATAAAAAAGTTAAAAAGTAAATTTTAGCTTTATTTTAAAATAGATTTTACATATTTTAGCAACAACTAAACAAGGATAACTATGGAGCCTAAAAAAAATCCAAAAGCTGATTTAAACAAAAGGAGTGTACTTTTTTTCCAAATAGGGATGATAGTAATGCTTTTTGTTACTTGGCAAGCAATTGAGTGGAAGACCTATGACAAATCACTTATTGATATAGGGTCGCTCAATTTGGAAGATGAAGATGAGGAAGAAATCCCAATCACAGAATTTATTCCACCACCACCGCCACCACCACCACCACCAGCACCAGAAATTATAGAGGTGGTTGAAGACGATGAAGAAATTGAAGAAACCATTATAGAATCTACAGAAACTTCACAATTTGAAGAAATTGTTGAGATAGAAACTATTGAAGAAGCCGTTGAAGAAATTGCAGATGTTCCTTTTGCTGTTATAGAAAATGTACCAATCTATCCAGGTTGTGAAAACATGAAAAACAACCAGCAACGTAAGGATTGTATGTCGGAAAAAATTGACGCTTTTGTTAGAAGAAATTTTAATTCAGAATTGGCAAATGACCTCGGTTTAACAGGAAGGCAAAGAATTTCTGTTATGTTTAAAATTGACACAAAAGGAAATGTCGTCGATGTTTTGGCACGAGCCCCTCACCCAAGACTTGAATCTGAAGCCAAAAAGGTAATTAGTGGATTGCCAAAAATGACTCCCGGTAAACAAAGAGGAAAAGCAGTAAATGTAACCTATAGTTTGCCCATACTTTTCCAAGTCGAAAATTAATACTTAAAACAATCTTTTTATAAAGCCATTAACATTTTGTTGATGGCTTTTTTATTTTTGGCACTCTTGTTGATTTATGAATAGTATACTATTAAATCAATAAATATGAAAACAATTAATAAACTACTAAATTATTTTGAGAAAAATAATGTAGAAAAGCCAAAAAGCAAGAAAGATGCAAATTTGAAATACAACGCTACTTTGTATTTCCAATTTAGTTTAATCATATCTATTGCACTAGTAGCGATAGTAATCAATGCTACCTATGGAGTAAAGAAAAATGTAATTGCCTTACCAGTTCCTGAGGATACAATTGAAGTCTGGTTCAATGATTTTGTCATAATAGAGCCAAAAGCAGAGCCCCTTGTTGAGAAAAAACCCGTCAAGAAAGTGAATCCGGAAAGGATACTTATAACTGAAATTCCCATTTCAAAGGAACCTGTGATTGATACCGACCCTGAACCTGTAATTATTCACACAGATAAACCAATAGTTGTAAAACCACCTATAAAACCAGATCCTGATGATGATAAAACCTATTCATTTGCGGGTGTTGAACGAGTGCCTTTGTTTCCGGGTTGTGAATCTTTTATTGATAATGTACAAAGAAAGAAATGTATGTCTTCTGAAATTGGAAAATTGGTTAGTAAACGTTTTAATACCGGTATAGCAGAAAGTTTAGGACTCGTTGGAAATCAACGCATTTATGTTAGTTTTGTGATAAATAAAAATGGACAGGTTGCAAATATTCAAGTGAGTGCACCACACCCAAAACTTGAGAAGGAGGCAAAGCGTGTTGTAAATATGATTCCAAAGATGATACCCGCTTCACAAAACAATAAAAAAGTGGATGTGTTGTTTAACCTCCCCATTATTTTCAATGTCCACTAATATGATTTAATTTTTAAAATGAATCCCGAAACTTCTAGTTTACGGGATTTTTTTTAGACTATTAAAAAATCATAAAAAAACGTATCTTTCGGCTACAATTTTTAGATTTGATTATGATATTTAAAGCCTTTCCTGTCTTTCTTTTTCTTCTTTGTCTTCCGGTAAATGGTCAACAATCTGTCACAGAATTTGAGAAATATCCGGTTTTTCCGGAATGCGAAAACATAAATGTTAACGACTTAAGGCCCTGTTTTGAATCTACATTACAGAGGTTCATTTTTGAAAACTTCAAAACACCTCAACGTGTTTTTGATGAGGAATACAAAGGACAAATTGTTGTTTTTTTTGAAGTTGACAGAGAAGGGAATTTTAAGATTTTGGCAATGGATGCTATTTTTCAGGAACTCAAAGATGAAATTCAAAGAGTCTTTGATGAATTGCCTCAAATTCAACCCGCAACTTATAATGCGCGCCCCGTTTTTGCACAATTCACATTGCCAATAAAAATTCCACTTGGAGCCACATTAGAAAACTCTAAAAATGAAAAGGAACTAGTGTCGAGCCTCAAAAAGGACATGTCAAATGAATATGAATCGATAGAAAATTTGGGTTATTCAAATGAAAAATATGCAAGTAATATTAATATTCCGCTTTCACATCAAGACTATGCACGCTTTGATTATTATTTAAACCAGTTGGGAAACAATGCTCATACTGCTCAAAGGCCATATCTGTATAAGGAAGTAAGTAAGCATTATGATATGGAATCCCGGGACACTTTACTATACAAAAATAAATCATCTTGGTTTGGAAAAAAGTGGTGGAATGAACATATGTTGAGTATTAAAGGCGATGGATACTGGTTTACTTTAGACCCCGGTGTTGATTTGCAATTAGGCACTGAGTCAGATAGTGATTTTGATTATACTTATAACAATACCAGACTCGCAGTTGTACAAGGAGGATTAGGGAAAAACTTTAACTTTCACGCGGTTGTTTATGAAAGTCAGGGTCGTTTTGCTGAGTATTTTAATCGTTATGCAGAGTCAATTGCAGCAGACACTGGAGGAAATCCGGCAATAATTCCCGGTTTTGGAATTGCTAAAGAATTTAAAGAAACAGCTTATGACTACCCACTTGCAACAGGTTACCTTTCATATAGTGCAGGTGAATTATTTAATTTTCAATTTGGACACGGTAAAAACTTTTTAGGCGATGGATACCGCTCTTTGTTCCTCAGTGATGTAGCGAGTCCCAGTCCCTATTTTAAAATTAACACGACTTTTTGGAAATTAAAATATACAAATACCTGGATGTCGCTGCGTGATGTTAGACAGGAGGCAACTGTTGATGGCGCTTTCACGACAAAATATATGGCAACCCATTATTTGAGTTACAATGTCTCAAAGAGGTTAAATATTGGCTTGTTTGAAAGTGTACTTTGGGATAATAGTAATGACAGAGGCTTTGATTTGAATTTTCTCAATCCCATCATTTTTTACAGGGCAATTGAGTTTTCAACCGGGCCACGCTCTGGAAACGCTCTTGTGGGATTGAGTTCAAAATTTAAATTCTCTGATAAATTTGTCTCATATGGACAATTAATAATTGATGAGTTTTCTACAAGTGATATTTTTGGTGGTGAAAAAAGCTGGAAAAATAAATTGGGTTTTCAACTGGGAGTAAAATACTTTAGGCCATTTGACATTGAGAATCTATTTCTTCAGTTTGAATACAACCAAGTGAGGCCTTACACATTTTCTCACAATACCATTGTACTTAACTATGGACACAACAATCAATCGATGGCACACCTTTGGGGGGCAAACTTTAAAGAGTTTGTTGCTATTGCCCGTTATGAAAAAAACAGACTTTTTGGGAGTGCAAAAGTAATTGTTGGCGAACGCGGTTTTGATTTTAATGATGGAGAAGACAATTTCAACTATGGTGGTGATATTTATCGAGATGAAAGAGACCGCCCGGCAGATTCAGGAATTGAATTAGCACAAGGAAACACCACTTCAGTTTTTCATGGAGAGCTACAAGCCGGCTACTTGATTAATCCCTCAACAAACTTAAAAGTCTATGCAAGTTTGATTTACCGTGACTTCAACCCCCAGGTGAATACAACTTCAGAGTTCAAAAACTCAACCACTTGGATAAACTTTGGAATAAGATCAGATATTTTCAATTGGTATAATGATTTTTAAAACTTCACCTTTTAATTAGACAAATAATCTATTATTAAATATTGTATAAGCTGGCTTCTTGCAGTATCTTTGCACCAATTTTCGGAGCGGTACATTTTCGAAGAGGAAAAGCATCAAAAATTGGAAACTACAAAATTGCAAGCTACTTCAAATACCCTGTTTAAAGACTTTTTAGAACTCACTAAAGTGCGTCTTTCTGTGAGTGTTGTATTTTCTTCAATAGCGGGTTATTTGCTGGGAGTTGAACAGATTAGTCCATTAGTGATTTTACTGTTAGCTATTGGTGGTTACCTGATGGTGGGCGCTTCAAATGCATACAATCAAATCATTGAAAAAGATTTGGATGCACTTATGAATCGCACAAAAAACAGACCCATTCCCTCCGGCAGAATGTCTGTGAATACAGCTTTTATAGTAGCTTCTGTTTTTACCGTTTCCGGAATTGCTGTTTTGTATGCCATCAACCCCAAAACAGCTATGTTTGGAGCCATTTCGATCTTTATGTATGTGAGTTTATATACCCCATTAAAGACCAAAACACCCCTTTCGGTTTTTGTAGGAGCCTTTCCCGGAGCTATTCCTTTTATGTTGGGTTGGGTGGCTGCTACAGGAGATTTCGGTATTGAAGCCGGCACACTGTTTATGATTCAATTTTTCTGGCAATTTCCTCACTTTTGGGCTATTGGTTGGTTTCTTTATGACGATTACAAAAAAGCCGGGTTTTATATGTTACCCACCGGAAAACAAGACCGCGGAACTGCCATTCAGGTGGTGCTTTATACTATTTGGACGCTGCTGGTTTCACTCATTCCCGTTTTAGGCGTGACTGGAAGTTTTTATATCACACCACTAACAGCTGTTTTAGTTTTTCTACTTGGAATTTGGTTTTTAGTTCATTCCTTCAAATTGTTTAAACTAAAGACACAGCAGGCAGCAAGAAAATTATTATTTGTTAGTGTAGCTTATATCACACTGCTTCAAATACTTTATGTTTTAGATAAATTTATACGATAATGGCCTATACAGATGACACTCCCGAAATAAAAAAACAACGCGCAAAAAAAATGATGCTTTGGTTTGCAATGATTAGCATGACGATGAGTTTTGCAGGACTCACCAGTGCTTATATTGTAAGTAAAAGCAGACCGGATTGGATTTCCGGATTTGAAATTCCTGTGGCATTTTACATTAGCCTTGCTCTGGTTTTGGTGAGTAGTTTAACCATTTTTCTTGCCCGAAAATCTATTCAAAGAGAGAATCACAAACAAGGAATGGCATTGTTAATTTCCACTTTTATTTTGGGGATTTTATTTATTTATTTTCAGTTTCAGGGATTTTCAGAATTTATAAAAGCGGGCTATTTTTTTACCGGAAGTGAAAGTACGATTACTACCTCCTTTATTTATTTGGTAGTAATCCTGCACTTGGCTCACATAATCGGCGCATTGATTGCGCTTTTGGTTGTAATTTATAATCATTTTAAACAGAAGTACCACAAGGGTCAAACCCTTGGTATTGAACTCGCTGAAACGTTTTGGCACTTTGTAGATTTTTTATGGATCTATCTGTTTTTATTTTTCTATTTTGTGAGATAATAAAATTGCTTATTTTTGACACTTATTTAAAACCAAAATTACTCTATGGAAGCTACTGTTGTTGAAACAGGTACCGAAGGAAAAACCTGGGGAGGGGGAAATCGCCCTTTAAAAGCAAGTTATGGTAAGTTAATGATGTGGTTTTTCATCCTCTCAGATGCATTGACTTTCTCCGGATTTCTTGCTGCTTATGGTTTCTCAAGATATAAATTTATAGACTCGTGGCCCATAGCAGATGAGGTGTTTAACCACTTTCCGTTTTTACACGGTGTGGATGCGCCTATGTACTATGTTGCATTAATGACTTTTATTTTGATTTTTTCATCTGTAACCATGGTGCTTGCCGTTGATGCAGGACATCAAATGAAAAAAAACAAAGTGGTTTTTTATATGTTCCTTACCTTGATTGGTGGTATTGTTTTCTTAGGTTCACAAGCGTGGGAGTGGAAAAACTTTATCCAAGGAACTTATGGTGCTGTAGAAACAAAGGGTGGTAGGATCTTGCAATTTGAGGATGCTGAAGGCAAACGTGTTGGATTAAGTGATATCGCCTTAGAATCCACACAAAGAGAAACACTTGAAAGAAGCTCAGGATTGTGGTTCAACGGTGAGGAAGAAACCCTTTCAACATACACTATCGAAGATATCAAAGCCGGTTTTGCAGCCAATGAAAATCTTCGTGTAAGAATTCAGAAACTTGATGAAAAAGGGCATCCCATAGTTCTAAGCAGAGAAGAATCTGTATCAACTTTAAACAGTGACGCAGTGAGGGTAGTTGAAGGAGCCAATTTGCACCGCAATGAATATGGACATCCTTTATTTGGGAACTTCTTTTTCTTCATCACAGGGTTTCACGGTTTTCACGTTTTTACGGGAGTTTTAATTAATTTGATTATTTTCTTTAACATCCTTCTGGGAACTTATGAACGTAGAGGAAGTTATGAAATGGTTGAAAAAGTGGGACTTTACTGGCACTTTGTAGATTTAGTTTGGGTATTTGTCTTTACATTCTTTTACCTCGTTTAATATAAATAGTTTGAAATATGGCACATGGCGCAACACATGAGAGTTCTGTAAAACGTATTTGGTATGTGTTTACACTCCTTTCAATTGCAACAATTGTTGAAGTTGTTTTAGGAATTATAAAACCTCAGTTTCTAGTAGAGACAAAATTTCTATCTATGAAATTACTGAACTGGATATTTATAATACTTACAATCTATAAAGCCTATTATATTACCTGGGCATTCATGCACATGGAAGGAGAGACCAAAGGATTGAGACGATCTGTGGTTTGGACTGCGGTATTTTTGATTGCATATCTTTGCTTTATACTACTTATTGAAGGAGATTATATCTATGAGGTTTACAAAAGTGGATTTGTGAAATACAATTTTTAAAATAGGTTAAATAAATAGTTAAAAGCCCTGTAAATTGCAGGGCTTTTTTTATTTTTGTATTCCACAAATTTAGAGTTCTTAGGTGAAAAAATATATAGTACTTGGCGTTCTTTTTATACTGCCCATCACGGCATACTTGTTTTTTTCATCAGGGGTCAATCACTTTGCTAAGCTTCCGGTTTTAACTCAAGATATAAATGATTTTTCAAACTTCAGTTCGATGACCGGTGAACCCGTAAGCCTGGATGGTAAAATAACCATTCTTAGTTTTTTTGGCAGTGACATCAAGTCAAAATATGGTAATGTATTCAATTTAACGCATAAGATTTACAAACCCTATCACGAGTTTGAGGACCTTCAGTTTGTGACCGTTTTGCAAAAAGGAAACGAACCCCTTGTTGAGGAACTTCTAGTCGAACTAAATAAACTCACAAACGCCGAAAAATGGATATTTGTTTACGCTGAAGCGAAAGACATTCAATCGCTCTTTTCTTCGCTTGAAACAGATTTAGAGCTTGATGAGAACCTTGGAGCATCAGAGGTTTTTATAATTGACAAAAACAGAAGTCTGAGAGGTAGAAATGACGACAAAGATGTTGGGTTTCTGTATGGTTATGATACCTCATCGGTTGCAGAGCTGAATAATAAAATGAATGACGACGTGAAAGTGATTCTGGCAGAATATAGAATGGCTCTAAAAAAATACAATAAACGACAAATTTAAACAGTGAAAAATTACTCATATATAGGCATTTCCTTTGTGATTCTTGTTTTTGGAATCTGGGCAGTAAGTGAATTTAGTGCCCGACTCAAAGGCCCCGATTTTTATACCGGAAATTCAGTTCCTGATTTTTCATTTACCAATCAACACGGTCAAACCGTAACCAATGAGACTTACGAAGGCAAAGTGTATCTCGTAGAGTTCTTTTTTACCACCTGCCCCAGTATTTGCCCTATCATGAATCAAAACATGAAAAAAATTCAAGATGCATTTTATGGCAATCCTGAATTTGGTATTGCCTCCATCACCATAGACCCCAAGCACGACACTCCGGAAGTATTAAAAAAATATGCTGAAAACTATGGTGCAAAACACTCACACTGGCATTTTTTAACGGGTGATAAAGAGGCGATTTACAAGCTTTCCAATGAGGGATTTAAATTGTATTCAGCAGAAGAAGAAAATGCACCCGGAGGATTTGAACATTCAGGTTTGTTTGCGCTTATCGATAAGGATGGGCATATTCGTTCACGATTTGATGAATTTGGAAACCCAAAAATTTATTACAACGGTTTGGAAGATGATGAGATTGAAATGTTAAAAGAAGATATCAAAAAATTACTTTAATGAACAAAGCTTTAACACAAAAAGAAAAGATGTACAACAAATGGATTGTGGCTCTTTCGGTTTTAATTCCTGTGGCTGTTGCCGTTTTATTTACTATTAAAATTGAAATCCCCGGTGTGGAACGTCTTGGATTTTTACCCCCCATTTATGCCACAATCAATGCTTTTACTGCTGTTATATTAATTCTTGCTGTTATTCAAATCAAAAAAGGAAACCGTAAAGCCCATGAAAACCTTATGAAAACAGCTATAGGTCTTTCTGTATTGTTTTTGTTGATGTATGTGGTTTATCACATGACCTCGACTTCAACGCCTTATGGAGGAGAGGGTACCATACGAATTGTGTATTTTGTCATACTTATTTCACATATTATATTGTCAATTGCTGTAATCCCTCTGGTTTTGATTTCATTTGTGAGAGCCTTGTCAAAACGTTTTGATAAACACAAAAAAATTGCAAAAATCACATTTCCGATATGGCTTTATGTGGCTGTAACAGGAGTAATTGTTTATATTATGATAGCACCTTATTATTAATGAGAAATAAAACAATTATATCGTTACTCTTTTTAGCTCTTCTTTCCATTGAAGTAAGTGCCCAATGCTCCATGTGCAGAGCCGTTCTGGAAACCGACGCCGATGGAGCTACCGCAGAAGGCATTAACCAAGGTATTTTATACTTAATGGCTTTTCCATACTTACTTGTGGGAGTCATAGCATATTTTGTTTACAAAAGCCGAAAACAAGCAAAAAAAGAATCAACTACTTAACTCGATTCAACTTTCCTCTTTTAATTAACACCACTTTCACATTATTTTGTGTAACTATCTATAATATTGTACACTAGTAAAAAAATATTTATTCCTAAACGTTGTAATTATGATTGAAATTAAATCGCTTCACAAATCCTATAAAACAGGAAGTACTTCGCTGCACGTTTTAAAAGGAATTGACTTTAGTGTAAAAGAAGGCGAAATGGTCTCAATAATGGGTTCTTCTGGTTCAGGTAAATCTACATTGCTTAACATTTTGGGAATTCTAGATGAAGCAGATGAAGGCACTTACACCCTTGATGGGGTTTTAATCAAAAACCTTAATGAAAAGATAGCCGCACGTTATCGCAATAAATTTTTAGGCTTTATTTTTCAGTCTTTTAATTTGATCAATTACAAAACAGCTTTAGACAATGTAGCAATGCCCCTTTATTATCAGGGTATAAAACGCAATGAACGTATGGATCGCGCCATGCACTATCTTGAAAAAGTGGGTTTGGCAGACTGGGCAACTCACTTACCCAATGAACTTTCAGGAGGGCAAAAACAAAGGGTGGCCATTGCCAGAGCATTGGCTTCAGACCCTAAAGTGTTATTGGCAGATGAACCCACCGGAGCGCTGGACAGTAAAACCTCTTATGAAGTGATGGAAATCATTCAGTCAATTAACGATGAAGGTAAAACAATATTAATTGTAACTCACGAGGAAGACATTGCTCACATGACAAAACGCATAGTTCACCTCAAAGATGGTTTGATTATAAACGACACACCTGTACAACAAGTAAAAGCTAAAGCGGAAGCCCATGTTTGATATAGAAAGATGGCAAGAAATATTTGAAGCGATTCGGAAAAATAAGTTGCGTACTTTTTTAACCGGTGTTTCCGTAGCTTCGGGAATTTTTATTCTCGTCATTCTTTTGGCCATTGGAAAAGGCATGGAAAATGGTGTAGCAAAACAGTTTGAAGGTAATGCAGAAAACAGAATAAATGTATGGACAGGAGTGACTTCACAAGGGTATAAAGGTCTTAATCCCGGAAGATATATTCAATTAAAAAACAATGATTTTGAACAAACCCTACAGTCAAGACAAGAACAAATTGAATACAAGTCTTCTATTTATAGAATATGGTCTGGCTTAACAACATACAACAATGAAAGTGGTAGTTACCGCATTGAAGGAGCACTGCCTGATTATCAATTTTTAGAAAATGCTTCAATTACTTCAGGTAGATATTTAAATCAATATGACCAGCAAAATTTTGAAAAAGTAGCTGTGATTGGGCATAAAGTGTTTACAGATTTGTTCAAAGGCAAAAATGCGTTAGGTGAATATATAGAAATCACAGGTATAAAATTTAAAGTAGTTGGTGTTTATACAGACCCGGGTGGTGAACGTGAAGAAACCCGAGTTGTCATACCGCTATCTACAAGTCAGCGTGTTTTTAACGCCGGAGACAACATTAGAAACTTGGCATTCACACTACATAGTACAGGAAATTTTAATAAAGATGTTGAAGCTTCAGAAATTTTTACAGCGCAATTAGAAAATCAATTAAAAACAAAACATACCATTGCTCCCACAGATACCAGAGCCATCACCGTAAGAAGTAACTTAGAGGAAACAAAGCGATTTTATGATTTAAACAACATGATTAGTTTGTTTTTCTGGGCAGTGGGTATTTGTACCATCATAGCGGGGGTGGTTGGTGTGAGTAATATCATGCTCATTATTGTGAAGGAAAGAACCAAAGAAATTGGGATTAGAAAAGCCATTGGTGCCACTCCACGTTCTATTATCTGGATGATTTTACACGAGTCTATATTTATCACTGCCATAGCAGGATTCACAGGTTTAATTTTTGGTCTGGCTTTGCTGGAGCTAGCCGGTCCTGCCGTTGAGACTGAGTTTATCACAAACCCATCTGTAGATTTTAACATAGCCATCACAACGGTATTTATCTTGGTCATTGCCGGAGCCATCGCCGGATTCTTTCCCGCTTACAGGGCAGCGAGTATCAAACCCATAGAAGCCTTAAACGATGAGTAATCTATTTAGTAAAGATAGCTGGAGCGAAATACTCGAAGCCTTGAGTTCAAACGGATTCAGAACCCTTTTGACCGCCTTTGGTGTTTTGTGGGGAATTTTTATTCTTGTCATCTTACTCGCAGCTGGTACCGGTCTTGAAAATGGGGTTAAAAAAGGCTTTTCAGGAATGGCTACAAACTCAATGTTTATGTGGTCTCAAACTGCTTCCAAACCTTATAAAGGATTGCCGCAAGGCAGAAGATATAATTTTAAAATTAGTGATGTTGAAGCACTAAAAACACAAGTTCCCAATTTAAAATATGTTTCACCCAGAAATCAACTGGGCGGTTTTGGTGGAGCCAATAATGTGGTGAGAGGTTTAAACACCGGGGCATTTAATGTCTATGGCGACTATCCTGAATATATTGAGCAACAACCTATGGATATTACTTCCGGAAGGTTTATTAATTATTCAGATATTGAACAAAAAAGAAAAATTGCCATTATTGGAGCCTCTGTTAAAGATGAGCTCTTTGACAAAAATGAAAACCCTATAGGAGATTATATAAAAATTAATGGGGTTAATTTTATGGTGGTTGGCACGTATAGAAAAAACAGCAACGACCGCGGTGACATAGAAGAAGCTCAAAAGGAAATCTATGTTCCCTTTACAGCCTTTTCACAAGCGTTTAACAGAGGAGACAATGTGGGCTGGATGGCGATAACTGCCGTAGATAAAGCTTCGATTTCAGAATTAAAAGAAGAAGTTTTTAAAGTCATGAAGAGCAGGCACACTATTCATCCTGAAGATGATCGTGCCATTGGACATTTTGATTTATATGAACAATTTTCAAAAATTAACGCTCTTTTTATTGCACTCAATGCCATTGCTTATTTTGTGGGCATATTGATTTTGCTTTCTGGCGTTATAGGCATCAGCAATATTATGTTGATAGTTGTTAAAGAACGAACCAAAGAAATTGGTATCAGAAGAGCTTTAGGGGCTACTCCCTGGGACATTCGCTCACAAATATTACTTGAATCTATTTTTTTAACAATAATTTCAGGCATGACCGGAATCGTTTTAGCTACCGGAGTATTAGCACTTGTAAATTCCATTTTAGAAAATAACAGCTCTCCAGATACCATGTTTGCAAACCCCAGCGTAAACTTATTTGTGGTGGGAGTTGCTTTAGCTATATTGATTATTTCCGGCTTGTTGGCAGGTTTGATTCCTGCTCAAAATGCAATTAAAGTAAAACCGGTTGACGCACTTAGAACAGAATAATTTTTTATAATAACAATACAATGAAAAAATCATTTACAATTTTAATTTTAATTCTCATCGTTGTCACCTTTGTAGGCGCTTTGTATTATCTCTATCAGAAAAATGCTGAGGATCCAACAGTCTATCAGACAGAAACTGCACAAACCACTTCCATTGTTAAGAAAACAGTGGCCACCGGAAGCATAGTTCCCAGAGATGAGGTGTTGATAAAACCGAATATTTCAGGAATTATTGAAGACATTTTCATAGTGCCCGGGCAACTTGTAAAAACCGGTGATTTGATAGCACGATTGCGCATCGTGCCCAATGTGTCAAATCTTGCTAGCACAAGAAACCAAATCAACACGGCTCAAATTGCATTAGACAATGAAAAGAAAAACTTTGAACGTCAAAAAGCGCTTTTTGAAAAAGGTGTGATTGCTGCAAACGCTTTTGATCAAGCTGAAGTGGCTTACCGTCAAGCGGAACAAACTTTACTGGCGGCAAAACAAACCTTTGATATTGTAAAAACCGGTACAACAAGCGGAATAGGAAGCGCTGCCAATACTGATATTAGAGCAACAGTGCCCGGAATGATACTTGAAGTACCAGTAAAAGTGGGAAATCAGGTGATTGAAAGTAACAACTTTAATGAGGGTACCACCATCGCTGCCATCGCCGATGTGAAGAAAATGATTTTTGAAGGTAAAGTAGATGAATCTGAAGTAGGTAAAATCAAAGAAGGTCTCCCACTTGAAATCACGGTGGGAGCCATAGACAATAAAACCTTTGAAGCGGTACTTGATTACATTGCTCCAAAAGGAAATGCAGAAAACGGGGCCATTCAGTTTGAAATAAAAGGAACTATTAAAAATCTGGACTCCACTTTTATAAGAGCCGGTTTGAGTGCAAATGCGTCTATTATTCTTGAAAGAGCAGATGAGGTTATGGCTTTAAAAGAGGGACTCATTCAATATGATACCTCCACTCAAAAACCCTTTGTTGAAGTAGAAACCAACTCACAAAACTTTGAAAAAAGAGCAATAGAGTTAGGGATTAGCGACGGCATATTTGTTGAAATTAAAAGTGGGATAACAAAAGATGATAAAGTGAAAGTCTGGAACCCCATAGTATCTCCTTTTGCAAATAGATAAATTTTAGTGTAACAAAATAAAGTTGAACAAGACTCATTGGTTGACAATTAAGTTTGAATCAAACAAAGTGAGTTTAGAATTTTTATATAAATGAAAAAAATCACCATCACATTTTTAATAGGGATTGTATCCTTTTCTGCTTTTGCCCAAAAAAAATGGACCTTAGAAGAAGCAGTTGCTTATGCTGTTGAAAACAACATCAGTGTGAAACAATCTGAACTGGATTTAGATTTAGCAGATATACAAAAGGACGATGCCATTGGTAGATTCCTTCCATCTCTCAATGGAAATGCCAGTATTAATTCAAACACAGGTGCCAACATCAACCCAGTTACAAATAGTTTTGAAAACACAACCTTTACATCCTTTACAACCGGTTTTCAATCAAATGTCACACTCTTTGATGGCTTGCGCAACTTAAGGCAATTACAAAGGGCAAAAATGCAACAAATTGCTTCTCAATACAATTTAAGTCAAATGAAAGATGACATCGCCTTATTTGTTGCCAACTCTTTCCTTCAAATTCTTTTTGAAAAAGAAAACTTAAAAATTATTCAAGCACAAATTGAGATAACAAAAGAGCAACTCAACAGGACCAATGAACTGGTTGATGCAGGAGTGGTTCCTCGAGGCGACTTACTCGAAATAAAATCAACACTTGCAAATGATGAACAACGCATCGTTAGGGCTGAAAATCAAATAAGAATTGGTTTAATCAATCTGGCTCAAACACTACTCATCAAAGATTATGAAAACTTTGACATTGTTGATACAGATTATGAGCTTCCTGTGAGTACTATACTTGATCAATCAGTATCTGATGTGATTCAAAAAGCTAAAGAGACACGTTATGAAATCAAAATAGCTTCACAAAATCTTGACATTGCTGAGAAAGACCTTCAAATTGCAAGGGGTGCTTATTACCCAACGCTAAGTGCGTTTGCCGGTTACAATACCAGATGGGCAGACAATGACTTTTTTAATCGCAATTTTATCACACAATTGTATGAGAATGACGGAACATTTATTGGGGCTCAATTGCAAGTACCTATTTTTAATGGATTGGGTGTAAGAAACAATGTAAAGCGCAGTAAGATAAATATTGAACGTGCAAATTATCAAAAGGAGCAAGCAGAACTTGATTTGGAGTCAAATGTCTATCAGGCATATACTGATGCTCAGGGGTCACTAAAAGCATATGAGGCAGCGGTTGTTGCAGAAGAAGCGCAAGAGCAAGCTTATGAATATTCAAAAGAACGTTTTGAAGTGGGTATTATCAATTCATTTGAATTTAGCCAAGCATTGTTACGATATGAAAATACACAATCTGAAGCCATAAGAGCCAAATATGACTATATTTTTAAATTAAAATTATTAGAACTTTATTTTGGAATATCACTTTATTAATCATTATCGATTATGAACAAAAAATCACTTATAATTATTTCAGTTATTGTTGCAGTAATACTTCTGCTGGTTGTTGGAAAAAAACAAGGATGGTTTGGTAAAACCGGAAACTTCAAACAAGTGGAAGTTTCTAAAATTGAACCCATCACAATCATTGAAACAGTTGCAGCAACTGGAAAAATCCAACCTGAAACCGAAATCAAAATTTCTTCTGAAGTTTCTGGGGAAATCATTGAGCTTCCTATAATTGAAGGGCAACAAGTAAAAAAGGGAGATTTATTGGTAAAAATCAATCCGGATTTATATCAATCAGGATTGCAACGCTCACAGGCGGCACTTCAAAATGTAAGGTCTGTTTATGATCAAACACAAGCAAGCCTCAAAGAAGCTGAATTGAATTATGAAAGAAACAAAACCCTTTTTGATAAAGGAATCATTTCCAAAGCAGAATGGGACAGGGCTGTTTCAGCTTTTGAAGGAGCAAAAGCTGCCAATCAATCGGCTTATTTTAACATCCAAAGTGCCGGAGCAACAGTTAATGAAGCACGGGACAATCTTGCCAGAACGACTATTTATGCACCTATAGACGGCACCATATCAAAACTGGGAGTAGAACTGGGCGAAAGAGTTGTGGGAACCCAACAAATGGCAGGAACTGAAATCTTAAGAGTTGCAAACTTAAACAGCATGGAAGTGGAGGTTGATGTTAATGAAAATGATATCGTTAAAGTTTCTATTGGTGACTCTACAATTGTTGAAGTAGATGCCTATTTGCGAAGGGAATTTAAAGGAATAGTTACTTCCATAGCAAATTCTGCTGAAGCAACTTTAACTGCAGACCAAGTAACCAATTTTAAAGTTAAGGTTAGAATTCTTATAGAGTCTTATCAAGATTTATTGGAAGGCAAGCCCGAAAATTTCTCGCCCTTTAGACCGGGAATGACAGCTACAGTAGATATTATAACAAACAAAAAGACAAATGTACTGGGTGTGCCCATTAGTGCGATTGTTATAAAAACAGACACAACATCAAGTGCTTCAGGCACAAAAATGCCAACAGATTTGATAAATTCTGAGCGATTTGAATCCCTTTTTGTCAAAAATGGTGATGAAGCAAAATTGAGAGTCATTGAAACAGGAATTCAAGACAATCAATTTATTGAAATCACAAACGGTCTTGAGGAAGGTGATGAAGTAATAATTGGACCTTACAATACTGTTACCAAGTCATTAAAATCTGGTGACAAGATTGAGGTAAAGCAAGAAATAAATTAGATTTTAAATTAAATTTATTTTCTTTGTTGCTTACCATTATTTAAAAAAATGACTTACATCCTCTGCATTGAAACAACTACCACAAATTGTTCAGTAAGTATTTCTGATGAAGCTAATGTTGTAGCATTAAAAGAGCTTAACAGTGCCAATTATTCCCATTCAGAGAAATTACACCTCTTTATTAAAGAAGTTTTACAAACGGCAAAAATATCACTGAAAGATTTGAGTGCAGTTGCAGTTAGTAAAGGTCCCGGAAGCTATACGGGTTTGCGAATTGGGGTTTCTGCAGCAAAAGGACTTTGTTTTGCGCAGGATTTACCACTCATTTCAATAGATACTTTACAGTCTTTGGCAAATCAGTTGAATAACCAATCTGATTATATAATACCCATGATTGATGCCAGAAGGATGGAGGTTTATACCGCAGTTTATGACAATAAGCATAACCAACTTGAAGAAACCAGTGCAAAAATTTTAGACGAGAATTCTTTTTTAAATTATTTGGAAAAGGGAAAAGTAATGTTTTTAGGGAATGCAAATGAAAAGTTCAATTCTATATGCTCTCACCCCAATGCAGTATTTATTGATGGAAAATTACCCTCAGCAAAGGAGATGTGTAAGCTTGCAATAGAAAAGCACAAAAAAAGCGACTTCGAAAGTGTCGCTTATTTTGAACCTTATTATTTGAAAGATTTTATTGGAGGCTAGAAATTTTGGTTATAATATTTAACTAATTTGATTAAATCCTCCTCTTTATTTGCATTTAAGTTGCTTGACTTAGCATATTTTTTAAGTTCATTTCTCTTATCGCCCGCAATAGCTTGTAATTTTTTGTTTTTTGACTTTTGAAGCTCAGTGATTTCCCCATTGCTATTTACAATGTAATATGAGCTTTCGTCAACTAGTCTATTTGGATGATTTCCGGTCATCATATTTACAGATTGAACTCCTTCAATAAATTTTTTAGAAGACTTTTTAAATAATTGAGCTTTATTTCCCTCAACTAAAATATTATAATAGCCACCTACACCATCTGATGGAAGAAGATATGTGTAAACATCATCTCCTGTTTTTATGAACAAATCTGTTGATTTTCTCACCGCCTGTATTTGGTCATCGCTATCATTGATATTTTGTTTTACCTGAAATTCATCGTGAAAGGCATTATATCTCAATGATACGTTTGATACAACTACACCACCTTCATTTAATATACTTCCAATTTCAAAGCTTTCCTTTAAAAAAGGTGAGCCGTTTGTATTGTCTTCAACATAACGAGTTGCTCTGGATGTATAATCTTCAAGTTTTTGAGATGTGCTTGTGTTATTTTGATTTTCGTTCTCAGTATATTGTTGAGCAAATAGAGGGGAGGAAATAAGTAAAACTGTTAAAAGGTGAAAGATTGTTGTTTTTAGCATAGTGTATTATTTAAAATTATATATTTGAAAGAAGGCGAATATAAGCTATTTATATTGTCTGAATTGTTAAAAATTTGATATACTATTGTTAAATTAGTTCATCAAAAAAAGAGGAGAATTTGAAACTCCTCCTCTTTATTCTTTTTGAAAAATAAAATTAAATTATTGAATTATAGTAATTTACGATTTGAATAATATGATTTTCATCTTTGATGTCTAGTTTTTTGTCCTTGATAAAACTTTTAATTTCCTTTTCTTTATCAACAAAAGCATCTGTAAAGTTTCTAGCTCTACTTGGAATTTCGATAAATCGTCCGTCTTGTAAAACTAAATAATAAACGGGGTTGTTTGTAAATCGTGCAGGTACATCACGAGTCATAGAGGTTTGTGCTTTTTGTTCTGGGGTGTATTTTTTATTGTATTTTTTAAATAAATCAATTTTTTCCCCTCTCAAGAGTACATCAAAATAACCTCCTTTTTCAATGCCTCCTTGGTAAGGAACAAAGATAAAAACTTTACTGCCAATTCTCACGTCAACTTCTGGAGACTTCATTAATGCACTAGATTCATTATCAGGTGTTTCAAAACTGGGTTTGAACTCCATCTCGTCCATTAACGCATTGTATCTCAAAGGGATATTGTCTGCTATTAATTTATTGTTATGGTAGATTTCACCTGCCAGAAAACTTTCATTTTGATAGGGGCTACCCACATATTTCAATGTTTCTAAATCAACATCTTCAAACTTTGTAGTTTTATCAAATTGAAATTGTAATAAATATTCTGTAATTACTTGGCTAACCCCTCTTTGGGATTGAGCCTGGATAAAAAATAATCCAAGGATTAAGGAAAGGGCAATTCTATTCATAACTTCAGTTTTAAGTTAATTTTATTTTTAAATTGACTGACACAAAACTACAATAAGTTTCTCAAGTCCAAAATATAACAACATTGAATTTATAAAATGGTTACTTGTTTTTATAAATTTAAAGAAGTTTAAGACGATGTAAGTAACACAAATAGAGATATATACTTAAATAATAATCAAATAAACTACTTTGTAGCTAAATTAAGTATGAATGATTTTTAATATTTAGTAATTTGCTTAAGATTTTGATAACTATTGTTAATAAGCAAGCATGATTTTCTTTCGTCTCCTTTTTTCTTTCTTTTTTATTTTAATAATTTTTAGTCATTTAAGGAATGTCTCAGCTTTAACATTATTTACAAGTGATTTTGATAAAAAAACCAAAGTCCTATTAAGACCAAGCACTACACTTTTACAAGTTAATAAATACTCAAATCAGGATGAATCTATATTATCAAGGGCAGTAAAAGAAGAACAAGTCACGGAATTAAATGTAAATGAAACTGAAATTATTGAATATATAGACGAAGCAGCAAAATATCTGGATGCGTTTGAATTTAAGAAGTCTTTAAAGACAGCTTTAATGGCTTACAAGCTTGCTAAAGAAGAAGAAAATGTTATTCAAGAAGTAAACTCATTGTTGCTTGTGGCTCAAATCAATATGTATTGGGGAAATGCTGAGACAAGTTTAAAAATATATGAAAAGATAAATTCATATAGTAAGAACTTAAATGAAAAATTACCTCAAAATTTGGATTTAATTCTTGATTTAGGAAAATCAAATGTGTATCTCAAATCAAATAACCCGGCCAATGCTCTAGAATTGATTGAGCAGGTTTTTTCAAACCATAAAAATATTCATGAAACTTTCTTCTATCAGGATTTTTTATGGAATTCTGGAATTGCTTATTTTCAAAAGGAGAAATATGAACAAGCTTTTGATAGTCTAAATAAAGTAGTCGAGATGGTGCCATCAAATTATTATGAAGCACTAATAAATTATTATACAGGAAAATTCTATGAACAAACAATGGATATAAATACAGCTTTGCCCTATTATATGAGATTCGATTCATTAGTATCAGGACAAAAGGAAATTGTACCGGAGACAAAAGAAATTTATGGAACTATAAACAATTATTTTTTGGAAAAAGGGGACAGAGTGAGGCAGTTTGATTATTTAAATAAGTTTCTAAAGACGCTCACTTCTCACAATGATATTTCAGATTATGTAAAGAACACGACACGGGAACATTTTGAAATTCCTTTGCTAATTGAAGAAAAACAATTGGAGATTGAAAAGTTAAAAAATCAAGAAGTCCAAAATAAAAAAGACACTTTAGTCATCATAAGCATTTTACTAATTGGTTTATTCATTTCAGTCTATTATGTTGTAAAGCAACGAAAATATAAAAAACGCTTTGATAAATTAATAGCAAAAGATTTCAAGGAGTCTATATCCTCAGGCGAAGAAAACCCCCAACCTAATATTTCAATTGAAGTTGTAGAAGATTTGTTAAAAAAGTTAGATTTATTTGAATCAAAAAAAGATTTTTTGGCACATGAGGTATCGCTAAACGAAGTTTCAAAGCAATTTCAAACAAACTCTTCTTATCTTTCTAAAGTAGTAAACCTCAAAAAAGATAAAAACTTTTCAAACTATATCAATGATTTGCGAATTGAACATTGCTTAGAGCAATTAGACAAAGAGTCGAGATTGAGAAAATATACCATCAAGGCGTTGGCTGAGGAAATGGGTTTTAATAATGCTCAGTCATTTTCGACGGCATTTTTTAAATACACTGGAATTCAACCCTCCTTTTTTATTGAGCAACTCAAAAAATCAAAGAAAGAATAACTTGAAATATTATAGAGTATAATAAAACTTAAATATTACATTCAAATTATAATCACATAGTCTCTTGAAATAAATGTATATCTCTTTGTGGGAATGGAATCACAATTCCGGCATTTTCCAATCTGGTTTTAGCCTCCTCAATCGTGTAAAAGTGACATGACCAAAAGTGTTCATTAAGTGCCCAAAACCTTGCAGAAAGATTCACAGAGCTGTCTGCAAGTTCTGCAACAAAAACAACCGGCTCAGGATCTTTAAGGATATCTTCCTGTTCTTTCATTAACTCAACTAATATCTCTTTAGCCTTCTTAATATCGCTATTATATGAAATTCCAAAAGAAATCACATCTCTTCTTTTACCTTCAGATGTGTAATTTTTTATGTTTTCATTGGATAGTTTTCCATTTGGTAAAATTACCAATTGATTGTTTACCGTTAGAAGATTAGTGTAAAAGATGGTAATTTCTTTAACTGTCCCGCTTTCGCCTTGAGCTTCAATGAAGTCACCTATTTTAAACGGTTTGAATAGAATGATTAAAACACCTCCCGCAAAATTTGAAAGGGAACCTTGAAGCGCAAGACCCACAGCAAGTCCTGCTGCACCAAGCATCGCAATTAGTGAGGTGGTTTCAATACCCATTTGAGAAAATACAATAACAAACAGAACAAACTTCAAAACCCAATTTATTAAATTGAGTAAAAATTTTTGGAGTGAAACTTCTACTTCTCTTTTTAATAATACTTTTTTCAACATTTTAATAATGAGTTTAATAACCCATAAACCCACCAAAAGAATTATTAATGCAGTAATAAGGCTTGGAAGATATTCCATAAATTTTTTGCTAAAAACGGCAGTGTATTCTTTTAAAAGTTCCATTTGTGATTTATTTTAAATATTTAGTAGAAAAAATTCTATTTCTGAATCATTGTGAATCAAATAAGTGTATTGAAATATTTGATGATTTTTGCCAAGTGATTTTCATTTTTTATATCCAATTTATTGTCTTTTATAAAAGAATGAATCTCTTTATTATGCTGTTTGAAAATGGTCAAAAAACTCTTTTTCTTAGTTGGAATTTCAAAGAAATCACCTTGTTTATTTATTAGAAAAAATGTGTCTTCTCTATTAAAACGGGCTGGCTGGTCTTGTTGATAATTTGTTTCTGCAAATTTTTTTTTAATGTAAGTCACTGAAGATTTCTTATATAGGTCAAAATGACTTCCTTCAACGATAACTTTAAAATAACCACTTTCTTCTTTTTTAGCAATGTTCTCTATGAAAACATAAACTTCATTTGCAATTGAAACAAAAACATCAGTAGATTTTGATAAATTGTTGATGTTTTCTTTTTGCGAAACTTGTGATGTGTTAATTTCAATTTCGTCTGAAAATATGTTATAGCGCATAGGGATATTTGGGGCAACTATCTTGTCATTTTTGTATATATTTCCAAGTTGAAAACGTGTAACATCATAAGGTGAACCCACAATGTTCTTTAAATCTTCATCAGAGATACCATAGAGCTCAAAATATTGATCTGCAGTTATTGATGCGTCAAGCATTTTGGAGTATGCAGACTCATTTATTTGACCAAAACTTATTGATGTTAATAATATAGCTAAAACAAAATTAAGTGTATTTTTCATATTAATTATTAATAATATTATATGGATTAAAAAGATAAAATAGATAATGTATTTTGACTTATAAGCTACTTTAATAAAAATTTATGCTTTGTGTAGCATCGTTTAAATTTATGTAGGGCAAACCACAACGGCCTTTTTCACAAACATAGAAAAGCGTTTTATCTTTTACAAATCTTTTAGTGTGTAATGGCATTTCACTTTCTTTTATTGAACCTGTAAGTAGTTTATTTGGTATATAAAAGGTGTTCAATTCTTGTGACTGCTTTAGCGCATCATCTCCGCAAATCACAATTTCATAAAAAGGATGAGAAAAATTGAGCCACAAGTCCAACCAGTTTGAAAAACCCGGGGGATAGTTTTCAATTTCAGGGAGTACATTCAAATGCATTTGGCGAGCCGATTTTAAATATTCTTCATTAGAGTAAAATGTACCCAGCCAAAAAATGTTTTTTGCCATTACAGAGTTTGATGAAGGCAACACATTATCTCTAAATTCGGTAGTTTTTGAAATGAGCTTTTGGGAGGCTTTTGAGGTATAATAAAACATCGCCGTGTTTTCATTATAAAAATTTTCAAAACAATAATTAATTAATTTATTAGAGAAAGTAATCCATTTCTGGTCAAAAGTGATTTCATAAAGTGAAATAAAACCTTCTATTACGAAAGCATAATCATCAAGAAATCCTTCAATACTTGCTTTACCTTCTGTAAAACAGCGATACAAACACCCGGTAGGCTTTATGAGGGTTTCTGAAACAAATAACCCACATTTCAATGCAGCTTCTAAAAAAGTAGGATCTTTAAACACACGATATCCATCTGCATAGGCTTTAATCATTAACCCATTCCAAGAGGTGAGAATTTTGTAATCGAGTCTGGGTCTGGTTTTTATTTTTCGGTGGGATTGTAATTGGGATTTCCAGTGTTTTTTCTTTTCCGTAAGAGTATCTAAAGAAACTTCATGTTCAGAGCAAAAAGCAGCATCCTCTTTATTTCTAATAAGCACATAGTTGTTTTTCTCCCATTTACCAAAGTCATTAATATTATAATAATCTGCAAATAGTGGAAATTCATCACCCATTTGTTCCAGCAGTTCCTCTTTTGTGAAAACATAATAAGCCCCTTCTTCAAGGATACCATATTCATTTAAACTATCAGCATCAAGCGCACTGTAAAATCCGCCGGTTGTATCAGTAAGTTCGCGATTTACAAATTCCAGCGTTTCATAAACCACCTCTTTATAAAGAGGGTTTTTAGATTCTAAATAGGCATCACAATACAAGCTAACGAGTTGAGCATTATCATACAGCATTTTTTCAAAATGAGGAATGTGCCACTTTTCGTCAACTGCATATCTTGAAAACCCACCGTTGATGTGGTCAAAAATACCACCAAAAGCCATTTTGTTTAGAGTAAGATGTACAAAATCCAGTAATTCTTTGTCATTTATTTGAAATCCATAACGTAAGAGAAAATGATAATTATTGGGCATCATAAACTTTGGAGCACCTTTTGTTCCTCCATTTTCAAGATCAAATTGCCGTGACCAGAATTGGAGTGTTTCTTCAAAATCGAAACTTTCAATAGAGTTATCCTTATTGAAACAAACAAGATCCATAGATTTGATGCCTCTTTCAAGTTTATCAGCATACTCGACAAGCGTTTCAACTTGATTATTATAAAGTCTTTGTAGTTGCAATAAAACATCAATCCATTGGTCTTTGTGGAGGTATGTGGATCCCCATACTGGTCTTCCATCAGGCAGAGCGACAATATTGAGTGGCCAGCCACCACTTCCCGTCATGAGTTGCAAAGCATTCATATAGACCTGGTCAACATCGGGTCTTTCCTCGCGATCTACTTTAATGTTAATGAAATGGTCATTCATTACCTGAGCCACTTTTTCATTTTCAAAACATTCCTTTTCCATCACATGACACCAGTGGCAGGTAGAGTATCCAATACTTATTAAGAGTAATTTATTTTCATTTTTCGCTGTAGCGAAAACAGCATCACTCCAAGGCTTCCAATTCACCGGGTTTTCGGCATGTTGAAGCAAATAGGGGCTGCTTTCTAAAGCAAGTTCGTTTCTATTTTTTTTTGACATAAAGAGGTTTTTAAAACGAAAAAAGCAATACACACTCTTTTGGCGAGCTGGTATTGCTTGAAATAAAAAGTTTGAAAACTAAATTAATTTACTTCAAAAGTGATTTTTGCATTCACACGGTATTCTTTGATTTTATTGTTTTCAACCACAGCACTTTGCTCATTGATATAAACAGAACGAATATTTGATAAAGATTTTGCGGCGTGAGACACAGCTTTTTGGGCTGCATCTTCCCAACTTTTTTCAGAGTTTGACAATACTTCGATAACTTTTAATACAGACATAATCGTTAATTTTAAATAATTAATAGTGTCTTAAAGATACAGAAAAAATTATACCTAATAAAGGAATCATTACAATTATTTAATATGCTTAACCATTTAAAGCTTCTACTCTTAAACCATCATCGTTAAGCATGTCCTTAAGCATAGTTTCAATTCCATTTTTTAATGTGATTGTTGATGAAGGACAACCACTGCAAGCACCCTGAAGTATAACCTTAACAGTTTTACTTTCTTTATCAAATGACTGAAAAGCAATATTGCCACCATCACTAGCCACAGCAGGTTTTACATACTCATTTAAAATCTCAACTATTTTTTGAGAAAAATCATCAAGGGGTAAGGTTCCTTTTTTTTCAGAAGTTGAAACCTCCTTTATTTCAGAAAGAATCGCATCACTAAGGATTTGTTTTCCCTCTTCAATAAAAGTTCTAATGAATTCTCTAAGTTCAAGACTTACTTCTTGCCACTCAACAATATCAAACTTTGTAACTGATACATAGTTAGCACTAATAAAAACCTCTTTAACAAAAGAAAAATGAAATAAGGCTTGTGCCAATGGAGCATTTTTAGCCTCGTCAATATTTTTGAATTCAAAAGTTCCATCAACCAAAGGCTTGTTGGCAACAAACTTTAAAACACCAGGATTTGGAGTGCTTTCTGCATAAACTGTTACCGGGATTTTTTTAGGAGAATCAATTTCCTCAACAATTGCATTGCCCGAATTAAGATAATTTTGGATTTGTTCAGCTAACTCATTTTCAACATCTGTCCATTCAACGATAGAAAATTTTTCGATGGCTATAAAATTTTGAGCAATATAAACCGTTTTAACAAATGGGAGATAAAAAAGTTCCTGCGCCAAGGGACTGGGTTTCGCCTCATCAATGTTCTTAAACTCATAACTCCTTGAGCGTGTAAGGAATTGATTGGCAACAAATTTTTTTATCTCTTTGTTTGAAGTAGGCTCGATTATTATGTTAAAAGTGGGCATAGTAGCTATTTTTTTGCAAATTTATAAAATAAAAAGGGAGCAATTCAATATATTTGGCAACTTAACATTTTTTGTGATTATTATATTGATAGAGAAAATAATTAAAAAATCTTATTGACTAATTGAATTACAGTCAAAAACAGCCCCAGTATGAGACGATTATTACATATTCTACTTTTCTTAATTCCAATATCTATTTTTTCTCAACCTTATATTACGGTTGATGAGACCACTTACACTAATGAGCAGCTAGTCACAGATGTTTTAATTGGAAATACCTGTGCCGCGGTAGGTAATATTACAAGTTCAACTGGAACTGATTTTAGCAGCTTGAATGGTATTGGTTATTTTGAAAATACAAACCCAAATTTCCCTATCTCTGATGGAATAATATTGATGACAGGAAATGTAATGGAGGCCCCGGGCCCTAACGGAAGCCCACAAGCAGCAGGAAATTGGCCTGGTGACCCTCAACTTTTTAATTACATTCAAGGATTAGGAATTGACCCGGGTTTAACATCATACAATGATGCATCTATTTTGGAGTTTGATTTCACTCCAGTTACAGATTCTGTAAGCTTTAATTTTGTATTCGCATCAAATGAATATGGAACTTTTCAGTGTGATTATTCTGATGCTTTCGCTTTCTTCTTGGAAGATACTGACTCAGGAGTTATTACCAATATGGCCCTAGTTCCTAACACAGTTGGTGAAGTTCCTATTTCTGTCACAACAATTAGGGATCAAGCTCACAATGGAGGTTGTGCCTCTGCCAATCCTGTATATTTCAGCACTTATTATGGAGCAACTGGTTTACCAAATGTTCAGGCCCCTATTAATTTCAATGGTCATACTGTATTGATGCAAGCTTGGTCTTATGTGATTCCAAACACAACATACAGAATGAAACTTGTGATTTCTGATAGAAATGATAATGCCTTTAACTCAGCAGTTTTCATACAAGGAGGAAGTTTCTTTCTTGGTAGCATTGACTTAGGAATTGATTTAACAATTGCAAACGGTAATGCAAGATGTTTAGGAGAAACATACACTATTGATACTCAATTAGGAACTGTGCCACCAGGTACCACCTTTTTATGGGAATATGAAGACCCACTAGGTTCAGGGATTTTTGTTCCTTTTGTTCCCTCTGAAGAATCTTCCATACTGAATGTCACCGATACCGGAAATTACAGAGTAACAGTTAACTTTGCCGGGGTATGTGAGTCTCAAGGCGAAATCTTTGTTGAGTTTGACCTTCCCTTTCCTGTCAATAACACCCCCTCTCCCTTAATTTTATGTGACGACGACAACAATGGTTTTGGGATATTCACCTTAAGCGATGCTGATGATGACATTACCTTGGGCGATCCTGACTTAACGGTTACCTATCACGGAACAGAGCTCAATGCGATCAACAATGTAGATCCAA
>CAXBNF010000009.1:0-104690 GCA_963977065.1 uncultured Flavobacteriaceae bacterium | reverse complement strand
CTACAAACTCTGCACCGGGGTCTGCACTGTTATGAATAACCTGTACTCGGGCAAAGGCTAAAGGAGTTCTGCTGTAATACACATTGTCAACAAACAATGTTCCTGCGCCTACAGGTAATCCAGAAAGTATTAATTGTGCAAGATTTTCTCTGCTTGATAGACCAACAAAATCATCAAGAGGTATTTGCAAGCTGTTCCATTGACCTTGAGGTAGGCCTTCAAAGATAATTTCGTGTTCAGAATCATCACCGCCTCCAAAGCCTCCATCGGCTCCAAAGTCAACGAGTTTTACTCTAAAGGTGGTCATATTTGGTGTCCAAATATCAATGTGAAAGAAGTCCATTTCTGAGGCGTCAATCAAGTTGGGTCCAACGGTTTCGATACCTAGAAAATCAACATTTGTATATTTTTTAGTAGGATTTCCGTCAATGAGGATATCCTCTAGTGCTGCAGAAGACCAAGGGGTTAACCAGGTATCTACGGGCACATCTGTATAGACGTCGCTGAACATACTAATGACATCAGCAGGGTCTTCAGTGGGATCTGGAGCTGCGGTAAGAGGTTCATTTCCGCCGCCAGCTTGGCTAAAATATACATTATCTACATAAGCAGTTACTGCACCGACCGGTAATCCAGATATTATAAGTTGCTGAATAGAATTTCTAACAGTTAATAAATTATTAGGGTCAGTAACCAAAGCCGGGTCTGCAAAATCATCCAGAGGTATTTCAAGACTTACCCATTCTCCTTGTGCAATGCTGAAGGCTATTTCACCTTCTGTAGGAGCACCGCCGAGATCAACTAATTTTACTCTAAAAGTAGTTGCGTTAGGCGACCATACATCAATATGAAAGAAGTCCATCCCTGAAGCATCAATAGGGTTTGCTACGGTTTCTATACCTGCAAAATCTAAATTGGTGTAAAGTTTTGTATCATTACCTTGAATTTGAATATCTGCTAACTGAGCCGAAGACCAGGGAGTTAACCAGGTATCAACGGGTACATTTGTATAGACATTGCTGAACATACTAATGACATCAGCAGGGTCTTCAGTGGGGTCTGGAGCTGCGGTAAGAGGTTCATTTCCGCCACCAGCTTGGCTAAAATATACATTATCTACATAAGCAGTTACTGCACCGACCGGTAATCCAGATATTATAAGTTGCTGAATAGAATTTCTAACAGTTAATAAATTATTAGGGTCAGTAACCAAAGCCGGGTCTGCAAAATCATCCAGAGGTATTTCAAGACTTACCCATTCTCCTTGTGCAATGCTGAAGGCTATTTCACCTTCTGTAGGAGCACCGCCGAGATCAACTAATTTTACTCTAAAAGTAGTTGCGTTAGGCGACCATACATCAATATGAAAGAAGTCCATCCCTGAAGCATCAATAGGGTTTGCTACGGTTTCTATACCTGCAAAATCTAAATTGGTGTAAAGTTTTGTATCATTACCTTGAATTTGAATATCTGCTAACTGAGCCGAAGACCAGGGAGTTAACCAGGTATCAACGGGTACATTTGTATAGACATTGCTAAACATACTAATGACATCAGCAGGATTTTCAGTGGGATTTGGAGCTGCAGTAAGAGGTTCATTTCCACCACCTCCACCGGCTCCAGCAACTTGAGTGGCTACAGCTGCGCCATTTGAGAAGACATCAAGAAAGGTATTGTATTGATAAAGCCAAAAGGTGTATTCAACACCGGGGTTTAGTCCTGTTATTACAAATCCAAAAGGCCCAAAACCACCACCATCACCAGCGGTACTGCCAAAAGTATATTCGTTGGCTTCTGTGATTGGGTCTGTAACACCAGCAGAAGTGAGTTCAAAATAAAGTCTGTATATGATATCTCCACCCACATTATTTGGTCCACAGGCTAAAAATACTTCACCCGGACCCACCGGGGTTCCACCTATATTGTCTAAAGCAACGAAGCCTACCGGTACCGGGGGCTCTGCTCCTAAATTTGTTTTATTAAAGCTAAATGAATTTAGAGTTTCTATATCAAGAGAGCTATTTTCTGTTTTTAAGTCATTAATTGAAGAATCAATATTGCTATTAAAGCTGAATCCCACAAAAAGAGAAATTAAGCCTAAAAGGGTAAATAGTTTTTTCATAGTAATTTTTTTTGAAAGTAAGTTTGTTGAATAACCATTAAAAATAAAGGCTGTCAGATAAATTTGACAGCCTTTAGAGTGAGTTACCTTTTAACTAGTTTGATAGTCGTTGATGCATTGCCTGAAGTAATTTTAGCAAAATAAATTCCTGCCTGGAAACTTGAAGCATCAATGGAAAGGTTTTGCTGTGAGTTGTTGTTTAAATTAGCTAACAACTGGCCCTTAACATCATAAATTTGAGCTGTAAAACCAGCGTTTGTCTTGTCTGAAATTATCCATTTATCTGATGTTGGATTGGGATATACAGCAAAGTTTTTTGAGAATTCATTTGTCTCGTTTGAAAGTGTGCCATCTGTAAATCGAATGTCATCAAAATAGATGATATTGTCTTGAGTTCTGGAATCAAAATCAGGAAAAATGACGATTTGACTTAACACACCATTCCCTGCAGGAGGATTTATATAAGCTGAAAAGTCAAACGTTAACTCCTCCCATTGATTAACAACGGTATTGGGAACTTTAAGCTCGCCTTCAGACCAGAAGGTTGAAGAGACAAGTTTGATTCCTACATCACTAATTACGGGCTTCCAAACCTTTATAGTTATAATATTGTTTGTAGCATCCAGTACAAATTCACCAAGATCAGCCCCTTGAGCAGATTCTACTCCGGCAAATGGTTGACCTGTTTGGAGTGCTGTAAATTGGGCTACGGTTTCAGAAGTATTTGCCCCTGACGGATCAGGATTTGCGATAATTTCTAAATCAGGGTTAGAGTCGTTTTCAAAAACGGTCCAGGTCCAGTCGGCACCATTTCCATCTGTTTCAAAGTTAATTGGAGCATTTTGGCTAAATCCATAAAATAGAGATAGCACACATAAAAGGGTTGTTAATTTTTTCATCTTTTTTGTTTTTAAATTAGAAGAATTCTAATGCGACCCCAATTAACTTTTGAACTTTTAGTTAAAACTCAATGCTAACGAAGGAAACCTTAGGTTTACTTTTTGATAAGTTTTATCGTATTTGATTTGTTTTCAGTAATTACAGTTGCGAAATACACACCTGTTTTTAGATTTGATGCGTCAATTGTAAAGTTTTGAGAGCTAATGTTTTTGTAAACAGATAACAGCTTACCGTTTACATCATAAAGATTTACTGAAATGTTTGATGCATTTTTGGTGTTGATTATCCAGTTTTGGGTTGTAGGGTTTGGGTAAATTACAACAGAGTTTACATCAAAATCTGAAGTTGAAAGATTGAAAGGTCCTACAACTACATTTCCAAGAGTGGGTTCATCATCTGGATTTGCATTGATTCCTGTAACAGAAAAACCATATTGAACTGTAGTATCTTCCGGTTCTACGTTTGTGTATGTAATCGAAAAGTTGCCTGTTTCGGTTAAAACAACACTTTCTTCTTTTAAAACAGAGAAATCGGCATTAAAAACTTTTATAAAGGCTTTCACTTCATAATCAGGATCGAGCGTGAATGACTGCACCTCTGCTTCAAAAGTCAATTCTTCACCTACAAGATCTGTGTTGTTTTCATTAAAGGTGTTTCCTTCAAATACTTTGTTACCCTCTCCTGTACCTTGATCTACCCAAAAAGGATCTGTTGGATTATCAGCATAGGTATTGAAGTTTGGGAAAAGAGTTACTGTATTTCCACCCACGTCAATAACAGACTTGATGTCTTCAACTGCCCACGGAGATCCAAATACAAAACCTCCGCCATTTGCAGGGGTTTCAAAAACATTTGCAAAACCTAAAAACTCTGCACTACCGTCAACGGTCACAGTATTTTGAGCCACCATAAATGAGGATGCAAAGATTAAACTAAGGAATGTAATTTTTTTCATGATTTAATAATTTTAGTTTGTAAATTAATTAGCTTATTCAAGATTTGAATGGTTGATTTGAAGTGGTTTATAAGAAAATTATTGGAATTAAAATTTATCCAATTTTTATGCCCCGAAAATATCTCTTCAAACAAATCATTGTGTGATTTTCAAATATAAACCCTAACCATTGAATTTTCATCCTTGTAATTATTACAAATTAACTACAACGTTCTAGGTTGTTTGTTTTGAGGCCATTATTTAATGCTGTGTAGTGTAAACATTGAACATTTGGGAATGTTAAAGTTTTAAAACATTGGGATTGAGAGTGTTCTTAAAGTCTATGTGTAGGGGTAATGTATAGCTAAAATGGACAAATGTATTGGAGCTAAATTTCTAGAATATAATTTGTTAAGTTGGTTTCGTTAGGTAAGTTCATTTTTTTGCGCAAACGATATCGTTTTACTTCAACACTTTTAGGAGAAATATTAAACAAAGGTGCAATTTCTTTTGAAGAAAGGTTGAGTCTTAAATAGGCACACAAACGCAAATCGTCTGGAGTGAGTGCAGTGTGATTGGTTTTTATTTTCTTAAAAAAATCTTGATCAGCATTGTTAAATGCTTCTTCAAAGAATTTCCAGTCGTCATTGCTGTTTAGGTTTTTGTCAATAATTTTGATAACTTTTTTGACATCTTTTTGTTCTTGTGTAAAGTGATTTAGTTCTGATTTAATACTGTTTAAAAATTCATTCTTCTTGATAAGACTCATTGTAGAAATAGCAAGCTCTCTGTTTTTGCTTTCAATATCTTGTTGTAATTTTTCATTTTTAAGTCTCATCAGGGCTCTTTTGTTTTCAGATTCTTTTAAAGCCAATTCACGTTTGTTTTTTACTTCGATTTTTTTACGTTGTTTTTTATAATAGGTTTTATACATATTATGGATGATAATTATTGCAATGAGAATTAAAAAGCCATACAAAACAAGCATGCTATTTGAAATAACAAAAGGGCGATTTATTCTAAAGGGGTATGCAACAATTTCAGAATAATTGTGTTCTCCAATCCTTCCTCTTACCTGAAACTCATAGTCACCATAGGGTAGATTGTTAAATGCAACATCACTAAGTGTTTGCCAGGAGCTCCATTCCTCCATAAGTCCTGTTAATTTATACTGATATTCTGAAGTATAAAATTTTTCATATTCTGAGATACTGAAATTAAAATTTATGTTATTATTCTTGTTTTCCAATTCGGGCCGTTCCTTTAGTGATAAATGAAATTGAGGCTTGTTGATTTGGTTTGCGGTTACTTTATGGATAGCAAGCGAGGGATTTTGTTTTCTGTTTTGGAATCGTTTTAAATCCAGTAAAAAATAACCTTGAGCATTTCCAAAAAGATAAACCTCATCTTGATATTCGATTACATTTTCATAGCCCAGCATTGCATTTCTTGTACTGTTTGGTATTGGGACAGATAGTATTTCGAGTGTTTTGCTCACTTTACTTTGTGATATATAATTTATAAATCGCTCTGTGAAGTTCCAAATAACTGCTCCATCATTGGTAGAAACCAGTTTCCCTGAGGTGTAATTTTCAGGGGTATAGAGCTCACTGTAAATTGAATCTTTTTCAAAACCCCTCAGGTCATGATTGTATTTCCAGATTCCTTTTTCATACCCATAATATACACCATCTTTATTTTTCACAAGACTTGAATACAGACCTTTTTCAACAGACTTGTCATGTTCTATTTGAGTAATATTTTTGAATGTTTCATCTACTGTTAGTGCATAAATACCTTTGTATTCGTGAGCAACTAAAAAGGTATTTTTATCAACAAATTCAATAAACTTTGAAGACATATTAAAGCCGGTAAGTGTGTTTCTGAACTGCCATTCTCCATTTCTTTTTTCCAGAAGACTCACTCCTTCATAATTTCCTTGTAAAAGTAAATTTTCATTTGTTTCAACGGTTTTAAAACACCAGGTTCCTGGGTTTTCGGAAATTTTCCTTAAGCTTGTATTTTCCACAATAAAGGTGCCTTCATGGTGACCACAAAAAAGCGTATCATCATACACAAATAATGACCATACTTGTCCCACTGAGGCATCAATTAAATTAAACTTACTGGTGAGATCATCGTTTAATGAACGATAAAATAAGCCTTGGTTAGTGCCAAGATAGAGATTTCCATCAAATACGGCTGAGGTGTAAACAGTACCTAACTTACCGCTGTCATCATTAAAAATTCTTACAGAAGACTTTAAATTTATACAGTCAATGCCATTATCAAGTCCCAACCAAATATTACCGGTATCGTCTTCAAAAATAGAGAGCACTGTATTATTACTTAAACTTTGATTTTTGGTAATTTGAAATTCAGTTTGACCTTGTTTGTTTAAGTAAACCATTCCCTGAGAAATAGTGCCTAAGATGATGTCTCCAGAATTTGTTTGTAAGCTATTGTAAACATTAAGCGATTTTAAAAAATCAGCATTTTCATTTCCCCACAATTCGGGGTTTTCTTCCAATGTATATATTCCGCTACTATTGGTTTGCACTAAAAGGGTATTGTTGATTTTATATAAATTGACAATTAAATTTTCTTTAAAAATGGTATGGTCTGAGACAAGTTGTGTCTGGCCATTTGAGAGTTTGTAAATGCCCGTTTTGGGCTTACTTAAATAGATGTCATTTTCAACTTGAAACATTTTTGTAATTCCTTCTTCTGAAACAATTTTCTGGATGTCCCCATCTTGAATATTGTAAATGTAGATGGAGTTTAAAGATTGGAATAGTAAGAAGTTTGAATAATTTAAGATGGTCCAAAATTGTTCATCTTCAACCATTTCATTTTCCAAATCTTTACTTAATGAAGTATATTTAAGTGTTCCTGTTTCTTGCCGTTCCCAAAAACCAAACTCTCTGTAACAGCCTGTATAAATTTTTTCTTCATAGACAAATACAGACCTTATAATACTTTCGTTTGGTGATGGATATAAACTCCAGGAGTCACCATTAAATTCAAGCAAGCCTTTGTTATTTGCTACATAAATATGTTTGTTTTCTCCCTGGCTTATCGCCCAGTTTTGGTTGTCAGCTTGATAGTCTTTTGAGGAAAAGGAAATTACAGGGGGCAGCTCTTGCGAAAAGCATTGCAGCCCAATAAATACAAAAACAAAAAAGGTGTAAACTATATTAACTTTCAAAATGCGGATACTTTGTGGGTTAAAGATACTTAATTTTAAGACAATCCAATCCTTATAAAATAATTTACATTCTGGCTTTTTAAATAGATTTAAGAGGCATTTTCCCTATCTTGACTAGTTTCTGTATTCATCGTTTTGTAATAGGTTTCTAACTTTTTCTTTAAGCGTTGATATCTGAAAACCCCAATAAAAATCAAAACCAAACTCAGTCCAAAAACGATATAACTCAGCCATTGAAAGTCGGCAAAGCCTTGATATTCCAGAATAGCTACCCCACCAATTCCCATATATAAAGAAGCTCTGATGTATGAAAACAAGGTGCGTTCATTTGCCAGGGATGTGCGTTCCATAGCCAGAAAATCACGCAGTATTATTTTTTCTTTGTTTTCAAAAACCTTTGATTTAGGCAAAAGGCTTATCTTCTTCATAGTTTGTTTTATTTATTCTTTTAAAAGTAAAAACCCTCTAAAATAAGAATCCTAGAGGGTTTAAAATACTATTTGCAGAAACTTATTATTGCTGCATCATATTTTGTAAACGCAATTGAAGTGCCGTATCTGTTTCCATTAACTCTGCAATTGCATCAAAACGCTCCAGTGTGATGTTTTCTTTCACAACGGCTTCTTCCATTTGCTTTTGAAAAACAGCTTGCATTGCATCAAAACGCGCCAGCACTCCATCAAATTTTTTAGTTTCGTCTTCAGAAAGTGTTTTTAATTTTTCTGAGTCTTCTGTCATAGCTGCCTGGTAAATTTCGTTAAAACGATCCAGTTCAAAACCCGATTGATCTACAACCTCCATCATTGAAGACTGGGCTTCCATATTAATCGCTTGAATACTTGTTACTGCTTTTACAAAGTTACCCAATTCAACATCAGATACTTCTTCCTGAGCTATAACACCTCCTGTTACTAACAATAAAGCAAATACTATTTTTTTACTATGTTTTACTAATGTGTTCATTTTTATAAATTTAGATTCAAGCCGTGAAACTACAATAATATTGTAAATTTGCCAATTTATGACTCTTTTTTATATTCTTTTTAACCAAATAACCAACGATAGACATCGTTGCCATTGGCAAAAAGTACCAGTGCAATTATTATAAAGAATCCTGCAATTTGAGCATATTCCATTACTTTTTCATTGGGTTTTCTACCGGTAACCATTTCATAGAGTAAAAACACCACGTGTCCACCATCCAGTGCCGGTATGGGGAGTATATTCATAAAGGCTAAAATAATCGAAATGAGTGCCGTTGTTTGCCAAAAATTCAACCAGTCCCAGGTATCTGGAAATAAATTACCTATGGCGCCAAATCCGCCCACTTGTGTCGCGCCTTCTTTGGTAAATACATATTTGAATTGAGCAGCATAGTCTCTTAAAATACCATACCCAAAACTACTTCCCTGTGTAATACTCTCCCAAAAGCTGTACTCTTTGTGAACTGAATCTATATTTCTCATTGGTGCTACTCCAATGATTCCATTCTCATCGGGCAAGACCTCAAATTTTATAAGTTCATCATTTCTTTGAGCGACAACAGCCAGTGATTTGTTGGCACTGTTTTTAATTTTTTCAGTAAATTCATGCCAATAGCTGGTTTCTTCCCCATTTACAAAAACAATTCGGTCTCCTTTTTGGAGTCCGGCTTTTTCTGCAGGACTATCTTCTGCAACCATTTCAATAACTGGATCGATAATGGGAACAAAGGGCTCCATAATTCCGGCTTTAAAATTGGTCATACCAATATCTTCAGGAACTGAAAGGGTTTCTGTATTTCCGTTTTGGCGTAGAACTTCGACTGATGTCACATCTCTTAACATGATGTATTTGTTGATGTCCACAACATTTTCAAAGTGTTCGCCATTTACTTTTAGTATTTGGTCACCATCTTCAAAGCCCAACGCTTTAAATGACTCGTGGACGGCAAATCCGTCGGGCATGGTTTCGGGAGTTACGAAATCTCTTCCAAAATGAAATAGAATTAAAGAATAAATTAAGAACCCAACAATAATATTGACCGTGACACCCCCCAGCATAATGATGAGACGTTGCCAGGTGGGTTTTGAGCGAAATTCCCAAGGTTCCGGCGGTTTTGCCAATTGCTCTTTGTCCATACTTTCGTCAATCATACCGGAGATTTTCACATAGCCTCCCAGCGGTAACCAGCCAATACCATAAGTGGTTTCACCTATTTTCTTTTTAAATAATGAAAATTTTATATCAAAAAAGAGGTAAAATTTTTCCACGCGGGTTTTGAAGATTTTAGCAGGGATAAAATGACCTAACTCATGAAGGACAATTAATATTGATAAGCTTAGTAGTAGCTGTATCGCTTTTACAAAAAACGGATCCATAATTTCTTTTACATTGAACGTGCAAAAATACACTTTTAGAAGGAGTTTCTAAAACTTAATTTTCAATACCTTTTTTTAACTATTTTGAAAGATTAAAACACTTGAAAAATACCTATTTTTGCACAGATTTAATTCCAGTTGTCGTGCTACAATTTTTCTCCAAATACAAGTTTTTTGCAGTAGTAATGCTGGTACTTTCTGTCATTATCATAACGGCTATTTATTCTATTTTAAATCCACAACCAAAATTGCCTGTTTACCAACCCAATATGGTCAATGCAGAACTTGTTGACAGCACAAAACAGCATATCAAAAAATATCACACCATTGCAGATTTTTCATTATTGAATCAAAATGGAGAGACTATTACCCAGAAGGATTATGAAAATAAAATCTACATAGCCGATTTCTTTTTTACAACCTGCCCCACCATTTGTCCTATTATGACAGACAATATGGTTAAGTTACAGGAAATTTTAAAAGACCAAAAAGACGTGTTACTTCTTTCCCATACTGTAACTCCAGAGATTGATAGCGTGACTGTTTTAAAGGCTTACGCCGAAAAAAAAGGTGTCAACGATACTAAGTGGAACTTGGTAACCGGAGATAAAGAACACATCTATGACCTTGCCAGAAAATCATACCTTGTCGCAAAATATGAACCCTTTGATGGCGAGTATGATATGATTCACACTGAAAATTTTGTGCTCGTAGATGCTAAAAGACGTATTCGTGGTTTTTATGACGGCACCAATTGGGACGAAATGGAAGAACTACTGAAGGATCTTGAAATTTTGAAACAGGAGATTAATTAAAATTCAAAAAATAATTTTAAAACTCTGTAAAGATTTCTTCATTTCTCATTACAAGTTTGGGTGTTCTATCGACATAATACAGCCCCCAATGTTTTTCAGGTTCCAAGGCGTCATTTGAGCCTTTCCAGGGCTCGTCAAAGGCTTCAAAAACAAAAATCAGAATGTTGTCATCCTCACTCCACCCTTTTAAGTCATTGAGATAGATGCTCTGTAATTCTTCACTTACATTGTGTGGGTCTATCCCTCTTCCGTTTGAGTTTGTTGCCCATCCGGCCTCTGTAATAACAACCGGTTTATCAGGGTATTTTGATGCTACTGCGTGGTAGTTTTCTTGAGTTACATGCAATGCCTCGTGAATGTTTTTATACTCCCACACCGGATAAGAATGAATAGAAATAAAATCAATTTCGGCAACCAGGGGTTCTAATTTGTTTAACCAAGGCACATAGTTTTCACAAAAAGTGACGGGTTGGCGAGCTTCTTTTTTAACTTTTCTCACATAATTGATGACACTTTCAACGGGGACAAAATGATCTGTCCATTCCACACATGCTTCATTACCCACAGAAAGGGCAAAAATAATTTCCGGATACTGGTTGGCAAGTGCGATTAATTTGTTGATTTGAATGTCATTTTGAATTTTATTTTGTTCTAACACCTCTTGAGAATAAATACCACCCCAGGGGCAACCAAAATTGTTCAATTCTGCACCAATATAGGCACCTAAAAGAATTTTAAAATTCATTTTTTCATTTGTGATGACTTTTAAAACCGTTTCTGCGTGGAAATCACAATCATAGAGTCTTAAATAAGTCCAGTGATTTTGAAGCAATTTTAAGTCTTCTTTTACTTCTTCATATGTGGGGTATTCCCCACCGGGCTGTTGTCCTTCTCTAAATCCCGAATAGCAAATGGCATTGCCTGCTTGTAGTTGTAAATCTTTATATATATTCATTAAAATTTCATTTTTTCGTTTTTATCCCAAATTCCCCAATAAGCACCCACATCTCCTTCGGCACCTACTTTCCAGGACTCATCAAAGGAGGAAAAGTAGAAGACTTCAATCTCATTGGCTTGTGCCCAAAGTTGTGTTCTGATAAAATAATTTAAAGCATTCACATAAGAAGGTGTAGCACCTTTAAAGCCGTTACCTTGACTAGGCCAACCTGTTTCTGTGATGATGACTTTTTTACCATTTCCGGCAGCTTTGGCTTGATGATACATTTGATTCATATGCTCCAAAGAATATTCAAACGGGCAACCTTCCCAGTATGGATAACAGTTAGTAAGTATCACATCGCAAGCCTCAGTGATGCGAGGGCGTGCTGAAAATTCATAATAAGCATCTACATAGCCCACAGGAATTTCCTTTGGGATGGCATTTTTAACATGATACATAAAATCCAGCAGTTCATCTTCGCACAAGTCTTTGCGGTACATCACTTCATTACCCACTGCTGCAATATCAACAAGTCCTTTGTTTGATAATTCAATGAGGCCTTCAATTTCACGTTTATTTATCTCAGGGTCATCTCCCAACCATGCACCTACCAAGGTTTTTAAACCCATTTCTTTGGCAATTTTTGGGATGTGTTCGTTGCCGTCAGTACACGAAAAAGAACGAACCCATTTAGAGACCGGTTGGAGAATTTCCATACGGCGCCGCACTTGAGCTTCACTTATGATATCGCCGGGTTGTTGGCCATCTTCATACAAACTAAAACAAAATCCGTGAATACCGTTGTTTAAAATTTTATGGAGTAAAGCTTTAAGTTCCTTTTCTGAAGAAACTTCGGGGAATTTAATTTCTTTAAACTTTAATAGGTATTCCAGCCATCCGCCTTCTAATACCCGCTCTTTTCTATATGACATACTATTTTTATTTTAATATTAAGTTTTGATCTATTGGAAATTTAAACTTTTCGTTAGCGTCCCATAGACCCCAGGAGGTACCTGCCCAGCCTTCATCGTGTATTTTCCAGGACTCATCAAATGAAGAGAAATAGAATAAGTCCACGTGAGCATAATTTGCCCAATGTTGAATATTTATATAATACTTCATTACATTGGTTTTTGAAGGGACTGCCTCATCTTCAACTTTTCCTTTTGCGGGCCAACCTGTTTCAGAAATGATGACTTTTTTGTTTTGTGCTATGGCTTTTGTCTTTTCATACATTTCCTGGAGGTATAAACCGGCATAATCAATGTGTGCACCTTCCCAGAATGGATAGCAATTAATCATTATGACATCACAAGCTTCAACAAGTGCCGGGCGGTTGAAAAATTCATAATATACATCAACATATCCCACAGGAATTCCTTTTGCTTTCCTTTTCACTTGGCTGATATAATTAATGAGTTTTTCTTCTTGCAACTCCTCCCTAAATAGCACCTCATTTCCAACCGCTGCCATATCTACTAGATTTTGTTCCATCAACTCTAAAAGAGATTGTATTTCTTTATTGTTTTTTTCATCATTTTTACCCAACCAGGCTCCCATGAGTATTTTGAAACCCATTTCTTTAGCAATGGCCGGTATGTTTTCGTGGCCGTTTGTACAAGAAAACACTCTTATCCAATCACTGTGTGGTTTCAAAACGGCGAGACGTTTTCTTATTTGCTTTTCTGTGATAGGGTCACCGGGATTTTGATTTTCCTCAAAAGGGCTAAAGCAGATACCGTGCATTCCTTTTTCAAAGGTTTCAGTAAAGTGTGATTGTAAAATCTCTGCATCGAGTGTTTCTGCATCGATGGGTGTGCTGTAATAGTTTGGGAAACGGTCTAAAATTTCTGCTTTTGTTAATTCTTTTAATTGGATTCCGGGAATTATTCTGGCAGATCCATACCCTGAAGGTTTTGGTTTTTTTCTGAGGGCTAATTGAGCTTGAATTTCATTGGCTTTTTGTTCGGTTAGATCATAATTGCGCATCACATACATGGCAATTAATGTTCCTAAAATGGGAATTCCTGAATAAAAAAGGCGCAATCCTGTCACAGCTCCTTCTGTTTGCGATTCTGCTCCCGGGACAAAGCCCACCGCAGAGATTATGATTCCGCTCAGTAAGCCTGCGATGGCAAATCCAAATTTTACCATCCACCAATAGATTGCTCCAAAAATTCCTTCCCTTCTTTTTCCGGTATTTAATTCGTCTAAGTCACAAACATCTGCTGTCATTGACATCATTAATGTAAATAGACTTCCTATTCCAAAAGAGAAGAAGGGTAAAGCAAAAATGAACATATAGGGTTTGCCGGGAATGAATAAAAACCACAACAGTATGTAGCCAATTATTGATATTCCTTGCGACCAAAGAAAGGCATTTTTTTTGCCCATTACCCTTGACATTTTGGCAACAATAGGAATGACTAAAAATGTTGTGACTATTGCACCCAAACTACCAAAGAGCGTTGGCCATATTCCTGCGGCTTCGGCATTACCATTAAACAAATGATAAACAACAATAAAAAATGAAAATGCAGCTATGGTGTTAAAAGCGTTGAAAATGAGGAATGTAGATATACAGAGTTTTCTGAAAGGTACAGAGGCAAAAGCTTCTTTAAATCCAATAAGGATTTGTTTTAAACTGCTTCCAACAGTTCTGAACGTGATGGGGGTAAGGGAGCTATCGTTTTTTGTTGATTTGCTTTTAATAAAAATAGCAGGCATCACTGCTAACACTGTACAAGCTATACCAACCCAAACTGCTAATGTGCGTGTTGCGGTATCTGCGTTTGGAAACCATTCCGGGTCATACATAACTACCCAAAACCAAGGCGCAATAACCCAGGCCCATTGTCCTATCCATTGGGCAACGGCCATAATATTTGTGCGTTCATGAAAATTATCACTCATTTCATAACCCATTGCCACATAGGGCACACTGAAGATGGTCAAGCCTAAATAAAACACAAACGACCAAAGCAAGAAGTAATAAAAATTGTAATCTACACCATTTTCGCGATACAGCTGCCACATGATGATAAAGGAGATTCCCATAATAATGGCTCCTATGAAAACATATTGTCGCCTGCGTCCCCAGACTGAGCGCGTATTGTCTGAGATAAATCCCATAATGGGGTCTGTGATGGAGTCAAATACTCTAGGCAGAAAAAACAAGATACCCCACATCCACCCCGGAAAGCCGAGGTCTTGTACAAGCACTACCATAAAAATTCCCAACGCTGCCGGAAACATTTGATTGGCTAACATTCCCAAACCAAAGGCCACTTTTTGACCAAATGCTACTTTACCGTGAGTGGTTGCTTGTTTTTCCATTTAATTTTAGTTTGGATTGAGTACAATTGTTTGAAGCGCTTGACCGTCGATGGTTATTGTTTTTGTAAAATTATCGAGCTGCAAATTGAAATTCTTAACTTCATTTTCCTGATTTAAAAGTATGACCACGATACTTCCATCGGGGTTTTGGGCAGCTGTAACTTGGAGTGAAGTATCGGCGCTTTTCCATCCAATACGTTTGGCGCCGGGCCTTATAAATTTACTGAAATGGGCCATGGTGTAATACAAAGGGGTGAAATAGACTTCGTCGTTTTCAGGGTCAACGATCACGGGGGCAATACACCAGTTTTCGAACCAGTTGGGCCCTCCTTGTTTATCAAGCACCATATTCCAGTCAATCCAGCCGTTTACCCAATTGTTCAAACACCCAATCATATCATTTGCATATCGATAGACCGGAACATATTTTGGATGGAGGTGTTTGTTTTCTTCAGAAGCCCACGTCCAGCCCCAATCTGTGGCTTCTTTTTTCCAGTACCAGGCGTCGTCCTGCCATACAGGTACCTGAGCGTCAATACATGCTTCGGTTTGAATCAAATAATCATTGGGTGCTTTTTGATGTGCATATTGCAATGCCTCCGGGAAGACTTCAAAAGTGCTTGCATACCAGTGAATGGCTGTGCCGTCAAAGTATTTTGCTGAAGCTTCATCGGCATACATCACATCCACCCATTCTTTGAGGTGGTCCCGATTTTGATCATAACCCAAAATCTTTACACTTTCAAGACCTTCAGACTCCATTTTGGGGCCCAAATGATTTTTGACAAAGTGAGTCATTTCTTCTGCTGAGTAGTGCATACTTTCCCAATTGTTTGAGTTCCCCAAAGGCTCATTTTCCACTGTAATGCCCCAAATATCGATGCCTTCTTTTTGAAAGGCATGAATGTATTTAGCAAAATACAGCGCCCAGGTATCATAATATTCCGGCAGGAGCTTTCCACCCACCCAGTCGTTGTTATCCTTCATATAAGGCGGTGCAGTCCAGGGAGAGGAAATAATTTTAAAGCCTTGGGGTGAAATGGCTTTAGCATCCAGAATCATAGGAATGATATCATCTCTGTCTGGTTCAATAGAGAATTTTTCCAATTCAAAATCAGTAGGGTCATCAGAATAAGCATATTGGCTCAAAGAAAAATCACAGGAGTTGATGTGTGTGCGCGTTAAGGAATAGTTTGCTCCCTTTTCACTAAAATAGGCTTCCAGGATTTTTGTTCTGTTTTCAGGGCTGATTTGGTTGAGAAGATGCCCAGATGCTTCAGTGAATGAGCCGCCAAAACCTAGAATTTCCTGAAATGTTTCCTCCGGGTGAATTGAAATTTTGTTTTCTGAATTTTGCCTAGGAAATTCTGTAATGGATGCTAAATGATTTCCCGCTGCGGAAGTTTCATAGACTTCTATTTTCATGGTATTTGATTGTTCGCAACTCACGATTGATACTATAATGACAGGAAACCAAAGCAACATGAGCAGTAACTTACTGTGTGAAAATGGTATGTCATTAATTTTTAAAATCATTTTATTTGTTTCTTTTTGTTTTCATAGGAGGGGCTAATGATGCTTCAATTATTTTACTTTCATCGCCGTTTTGGGTTTTTCTAATGGGGTTTCCGTCTCTTGTTAGACCCTCAAAAACACCTTGATCGACAAGATCCCAGAGGGCATATTTTGCTTGACCATCGACAGTAAATAAACCAAAATGATTTTCAGAACCTGCAGGGTTTGCTGCATCTTTCCATGGCTCATCAAAGGCCTCAAAATAAAAACAACTAATGCTGTCTTTTTGGGTCCATTCCCGCATGTGCTTATAATAAATTCCTTCTTTGTATTCATCACAGGCTTTAGAGCCGTCAGGGCCATAAAACCCATCTGAGGAGCTTGCCCAGCCGGTTTCACCTATATGAACCGGCTTGTTAACACCCAGCGATTTCATATATGCTATAACCGATTTGTATTGCTTTTGGGCATAGGCTTTAGCGCGTAACATAGCTGCGTTAATTTTTTCCATCTCACTGAGAGTCTCTTCATTTTTTGGCGTAAGCCAAAAATCCGGATTGTAGTGGGTGTCATGCATTGGGTAGGTATGCACCATGAGAAAATCGACTGCGTGAATGAGTTTATCTAAATCGGGGACGTGGTATTCTGAGTCACCGCCACCCCAGGACGCAAAGTTGTCTGAACTTGTAATCCACAAATCGCTTGTTAATTTTCCGTTCTTTTTGAGGTCTTGCAGGTAGTTGACCCATTTGAGAATTACTCCCGGTTGCACAAAGTAACTTTCTGCCCATTTGACCATTGCTTCGTTACCCACAGCGATCGCTTTAACGATATCAGGATATTGATTTGCAAGTTCGACGGTGCGATTGATTTCCCATTTGTTAGCTTCTTCGTCTTCTTCATTGTGGTTTGGGTTGTCTGTGAAGGCGTCTTTACAATTAATCCAGGCTCCCAGCACTACATACATTTCAAACTCCGGATCTTCCTGCTTGATTTGGTGTATGGCTTCCAGCACATTGGAGGCGTGGGGTTTATGCACTTTGTAAGTGCGTAAAAGGTGAACTCCCATTGCTGCGAGTATTTTCATATCCTCTTTTAGCTGCTCCACGGTGGGTTCAATATCGTGATTGGCATCACGATAACCGCCAAAAGAGATCGCTTTCAAATTTGGATTACCAAAAACTTGTGAGGGACTTAGTTGTTTGTTTTCATTCATTTGGGGAGTGACATTTTTACAAGAAACAGTTAGTAGCATTATTAAAATAATGCCCGAAAGTTTACAGAGTATGTGAATTAATGATCTCATTTTAAATATTTTGAGGTTAAAAACACGTCAATTTTTATGATTTCACCAGTTCTTTTGAATACTTTATTGCTGTTTTCTTCATCGAGTTGAAGTGATGATGAATTTTCAGTTTTTCCATCTGCAAATGTGAGAATAAGACTTTCAGATTCACTAAGCTTATAAACCACCGGTATTTGGCAGTATGTAAATGCCAGTGAGTTTGTTCCCAATTCAAATTCTTGCTTGTTTTGATGAACATCAACAAAAGAAAAGGAGGCAGGTTCTTTTAAAAACTCTTCTTCTTTACGCAGCAAACAAGGGTGAAAGTAGAGCTTCCCATTGTTTACAAAAACACCCAGTTCTCCAAAGCGGCTAAGAATATCTTCTTTTACTTGTCCGGTCATACCTGGCTGTTGTGCTCCTTTACCTGCCGGGGTGTGTGAGTAAGGATCAGTTGGGAAGGCTCCATATAGTTTTGGAGATTTATGCACCCCAATACCTTCATTGATTTCATAATAATGCTCCAGAAGTTTACCAATAACTTCTGCACTTTCGTTTTCACGAATGGCTTTCAAACAGCACTCCTGAACAGCGAGTTGCAGTTTTGAAACCATATGCCAATAGATAGAGCCTAAACCTTCATAACCATAAAAAGTACCTGATCTTCCGGTAAATTCTTTGTGGTTGAAAACCGATTCAAAAAGTTGCAGTAACTGTGGGGTTTCTTTTTCGATTAATTTGTCATACCTTGAACTTTTTAATGACTTAAGGGTTTGTTCTAAGACTTTGGCATTGTTGAAATTTCCGTTAAAATGATAGTTTCCTTTCAGATCTTTTTCAACAATCTGTGTGTTCCTGTCCTTAATCATTTTGGTTAAAAGTTCAGAGCGTTCAACTCTTTCTTTTGGGAGTGTGTTTTTTTCTAAAAAAGAAGGCAGTTCTTTGTTTGGGTATAAAATATAACTGTATTGGTCTGGTCTAAAGAGTTTACTGCTTTTAAGAGCATTGAGCACTTCAAGATTTTCTTTGGAAGATAGATATCCCGAACTTAAAACGGCTACTTGACCTTCAAGCATTTCGTTTAAATAAGAAACAGAAACTTCTTTATTTTCTGTAACTGTCATCAAATTGTAAGCGTGAAAGAGGTTATCTGAGCGTTTGTTTGCAATGATGGTGTGGTCAATAAATTTTAGTGTGACATCAATAAACTTTCTTAGGTTTGTAAGTTCCAGAGCACTTTTTCTCCCAGAGAACGCTTTATTGTATATCGTCGTTCTGTAAGAAGAAGCAGCCATACCTAAACCATCCAGGAATTTCTTTCTTTCTAAATCGTTTATTTTTCCATTAAGAATAGGTTCATGAGTTTTGAGGGTTTTGACAACTTTTTCAAAATAATCGTAGAGTTCTTGTGAAATTTCAATACGATTGTGGTTTGAGTCTGAAATAATTTTATTGAAAAAACTCAAAAAGCGTCTCAGATAATAGAGCGTTACCATCGACACACCGTTTCCAACCAGGGCATTATTTGCGTCGTTCCATTCAGGTCTTTGGGTGTTGAGCCAAATTCCTGCTTCAGGGATAAAATTTGACACTTTTGCAAGAACGGTTGCCAACATTTTTTCGATAAAATTGACTTTACAAATAAATTGGTTTTCGTCTCTAAGCAAAAAGCCGTCTGCTCCTAATTCTTGTTTTTTGATATTTAATTTTTCATCAAGTTCATAGTCAAACTCAATGGTGTCTTTTGGGTTTTTTAAGAGGTCTTTATATGGTTTAATTTTGTAAGGCACATTAGCATAGACAAACAATTCTTTGTCAAAAAAGCTTTGGAGAGATTTTGGTTTGTGATTTTCCTGAAGTTCCAAGAATTTTAGTAAATAGATGATTTGATGGTCACCCCAATAGCCAATGTAAGACCAGGGGTCGTTTTCTTCAATGACCTCCCAATCAAAACCATCTTTGGTGACTCGATATGGGTTGTAACCATCAAAAGTGGTTGCATTGAGAAATTTGTGAATCATGCTCTCGATAAACTCGGGATAGGAAATGGAGAGGGCTTCCCAGTTTTGGAAGATATCTCTCCAGTTGCCTTCATAATCTAATATTTTTGATCCATCGACTTCATTGCGTGTGTTGATAGAAAATTTATTCCATGGCCTACTTGGGTCGCCGTGTCTTCTGCTGAATTTGAGCGGCATATATTCCAGGCAAAGTCTTCTAAAGTTTTTATCATCACTCTCATAACCTATTTTTTTTAGTGTTGAAAGCGCAAATGTATCGGGCAGTTTCTGTATGATTTTTTCACTGGTTCTTGAAACTTTTTTATTAGCGCAGGAAAGGTAGTTCTCAAAATCCCACTTTTCTATTTGATAGTTGTTATCAAAAATTCCACCTCTCATGATATTGAAAAGTGTATTTGCAAGGTGTCTGGTATCTCTGGCTCTATCTGAAGTGAGTTGAATAGCATCTGAAGAGGCTAATAATTTTAAAAGTTTTTGAGTACCTAACTTGATATCTTCGAATATTTCCTTATGAAGTTGAGAGTTGTTTTTGATTTGATGAATAAGTGAAGCAATGGAGCTGTGGTTTTGATTTACATCGGCTACAAGCAACCATTCTGTTTGAGCATTTGCATTAAGTTTAATTTTTTTATGCACAAAATAGGCCCCTTTTTCAGCCTTAATATCGTATTCATGAATGAGGTTTTTCCCGTTTCTAAATTCATCCAGTTGTAAGCTTGAAAGTAAATGAGTGGGGTTATCTAATCCAAGAGACCAGGCTACATTTGCTTTTAAAGCCTCGCTGGGCTCTGCTTTGTCAACAATGATTGCGCTTAATGCGAAAATGCCTAAACCACTTTTTGGTTCCAATTCACTTCGTTTGTAAGCATCAACCAGATTGCTGCTTTGATTTTGCAGATCTGCGCTTACGCCATAAGGCATAATATTCTGGATTCCATCTAAAAGTGATATGTTAAGCGAATTGTCATTGTGATTTATAAGGGTTGATTTTTTTACAAATCCAAACCTGTCTGAAGAACTCCATTGGTATCTAAAAGTGAGTTCCAAATCGTGATTTATTTCTTCAAAAATAATTTTGTTTCCGTAACGATTTTTATAAAGATTTCGGGTGGTTTTGAAGATAGCCTTGGTTCGTTTAGAGAATGGTTCCCATAAGGAATTACTGCCATTGTGGTCAACAATAAAAAGTGATTTGCTTCCGGTTGTACCGGCAGATTCTGTAATTTTATCTTCAGTATAATAGGGAAACAAAGCGTTGTCGCTATTCTTTCTTCCGGCAGTAAGACCACCGTTGCTTGAAATAAACATCCAGTGATTTGAGTCACTCACAACACTCATAAAAAAAGGGCGCATGGTATCATTATTTTTAATTTTATAATAATACTCCTTATCAATTTCTACATAATCGAGTCCACTTTTTTTGTTTATGTTTGAAACGTTTGGTTCTTTCATTATTGATAATTGGTTGCTCATTCTTGACTTGTTAAACTAATTCTAAACCATCTAATTAATGACAAACTCTTAGAGTTGTTAAATAAAACAATAACTTGTCTATTAAAAAGGCCGGGATAATTTGTCTCCGACCTTTTATGGTTTTCAAATAAAAATTTTGTGTTTTAATTTTTGCAGACTTTGTCTTTGAATGCTTTATTCATAAACTCTAACATAATCTACAAGCATTGTTTGTGGAAATTGAGTTTCTGCGTTTGGCGGTCCCACATAAGAGCCACCCACAGCCACATTCATAATTATGAAAAAGGGTTGGTTGAATACCCATTCACCCGGCACATCTGCCGGAGTAATTTGGTTATACAAAGCGTCATCTACATAAAAGTTGATAAAGTCTGGACCCCATTCAATTCCAAAAACATGGAAACCTGTATCAAACCGGTCGTTTTCCAGAATAAAACTTTTTGTAACTGCTTCACCTCCTGAATATCCGGGCCCGTGCATGCTGCCATCAACCCTCACAGGTTCCTGACCTCTATATTCCATAATATCGATTTCGCCACATTGTGGCCAGCTAACTTCCTCAATATTGCTTCCTAACAGCCAAAATGCCGGCCAAATCCCTTGTCCCCAGGGCAATTGAATTCTAGCTTCAAAACGACCATATTGTTTTTCAAACAAGCCTTGCGTTTTAATTCTTGCAGAGGTGAAGTTGGCTCCTTCAAAAGATTCTTCTCGGGCAATGATGTGCAACATGCCGTCTTCAATTTTGATGTTTTCGGGTCGGTCTGTATAATATTGCAGTTCATTGTTTCCCCAGCCATTATCTCCTCTTCCTATATCAAAAGTCCATAAGGAACTGTTTATTTCGCCATCAGTATTAAACTCATCTGAAACAACGAGATTTTTGAAGTTATTCACCACCTCTTGTTTCTCGTCTGTAGAGCAACTTATAAAAATTGTTACGCCAAGAGCAACTAACAAGATGCTTTTAAATTTATTTTTCATAGTCAAAAATTTATTGTTTTATCTTTAATCAATTATTTGTATGTCGTCATAATAGTAAGTGCTACCGTCACCGGGTAAATCTGGCACAAACTCAAAAAACACAACAACTCTTACAAAATCTGCCGTTGTGTTAAAGCTGCTAAAGTCCCATTCTAGCTCTTCCCATTCATTAATCGTGGTTGTGTTTGCATCCAATTCAATACCAACTGAATTATCAGCGTTTTCCAAACGCACTCTTACAGGAATTCCGCTTTTTGGTGACCAAACTTTCATCCTAAACTTTTGGGAACTTGAAAAATCGATGGGTGCATCAAGATTGAGAAGTGTTCCTGCAAAAAACTGAGCTCCTTGTGTTTTTGTGGTTCTCAGAACCCTGGAGGTGGGATTGATACCACTTGGGTCAGGATTTTCAATAATAGCAGAATCTGCACCTTCAAACCCTATAATGTCATAAGTGAGTGTTGTTGATTCAAAACCAATAGGCAAGGCAACTTGTGTGGCTTGTGAGTCATCCACATTTGGGGAGGGCTCTACAACGTCTTTATAGTAATAGATATTATCAACAAAAATATTTGAAATTGTTGCATCTGAAACAAAAAAGATTAATCCCAACTGATCTCTTGAGGCTAAGCCGGCGAATTCACCAAGTGGAATGTCTAAACTTACCCACTCATTAGTTACCAAAACGGTATTATCAAAAACTACTGACCCTGAGGTTTCATTACCTCCAACGTCATTAATGAGTTGGATTCTAATAAAATCTCCCGGATCAATGCTCTCTTGAACGTTAATATCAACATGGAAGTGAGTCATTTGTGATGCGTCGACTGTAGGTACATTCATAAAGGTACCAATGCCAACAAAATTGAGTTCGGTATAGTTTATAATTTGGTCTCCACCTATCTCAATTGGAGGGGCTCCTCCCTGTGTGGTTTGCCCATCACCATTAAAAAATCCATTGTAGTAATCAACGGGGACATTTGTATAAGCATCACTAAATATGGAGATGACATTTTCAGGGTCTCTGGTGGGAATGGGAGCTAGTTCAAATTCGCCGAGTGATTCCAGTGTTAGAGAGCCCTGGGCATTCACACCACCTAAAGTAGCTGTAATTAGGGTTGTACCACCGCCAATAATAGTTATGTTTCCGTCTTCACTTACAGTAGCTACCCCCGGATTTGAAGAGTTAAATTCAAAATATGCAGGTGCAGCACTCACGGTTTGATTTTGACCGTTTTCAAGGTTGAATGTTTGAGTCAAACCACTAACAGAAGTTGCTGCTCCAATAAATGACTGTTGAAATAGATCTTCACCATTAAAAATTCGTGGTTGAGGTTGAGCGACTGTTCCAAGGTTTTCAAATTTTAATTCATCTACCCAGAAGGAGTAACCGTTTCCTTCCTCGGGTCCTTCAGCATACCAAAAAAGACCTTTCTCTTGAGATAACTTGGAGGGGTCTGGTATGGGGATGGTATATTTTTGCCAGTTTGTGGTTAATTGTAGGTTTTGAAGGGTCGTTAAATATTTATTTTCTCCAAAATCCTGACCAAACCCAATTTCATTAATGGTACCTGCTGTTGTGGCTTTTGCCCAAAAAGTAAGTGCATCATAACCCGTTAAATCCCTTCCGGAAAAATCTGGAAATATAGCTCCTGCAAAGGCTCCAAGTGGGTCACCCACATTTGGGACATCAAAGCGCATTGAAGCACTTCCTTCAAATTTTTCATTTGTATCAACAGAAAAGGCGTCAAGTCTTGACCCGGCAAATGGCAGGTATTCCAGACCGGCACTAAAACCGTCTATAAATACATTCGGGTTATTTGAGAATCGCGCTTCAACAGCTTCATCTGTGAGGTCTCTTTCACAGCTAAGCGCTAAAAAAGCCAGAAGTCCTAGTGTTAGTGTGATTTTGAAATTATTCTTTATTCTATTTTTCATCTGTTTGAACTATTTTTTTTAGACCTAAACTTTCCAATAAGATGGAAGTAGTTCTAAAAGTTTATTATTTTCCTATGTTTATATGTAGATATGTTCTAATTTCCCATTCTTGCCCTTTGTCAAAACCAACCGAACTAAGGGGTGGCACACCAAATTCTGGTCCTTGATTGGGTAAATAGCGTGGAGAGAATTCATCAAGAGATCTCCAAGTTCCTCTTATTCCAACGCGGGTATTTGGTAATATAAACCAATTAGGTTTTCCTAAACTTGTTGAGATATCAAGCATTAGTTGAAGAGGGTATGTTAAGTTAAAGTCCCTGTGGTAATCAAAGGGTCCCCAATCGTTGATTTTTACAGCATTAACAATCTTTATGTTTTTGTAAATAAATCTAATATCTGAACCAAATCGAGTAATGGTTCTGTCATCGCTTCCGTTTGCTTGCCCATTACCATAGTACAGATTGGCAATGAAGCCTAGTTCGGGATTTAATTTTGATACAATTCGGGTTTTTGCTTCCCATAGATCTTCGGCAGGAGCTGAATTGGGAAATGCAAAAGAAGTTCTGTCACTCAAAAACCCTATCGCTGCATCTTGTGTGGTAGGTAAATGACGATACACAAATCCGGCACTGATTGCAAACTCTGCATCTTCTGCCATATCGTTGTCCCATTCATACATCCAGGTAGCCGGAGTTGGGTCATAGGTAAATAAAATTTCTCCAGCAACTGTTTCTCTGTTGGCTCTTACGGCAAAAGGGTCGTCTTGAATGTTTCTCAACCTTCCCGGTGCTTCAACGTCATTTGGCATAGCATCAACAATGGGTTTTTGCCATAGAAAGTTGGGAGCGACTTGCAGATTACCAAATGAGTAAGTAAATCCTGTTAAAAAGTTTGTTTGATTTCCACTACCGGTATCTTTTAGAGACCAACCGGTATAGGTTTGTGTATAATCACCACCCCCGTTTGCAACAAGCCCCATTGCGGCGCCTTGTGCATACCAATTAAGACGTCCAGATGAGTAGGTTATTTTTGCTTTTCCACCCCAGTTATCTTTTCCGGTTACCTTGTCTTCAAATATGGTATAGTTTCCGGGTTCACCTTCGGCAACTTGAAAGGTTCTTCCATTTAATGGTTGTCCACCCCATATTCCACCTGCTTCGAGTCCCACATTTCCAAGTTTAGTTTTAAAATGAAGGGTAGCTCTTCTTGTCTGTGGAAGTGGAATCGCTATTGAAGTTACGATAGAAGAAGCATCATCTATATCTTCATGATAAACAGCCGTAATGTCAAAATTACCAACTTTGCGAGTATATTTTAGAAGTGCAGCCGGGTTTGCTCCCCACCAAAGCTGAGGGCCAAATGCGGCTTTTAATCCATTGAATGAGTTTTTTCCATCAATTTCAAATCCAGAAATTTCACCATTGTATATATCTAGATTTGGGCCATAGTTGGCTTCAGGATACAAGCCAAAAAAATCGCCTTCATATCCCCAGTGGTAATGTCCTGTTCTATAGAATCCTCTTACATCAAATTCTTTGCCTACCCATTCAAAGTCTGCATTGTAAACCTGCACGCGGTTTACATCAGTGAGTTCAACGGTTCCATCCTGCGAATTTACGGTAACAGAGCGACCTCTGTTTTCATAAAAAATTTCGTCAATGGGGTTTTTGGCAACATTTCCTAAAACGTTTATATTGACATTGGCTCTTACGTTTGAGGCAGGTTTCCCCTGAACGCCAAAGTAGTAGGATTGCATATGATCAAAACCAAGTTCATTTGGGAAGTTTGTTGAATTTGGATCTGCTGAATCTGGCGTGGTGATTAAACTCCCACCTGTATTGAAAGTGGTAAATTCAGCTCTTAAATTGCTAATGCTGAGTTTTTCATTGCCTCCTAAAGCAGCCTTATCACCTCGCGCTCTTAAAACGGCATCCATTAATTGAATGGAATCAAAGTAGTTGTCAATAAAATTTAAATCAACCCCTTCCTCATAGGGATTTATTTGATGGGCTTCCTTCAAAGCATAGTAGGCAGCTCTGGGATAAAGGTCATAGAGACCTCTTGCATTTGTTGGTCCTTTTGCACAGATACCAAACCATTCTTCATTCATATTATTTTGCCCTTCAATAAAGTCTCTTTGATAACCACCATTTGACCAGGAGGCATTTGTGTCATGGACATCTAAATTTTTGGTTTGTCCAAATTTCCACCATCCGTCGCTAAATTGAAATGTAAAACCGCCCAGAGAGTTATTTGCTTTTCCAAGACCGGCAGCATTTTCATAAATTTCTTTCCAGTTACCGGTCATATAGTAAGCCTGAGAGTATTGGTCTTCTTGGTTTTCAATAGCATTAAAAGCATCGGCACCAAACTCCATAAAGAGTATGGGCTTATTGTATTCATCTTTCACCCTTTGAAACGCATCACCAAAGGAAATACCTCTGTACATATTGGTTCCAAAAATATCAACGTCAGGACATTCCTCAACAATAATATTCATAAAGAGCAGGTCACCATTACATATGGCTATGGGATGATTTTTACTTACAGCTTTCATTGCTAAAGTTGCTTCATTGAATAATTGATACATTGCTCGAGCTCTTATGGTTGATTCGCGATCTTCAACAGGTACGTCCTCGGTTTCAGCGCCACCCCAAAACAGTCCATAGTTGTTTTCATTTCCTAAGAGATAAAGCAAAAGGCCTGGGGTGTTTTGGTATTCTCTCACCATTTCTGTCACCTCTGCAAGTAATAATTCTTTAACACGCGGGTCTGAGTATTCAGTATTTGGCACCCAGGTTCCATCCAGTGTGAGTCCGTAACGGCCGAAGGAATGATTGAGCATTGTATATATTCCATAGGTTTCATATATATATTGAATCCATCGCGGAGGTATGCCTGTGTAAACTCTAATCGAGTTTACACCCATATTTTTCAGCAATCCCATTTCTGAGTCAAGTGCTGCCATAATGAAGTCGTCAGATTGATTCCATATACTGTAGTTGTAGTTTGTTCCAATTGGAAAATAATCCCAATTCATACCATTTACCATAAAGGGTTCATCGTTAACAATAAGCCTAAATCCATCGTTAGCTGAATCAACCAGCACCTGTGGGGATTGTGAAAAGGCACTTAGGCCTAGGAATAAAAAAAGGGTTTTTAAATATATCTTTCTCATAATGATTGTGTTAAAAGGAATTAGAACCTAATAGTGATATTAAATCAAAGTTACATCTTTGTAAACTTAATGATGCTAATTGTGAATTTCATAAAAAACACCTTAACAAAAAACATACACAATAATTAGAGAGTTGTTTTTTATGTATTTAATAAACGGGTAAAGGCTTAAAGACTTTAATAAAATTATGAAATAGCAGTCTATTGTTTGTGTTTTTAAAACGAAAGTCGTGGTAATGTATAGGTAATATTTACAATTGTTTGGTTGTGGTTTTAATATCAGAATTTAAAAAAACAACTAACTGCGCCATTTTTTCTAAAACGATATAGTAATAGTATTAAAAAAATTAAGGCTAGAGCTCTTTGTTTACTATCAAAATATTAAGAATGTAAGTTCTTTGGATAATTGGAAGTGAAGTTTCCGGGTAAGGCGATAATTGATAACCAATGTATTTCTTATTTTTTGATAAAAACATTGTATTTTCATTTTCACTCCCGGTTGAAGTGCCATGAAAAATAAGCTCATTTTCAATGGTTTCTTTCTCTGTTTTGATGGTTGCCAGAACTTTGGCTTGACCTGCCCAAACACAGGTTACATCACTAGGGCATCTCGAGTCCTCGATGACCTTTGAAAATGTTATGGAGAAATCTTCAAACTGGACTGTTTCGCCAAATGGTATTTTAGCTACAATGACAGGGGGAGAAGCTTTTGAACTTTCTTGTGCCAAAAGCAAAGGTGAACTAATTAAAAGCAGAACGATAAAAAAAGATTTCATTTTTAAATACTTTTAGCAAATGTACAGATTTTAAAATTGGGTGTTAAACTTTTACATACTTCCATTCAATTTTATATTTTTACAAGATTCAGTACTACACAAAAATAATTAACTATGCCAATACGTCTTTTTTTAGCTTTTCTTGTGGGAATTCTATTTTTTCAAGTCAATGCACAAAACAACTATCCAACAAACCAACAAATAAACCAACGACTACAAGCTCTTAACAGCGACAGGGCAGCCTCACTTATTTCTCTTGTAAAAACGGAAGGGGGTCAAGATATTTGGGCGCTTCGAATTGGCACCGGGGACTTTGACAACAAACCTGCTATTGCTGTTGTGGGAGGTGCAGAAGGATATCATTTGCTGAGTGTAGAACTGGCCATTCAATTTGCAGAACGTCTGGTTAAAAATTATATAGAGGCTCTTGAAACCACAACTTTTTATATTTTTCCAAATATGTCACCAGATGCCTATGCCCAATTTCACAGCAACTTAAAATATGAGCGACGCGGGAATGCAACAAAAGTAGACCACGACAGAGATGGAAGTGTAAGTGAGGACCCCTATGAGGACCTGAATAATGATGGTTACATTACGCAGATGAGAATTGAGTCACCAACAGGCGATTATAAACTGCATCAACAGGATATGCGTATTCTTGTTAAAGCAGATCGAAGCAAAGGAGAAGCCGGTAATTACCTGGTTTACTCAGAAGGAATCGACAACGATAAAGATGGTAATTTTAACGAGGATCTTGAGGAGGGTATCGCCTTTAATAAAAGTCTTACATATAAGTACCCCATTTTTGAACCCTTAGCAGGAGATTTTGCTGTTTCACAGAAAGAAAGCAGAGCTCTTTTAGACTATCTTTTTGACCGCTGGAACATCTTTGCATTTGTGACCTTTAGCCCTGCAAACAACCTTTCAGAGCCTCTAAAATACAATGCTCAAGAGGCCAAAAAACGCATCGTAAGCTCTATTCAGGAAAAAGATGTTACAATCAATAAAATGGTCTCAGATTTTTACAACGAAACCGTTTCGCAAAAAGCGTTTCAACAAGACAATCAGGGCACAGATGGAGACTTCTTTCAATGGGCTTATTTTCACTTTGGACGATTGAGTTTCAGTACACCGGGCTGGTGGGTTCCAGAAATAAAACCTGAAAAACCGGAAGGAGGAGATGATGAACCTGAAAAATCAAAAGAAAAACCCACTGTTACCAAAGAGTCAAACTTTATGGCTTGGGCAGACCGCGAAGGTCTAACCGATGTTTTTGTTCCCTGGACCCAAGTTAATCACCCCGATTTTCCAAATCAAAGGGTAGAAGTGGGGGGTATTAAACCATTTGTAATGCAGAACCCACCCTTTGGGATGGTAGATAGTATTGCTTTGGAACATACAAAATTCATATTGGGTTTAGCTAAGATGCAGTCCAAACTGGAATTTCACAATGTGAAAGTTGAAAATTTGGGTAGTGGATTGAGCCGTATTACAGCCGATTTATTCAACAATGCCCCGTTGCCCACCCATTCTGAATTGGGAGAAAAGTCTCGCTGGTTGCGAAAAATCAGAATTGACATTACCAAAGACAAAAAAGAAGTTCTAGCCGGGAATACCATCAATTTGATTGATAAAATGGACGCCTTTGAGACCAAAAGCATGTCATGGATCATCAAAGGTTCCGGCAGTGTAGAAATCAAAGCAGGAGCCCCTCACGCCGGTTTTGCGGTGTTAAATGTAAAATTATAAGAAAATCAAGGCCAAAACAATGGCACTTAAACTATTAGTATAGATGAAAAGTAGATTATATACCCCTTTATTTTGTTTCGCTTTAGCGCTACTATCAATTGTTGAAATCACAGCACAAGAAAAATTCTTTAGAGCCATTGGCACTCCACATGAGCCCAAAGTAGAAGTTAGTTGGAATCGCTATTATACCTATGATGGTGTTGTTGATATTATGCAAAAAATAGTAAAAGCATACCCCAATTTGGCACGACTTGAAAGTATTGGAAAATCTTATCAAGGCAGAGATATCTGGTTGTTAACCATTTCAGATTTTAAAACCGGTGACCCAGATAGAAAACCCGCCATGTATATTGATGGAAATATTCATTCAAACGAAATTCAGGGGACTGAATTTTCACTTTATACTGCCTGGTATCTTACCGAAATGTTTGATGAGCTTGATTTCATAAATGAACTGCTTAAAGATAAAACATTCTATATTGCTCCCACCATCAACCCTGATGCCCGTGAAAATTACATGAAAGAACCCAACACACCCCATTCTCCACGATCAGGAATGATTGTACTAGATAATGATGGAGATGGCGAAGCCGGTGAAGATATGTTTGACGATTTGAATGGCGACAACCATATCACGATGATGATTAGAAAATCACCCACCGGACAGTTTATCAAAGACCCGCAAGACCCTCGCAGGCTAATTAGAGTAGAGCCCGAGCAACAAGGTGACTATGAAATGCTTGGATTTGAAGGAATAGATCGCGACGGTGATGGTCGTGTTAATGAAGACGGAATTGGTTATTATGACCCCAACCGTGATTGGGGATGGAAATGGCAACCTGATTATGTGCAAAGAGGTGCTTATAAATACCCGTTTAGCCTGCCTGAAACCAGAGCTGTAGCAGATTTTGTAATGAAACATCCTAACATTGCCGGAGCACAAAGTTATCACAACTATGGCGGTATGATTTTAAGAGGCCCCGGTGCAGAAGAAGATCTTGATACTTACAATCGTGATGATATTAGAATCTACGATGCTATCGCCAAAAAGGGTGAAGAAATGATACCCGGTTACCGGTATTTGGTAGTTTATAAAGATTTATATTCAGTATTTGGCGGAGAGCTAGATTGGTTTTATGGCGGTAGAGGTATTTATACTTACACCAATGAGTTAATGGTGTCTTATCTTTATTTCCATAAAAATGAAGGCCGGGCCAATCAAGAAGAGGAATTGAAAGTAGATAAATACCTCACTTTTGGCGACGCTTTTGTGGATTGGGCAGAATACAGCCATCCCCAATTTGGAACCATTGAAGTGGGAGGTTTTAAAAAGAATTTTAGTAGGGCACACCCTGGATTTCTTCTGGAGCAAGATGCTCACAGAAATATGGCATTTACCATCTACCACGGATATCATACACCAAAGCTAAGCGTTTTAGAGGTTGAAGAAAAAACGATTGGAAATGGCTTGCGCGAAATTACAGCGACAATTTACAACGAACGCTTGATGCCCACCCACAGCAGTCAGGATTTGAAATTCAAAATTGAACGACCTGATTATGTGACGATAAGCGGTGCGAAAGTTATTGCCGGTATGGTAGTTGAAAATGCCGATTTTAATATCGTAAAAGAGCAAGTGCACAATCCCCAAAAAATGGAGGTTGCCAATATCCCCGGGATGGGCACCGTCAAAGTAAGATGGATTGTCTCCGGTGGAGGAAACTACAGTATCAAAGTAGATTCTGCTAAAGGGGGTTTGGTTGAATGGAAGAAATAGTGACTATTTTTTAACAATCCAAATGTCTTGAGGCAACCAGGATTTGCTTTTTACTGGAGTTACAATATGCTCCAGGATTTCAACCTCCTTAAATAGTTTTTTCATGAAATCTTCTGGGTGAAAGGCAGAGTAAGTGCGGTGTCCTTCAAGAACATTTCCCCTTACAACAAGCTCATTATTATTGAATTTAACTATCTCATCTTGAGATAATTTAACTTTAAAATGTTTACCCTGAGTTGTTATATACATAATTCCTCCGGGTTTAAGAATTCTTTTGAGTTCATTAAACCAGTCAAAATGCATTTTTTCTGATAAATGAGTGAAGATGGACAGCCCATAAATAATATCAAAAAAGTTGTCCTCATAGGGAAGGTTTGCTTCAAGTTTATTGTGATTAAATTGGATGCCTTTCAGATTTTCTGAGCACCACTCTATAGATTTTTTGTTATAATCTGTACCATAAAATTGACAACCATTATTAATGACTTCCGGCAAATGTCTAATAATTCTTCCCGGGCCACAACCCCAGTCTAAAATCTTTTTATCCTTTAGTTCAGTATGTTTTTTGAAACGTTCAGCGATTTCACTTGCTACCTTAGCACCATCCTTAAAGTATTTTCGATAATTGATCTGAAAAGATTCATACATTAAATAATCTGGGGGGAGTTTCACCTCTGGATTTTTTGATAAAAACTCTTTATTTTCTTTTCGGGTTTTTATTTTTCTGATGTAGAAACTCACACTGTCTGCAAAATACAGTAGTCTTAATTTTCTTAAAGTATTTGAAAGTGTTCCTTTCTTCATTGTGATTCTCTTTTTTTGAGTTCTTTATTAATTGCTTTGATTTGAATGAGGGCCGGCATGCCACCTGCAAACACCATTAAAGGGACGATGATTGACTCTACCCCATACCTCCAAACATTAAAAACCAGGCTGTATATAACAAAACAGACATAAATTAGTAATAGCGTAGCAAGAATATAAATCACGGTTTTATGTGTTTTTTTGGCCTTTAATAGTTCTTCAGTAGTTTGCTCCTCTATTTTTTTAGTTGCCATGTTTTTATTTTTAAAATTATTAAAAATGCACTTTGTTTATTTCTTTTTTAAGTGATTAAATTTAAATAAATAAAAGTTGATTTTCTACAGGTTTGAATTAGAAACTACTATGCATTGGAAAGCAATAAGATGAGTTTTAATTCTAAAAAATTATCATAAACATACAACTTTTTCAAAGAATAACTACTTTTGACAAATGAGCAAAATCACAACAGCAGCATCCTTCCAAGAAGGCCAAATCCTCTTATTTGATAAGCCACTCAACTGGACCTCATTTCAAGTGGTCAATAAAGTAAGATGGCTCATCAGAAAACAATATAACTTGAAGAAAATAAAAGTAGGTCACGCCGGGACATTAGACCCTTTGGCGACTGGACTTTTAATTATTTGTACAGGGAAGTTTACCAAACAAATTGACACTTATCAAGGTCAGGAAAAAGAATATACCGGCACTTTTACCCTAGGGGCTACTACACCCAGTTTTGACCTGGAAACCGAAATTGATCAAACCTTTTACATTTCAAACCTTACCGAAGAAAAAATAATAGCAGCAACCCACCAATTTATTGGTGAAATCCAGCAACAACCACCCGTTTTTTCGGCTTTAAAAAAAGATGGAAAACGACTTTATGAATTCGCCCGAAGTGGCGAAGATGTTGAAGTTGCCTTTAGAACAGTTCAAATTTCAGCATTTGAAATTACTCGCATTGCTTTGCCGGAAGTAGATTTTAGAGTACAATGCAGCAAAGGAACCTACATCAGGTCATTGGCACATGATTTTGGAAAAGCATTGGAAAATGGCGCACATCTTTCCGCCTTAAGGCGAACTAAGATTGGCGAATTTTCAGTCAGAGATGCAATGAGTTTGAATGAATTTGAAAACCAATTGAAGCCTTCAAATCCTTCTTAAAAGTAGACGATGCCATTATTCTTATTGCTTATTGAGCAACAGCAGCTGGTCATGAATGACTCCCTGACCTTTGTTCTTATTATACCAAATTTGTAAATCTTGTTTAAATTGAGGAGTAAGATCTCCGTTTTTGATTTTGAAATCATTGACCATTTTTGTTGCCTCAGCGGGTCTGGGCCCCCAGGTGTATAAAATGTTGTGGTTCCTATCAAGTGCGATGAGTTTTGGGATGGAACGGGCACCATTTGTCAAAAACATGTCCATTAGTTGGGGATGCTGATCGCGGTAAGCTAATTTGATTTTAATAGTTTTAGTAGCTTCAGCCATTTTATTTAAAACAGGGATTACCTGTGCGGCATCTCCACACCAAGCTTCTGTGATGATAAGCCAGTTGATTTCTTTATTTAGTTTTTGAAATTCCTTGATTTGAGTATCATCTACTTTTATTGTTTTATCAAGGCGTTTCATTCGTTGATAATTAAGAGCGGTATATTCAATTAGCCCCTCAGACTGATCAGCTCCCGAGGTGCTTTTACTTTCAAAAAAATGAGTCATTTGCTCAGAATAGACCTTGTAATTGATTGCTGAATTGAGCACATTTTCTATCTGCTGCTGTTTATTTGAAATGAGTTCTGTTTCCATAAGTTTTTAATAGTATAGGTCGAAAAGTATCTAGAAAACTTTCACAACCACCTTTCTTGATTTATCTTCGTTTGAATCGCCAAAGTTACTTTTTTTAAAATATTGAGAATATGACTAAAATCACAAAACGCTGCCCCTGGTGTGGATCTGACCCACTTTATGTAAAATACCATGACACGGAGTGGGGCGTCCCGGTTTATGATGATAAAATATTGTTTGAGTTTTTAATTTTGGAAAGTTTTCAGGCGGGTTTGAGTTGGATTACTATTTTGCGTAAGCGCGAAAATTTCCGCAAGGCGTTTGACGATTTTGACTATAAAAAAATCGCGAAGTATCCCGAAAGTAAAATCCAGGAACTTCTTCAAAATGAGGGGATTATTCGAAATAAACTGAAAGTGAGAGCGGCAGTGACTAATGCACAAGCTTTTATAGAAGTACAAAAGCAGTTTGGAAGTTTCAGTAATTATATCTGGGGTTTTGTGGGTGGAAAGCCCATCAAAAATACTCTTAAAAGTATGAGTGATGCACCGTCAACTACGGCTTTATCTAATCAATTAAGCAAAGACCTAAAAAAACGGGGTTTCAAATTTATGGGAAGCACTGTGGTGTATGCTCATATGCAAGCAACTGGAATGGTTAACGACCATCTGGTGGATTGTTTTAGGTATGAGAAGGTCTAGTTATATTTTGGACTTCTTATTGTAAAGTTTTAAATAGTGCTTTGCCTGTTCAGGCTCGTTTAAAGCTTCCAGAGTTTTAGAATAGTTTAAGTAAGCGATGGTTTTTGGGTTTTTATCTTTACTGAACCATTTTTCAAACCACTTTTTGGCTTCAATGTAATTGCCTCTTTCATAGTTTGAGTTGGCTAATTTTTCAAAGATTTGGTCAGATTCATAACCGTCTTCAACTACTTTTTCATAGACCTTTACAACATCAATATACTGATCTTTTTGACTGCTTGCAATCGTAGTTTCTTGTGCATAAAAAGATGAGAGATAGAAAAAACAAATAATGGGGGTTATTATAAATATTTTCATAAGCCGGGGATAAAAAAGGGTGGTGAATTTGCAAAAAATATTTATATAAACCAATTGTTTTCGATAAACTGAATATTATTGTGCTTCTTTTGTAAGAATTGAGACAAACAAAACTCTGCTAATCTCTTGAGCGCCAAGTGATTCTAAGTGTTTATTATATACCTGACAATCTATAAGCTTATAACTATTGAATTTTAATTTTTCTACCAAGTGATAAAATGCAATTTTGGAGGCATCTGTTTCTTTGTGAAACATACTTTCACCACAGAATATTTTTTGTTTGGGCAAATCAATACCATAGAGTCCGCCAACTAATTCAGACTCTTTCCATACCTCAACTGAGACTGCATGCCCCAAATGGTGGAGTTCATTATAAGCCTCTTGCATCCCCGGGGTAATCCAAGTGCCGGTTTCATTATTTCGTTTTATTTCTGCACATGCTTTAATCACTTTCGCGAAAGCGACATTAAAAGTGACCGAAAAATGATTGTTGTTTATTTTTTGTATGAGACTTTTTGAAGCCTTGAAGTTTTCCGGGTAAAGTACCATTCTTGGGTCTGGACTCCACCACAAAACGGGTTGATTTTCATTAAACCAAGGGAAAATTCCTGAACGGTATGCTGTCATTAGCCGTTCTGAAGTAAGCGACCCACCCAATGCAAGCAAGCCGTCTTCATCAGCAAGTTTTACGGGAGGAAAGGGTGAATTTTCTTGGAGATAAATCATAGTTTCTTAAAATATCAACAAACCTAAAAGAAAGACTCCACTTCCCACTAGCATTAAAATGACTGTATATGGTAGAATTTCGCGGGCTTTCAATTTCGTGATGGCAAGCAAGGGGAGCGCCCAGAAAGGTTGTAGCATATTTGTGATTTGATCACCATAAGAAAGCGCCATAATAATTTTTGGCAATGGGACACCCAGTTTCAAAGCAGCATCAATGATGATGGGACCTTGTAATGCCCATTGACCACCTCCGCTGGGTACAAATATATTGACCAAGCCGGCACTAAAAAATGTAAAAAGTGGAAGTGTAACCTCATTTGAAATACTGATAAATGCCTGGCTAATCATCGTGACCATACCGGTGTCTTTCATAATACCCATAATACCAAAATACAATGGAAACTGAATCAGAATACCTGATGCCCCTGAAATCGCCTCACCCAGAGCATTCCCAAAACTTTTAAAGCTTCCATGCAAAACAATTCCCAGACCCAGCATAAAAAAATTGAGCATATTTGGAGTAATAATTAAAGCGACCATCTCATCAAAATACTGAATAAAAAAAGCGGCGAGTAAAAGAACTCCAAAGCCAATTCCCGCAAATTTTGAATTTTCAATTTTGTTTGTTGAAGAACTTTCTTCAGATTCCGGGCTTGAAGTTTTTACAGGTAGTGCAATTTTTTTTGTAGGTGATTTTTTTGCAAGGTAATAGAGTGTCAAAGGAATGATAATAAGTAATACTGCAAAAATGATGAGGTTCCACCAACTTAAAACGGTTTGACCTGTTGAGATTAAATTTGGTATTTGATTGACTGTTTCCTGTGAAACAATGCCTTCCATTAATGCCGGTAAATGCCCGGTTTCTGCAACTTTTAAAGGTGCAGAACCACTTATGCCACCGTGCCAAATCATTAACCCCACATAACCGGCAGCCCCCACAAGAGGATAGTTGATTTCAAACCCTCTTTTTAGGGATGCTTCGGCAACTTTTCTAGCCATAATAGCTCCAAAAATGAGCCCCAGACCCCAGTTGAAAAAAGCGACCAGCATGGTGGTGACACTTACAAGTACAACGGCACTTGCTGTTGAGTGAACAAAACCGGTAACATAGTCTGTCAAAGCACTCATGGGTTTGCTTAAAACCAGAATGTGACCCAACACCAGAATAAGCATCATTTGGTAACCAAAAACCAACAAATCGTTGTTCCAGATGCCTTTTTCCCAAAACTTTAAAATAGAGATCGTATGGCTTTCGCCGGAAGTGTTTTGAGTAAATAACAAGGCAAGTATAATCGTTAAAAAAGTTAAAAAAACGGCAATCACAAAGGGTGAGGGCACAAATTTTTCAAAAACTTTTTCTAGGGTTTTGGTAAATGCCATTTTGTTGATACAAAAAAAAGCGCAGTATAAATGCGCTTGTAAAGGGGTGATTTTTAAAAAGGCAAATCGTCGTGGTCTTCCTCATTCAAATCATTGACGGGCTCAAAAGCATCTGCTGGCGGCATAGGCGGCATGTCTGTTGCCTGATTTTCTTGCGCAACATTTTCAATGCGCCATCCTTGAATGGAGTTAAAGTATTTAGTTTCTCCTTGTGGATTTACCCACTCGCGCCCCCTTAAATTGATACTTATTTTTACATTCTGTCCCACGGCATAATTGTTCAATAAATCAGTTTTATCTTGAACAAATTCAATCATAATGTGTTGTGGATATTGTTCTTCTGTGGTTACTACAATTTCTCTTTTTCTGAAACCATTGGTGCCAAAGGTTTGAGTTTCACCTATCATTTTAATTTTTCCTTGTACTTCCATTTTTTAAATTTTTATGAGCAATACCTTCCAGGCAGAAGGGATGTCTCCTTGTTGTAAATATGATTGTGCTAATTTATGAATTTCAATGGTATCTGAAGAACTTAAAACGGTTCTTACTTTAATATTTTTAGAAACAAATTCTTTTAATTCTTCTTCTGATGGCAATTCCTCAATATTACCAAGCATCCCCAAATCGTTTCCGGTTAAAACGGTACTTGATTTAATTTCATTTGGGATTTTATCGATACCAATACCAAGTGTTGATAACGGCTTTGGAACTTCAAACATACCCATATTGGATCGGCTGTACCAGTTTCCGCCCATTCTTGCAACGGTATCAATTTTGTGTTGGTCAATGATTTGATTTTCGTCAAGTATGGATTCGTCAATATGAATTTTAAGGACTTCACAGATGACCAGATTTCCTGCCCCACCTTCTTTTCCCAGTTGGATAACTTCGTTCACTTTACATTCAAACTGTACAGGGCTTTCTTCTACACGCGGAGGCTTCACCTTTTCTGATGGAACGGCAGTCAAACCTGATTTTATGAATTCATTAGTGCCTTTGGGATATTCCGTTGAGGATAGAGACATTTGTTGCACCATATCATAATTGACAATGTTGATGACCACTTCTTTGACTTCAAGCACATTTTCATATGTGTGTTTTGTTGTATTGTCTCGCCCGCGCCTTGCCGGCGAAAATATCAAAATAGGCGGGTTGGCACTAAACACATTAAAAAAACTAAAAGGGGATAAATTAATATTTCCTTTTTTATCAATGGTACTGGCAAAAGCAATGGGCCTGGGAGTTACAGCACCCAGCAGATAACCGTGCATTCTTCCAACAGATAGGTCTTTGGGTTCAAATGAAATCATAAAAGCAAAGGTAACGAAAGTGTGAAAAACCTAAAGAGATTGTGTCTATATTTTATGAACACAATTTCTTAGATAGAATTCTGTTATATTTAGCAGTTAATTCTTGTGTTTATGCAAAGTGAAAAAAATTATTTCAGGGTTGTTTTTGTTATTCTCTCTCTTATTTCAGTTAGTATAATTTTATGGAACACTTACATTTTCTTTAATGAACTTAAAGAAAACGAGCGTATAAAAATGGAAGTACTAAGCGCAGCTTATGCAGAAATACTGGGTGATGATGATTTGGAAGCAAGTGTTGCAGATCTTGCTTTCGAAATTATAAAGAGCAATAACAATACGCCTGTTATTATGCATAATTATGAGTCAAATGATTATGATGTTATCAACATAGCTGAAGATCAGGTTGAAAATGAAAACAAAATTGAAGCTCTTATAGAGCTTTTTAAAACGCAATATGAGCCCATTGATGTAACCTATGGAGATGAAATTTATGCGACTATTTATTATGGAAACTCAACTATAATCAACAAACTTAAATATTATCCCGCTGCTATTATCATAATGATTTTACTCTTTGTGGGCGTGGTTTATTTCTTTTTCAGAACCCGAAAAGCTGCTGAACAAAACAGATTGTGGGCGGGTATGGCAAAAGAAACCGCACATCAAATTGGGACGCCTCTTTCATCCTTAATCGGTTGGACCGAAATATTAAAATCTGAACATATCAACCCTGAATATATCAGCGAGATGGAAAAGGATATTTTCAGGCTTCAAACCATCACAGACCGTTTTTCAAAAGTGGGTTCCCTGCCGGTTTTAAACAAAAAAGATGTGGTTTCAGAAACCATAAAATCCTTTGATTATTTGAAAGCACGTAGCTCAAAACTCATAGAATTTGAACTGGAAATTCCAGATAATCCTATTTATGTGAAATTGAATAAGCAGTTGTACAGTTGGGCGATAGAAAATTTGGTTAAAAATGCCATTGATGCAATGAAGGGAAAGGGAAAAGTTACAATCTCCATTCAAAAGAACACAAAATCAGTATACATATTTATTGCTGATACCGGTAAAGGAATCCCCAAGAAAGACTTCAAAACCATATTCAAACCCGGTTACACAACCAAAAAAAGGGGATGGGGACTGGGGCTTTCGCTTACAAAAAGAATTATTGAAGATTATCACAGTGGGAAAATAAAAGTAAAACAATCAGAGAAGGGAGTGGGTACAACCTTTCAAATTTCTTTGCGATTGGAGGAATAAGATTTAAAAATAGTTCTAAGCTTATCTGGAATTTGATAGGTTTTTTCGGTAGTAAAATCAAAACATACAGCAACGTCCTTAGCCTCTATACAGATTTCGCCTTGAGCGTTTAAAATAATGTGTTCCAAGCTAAAGCTGCTGCTTTTAATAGAACCCACGCGCGATTTAATAGTAATCGTCCCCGGATAAAACAGAGATTTTTTAAAATCCACTTTTGAAGAAACTAGCATAGGGCCCTGGTTTGTTTCCTTGTAACTTTTGTAAAGCCCCGAAAGCTCCCAGATATTCACCCGCGCCGATTGTAAATACCTAATGATGTTGACATTGTTCACGTGTTCATAGACATCCAGGTCACTCCAGACTATTCGCAATTCAATTTCCAGAGGAAAATCCTTTTCATTCATTACAAAGCGGCATTGATTTGTTTTGCAAGTGTTTGAAGTTCTTCTGTTGAAAACAATACTTTTTTACTAAAATCCATATCACTCATCTGGTTTAACGGGATGAGGTGCACATGCACGTGAGGTACTTCAAGACCAATAATGGCAACTCCAACCCGTTTGCAGGGAACAGTTTTTTCAAGTGCTTTAGCGACTTTTCTGGAGAATTGCATCAAGTTTATATAAGTGGTTTCGTCCAGGTCAAAAACCTTATCGACCTCTACTTTTGGGACACACAAGGTATGTCCTTTTACGTTGGGATTGATATCCAGAAAGGCGATGAAGTGCTTGTCCTCAGTGACTTTGTGGCAGGGAATTTCGCCGTTGATGATTTTTGTGAAGATTGTTGGCATACAAAGAATTTATAAGCTAAAGATACTTAAAATTTAAATCACTTCATAAAAAACCCCCAGACAGGTTGAGGGTTTTTGAATACTTTTGAAATGAAAAATTAATCCCTAGAAATTTCAAGAATTTCAAACTTTACAGTTCCGTTTGGCACTTGAATTTCTGCAGTATCGCCCACTTTTTTGCCGAGTAATCCTTTGCCAATTGGAGAATCTACAGATATTTTTCCTGCTTTGAGGTCTGCTTCGCTTTGAGCTACTAGCTTGTAGGTCATTTGGGCGTTGTTTGCTGTGTTTTTTATCTTAACAGTGGAGTGCACCAGTACTTTTGAAGTGTCCAGTTGTGACTCGTCAATCAATCGTGCATTAGCAACTATTTCTTCCATTTTAGAAATGCGCAACTCCAGCATGCCTTGTGCTTCTTTAGCAGCATCATATTCTGCGTTTTCTGACAAGTCACCTTTATCGCGTGCATCGGCAATTGCCTGTGAGGCTCTGGGCCGTTCTACATCTCTTAAAAAATCCAGCTCATCCCTCAATTTTTTTAATCCTTCTGCTGTGTAATAAGATACTTTAGTCATAACTTCATCGTTTTATAAAATATAAAGAATCCCGCCAACCTGAACTTATGTTCAACCGCGGGAACTAAAAAATCCCATTCGCGACGGGATTTAGATGCAAATATACTAAAAATTTAATTGTCCTTGATTTTATTGTAAATTGTCAACCTAATTTATTCTTATGAAAATTTTTGTTACTCTTGCTTTATTTTTGATTTTATTGTCTTGCAAATCAGACGATAATGTGAATCAAAACAATCCTTTTTTGATTGACCCGCTGGTAAATTTGCAATTGGATTTAAGCTTGCCGCAGTACAACCCGCTTAATTTTCCCGGAAACAGTATTATCATTAATGCACAGGGCATCAAAGGCATTGTTATCTATAATATTGACAACAACCAGTATGTCGCACTTGACTTAACGGACCCCAACCACGCCCCAAACGATTGTTCCCGAATGACTATTGAAGGAATTGAGGCCACCTGCCCTTGTCCTGAAGATGAGAATAAATACAATATCATTACCGGACAACACGCAACCCAACCCGATTTGTACCCCATGCAACGCTACAGAGCTATGAGAAGTGGTAGTGTAGTTACTATTACTAATTAGAAAGACTAATTATCAAAATTTCCCCCTCATGCATTCTTGAAGGGGAAATTTATTCTATTTAAAACTTCAAAGTCACCCCCGCCAAAAAGTGAATACCCGCCTGTGGGTAATAGCCTGCCCCTTCAACTGTTGTTATGGTTCCCGGCTCTGAAAAGTCGTCGTCAAAGGTGAAAAAATACCCGTTTGACACATACTTTACATCAAAAATATTGTTGACCATTCCGTTGAGCAATATAGATGAGAAGACCGGAATGTCTTTAATTTCATACACGATGTTGAGGTCGTTGATAAAAAAGCTGTCCAGTTTGGAAGTCTCACTGTCAATATTCCCCATATACTGTTCGCCTACAAACTTGGACAACCAGCCTACTTGAAACCCTGCAAACGGTTGGTAAATCAACATACTATTAGCTACCACATTGGGTGAAAACGAAATATTAGTGGTTCCCAGATTGACCAGTTCACCATCAATGGAGGCCACAAAATTGCGGTTTTTGTTTTGGCTGAAGGCCACATTGGGCATCCAGCGCAATTGATTGTTCAAGCGTATGTCTGCTTCTATTTCAATTCCCATGCGGTAACTTTCACCACTGGTGGTACGCAATGGTGCACCTACATCGTTCAACTCACCAGATAGCACTAGTTGGTCTTTGTAGTCCATATAAAACAGGTTGGTGTTTACATTCACCCTTTCAGAAGCGAAACGCCAGCCCAACTCAAAATCATCCAGTATTTCAGGCGTGTTGATGCCTTCTTCAAAGTCGTTTCTTGTGGGTTCGCGGTGTGCCTTTCCGTAAGACAGATAAAACTGGTTTGCTGTGCTGAGTTGATAGCTCAATCCCGCTTTTGGGTTGAAGAAACTGTAGCTTTCGTCCACATCAATCGATGCAATATCTGAGGTAATCCCGTCTGTTTTGTATTTGATAAACCTTCCCTGCAAATCACCATATGCCTGCCATTTATCATTTATTTTATAGGTGGCTTTTGAAAATACGGTAAACTCACGTTTGGTTGCATCACTAAAGTAGTAGTTGTCTCTAATCTCAGTGCCTGCAGCATACTGTGCCCAAATGATTTCACCAAAGTGGTCGCCTTCATATAAACTGTAAAACAAACCTGAAGTTAGCTCGAGATTGTCTTTTTTGTAAGTGGCATTGGCATTGATTACATAATAGTCATTGTCCAGCCAGCGTCGGCGAATGAGGTTCATATTGCTTATGGTGTCGCCTTCCACGACGATGGGTTCAAGCCCATAAAAATCAAAAGGGTCGTCTTCACGGTATTGCTCAAAAAAGCCTCTGCCATAGGTATAATTCAATCCTAATGTCGTTGACCAGAAGTTGTTCCAGCGTTGGTTCCAGTGGAGTTGGTAATGGTCTTGCTTGTAGTCATCCACCTCGTTGTCATAGAATTTCATATTTCCGTTGTCATCAAAATACATCCCGGCAGGATTAAATGTTCTGTCTTCTTCCAAAGTTTCAGCATCGATACCAAACCAGCTTTGATAAGTCACCTCATGTCCACCAAAGGAAATGGCTTTAATTAGTGTGTTATCATCCACATAAGAACCCTGCAGGAAATAGGATTTTAGGTCAGATGATGCTCTGTCAATATACCCGTCTGAGGCAATGGCAGAGAGCCTTCCGGCGAACTCTATTTTTTCATTTAGAAGTCCGGTGCTGAATTTCAGGTTGTGCCTGCGGGTGTTAAAGCTACCGTAGCTGTTTGAGATTTCGGCGTAAGCCTCCTCAGAAATAGCATCTGTCAATAAGTTTAAACTCGCTCCAAAAGCGCCTGAGCCATTTGTAGAAGTGCCTACACCACGCTGCAATTGCAGGTTTTCAATGGAGGAAGCAAAATCAGGTAAATTCACCCAAAAGGATCCTTGACTTTCAGAATCATTAAAAGGAATTCCGTTAAGGGTCACATTTACGCGCGAAGCGTCACTACCACGCACACGAATGTAAGTATAACCCACACCGGCACCTGCATCGCTGGTACTCACAACTGAAGGCAAATAATTTAATAAGATGGGGATGTCCTGCCCTAAGTTGCGTTTCTCCAATTCTTCTTTGTCAAGATTGGAGTGGGTAATAGGCGAATCTGCATCCACCCTAACGGACCTGACCAATACCTCGTCCAGTAGTTCGGGTTTGTTAAGGGTGTCGTTTTCATGTTGCGCAAGAAGCGAGCTAACAGTTAAAAGAGTTAAACAAACAAATACTAAAGATTTGCTGGTTTGAAAATAGAAAATTGATTGACGAGGTGCCTGCTTACGCAGGCTTGAGTTGAATAAAGTTTTCATTCGTAAAAAAGTTATTACGAATAAAAGGGGCAATTATTCTTTGGTTTAAAATTGATTAAAAACTGTATAAAAAAACCCTTAATAAGACGCTCGAGCCGAATTATAAAGGGGGTCCATACACAGTTGAAGCATTTTGCTTCTGTCCCTTGGCAGCATTACCCGCCCAGGTTCATTGGGTATAATCTCAGCCGATTTAGTAGTTTGTTATTAGTTAATGGTTAAAAGTTGTTTCAACTCACTTCTCACCACTAATAACTCACCACTTCCTCCAGCACCCCTTTGAGATGGTACAAAGTTACTAGTTATTAATCAATTTTCGGGGGTTTTCTATTGGCTTTTTTAAGAGCCTTTTCTTTCTTTGATTTTAGGCGTTTTTCAATGGCTCCTTTTGAGGGTTTGGATTTCTTTCTGGGTTTCTGGACTTTGAGATTTTCTTTAATTAGGCTTAAAAAGCGTTCAATCACTATGGATTTATTTCTATGCTGGCTGCGGCTTTCGCTACAGCTTAAAAGGAGAATGCCATCTTTGGTTAAACGGGAAGCCAGTTTCTCCTGAAGCCTTGCTTTCTCATCTTCTGAAAGTCCTTGGGAATTTAGCAAGTCAAAGCTCAACTCAATGCGTGAGGCGACTTTATTAACGTGCTGCCCACCGGCACCGCTGCTGCGCGTGGCTTTAAAGGTGAGTTCGTTGAGGAGGGTTGCTGAATTCATTAGATTACTTGATGACTATCCTTTAACAAATCATTCACCGTTTTTACAGGATTGAAGGTGCTTAATGGTACTTCCACAAAAAGTGTGTTCCAATGCGCCATACTTCCGTTCCACAAACCGGGGAGTTCCAGTGCTTTGATAGTTTTTCCCTGATAACTTTTTTGCGAAATGAAACCCGAGTTGGGATTAATATATTAAGTAAAAAAGAAATTGACCAATTTTTTATTATCTAGTTTAAGATTTCCGTTTTAATTTTCAAATATAAATAGTCCAGAATAATAAGGTTCAAATAATGGTACAATCAATAAAGGATCTATACGTTCATTATTAAAGTAAAATTCAACAGTCCATTGGTCAATTTCCCCATTGTTTTGATTTAGTGAGCCATAATCTATAATGGTTAACTCATCAATCTCTTCAATTCCTGCGTATTTAATTCTATTTATTTCCTTTATAATAAAAGGGCTACCATCAATTTGAGAATATGGATTATCATCTGGGAAGGGTCTGTCTATTATAAAAAAATTATCAAAAGGCATATTGTCAATGTTTTGAGAATTCTTTCTAACAGGTTCCCAACTAAAAACCCCTACTGTATCGCCAAGATGGTCAAATGTAATTTTCTGAACCAAAATATCACCGAACTCATATTCGCTTCCATCATTTTTTTCAAGAATTAAGTATGTAGGGAAAACTGCAGGGTATCCTTGGTTATTATCATCGTTTTTTGTACATGATGATAATGTTGCTAAAAATAAATAAATCAAAATTATTTTTTTCATTACATTATTTTTTTATAATTAAACGTTTGATTTGTTGTTTAATGCCGTATTTAATAATTACAAAATAAATACCGGTTTGAAATGAATCATTATTTACAGTAGCTTCATACTTATTAGCTTTATTGTTTTTATAAATAATAGTTCTGTTTTTATCAGCAATTTCAAGTGTAAATACTTCCACTGAATTTGACATAATGGTAACCTTTTCTTTTGCTGGGTTAGGGTAAAGAACAAAGTTTAAATCTTCATCAACTGCTACTATTTGTTCGTTAGGTAAAGGGGAATGAAAATTACACTCAACTCCTGAATAAACGTGCGGGATTATTTTATTGCCCCAAAAAGGGGTGTTACAATTATAAACGGAAACATACAACTCACTAATGTTGCTTGGGTGAGCATTTGCAGTTACCTGAACCATAGGTAATCCTGTCCCATTGTCATTCCTGTAAACCCAAGCTTTAACAGGTATAGAATAAACAGTACTTTCACTTGAAAACCGCTCTGTATCACGCTCATTATGAAAGCTTCTTTCATCCAATGTGTTTAAATAATTTTCTGGAATATTAACGCCGTTTTCAATTAATAAATCAACTAAAGCTTGGTTGTTTCCAAAAAAGGGGTCATTTAAGTAGGATTCACTTGACATCTCTATTCCACACATATCGGTATTAAAATCAGAACTTAGTTGAGCATTTGTTTCAGATATTGATATTATAATTAACATCAATATAAAATGAAGACTTTTTCTTAAGTGGCTGTTGTTGGCTGTTGTTTCATAGCTTGTGAAGCTTAAAAAATAAAAGGTAAATTACAATTATATCATAATAAAACAAAATTTTTGTTAAAATAACATGAATAATTCTTTGATAACAAACAAGTTATATCACCTGATGTGTTTCCTTTAACAAATCATTCACCGTTTTTACAGGATTGAAGGTGCTTAATGGTACTTCCACAAAAAGTGTGTTCCAATGCGCCATACTGCCATTCCATAAACCGGGGAGTTCCAGTGCTTTGATAGTTTTTCCCTGATGGCTTTTTTGCGAAATGAAACCCGAGTTGGGATTTACATATCGGGTCAAATCAAATTTTTCACCCTTGTAATTTTTAAGTCCGCATACCAAATCAACCGGATTAAAATGTGTAGCTTCCTTGACAATATTCATTTGATGGGTGTCTGAGATGTCCACTTGAGAGAGCTCGACGATTTGAAGTGTGGTAGTTCCATCCGGTCTTTGAATCCAAAATGGGCCACCACCGGGGGCGCCGGTGTTTTGAACCATACCGCAAACGCGGATGGGTCTGTTCAGAATGTCTTTTGCAGTCTCAAGGCTTTCCGGCAGATTTTTAATGTTGAGTTCTGATGCCATAAATCCGCGGGCGTCTCTCAAAAGGGTTTGATCTTTTGGGAATTTATCAATGCTTTTTAAAAGCTTAAAGGCCTTGGCCTGAACTTCCAGAAGCTTTCCGGCAAGGATTTTTTTATGTCGTGCAATTTCTTCAATAGTGCTCTCAATCACTACATTGTCGATATTTTTGATAAAAACCAGATCGGCTTCAATGTCGTTGAGGTTTTCAATCAGCGCACCGTGACCGGCAGGGCGGAAGTGAAAGTTCCTGTCCCCATCTCTAAAAGGCTTATTATTTAAAGTAACGGCAATGGTATCTGTGCTTGATTTTTGGAAGGAATAAGAGATATTGAACGCGCATTTTGTTTTTCGTTCCACACGGTTTTTTACATTGATGAATTCTTTTTTGAAGTTCTCAACAAATTGCTCTGAAAACGTGAAGTGCAAATAGGCTTGATTCTGGCTAGTAGCATAGTAACCGGCCTCCAGCAGTTGCTCTTCAAAAGCCGTTGCCGTGTTTTTATTATAACGATGAAAAGGAATGAGCCCCTTTGGCAAATTGCTGTAGTTCAATCCTTCTTCTTCAAGCAGTGTTTTAACCAATAAATGTGTGCGTTTTCCTTTTTTATAAAACTTATAATCTGGAAATCGTTTTCTAATTTTTTTACGAAGTTTTTTGATAAATGCAAAATGAGGTAAGCCTTTTAGAAACTCCTGAAGCATTTGAGGGTCATTTTCCTTGAGATACGCATTGAGTTTTTGTTCGTCAGGATTGTATGTGTCCACAAAATGGTGTAAATGCTCAAACATTCTGGTGGCCGCACCTGATGCCGGAACAAATTTCACTATGGAAAGAGTATCCTGATTTTTTTCATAAAAAGCGACCAAAGCATCCTGTTGTTCTTTTGAAAAAGTAAGGATACCATTGTTATGGGTTGCAGCACTTATTAGATGAGTGAATGGGATTCCTTCTTCAAACATAAGTATATCTGACAGCACTTTTTCCTCTGTGAGGCCGTGTGCTTTGATTTGTTCTATTTCTCTTTTGCTAAACTTCATTTGGGATTCTTTAAAGCATTTTCAAGGATTGTTTTTGCAGTCTCGAGTCGTTTTGAATACGCTCCTTTTAAAGTTATGAATGAAATATTCTTAATTTTAAGGGCTTCTTCAAAAACCTGAAACATCGCTTCCCTATCATTGGGTTTGTCTCTCAAATCATCGGCTTCCCAGGGAATGTCAATATATAGTAAAAAATAGATATCATAGGTTCTGCTAGTGACTTCTTTTTCTATTTTAGGCGGGCAATAGCCGTTGTAATACACTTCAGAATAGACTTTGAGTTGCAACAGATTGGTGTCGTAAAATACTACTTTATTTGCATATTTTTCGGCGAAAGCCTCATTTTTCATTTGGCCTTGAGCGATGGGAATCAAATCTTCTTTTTTACAGGTTTCCTTGGAAATATCCCATTTTTTCTGAAGGTATTCCCGCATGTATTCAGCAGCCCAGGTGGTGTTGAAGTGAGCAGCAAGGTCTTGTGACAAGGTTGTTTTTCCTGTAGATTCCGGTCCAAAAAAGACAACTTTTAAGAGTTTTTTGCCTGAAGTGTTGGGTTGTTGATTATTTTTCTCCATTCCAGATAGCCGTAAATTGCTATGATTGTAAAAATTAAATATTGCAAGGATGTAAAGGTATAACCTTTGTACAAATATAAGGGTACCGAAATAATATCTCCGGCAATCCAAAACAGCCAGTGTTCAATTTTCTTTTTGGCCATGAGCCACATCCCGACAAAAAACAACGCTGTTGTGAATGTGTCAACAATGGCGACCCAGTCATTCCACATATCAAAAAACCGGTACACAAAATAGACAAACAGGAGTGCGGCAATAAAGAGAAAGAGAGACTGTAATTTTTCTTTTTTTGTACTGAATGTGATGGGGGTTAAGTGGCTTTGATCCACTTTTCTTGTCCAGACATACCAACCGAAAACACTCATGATAAAATAATAACCGTTGATGAGCATGTCACCAATGAGTTCCCACTGGTAAAGCAAATAGACAAAAATGAGTGTGCTTACAATGCCCGTTGGAAAAACCAGAATGTTGTCTTTTTTGGCAAACCAAACCGAAAGCAAACCAAATACAACAGCTACAATTTCAAGAGTTATATGAAGCGTAGAATAGCTGCTATATTGACCAAACAACCAATCAAAAATGAGGAACATACTCGCTGCGGTTTGATTTAACAATCTTGATATAGAGCACACCTCTTTCAACTGCCTCTAGTGCTGTTTTCATTTCGGAATGAAGCACTTTCATCACGGTATCATAATCGCCATAAATTTGCGTACTAAGTGGATTTTCAAGAGTTTTTAATCCGGAATCTCTTAACTTTTTTATAAAATCGATAATGGGTTGTTCATAGTTATCCTGAAGGGGGGAAAGCGTTAATTCTACTGAAATATCCATAGTTTTAATCTATATTGTTTTTTTAATAACTCAATAACTCAATAACTCACAAACTCAAAGACTACTCCTCATAAACATGGAGCTTAGCTCCCATACCATAATTGTTGTATCCTTTTTTAAGTAATTCTGAATTGGGGTTGTAATTGAAATCAAAGGGCTGCCATTTCTTATCATTAAAAAAGATTCGTCTCACCAATGTTTTTTGCCCGGAAATTTGGTTTGTAAGCGGTAACAAAGGTCTGAAAGAAATTGCAATTCTTTCTATTCCTCTTGGGGTTTCATATTCGTTGTAGGTTTTGGTTTGAATCAGGTTTCCTTCTAGATCTGTGGGGCCTAAAACCTGAATGGAAACAAACAGCCCATTATCAGGAATAAAAATATTGTTTTTAAGGACATCCATTTCATAAACCTCTTTTTTTTCTTTTTCGGTAATCAAAAAAACCACATTTCCATAATCGATTTCCTTTCCTGGAAGGCCGTTATTATTTTCATAAAACTTAACACGCATCAAGGTTGAAAATTTCCTTACGGGCACTTCTTTACCGGCTACTTCTTCTTTGATGTTAACAGGCAGTAAAAGGGTGGTTATTTGTGTGGGTTTGTTTTCAAATTTCGTAAATAAAACTGCCATTTCACTTTCTACGGTTTGAAGCCAGGAGTCGTGATAACTGGAATGAGTAATGGGTTTTATCTCACGCCTTTTATATTTACCATCTCTTTTGGTCGTGATTACAACTTCTTTTAATTGATCAATCTCCTGGTGCAAAGCATACGTTTCTTTTATTTCTGAAGTTAGAATGGTTAAATTTTTGTAGCCTAAAGCCGAAACGAATAGTGTATCAATATCGGGATATCTTTTTTGTTGATAAAGGAATTCGCCATTGGCATTTGCATGGGTGCCCAAGCCGTTTCCAAAAGAAACGGTTACAAATGAAACTGGCTCCTTAGTTTCTGCATCATAAAATTTCACCATCTGACCGGAAGCAAAAGAGCTTATAAAAAGAAAGGTAATTGTAAATAGTAAAATTTTCATAATCCTGTGTTGTAATTATCCTTTTCAAAAGCAGTACCAATAACAGCCAAGGTAGCACCTGCGTCATAAACCTGTTGTAATTCTTTTTCAGATTGAATGCCTCCACCTACTATAAGGGGGATGTTAATTGCTTTACTTACAGCAAATATAATTTCATTGGAGACACGGTTTTTTGCACCGCTACCGGCTTCCAAATAGATGAGCTTCTTCCCCATATATTGTCCTGCAAGCGCTGTATGAACAATGGTCTCAATATCATTTTGTGATATGGGGCTTGTATTGCTTACGCGTGCTACGGCACTTTGTTTTCCCCCATCAATCAGTAAATATCCTGTGGGTATGATTTCTATAGTGCTTTCTTTTAAAACGGCCACAGATTTTATTTGTTGTTTGATTAAATACTCCGGATTGTTTCCTGAGAGTAAACTCAAAAATAGAATTCCATCAGCCTCTTTTGATATATGGTCAGCATCACCCGGAAAAATAAAAACAGGGAGTTGGGTTGCTTTTTTTAGTGCTGTGACAGTTTCTTCGGTTTGTAATTTTGTTGTTGTGCTACCTCCCACAAAAAGATGGGTGGTACTTTGAGGTATTTTTGAGAGAAAATTTTCAAGAATATTTGTATCAAACTTTTCAGGATCAATGAGAATCGCAAGCATTTTTTGCTTTTTGGTAAACGTACTAAAAATTGAAGTGTAGTAGTGATTCATGAAATTCTTTTTTTAGCACAACGCGTAAGCGCAGGTGAATCCTTCAAATTCAAAAAAGTGAACCAAATAAGTATTTGTTTTTCCTTTAAAGATGATGTCTGCTTTAGTTTCTAAGTCTTCAAACTGGAAGTCTTTTACGTCAATATGATGCAGAAAACTCACACCCGGGTTTGCATAGAGTTTGTAAAGGGCTTCTTTGGCACACCAAACAATAGTTAATTTTTGAATTACCGCATCAACATTGGCAAGTGTTCTGTATTCCTTTAAAGGAGTAAATTTATTAGCAATGCGCAAGATTTTATCGCGCTGCTTTTCGACATCAATGCCCACTTCATTTTTACTGATTATAATGCCCGAAAACTCATGAGAATGTGTGATTGAAATACAAGTGCCGTCTTTTAAATCGGGTTTTCCGTTCTCGTTATAAACTAAATCATGGTCTGTATAACCGGCTTCTTTTAGCAAGTGCCGCACGCTCAAAAACCCCCTTTTATGAATGTCTGAAAGCATTTTTGAGATGCGGGATGTGCTATTTTCTGTTAGTGAAATTCCTTGGAGGAGTTCGTTAAAAGACTCTTCAATCTTCCAAATGAGAACTTTAGTTTCTATATTTACTGTTATAGTTTTGTAAAGAGGCATGACTTTTACTAGATAATCTGTATTTTTGTATTCGAAAAAAATTGCTTAATACAAATATAACATTATGAGTACTAAAACTGTGCCTTATACGGCTTTTAAAGTAAAAGATATTTCTCTGGCTGCCTGGGGAAGAAAAGAAATTGAGCTTGCTGAAGCAGAAATGCCGGGTTTAATGTCTTTGAGAGAAGAATTTAAAAATGAGCAACCTTTGAAAGGCGCTCGTATTGCAGGATGCCTGCATATGACCATTCAAACAGCCGTTTTGATTGAAACACTCATAGCTCTTGGTGCAGAAGTCACCTGGAGTTCGTGTAACATTTTCTCTACTCAGGATCAAGCTGCTGCAGCGATAGCAGCTGCCGGAATTCCTGTTTATGCCTGGAAAGGAATGACTGAAGAGGAGTTTAATTGGTGTATTGAACAAACCTTGTTTTTCGGCGAAGACCGCAAGCCTTTAAATATGATTTTGGACGATGGAGGAGATTTAACCAATATGGTTTTAGACCAATATCCTGAACTTGCTGCCGGAATTAAAGGTCTTTCTGAAGAAACTACAACCGGTGTTCACCGTTTGTATGAAAGAATGAAAAACGGAACACTTCCAATGCCGGCTATCAATGTAAACGACAGTGTGACCAAATCTAAATTTGACAATAAATATGGTTGTAAAGAAAGTGCTGTTGATGCCGTAAGACGTGCAACAGACACCATGCTTGCCGGAAAACGCGTAGTTGTTTGTGGTTATGGTGATGTGGGTAAAGGAACTGCAGCTTCATTTAAAGGTGCCGGTTCAATTGTTACAGTAACTGAGATCGATCCCATCTGTGCATTGCAAGCAGCAATGGACGGTTTTGAAGTTAAAAAACTGGAAACCGTGATTGCAAATGCAGACATTGTTTGTACAGCCACAGGAAATAAAGACATTATCCAGGAGCGTCATTTCAGAGCGATGCGTGATAAAGCCATTCTATGTAACATTGGTCATTTTGATAATGAAATTGATATGGCCTGGTTAAACAAAAATTTTGGCAATACCAAAGATGAAATCAAACCTCAGGTGGATAAATACACCATTGATGGAAAAGATATCATTGTTCTTGCTGAAGGGCGTTTGGTAAACTTAGGTTGTGCTACAGGTCACCCTAGTTTTGTGATGAGTAACTCATTTACAAATCAGACATTGGCTCAAATCGAGCTTTGGAGAAACACAGATAATTATGAGAACAAGGTGTATGTATTGCCTAAGCACCTTGATGAAAAAGTAGCGAGACTTCACTTAGAGCGCATTGGTGTTGAACTTGAAACCTTGAGAGAGGATCAGGCAAAATACATTGGTGTGACTGTTGAAGGACCGTTTAAGCCAGAGTATTACAGGTATTAATAATCCTATTTCATATTATATAAACCTCGCTATTTTTAGTGAGGTTTTTTTTTGAATAGCATTTAAGTTTAAGATGATTAAAGATTGTTGGAATTTAACAATTTAATAAAGATTGGATGTAGGAGTAAAGTATTTTATGTTAGATATTTGAATGTTATGCTTAAGCTTAAAATGGCAACAGTTACAAATTATTTAAATTCAAATAAAACATACATATGAATAATTATTTAAAATTTTCGATTCTTCCTTTTGCACTATTTTTGGCAGGATGTCAGGGAAATTCTAATAAGGAAAACCCAGAAACCAATGAAACTACCAAAGCAGATATCATAAGTAAAGAAGTATTAGAGTTTTCAATGACCGGAAAACATGCCGATGAAGATTCCACATTGTTACGGGTCGCTTTTATTGGCGACGGTGAACCAAAACCATGTGCTGAATTCCCCCATACAAATGCTGCTGTTGAACAAATCAATTTACTTATGGAATCTCAACCCATCGATTTTGTTATCGGGGTTGGTGATGTTGCCCATAAAGGAACAGAAATACAATATGAAGCAGCAACTGAGGTATTTCAAAAACTAAAAGCTCCCTTTTATCCTATAATGGGTAACGAAGAACATGGCAGCACGGTGGAGCGCTACCTTGAGTTTGCTCAACAATGGAACAGCGCTATCAAAAATAAAAGTTATGTTATCAACCACGATAAACTGGCATTTGTATTTGCTTCTCCCGATCACGGACGTGATTTTGATGACAGCGGCTCAGAATGGATTCTTGAACAAATTAAGCGATTAGCTCCAAAACCGGTCATTTTAGTGGTGCATGGAGCGCAGCAGGGTGTGTATTCTGAAAACCCGGAAAAGGGCATTAGCAACCAACTGTTCATAAATCAGGTTATACCACAAGCGAATCTTGCTGCAGTTATTTCCGGAGATTTACACATGGATATGGAAAGGGTGAACCACTCAAAAAAAATTGAGCACACGCATTACCTTCATATTCCCGGATTGGAACGCACCAAGATTCCCGATGAAATCAACCACACTCCAATGATTAGGGTAATGACAATAACCAAAGATGGAAATGTGACTGTCGAAACGTATGCAACTGGTGAAAACACTCCACGAGCAGAACTAGCATATTCGTTTGTACTTGATTTATAAAACGAGAAACAATCAAGAGCAAATGGTTGGATAATTATTTACTTCTTACTGTGTTTAAATTCTACCAACAAAAAACACCTGCAAAAGTTTAATAATGCAGGTGTTTTTTTATAAAATGGAATCTAATTTATTGGGTAAGCCCTAATTTGGCTAAATCATAGAAATAGAAATTCTTTTCATCATTCATTGCGACAAACAAGCCATTTTTAAAGGTATTATTGAGTGGTGTCGTTACCACTTCACACCCATCTGTTTGTTTAGAATTTAAATTGATTTCTTTTATAAATGTGTTGTCTTTTCTGGAAAATACATTGAAGGTTTCTGCTTGTTGATTGGACACTATTATATAGCCTTCCCCATTTTCATAAGCAACAATGGCAATTCCTTCATTGTCTCTTTTAAAAGTTTCGCCACCAAAACACGCCAATTCTTCATCCCCTTTTGAGGGGTCTGCGTGGTATTTTCTAACACAATGCGTTTCGTCGGAATAGTAAACATAACCTAATGCGTCGTCAACAGCTATGGCTTCTATTTCTTTTTTGCCACTGTATTCTCCAAATTTTCTCACCAACTTTATAAAAACTCCAGTACTGTCTGATTTTAACTCAAATTGGTGTAAATATCCAGTCTCCGGGCCATTTTTTCTACCCACGATGAGGTATAGGGTACTATCAACTTGTGACTGGTAGAAACTAATTCCCATAGGGAGATCAAATTCAGGTTCTGTTTCCCCTTCAAAAACCGGAAACCCTCCGTTATCCATGGGTGTCATATCCGGGATTGAAAATAATCTTATTTGCTTACGTTCCCTTTCGGTGAAAGCCATTACATCCACACTTGTAGAGTCATTGAGCTTGAAATCATATCTAATGTCCACATTATTAGGTCTTTTTAAACCTCTTATTGTTTTATCTTCTATAATTTTTCCGTCTAAATCAAATGCATAAATGGCTCCGTCAGTATCTTTATCTGTTCCAAAAACAATGCTTTCTGAGGGATTTTCTTTATTGACCCAAATTGCCGGATCATCTGTGTCGTGGAGTGTGGTTTCTGTAATAATATCTGGAGGTGTTCCCGGTAATTTTTTCTGACAGGAAATTAATAGAACAACACACATAAGGAATACAATGAATTTCATAAGAAAAGTTTAAGTTAAATTATAAGTTTTCAAAATATAGATAAAAGGGCGCTTGTTGCGCCCTTTGGAAAATTAACTAACAAATAAACATATTAAAATATATCATATTTCAAACCAAAAGTTAAACGTCTGTCATAAAACTCAACTTGCTGTGTTCTTTCTTTAACACCTTGATAATATCTTAAGGGTTGGTTTGTGATATTGTTTAAGTCAGCATAAATTCTTAGGTTTTTTGTAAAAGCATACGTGACATTAAAATCAAGGAAAAATTGTTGGTCATAATACCTGTCTTCAAAGTCGTTTCCTCCAAGTTCATCTATATAAGCGTCAGAAAAGTTACCTGAAATTCTCGCACTGAATTTTTTATCTGCATAAGATAGTGAACCGTTAAACATATTTGGTGAAGCTCCCGGAAGTTCTAAATCCCCTCTTTCGTCACCATCTTCATTTCTGATTCCGTTGGCTTCAGATGTCAAATAAGTATAATTTAAAAAGATACCAAAGTTTTTACCAATTCCCGGTATAAAGTCGAGTTGTCTTTGAAAGGAAACTTCGGCTCCTGCAACATAAGCATCATCTCCATTTTGGGGTTGGAAGGTTCTAAAGCCGGCATTGGGTTGTCCGGCAGCTACTTCTCCAATCTGTGTATAAATAAAGTCATTAATTCTTTTATAAAATACACCTCCTGATAACAAACCAATCGAGTTAAAATAATGCTCAGCCATGACGTCAAAATTCATAGACGTAGTTGGGTCCAACTCAGAGTTTCCTAAAACAATTTCTTCATCCTCGAGTAAAATGTCCACTGAGGGTACTAAATCAACATAATTGGGTCTTGCCAGAGTGTTTGTCCAGGCAAATCTCAAAACGGTTTTTTCTGTCACATCGTATTTAAAATGAACACCGGGAAGAACATTTGTATAGGAACTCTCATCTGTTATTTGACCAATAAGTTCTTCTTCTTCTAGAATTTCATTACCTGTAGCTGTTATTTTTGTAGCCTCTAATCTTACTCCAGCTAACACGCTCAATTTGTCTGATAGCCTCTGGTTTGTCATTACATAACCGGCAAAAACATCTTCGCTAACATCATAATTTGCTCTTAAATATTCATCAGGGATATCTTCAGAGTCAAAAAGGTTTGTATTAGTTAAGTTTAAACTTCCAAGGAATCTGGGATCCATAAAAAACCCTGCGGCATATTGAGATCCAGCAAGAAAATCGGGATTTGTATAGTCTCTGTTTAGGACATCACCTAAAGTTCCAAATGCCTGTGGATTTTCTGCAGTGGGCTCATATTCAAAAAAGTTATTGTCCCTAAATTTGTTTTTTAATCGCATTCTGGCTCCCATTTTAATTGTACCGTCTCCTTTTCCAAAAAAGTCTGCAGGTAATGAAAAGTTTACAAAACCATTAATGTCTTCTTCTTCAGTTAATCCATACTGCTCAGAAATGGCATTTAAAGTAAACTGGTCTGGTGTGAGTTCTCCCGGATTTGAAGGTGAAAATGATGGAAATTCAGTATCAGAAAAATCAGCATTAAGAGACACTCCTCCTCTTTGATATTGGGCATACCGTTCATTAGGTCTTTCTTCTGAAGCTTTTGAAAATGAAAACAACCAGTCAATTTGTAAATTGTTGATCAAATGTTCGCCATTTAATGTATAATTTTGCATACGCTGTTCTTCAAGGCGGGTGTTTTTAATCCTGCCGCCATCAATACCACCTTTTGTCTGTCTTCTAATTCTTCCTTCATAGCCCACGATATTTTCTGTGCCTTCGGCAAATATGGGTTCAATATCATCATATCTAAGACGCAATCTATTTTCACGGTCATCTCTCCAGTTGTACATAGATTTAAAGAAAATGGTATTGTTTTCATCAAATGAATAATCAAAGTTTGCTGAAAAACTTCTTCTCACACGTTGAACTAAATAAACCCGAATATCACTTTCTTCAACATAAGGATTCACGGTAATATCTTCACCTGTTATCGGGCTTTCTACTTCGTTATTCCAAACGGCTTCCACATTGTCTGAACCAAAATCGTTATCATTAATTGAGGCAGAAAGCATCCATCCGAATTTTTTGTTTTCAGTTTTGTCACCAATTAAGAAGGAACCGTTTAAAATGCGCTTATCAGTTATGAAGTTGATCCCTGAGCCTACAGTGGCAGAGAGCCTGAAATTTTGTGGCGAAGAGCGAGTAATCAAATTTACAGATCCACCAAGTGCATCACCGTCCATATCTGGAGTCACTGCTTTATTCACTTCTATGGTTTGAATCATATCTGATGGAATTAAATCCATTTGCACGTTTCTATTGTCTCCTTCTGCTGAAGGAATTCTACTGCCATTGAGTGTAATGGAGTTTAGCTCTGGCGCCAAACCTCTCACAATGATGTTTCTTGCTTCTCCCTGATCGACTTGCATTGTGATACCGGGAATTCGCTTCATGGCATCTCCAATGTTTGCATCTGGGAATTTACCAATTTGATCTGTAGATACAATATTAGTAATGTTTGATTTGTTTTTTTGTGTGTTAAGCGCTCTTGCTTGACCTCCCAGAGAGTAGCCAATAATCTCGACAGCATCTAGTTCTTCTGTATTCTCTTTTAAAACAAAATTTGCCGTAGTTGTTTGACCTGAAATAACAGTCACTTCAATGATGTTGTCATCAAAACCGAGGTATTTTACTGTTAAGTTATATGTGCCTTCAGGGACATTAAGAATTAAAAATTCGCCATCAACATCCGATATGGAACCTTTTCTAAGTTCTTCAATCAAAACGTTGGCTCCCGGAACATAGATCCCATATGTGTCAGTAATAACACCACGAATGTTTCCATTCTGTGAAGCGCCAATATAAAATGATAGTAAAAAGAATGCTAGGAAGTAGTTTGTTTTCATAGTTAAATTAGTTTTTTCAAACATACTATGAAATAGATTGCAAATGTTTTTCTTAAAATCATTTTAAAGTAAATTAATGTTTAATTTTTAACTTAAAATTATTAACAATTATATTTACTTAAAGTTTGCTTAACTTACTCTTAATAAAAAACCCCTTCAACAATTGAAAGGGTTTTTTGTTTAAAACAACAAACTATTAATTCACTGCAAGCATACAGTCTCTATAGTTTGCAACACCTTGATTGAGCAAAGCCAGACCTTCTTCTTTGGTGGCTGTTGGGTCAATCTTTATTTCTTGACCATCTGGGGTATAAACAATATAGAAACCATCTTCAAAAGAAGAAAGTTTTATCACTTCTCCATCTGCTTTTATGGCAGACCAAGATTGTTCATCCGGGCTGTAAACCAACTCTAGAGTTTGCCCTTTGTCAACACCATCAATCACATTAATTTGAAGGTGATTTTTTGTAGCAATCATCTCATAGGTGTTTCCATCTCTTTCGACAATTTGTGTTTCTATATCGCCTTCATTCATGGCGATTGGGTTTGAACCAGACCAGAATTCAATGACATTAAAGATGATAACATCTCCAAAAAAGAACAGTCCATAAACAGGAACGATGTTTAGAGCCCAAAAAATCAGGTTATCCAAAAATTTGTTGTCTGTCAATCCATCATTCCAGTCTCTCAGACTATTGAATGCGCTGAAGGAACCCAAACAACTTGTGAATAAAATGGTGCTCGAAAGCGCGGTGCAAATCATTAATTTTCTCATATTGGTTTTATTTAAAAGTTAGAGAATGAAAGTACAACTATTTTAATCAAAATAAAAAAGCCTTTCAAAAATATTGAAAGGCTTTTAAAATGAATTTATGTAAAAAAACTATGCTTCGAATGGTTCAATTGAAACAAACGATTTATTGTCTTTTCTTTTTGAAAATTTAACTAATCCATCCACTTTAGCGTGAAGGGTGTGGTCTTTTCCGGCATATACATTCTCACCTGGATTGTGAGTATAGCCTCTTTGTCTTACGATGATGTTTCCTGCAACAGCAGCTTGTCCACCAAAAATCTTAACACCAAGGCGTTTTGATTCTGATTCTCTACCGTTTTTGGAACTACCAACTCCTTTTTTATGTGCCATTGTATGTGGTTTTAATTTTATTAATAATCATTAAGCGGGTTTTCCACCGTTTAGTTCATCTTGTAATTTCTTTAGCTCATCCATTTTTCCTTCAGCTGCAAGCTTGGCTTGTTGAGGCCAGGTTCCTGGGTCTAAATGTTGAACTTTATTTGGTGAAGCGTCTAATATGGCTTTAATTGCTTCCGGATTTGATTTTGCGATTTTAGCAAAAGTTTCTAATCCTGCTTCAGTTAATGCTTCAGCTGCTTTTGGTCCAACTCCTTCTATAAGGGATAATTTATCGCCTTTTTTTGCGGGAGCTTTTTTAGTAGCTTTTGGAGCTGCTTCTTTAACAACCTCTTTTTTAACGGCTTCTTTCTTTTCAGTTTTTGGAGTAACTACTTTTTCCTCTTTTTTAGCTGATTTTTTTGCACCTGAAGCAAGAATGCTTTCAATTACAATTTCTGAAAGGTATTGACGGTGACCATTTTTCTTTTGGTAACCTTTACGTCTTTTCTTTTTGAAAACGATTACTTTATCACCTTTAAGGTGTCTGGTAATTTTTGCTCCTACCTGAGCTCCTTCTATAGCCGGGGCGCCTAAAGTGATATTGTCACCATCTCCAATAAGAAGTACATTGTCAAAAGAAACTGAGGTTCCTTCTTCTTCAGACAAACGGTGCACAAACACTTTTTGGTCTTTTGCAACTTTAAATTGCTGCCCTGCTATCTCTACAATTGCGTACATAGCTTGTTTTTGTTGATTAAAACTTAATTATACTCTAGAATTTTACTCTAAAGCGGGCGCAAATATACACCTAAAAAATGAATATACAAATGGCTAATACTCACTTTTTTATTGAAGGATTATTTTTGGTTAGTGTTCCAGGAGTCTTTTAATAGCTGCATAAAAGCCAGTGTTAGAACAAATGAGGTTGCCAAACCCATTACAAGGACAGAGACAATTAACACAAATGGACCATTACTTATGTTGATGTCCCAACCTTCAATAATTGATTTTGCAAACGAGGGCTCGATATGATACATATAAACTGCCATTGAAATTCCAAAGAGCACAGCAGCAAAAAAACCACTTAGTAACCCCACTTGAAATCCTTTTTCATATTTAAAGGTTTTGTGTGTTTTTTTGTAATTTGTGATGGCTAAATAAATTCCAAACCCAAAAATCACAGCGTTAAAGGCACTTAAAACAGTGAGGGTATGTAAATTCAAAAGGCGCAGAATTAAAAAGTAGGCAATTAATAAAAATGTTATTAAAAAACCATGCTTAATATATTGTTTTGTCATAATATTTAGATTTAGTTAGTATTATTCTTCCCTAATATCGTAAAAAATGTATTTAACTAAGATTAAAACCTTGTTAATTTTTAGAGCTTTATCAATAAAAATGATACTAAACCCTATATTTGTGGAGTAGGAATTGTGTAACAAACATCCACTTTCACATACTAATAAATCACATATTAAATTAATTTTAAAGACTATGAAAAAAAATCTTTTTACCATAGTGCTTCTTCTTTTTGTTCTTATTACAGTTAATGCTCAAGAAGTCGCATTTGAAGAGTACACACTTGATAACGGTTTGCACGTTATTTTACATCAGGACAATACGGCACCAGTTGCTATAACCTCGGTTATGTATCAAGTGGGAGCTAAAGACGAAAATCCTGAGCGCACCGGATTTGCACATTTTTTTGAACACCTCCTGTTTGAGGGCACAAAGAATATTGAAAGAGGTGAATGGTTTAAAATAGTTTCCTCTTATGGGGGTTCAAACAATGCTAACACCAGTGATGACCGCACTTATTACTACGAAATATTTCCATCAAATGCAGTCGAAGTGGGACTCTGGATGGAAAGTGAACGCTTGCTCCATCCCATTATTAATCAAATTGGTGTTGATACTCAAAACGAAGTGGTAAAAGAAGAGAAAAGACTTAGAGTTGACAACCAACCTTACGGAAATTTATTTGCTGAGGTAAAAAAACATATGTTTAAAGAGCATCCTTACAGATGGTCCCCCATTGGTAGTATGGAACACTTAGATGCTGCAACATTAGATGAGTTTCTTGCTTTTAACGAGAAGTTTTATGTGCCAAATAATGCAACTCTGGTTGTTGCAGGAGATATAAATGTTCCCGAAGTAAAGGAAATGATTCAACAATATTTTGGCCCCATTCCAAGAGGAGCGGAAGTCCCAAGAGTTAACATAAAAGAAGCCCCCATAACAAAGCAAATCAATGCAGTTGCTTATGATCCCAATATACAAATTCCAGCAATTGTTCATGCATATAGAACGCCTGCAATGAACACCAGAGAAGCAAGAGTATTGGACATGGTCTCCACTATTTTGAGTGACGGAAAAAGTTCCAGACTCTACAAAAAACTTGTTGATGATAAAAAAATGGCTTTACAAGTTGCGGCTTTTAATGTTAGTCAACAAGATTATGGAATGTATTTAACCTTAGCAATACCCTTAAATGATGCCTCGCTAGACGATTTGACAAAGGAGATTGATGAAGAAATTGTAAAGCTTCAAAACGAGTTAATCTCTGAAAGAGAATTTGAAAAATTACAAAATGTATTTGAAAACAGATTTGTCAATTCAAACGCTACTATTGCCGGGATTGCCAGTTCTCTTGCCACATATCAAATGTTATATGGAGATATTAATCTTATAAACAATGAGATTGATATCTACAGGTCCATAACACGTGAAGAAATAAGAGAAGCAGCAAGAAAATATTTAAACCCCAATCAACGATTGCGATTGGAATATTTACCTGAAAATGATAAACAATAAAAAAACACATCAATGAAAAATAATATCTTAACTATCCTATTTTGTTTTCTTTTTGTAAGCATATCAAATGCTCAAATTGACAGAAGTAAACGACCTGTTCCAAAACCTGCTCCCACTATCAATTTAGCCTCTCCTCACTCTTATGATTTGGACAACGGTATGAAAGTAATGGTTGTAAAAAACACAAAGCTACCCCGAGTTAGAATGCAACTTCAATTGGATAATCCACTTTATGCCTCTCAAGATAAAGCAGGAGTTGAATCAATTCTTGCAGCTATGTTAGGAAACGGAACCACAAATATTCCCAAAGACAAATTCAATGAAGAAATTGACTTTTTAGGCGCCAATATAAGTTTTGGTTCTCAAAGCGGTTTTGCAAGCTCTTTGTCAAAATATTTTGATAGAGTCTTTGAACTTTTTGCAGATGCAGCTAAAAACCCCCTTCTGGTTCAGGAGGAATTTCAAAAAGAAAAAGACAAGCTACTTGAAGCCTTAAAAAACAATAAAAAGGATGTTTCAAATGTTTCAAGGCAGGTTTCATCTGCGTTGCTTTATGGGAAAAAACACCCCAAAGGAGAGTTTGCAACAGAAGAAACGGTTCAAAATATCACCTTAGCAGATGTGAAAAATTATTATGATAACTTTTTCTCTCCAGAGAATGCATATCTTGTTGTTATTGGTGATGTTACCCTGCCTAAGGTTGATGCATTAGTTAATCTCCACTTTAAAGACTGGCCTAAAAAGCCAGTTCTTGACATTAGCTACTCCATGCCAAAAGATTTACCCGCTACACAAATCAATTTTATTGATATGCCCAATGCCGTTCAATCTGAATTAGTTGTTGAAAATGTTGTCAATTTAGAAATGGGACACCCTGATTATCATGCCGTGCTTGTAGCAAACAGCATTTTGGGAGGCGATTTCAACAGCTACTTAAACATGAATTTAAGAGAAGACAAAGGTTGGACATATGGTGCCCGCTCCTCGACAGGTGCCGGTAAACACGTGACAAGATTCTATGCTTCTACAAGTGTAAGGAACGCTGTAACAGACAGTGCTGTTGTACAAATGCTTCACGAGATTAAAAACATCAGAGAAAATCTAGTGGAGAATGATAAGCTTGCATTAGCCAAAGCAAAATACACCGGAAACTTTGTTTTAGCACTTGAAAGACCTGAAACCATTGCAAACTATGCGTTGAATATAGAAACACAAAATTTACCTAAAGATTTTTATGAAGATTACCTCAAAAAAATCAATGCTGTAACTGCAGAAGATGTAAAAAGAGTTGCCAACACTTATTTTAAACTAGAAAGAGCCCGCATTGTTGTAACAGGAAAAGGCTCTGAGGTACTTGAAGGACTTAAAAACATCGACAGAGGTGATGGAAAAATGATACCGGTACACTATTTTGATATTTATGGGAATGAAGTAGAAGAACCTAATTACAATATTGAGATAGATCCATCTTTAACAGCTGAAACTGTTTTAAACAATTACCTCAAAGCCATTGGTGGGAAAAGCAAACTTGAAAGTATAAACTCTGTATTTACAGTTGCGGGTGCAACTATGCAAGGAATGCAGTTGGGTATGGAAATGAAAACTACCACAGATGGTAAAATGTCTCAGGCTATATTAATGGGCGGTATGGCTATGCAAAAAACAGTCTTTAATGGTGAAAGCGGATACAGAATGTCACAAGGTCAAAAAGTGGAGTTTGATGAAGAGCAAATTAATCAAATGAAAGAAAGCGCAGGCCCATTTCCCGAAATGAATGCAAAAAATGCGGCTCTTAAAGGAATTGAAAACATTGATGGAGTCAACGCATATGGAATTCAGTTTGGAGACAATAAAATTAGCTTCTACAGTGCTGAAAGCGGTTTAAAAATCAAAGATGAAACTACAAGTGAAATAAATGGCATGCAAATGAAGTCTTCTATTTTTTATAGTGATTATAATAAAGTAGACGACATATTGTTTCCTCACACAATTAGTATTACTGCAGGACCGCAAGAGATTAAATTTGAAGTTTCAGAAATTAAAATTAACGAAGGCGTGAGTGACGCAGATTTTGAATAGACAATGAAGTTTAGACAATAAACTTATGTAAATATATTTTAGACAAAACCGCCCTCTTAAACCGGGGCGGTTTTTCTTATTCTCTTTTTTCGATTTGCAAGTATGACTCCAAATAAAATAATACCCCCCGCAATCACCTGTAAAATACTAAACTGCTCTCCATCTAAAATGCCCCATATTAAGGCTACGATGGGAATGGTGTAAGTTACTGAAGTGGAAAAAACCGGAGTGCTTATTTGAATCAATTTATTAAAGATTAACAACGCCAGTGCTGAGCCAAAAATGGCAAGTATAGAAATATAACCAATGGCTATCTGTGTTTCTTTATTCTGTAATACTTCAGCACTAAAAAAACCACTACTAGCCAGTATAATGAAAGCTGGAAAAAGTATTGTAAAAAAACTACCGGCAGAGATTCCCAAGGGTGATAACTCCTGCAAATGCGTTTTAATCAAGTTGACATTCATAGCATAACCCACAGTGGCTAAAAAGATAAACAGCACATACCAGTAATTTTGATTGGGATTAATTTCAGAACCTTGCCATATCAACATCATACATCCTAAAAGGCCTATAATTACTCCAAAAAGCTGTCTTCGTGTAAAACCAATCGAAAAAATTAAAGCGCCAAAAATCAACGTCATAATGGGCGTGGTGGCGTTTAAAATAGAGGTGATGGCACTATCAATTTCTGTCTGTGCATAAGCAAAGAAAAAAGCTGGAAAAAAAGTACCCATAAACCCGGCGATGGCGACCCATTTCCATTGAGTTTTTGTGAGTTTCTTCAAGCGTTTAAATCCCAGGATAAATAAAAAAAGCCCGGCAATGAAAATTCGAAGTGAACCCACCTGAATGGGGGTTAATCCCACCAGTGCTTTTTTAATAAGGATAAATGAACTCCCCCAAACAATAGAGAGGATAATTAGATAAAACCATTTGGTATTTGGGTTTTCCATTCGCTTTTTTAAGTTGAAACAAAATTCAGCATTTTAAATCTATTAATCATCTGTTTTTGTAAATTTGTATGAAATTTAAATACATCAAAAAAATGAAAACTTTAAAATATATTTTAGGACTTTTTGTAATCTCAGCGATTCTTGTTTCTTGTAAAAATGAAAATTCTCCAGAGATCAAAACGGTTGATCTTGCCGATGAAGAAATAAAAGAAAAAGTATTGAACCTTAACGCAAACTATATTGCAGCAAAATTTGAAATTGATGGAATGATGTGTGCGATGGGGTGCGCAAAAGTGATTGAAAAAAATATTGCTCAAATGGACGGAGTAAAAACAGTTGAGGTAGATTTTGAATCAAAAACTGCCAAAGTTGAATATGATGAAGACTTGGTCAATAGAGACTTGGTCATTGCAAACGTTAAGAAAACTGGAGACTCTTATGTAGTAACTTCTTGGAATGGTGAAGGATTAAATGTGTCAAAAGAATTGATTGAAGAATAATCTTATTAGTTAAAATTTTAAATCCCCATGCAAGCAATTGTTGGGGATTTTTTATTTTATAACCACTTTAAAAGTTTTCTGTTTGTAATTGCTCTGCTTTACTTTGAGTATATAGATCCCAGATTTAAAAGTGCTTAAATCCAAATTTAGGTTGCTTTGATTTTTTGGCGCAATAGCTTTAATTAACTTTCCGGTTAAGCCGAAAACAGAAATACTATTTACTTTTTGAGTGTTTGTGAGTAAAAAATGATTTTTTTCGGTTTTTGAGAAAAGCTGAATATCTTTCAAAGATTCTATCATTTCCGGAATGCCAAGAATTGTCGGTTGACAAGCATTAATAGAATCAAGATTTGAATAAAATAACTCTGAATTTTTAAATGAACAACTCAAATGACCCACAGCATTTATATCAGGATAACCTCCTGGAGCATTAATGATAGATAAAGACCCCACACCCTCTACCCAAATGGCATTTTGAGTACTCACAGTATTTGATGGTGTAGGCGAAAAATAGAAATGTCTGTAATCATTCCCATTTCCTAAAGGCAACATGTTTATGGAATCAAGTAAAAAATAGCCGCCATTTGTTGGAAATGGCGTTATGGGGTTTAGCATCTCTATGCTGTCACCAACATTTAAAGAAAAGTCATATAGTAATAAATCCTCTGCAAATTGAGGCTCAAGAATGGTGATGTATACTTTTTTCTCTGAAGTATTTTCACGCAAAAGTAGATTGCGGTTTATGTAATGATAACCGTCAAGGATTTTATACGTTTTGTTATTTACTAGGGTGTCACCATCAGTATAATAAATATCTGTAATGCACCCAAAATTGCAAGAAGTTAATTGCCATTCATTAATCTGGTCAAGAAGGGGTTCATAACTTTGAGCAAATAGCCAAGAACCTGTGAAAAAAGCCAATAAAGTAGTTAAAAACCTCATGTTAAAAAATTATTTCCATTTAATACTTTCCATAATATGCCTAACATCTTCTCTTAAATAAGATATTGCTGGTAAAATGGAATCAAAATTGGGTTTGCTTCTAAAATACAATGAGCCGGTAACAAAATGCTTTAAACTATCAGTTGCATAAAACTGAGTGGAAGTAGCCGCGTTACCATTGATCATATACAGCATTCCAAAAACATCATTGATAGAATCAACGCGCGGTTGTTCAAAAATTGTAGACGCTTTTATTGTATGATCATAAGTAAGTTTTTGAGCATCAAAAAGCAATGAATCGAGATTGTTGTTCACCTCACGATACGTTATATGAAGTGTTGCTTTCATATTAGAATATTCAAGGTTTACCCAGCAATTTTGTTTTTTGTTCACTTTTGCCAGGTTGTTTATTTCAAATCTAAAAGGACACCCAAAATCAACAGATTTATAAACAGGCTCTGGATATTGTAAGTGAAGCATTGCCTTAGGTTTTACTGTGACATCCTGTCCGCAAGAATTGAGGAAAAGCAACACACTAAAAATGGCAAAAAAATATTTCATAGAATTTTTAGTAATAAATTGCTATTTTACTCTGTAACGGGTATTATTTAAACAAATTATACTTTAAAAAGGAAGGTCGTCTTCTTGATCACTCACCGGTTGATTTTGAGGTGGCGTAGTTTGTTCGGTTTTATCAACTGTGGATGATTCTGGCTTTTGAGACACTGTATCAGATTCAGATTTTGAAGTTAAGAAAGTAAAATCTGTACATTGTATCTCTGTACTATAACGCTCATTGCCCTGGTCATCCTGCCACTTTCTGGTTTTTAAACGACCTTCAATATAAACTTTATCACCTTTTTTCAAGTAGCGTTCACAAATTTCGGCAGCTTTGTTTCTCACTACAATATTGTGCCACTCTGTATTTGAAACTTTTTCACCTGTAGTTCGGTTTGTATAGGTTTCATTGGTTGCAAGTGGAAATCTGCCAATGCAATTTCCGCCTTCAAAATGAATCATTTTTACATCATCTCCGGTATGTCCTATAAGCATAACTTTATTTACTGTACCACTCATAACATCAAATTTTTGTGAACATCAAATATACCTATTTCAAACGGGTTTTAAAAGGAGAATCCCACAATAAAATTATGAATCACAATGGGGACAGGGTATGTATTTATTTCAGAAATCGGGATGCCTTTTTTATGTAAAGGAGAAATGTAGACCACCCAATACTGTATATTTAAATGCTGATGCGAAAGTTTATGAACCACAGGTTTATCATTATATAAACTTAAGGACAGAATCTTAACATCACTTAAAATTTCACTCACTTCCTGAATGGTGATGGCTGCATTTTGCTCTTTCTCTACTAACGGAAATTGATAGAGATTTCTCCAGATACCATTTCCGGTTCTTTTTTCCAGAATTGTTTTTTCATCTTCAGAAAGGAGAACCAAATAATTGAAATAACGGTTTCTCACTTTGGTTTTAGAAGTTTTCAAAGGAAGTGTCTGCACCAATTCATTGTTAAAAGCAACACATTCTGAATTAAAAATACAATTCTCACAAAATGGATTTTGCGGTTTGCAATGCGTAGAACCAAACTCCATCAATGCCTGATTGAATTCTCCCGGATGTTTCTCATCGATCAATTTTTGAGCAAGTTTTTTAAATTCTTTGGCTCCAGCTGATGAATTAATGGGTGTTTTTATGCCAAAAACCCTTGCCAGCACACGATACACATTTCCGTCCACCACAGCTTGGGGCTCCTCAAAACAAATGGAGGAAATGGCACTGGCCGTGTAGTCTCCAACACCTTTTAAGTTTAATAAACCTGAGTGTGTATTTGGAAAAATTCCTTTGTGGTTATTGACAATATGTTGAGCCGTGTGACGTAGATTACGTGCGCGGGAGTAGTAGCCCAAACCTTGCCAAAGTTTTAAAACGTTTTCTTCTTCAGCTTTTGCCAAATCAAAAACAGTGGGATAGGTTTCTATAAAAGCCTCATAGTATTTCAAGCCCTGTTCAATGCGGGTTTGTTGTAATATGATTTCTGAAAGCCAAATAGCATAAGGGTCTTTACGAGCGCGCCACGGCAAATCTCTTTTGTTGCTTTGGTACCAGTCAATAAGTTTTGAAGAAAAGGACATCATACAATTTAACATGACAAAAGTAGTGGGTATCTTTTAGTTTACGTTGTTTTTTTATGGGATTTATGCTTCCTTTGGGATAATGAATTCAAAAGTCTATACTGTAGATGAAGCACTCTCCAAAATGGAGCGCTATTGTGCTTATCAGGAACGTTGCCATCAGGAAGTGGAACAAAAGCTGAGGGAGATGCGACTCATTCAGGAAGCGGTTGATAAAATCATACTCCATCTGCTGGAGCACGATTATATTAATGAAACCCGTTTTGCAAAGGCCTATGCACGTGGTAAGTTTTCCATTAAAAAATGGGGTAGAAATCGAATTGTCAATGAGTTAAAGAAGAGAAAAATTTCTGCATATAACATCAAAGTATCTCTTGCAGAAATCAATGAAGAAGAATACCAAAAAACATTTGATGTCCTTGCTGAAAAACGCCTCAACCAAATTAAAGAAACTAACAAATACAAAAAGCGCAAAAAGCTGGCAGATTATCTTTTATACAGGGGTTGGGAAAGTGAGTTGGTGTATGAAAAAACGACAAGTCTTATCCCTTAATATTTAGTTTCTTGTGTGTGTTTATGATGGCCATTTCATTTTTAGAATCAATCCATTTTTGCCCTTTTATTTTGCGCATCAAATTGTCAAAATGACGCATTATAAAAATGTTGTAAATAGCCCAACTCAGATGTTTTGGATTTCGTGGAATTCCTCTTAAGCTCATACTAAAACCGGGTGTAATGTACTTCATATAATGCCAGTAACCTTCGGGCATAAATAAGACCTCACCGTGATTGAGAAATGTTTTATATCCTTCTGCCTTCTTTAGTGCAGGCCATTTTTCATAATCGGGATTTGAAAAATCTATGTCTTCTCTTGTGATGAGGGAATGGGGCACCTTATAAAGATATTTTGTTTGGCTTTGGTCAAAAAGGATGATTTCTTTTTTTCCGTCAAAGTGAAAGTGAAGTATGTTTGCAAAATCAATATCATAATGCATAAACGTGAAAGAATCCTTTCCGCCAAAGAAGAGCATGGGCAAGCTTTTTAAAAATCGAATTCCCAGGTTAGGAAAAGAAAAATCATTTTGTAATTGGGGAACTTCTTTAAGGATGTTCCATAAAAAAATGCGGTATTTAGTGGGTTCCTTTTGAAGCAGAGCGATATACTCACTCATTTTCATTTTATGTGCTGGCTCATTGAATTTTTTAGCAGCAGTTATGGGTTTATCGTCATAAAGGGGGACTATTTTGTCACCGGCAACTTTTGCCATATAGTCCAGGTTCCATTTTGAAAAAGCCGTCCAATCCTCAATACCCTTTTCAATTATTAGGGGCGTTTGGGGTTTTAAATAATTTTGTATAAATGCTTTTTTGGTTATTGTTTGAACCCGATTAATTTGATTTAAAATCATTAGAGAAACAATTTAAGCAATTGCATTTTGTAAAGCAAAGTTAGTACAAAAGCATTAATCTTGTTCTTTAAAGACTTTTATTTTGAGCTAGGGTTTTTGTCGGGGTCTTTGGATTTGTTGTCTTGATTTTTCAAGTCTTCTAAATCTTTTCCTTTGAGATAGTCAGGTAGTTGCATTCCCGCCATATTAAACATTTCCTGAAGAGGAGGCACCGCTTTATACATTCCTGAAATAAAGTTTGAAGTAGCTGTTTTGCCATCTGCAGATGAGCCGTTTTCCCATACGGTAATCTTATCAATTTTAATGTTTTTAATAGCTTCAGACTGTAATTTTACAAGTTCAGGAAGTTTATCTGCAATGAGCAGTAATGCTGCATTTTGTGAGTCATTTCCGGCTGCTTTTACAATCTGATCAAGACCCTGGGCTTGTTTGGTAAGAATTTCAAAAATTCCTTTTGCTTCCGCTTCCGCTTTAAACAGGATGGCATCTGCTTCCCCTTTTGCTTGTCGTCGTATTCTTTCAGCTTCAGCTTCAGCATCGATTTCTACTTTTTGTTTATCGATTTCTGCCGGCACAATGATATCAGCTACTTGAGTACTACGTTCTCTTTCTGAACGGGCGATTTCAGCTTCACGTTCTGCAGCATAAGATTCTTCCAGTGCTTTTGCAGATTGTACTTTCTCTGAAGCGGTTGCAACACGATCTACTTCAGCTTCTCGTTGACGTCTTAAAGAGTCTGAGTTTGCAATGTTGATTTTTGCAATATTTTCTCCCTCTACTGCTTTTGCATTTGCAGCGGCAACCTGAGTGCGTTCATCTTGTTGCGCGTTGGCTTCTCCAATAGAACCATCTCTGGTTTTTTCGGCGACAGATTTTCTGGCTTCGTTAATGGCGTGAGCAGCAGCTTCTTTACCTAAAGCTTCAATATAGCCAGACTCATCGTGAATGTCTGTAATGTTTACGTTGATGAGTTTTAAGCCCACTTTTCTTAATTCGGCTTCAACACTATGGGAGATATTACTTAAAAACTTGTCTCTGTCTGAATTGATTTCTTCAATATCCATGGAGGCCACAACCAGACGCAATTGACCAAAAATAATTTCCTTTGCTATGTCTTGGATTTCTTCAAGTTGAAGTCCAAGAAGACGTTCGGCAGCGTTTTGCATCACCCCATCTTCTGTTGCAATACCAATAGTAAATCTGGAAGGCACATTTACTCTGATGTTTTGTTTGCTCAAGGCATTTATTAGATTGACTTCTAGTGAAATGGGTGTTAAATCAAGATATTGATAATCTTGTATTACCGGCCAGATAAAAGCAGCACCCCCGTGAAGACAACGTGCAGAATGACCGGTGCCCACTTTTCCATAAATCACAAGAATTTTATCTGAGGGACATCTCTTGTACCTTCTGATAAATGAAATTAAAATGATAAATAGAAAGAAAATGGCTAAACCAATAGCAATAATCCCAGCGGCTGCATCGACTTGTAAAAATAGTATTGACATAGTTATTTTTGATATTTGTTTACAATGAGAATCCCATTGCTTGTTATTTCAGCAACTTTTACGATATTACCTTGTTTGAGGTCAAAACTTTCATCAGTGAGCGCCTCGAGTTCTCTATATCCTCCTTGAACTTTAATTTGCACTTTTCCAATTGTGCTTCTATTTGCACCTATTGTGCTGTATACTTCACCAATTCCTCCCAGTGCATTATTTATTTTGAGTGCTCCACCGCTACTGTTGAGTTTACTTAAAAAGTAGAACAAGGAAGCCATAGCAAACATCATCAAGAGACCGCAAAATAATGAAATCATAAGCGTTATTCCATAGGAAATCTCAGCACTTAAACAAGCAATTCCTGTCCACCCAAAAATGGTGAAAAACCCTACTAAGTTTTTAAATGATAAAAACTGAAAATTAATCCCGGCATCCAAGTCGATTTCACCGTCAATGTCTCCTATGTCATCTGCATCACCTCCAAGTAAGGTAAGTACTAAAAGAATGATTAATAAAACGGAACCTATTATTGCTGTTATCCAGTAAATTCGCTCAAACAATGTGAGTGCAGAAAACCATTCATCCATGTTTTAAATTTTTACCTAGGAAAGATACTAACTTTTTATTTTTTATGAGGTTTTTTTGTAAAAATTGTAAGCACTTGAATGTTTTAAATGTCATTTTCCCGTTCATCATCACTTTTCAACTCGTGAGTGGTTTTTTTGTATTTACCCTCCAGATCATCAATAACTGATTTTTTCCAAAGTTTGACTCCAATAAAGTATGATGCACGTCCAATAAGGTGAGCGCCCACAGGGGCCGTTAAGAGAATAAACAAGATAATGGCAAGTACTCTTGATGTAATTGAAATATCGCTAAAATAAACAGCTGCAGCACCCAGAATCAAACCTATACCGAGTGTAGCTGCTTTTGTTGTTACAGAAATGCGCAAATAGGTATCGGGCATTCTTATAACGCCTATAGCTGCCAGCAAGACAAACAGCGTTCCTAAAGTGGCTAATGTACCTATGATTATTTCACTCATTTTTATTTCTTTTTTCGAGGTAATAGGAAAATGCTACAGTTCCAAGAAATGCAATTAAAGCAAGTATCATCGCAATATCCAAAAATGTGGGTTGGTTTGTTGTTATGCTATAAATAGCAATCACGCCAATACCTGTTGTAATTAATAAATCAAGTGTGATGACCCTGTCAACAATACTTGGGCCCATTAAAAAACGAACGAATAATAACACAATCGAAAACGAAAGTATTGGTAATAAAATGTAATATAAATACTCGTATAAGGTCATCTTAATATTTCTAATAATCGTTTTTCAAACCCTTGTTTAATGCCCTTTATAAATTTTTCTTTATTTGAGACATACATAGCGTGGACATAAAGCACTTTTCTGTCATTTGAAACATCTAAGCTTAAAGTGCCCGGAGTTAGGGAAATTAAATTTGCTAAAAGTGTAATCTCCATATCTGTTTTCGCATCAAGCGGAACTTTTACAATACCGGGTTTCATATAAAACTTTGGAGTAATCACATCATAAGCCACTTGAAGATTTGCTTTAAATAGTTCGTACAGAAAGAAAAAGATAAATGAAATCATTTTTGGGAGAATCTTAAAGTATTTTGATTCCCCTTGTCCGTTTGATATGACCCAAAGTATTAAAAAGCTTAAAATAAAACCAAACACAAAGTTGAGAAGCGCAAAGCTGCCCGTCAATGCGACCCAAACTAAAGTTAGTAATATGTTGCTTAAAAATTTACTTCTCATTTTTTATTTTCCTAAAACAGCTTGTATATACAGTTGATTATTCATTAACTCTTCTCCCACTCTCATCGCCAGCTGTTGAATGTTTTCTGCACCAAAACCTATGTAAAGTGAGATGAGAGCTAAAAAAAGTATTGGGCCTACTATTTCAATTTTCTTTTCAATTTTTAGTTTATCATAGTATCTGAAGTTTTGAATTTCGGGTAATTTTTTACCCTTTTTCCAGAATACTTCTGCCCAAAGACGTGCAATCACAAACAAGGTAATAAAAGTTCCAAATAAAAGTGCTGCAATCAACCAATAATTATCAATTTTAAAACTTTCAGTGATTAATGAAAGCTTTGGCCAAAACCCTGAAAATGGTGGGATTCCTACCAAAGAAAACAAAGGAATAATCATTAATAAAGAAAGAAGGGGATATTTTGCATAAATACCGCCCAGATCTCTCATACTGTAAGTCCCTTTAATTCTGTAAATCAAACCACCCACCATAAAGAGATTGGTCTTTACAACAATGTCGTGGATAACATAAAAAATGGCAGCTGCAATCGCTGCTTCCGTGTACAAACCCAGACCTAAAATCATAAAACCAATATGGCAAATGATTAGATAAGAAAAAACTTTGGCAATATTATTTTGTGTCAGAGCTCCAAGAGCACCTGCAACGATTGTAAACCCGGCTAAAACCAGAATGATATTTTCAAGAAATACATCTCCAACAAAAATTAAGGTAAAAACACGAATAAGTGCATATACCCCCACTTTGGTTAAAAGTCCGCCAAAAACAGCCGATACTGCAGGCGGGGGAGTATGATATGCAGCCGGCAACCAAAAATACAACGGAAAAATAGCGGCCTTAATTCCAAAACCTATTAAAAATAAAATGGCTGTTACTTCAACCAACCCCCGGTTTTCTATGGCAGCAATTTTTAAAGCTAAGTCGGCCATGTTCAATGAGCCTGTCAATCCATACAAAACGGCAATGGCTGTTAAAAAAATTACAGATGCAAAAATGTTAAGGGTGAAATATTTAACAGCTCCTTCAATTTGTTTCTTTTCGCCACCCAAAGTGATTAATACAAACGAACTAATGATGATGATTTCAAACCAAACATACAGGTTGAATATATCACCTGTTAAAAAGGCACCGTTTAATCCTAAAAACAAGAAATGTAATACCGGTAAAAACCCAAATTTGAGCCGTGCTTTTAAAATGGTTCCTACTGTAAAAAAGGATACGGCAAGACCACTAATGGCAGTTAGTAATACCATCGTTGCGGCAAAAGCATCTGCAACAAAAGTAATTCCAAAAGGAGCTTCCCAGCCTCCTGATTGAATTGTTAATGTTCCCTCATTCCAAACAGTCATTATCAATCCAATAGAGACTAACAAACTTATAATACTTCCTCCGGCACTTATCAGTTTTTGTATTTTAATACTATTCCATGAAAACAGCAACAGTATTGCCAAAAGCAACTGAACAATAATTGGATATAAAACAATGTGCTGTATCATGAAAATTCGTCTGTTGAGTTCATTTGGTCTAAATCGTCTGTTTTAACCACTTTGTATGCACGTTTGATTAATACTATCGCAAAGGATTGCAAACCAAAACTGATCACAATGGCAGTTAAAATCAAAGCCTGTGGTACCGGGTCTGCATATGCGTCCAGAAAGTTGTAAGATTCTTCCGGAATAATGGGCGGTTTTCCTTTTGTAATTCTTCCCAAAAGAAAAATCAATAAATTAGCACCATTACTTAATAAGATAAGGCCTATAATTAGTTTAACTAAACTGCGGCGCAGCATCATATACAAGCCTGAAGCATATAAAAGTCCTATTAATATGGCAAGTAAAAACTCCATAGTTATGCAGATTCTGTTATTGTGAAAATAATGGTTAATGAAACGCCAATGACGACAAGATAGACCCCTATGTCAAAGAAAAGAGCTGAGCCTATCATACCAATTACGGGCAAGGGTTCTTGAAACCAAATTCCCGTCATAAAAGGAAGGTTTTCAACAAATATGGGTGATAACCCGGCTAAAGTAGCTACTAAAAGCCCCAGTGGCATTAAATATCCGGGGTGTAATCTCAATAGGTTTTTTGTGTTTTCCAATCCATTTGCAAAAGCGTGTAAAACAAAAGCAATAGAAGCTATGAGTCCACCCACAAAACCACCTCCCGGCAAATAATGCCCGCGAAGTAAAATAAAAATTGAAAACAAAAGCAGCAACGGTAATAAATAATCTGAGGCTGTCCTTAAAATAATTGTTTTCATGATATACTTATTTTTTATCTTCTATTTTTACTTGTAAGTCTCAATTTCAATAAAGAAAATACACCAATAGCAGCAATGGTAAGCACTGCAATTTCCATAAAAGTGTCAATTCCTCTGAAATCAACTAAAATTACATTCACTACGTTTTTCCCCTTGGCTAAAACATAGGCATTTTCAGCATAATAATCAGTTAATTGAGAGCCTTGCGGCTCACTCAAAACCTCAAGTGCTAAAACCGTTATTAAAGCACCAAAAACAAGTGATAAAATACCATCTTTAATGCGCACTTTATAATCTGAAAAGTTTAAATATTTTGGTAATTTATACAAAACAAGTACAAATAAAATAACGGTCAATGTATCGATTGAAAACTGTGTCATTGCAAGGTCCGGGGCACTGTAATATACAAAAATAAGGCTGATAGCAAGACCTACAACACCCATTGCTGCTACTGCAGCTAGTCGCGACTTAGTGAAAACAGTAAAAAGAATTCCAACCATCATTACTAATACTGTCAAGACTTCATAGACGGTTAAAGCTGAAAAGGAATCATAATCAAATACATATTTTGTGTTTTGTATTAAGGTATAGCCTGTTAATAGTACCAAAAACAATATAATGACTGACACATAATATCTCAGATAACCGTTTTGAATGATTCCTGTTGTAAATCTTGAAAACTTACCAAAGCCAAACCCAAATTTTTCAACGAGTGTTTGTGGTGCAATAAATTCAAGCTTAGCAATGCCTTTTTCAAGTTTTTGAGAAGGTTTTATTATAAAATATAGCAGAGCACCCACACCAATTGTTGTAGCACTCAGGGCTAAAATTAAATTAAACCCATGCCAAAGCTTTAATTGAATTTCTTGACCGCTTTCTCCCAAAGCAGTCACTGCCGGCTGAATTAATGACCCTTGTATAATGGATGGAAAAATACCAATAACAATTCCCAAAGTAGCTAAAATTAAAGGAGGTAACCACATTAAAAAACTAGGCAAATGCACTTTTTCAAAAGTAGCCGGGAGCTTTCCTGTAAAGGGTTTGATACCCGCTAAAAAACCGGCATAAAGCAGCAATATGTTTGTGACGACTGCCAATATAGTGAGTATCACTGCCGAACTTCCAAAATGAAGGGTAGCTTCATAAATTAAATCTTTTCCTAAAAATCCAAAACTTGGTGGAATCCCTGCATTTGAGATTGCCGCTAAAAAACCTGCTATCGCTACCGGTAATAATACTTTCCTAAGTCCTGAAAGTACAGTTATATCACGGGAGCCTGTCTCGTGGTCAATAATACCTGTAACAAGGAATAATGTGGCTTTATATAAAGCATGAACAAGAATAAAAACACAAGCAGCTAAAAGAGCATCCTGTGTTCCGAGACCGATTAAAAACACTAAGATTCCTAAAGCTGATATCGTCGAATAGGCAAGTATTCCCTTTAAATCGGTTCTAAAGATTGTGTGTATGGCTGCATAAACCATGGTTGTTGCCCCCACAATTATCAGGGTAGAATTCCATAGCTCTGTACTTCCCAAAACAGGCGTAAAACGCATCAATAAATAAACACCGGCTTTTACCATTGTTGCCGAATGCAGATAGGTAGAAACAGGAGTGGGTGCTTTCATTGCACCGGGCAACCAAAAGTGAAATGGAAATTGAGCCGATTTTGTAAAGGCAGCCCCAAAAATGAGGAGGACAATAAGAAAATAATGGGCACTGTCAGCAATCACTTCTTTAGAGGAAAGCATCTCAGAAATACTATAAGTGCCGGCAACATTCCCCAGAATCAATACGCCAGCCAGGAGTAAAAGCCCCCCGGTTCCCGTGATGGCTAAAGCTAAAATAGCCGATTTTCTGGAAGCTTCTTCTTTGTTGTTGAAACCAATAAGAAAAAACGAACTGATACTGGTTAATTCCCAAAAAACAAAGAGCGATATGATATTGTCTGACAGCACCACACCCAGCATTGCTGCCATAAAAATTCCTAAATAGCCATAAAATCGGTCCAGAAACTCGTGACCTTTTAAATAGGCTGCAGTATAGGCAAAGACCAAAAACCCAATGCCGGTAATCATTAAGGCAAAGATGAGTGAAACCCCATCCAATGTAAAGCCAAGATTTACGCCCAAAGAAGGCACCCACTCAAAAGTTTGAGAGATAACCTCACCGTTTGCAATGCGCTTGGAAAAATTTAAGAAATAAACAAAAAGACCTAAAGGAACAAGTGCTGAAAGTATGGCCAACCTGCCTTTCAGATACTTACCGGCAAACACCAAAAAAATTGAAAAAAGAAAACCTGTGAGTATTGCTATCAGCATAAGTTTGTAAAGTGTCAATAGCAAATATAGTAGATTTTAGGAATTTTTGAAATAAAGGACTCACTTTAAAATTCAAGAGATAGAAGGTTTAACAACTTAGTAACATTATGACATAAAAAAACCCGATAATCGGAATTATCGGGTTTTTATTTTATTATTTAAAATGATTTAATCTGCAAGAATAATCACTTTGTTGTTATTCATTTCCAAAGTTCCACTATTAATGAAAAGTGTCCATCTACCCTCATCGTTTTTTGAGAATTTCTTTTTCACATTTTCATTGATGGTGATGTTGCCATCTATTTTAATAAGCCCTTCCTGAAGAATGGAAACAATGGGCGCGTGATTATCCAGTATTTGGAATTCACCATTTACACCGGGCACAGCAACAGATTTTACATCAGCTTGCAATAAAACGGCTTCGGGTGATATGATTTCTAATTTCATTTGTATTTGGTTAATGATTAAGTGTTATTGGTTAACAGCTAAAATGAAAACTATTAACCAATAACTATTAACTAAATTTACGCTTCAGCAAGCATTTTCTCTCCGGCTTCAATCGCTTCCTCAATAGAACCTTTCAGGTTGAAAGCAGATTCGGGAAGGTGGTCTAATTCACCGTCCATAATCATATTGAATCCTTTGATAGTTTCTTTGATATCAACAAGCACTCCCGGGATACCGGTAAACTGCTCTGCCACGTGGAAAGGTTGTGAAAGGAATCGCTGAACACGACGTGCGCGGTTTACCGCAAGCTTGTCTTCTTCAGAAAGTTCTTCCATACCAAGGATGGCAATAATATCTTGTAATTCTTTATAGCGTTGTAGTAACTCTTTTACGCGTGAAGCACAGTTGTAATGCTCAGCGCCTAGTATTTCTTTCGTTAAAATTCTCGAAGTTGAATCCAGTGGGTCAACCGCAGGGTAAATACCTAACTCAGCAATTTTTCTCGAAAGTACTGTTGTTGCATCCAAGTGGGCAAAGGTTGTTGCTGGAGCCGGATCTGTTAAATCATCTGCAGGTACATAAACGGCCTGTACAGAGGTAATCGATCCTCTTTTAGTTGAAGTAATACGCTCTTGCATCGCGCCCATTTCAGTTGCTAAAGTAGGCTGGTAACCCACAGCAGAAGGCATACGTCCAAGAAGCGCTGATACTTCAGAACCTGCTTGTGTAAATCTAAAGATGTTGTCAACGAAGAAAAGTACATCTTTTCCTTGTCCTTCACCGGAACCATCACGGAAATATTCTGCAATGGTCAATCCTGAAAGGGCCACACGGGCACGTGCTCCTGGAGGCTCATTCATCTGTCCAAACACGAAAGTTGCTTTCGATTCTTTCATTGCTTTTTTGTCAACTTTGGATAAATCCCATCCGCCGTCTTCCATAGAGTGCATAAAGTCATCACCATATTTGATAATGCCCGACTCAAGCATTTCTCTCAAAAGGTCATTACCTTCACGGGTTCTTTCACCCACACCGGCAAATACAGATAAACCACCGTGTCCTTTTGCAATGTTGTTAATCAATTCCTGAATCAATACCGTTTTTCCAACACCGGCACCACCAAAAAGACCAATTTTACCTCCTTTTGCATACGGCTCAATTAAGTCAATTACTTTGATACCTGTAAAAAGCACTTCGGTAGAAGTTGATAAATCCTCAAATTTTGGAGCGTCACGGTGAATGGGTAAACCACTTGCTCCTGCTTTTGGAAGGTTTCCAATACCGTCAATTGCGTCACCAATTACGTTGAATAATCTTCCGTAAATATCATCACCAATGGGCATTTGAATTGGAGCTCCAGTAGCAACCACATCAACACCTCGGCTGAGTCCGTCTGTTGAGTCCATAGAGATAGTTCTAACGGTGTTCTCACCAATGTGTGATTGCACCTCAAGAATTAACTTCCCGGCGGGCATTTCAATTTCTAATGAATCGTAAATTTTGGGTAGTTCAGCACCACTTGAAAACTCAACGTCCACAACCGGACCAATGATTTGAGCAACTTTACCTGTAACGTTTGACATTGTTAACTATTTATTGTTTAGCAAATTAATTATCATAAAAACCTCAGGAAATAAGGTTCGATTTTCAAGGCGCAAAGATAGTTTTTTTAAATGAAATAAATTATAATGAAATGGAGATTTTTTTTCTAAAATAGTGACGTGAAAAAAGGAATGATTTTTGGAACGCTTTTTTGAGTAAAGAAATAAAAAACGGATTGAATTTTAACTTCAACCCGTTTAAAAATTGTTTTTAGATAGCGTTATTCATTTATTGAAAAACCTTCCCATCCCCACGAGGGTTCCGGGATTTCAACTTCTTGAGTCAAATCAAAGGATACAGTAAATAAACGCTCAGTGCCCAATCTTCTTAAATTGTAGGTATAGGTATTTTCATCAACGGTTACCCACCACACATTGGTTGCTGCCGGTTCTATGCGCTCCAGCGTTTCTTCATCTGCCGGAAAAACGGCTATGCCGGGCAAACCACTGTTTGTGGAAGTCCCGCCATACATCGTTAATTCATCATCACTGCCATCTTCCATTCGGTGGTCGTGTTTTAAAGTGATGCGATCCTCTTTGTAAGTAAAAATCCAGGTGCGTGAGCGGTTATCTCCCACATTAAACGGAATCAAAATTTGCTCATCATCACAGGATAAAACATGCATAACCAGTCTTTTTCCTGCAAAATCATCATTTGCGGGAGCAGTCACGAGCTCGCCTTCAAAGGCTTTTCCACAAAGCGCTTTAAGGGAGTTCCAGAATTCTTTGGCGCCGGGGGTTTTTGCGCTTTTTTCTTCAGTTTCTACAATTTCTTCATAGACGTCCTCTGCTTTTTCGGTTTCTTTTTCGCCGCAAGCGAAAAATAATGTACTTACAAGAAGGAGTGTAAAAATATTTTTCATAATGATTGTTTTTTGGTTAGTGCGTTATAAATGTAGTCAAATGAATTTTAATCATCAACAATTTTCATTTTTCGTTTTGAAATATTAAAAATTATCACTTTTTCTTTGGTAATTGTTTTTTTTTTTTTGATTTGTAAAATAAAAGTGCCGTTTTACTCCTTCCCACAAAAATAAGCAATAACTCTTTGTTTTATTAAACATCTTTAATGCTTATGAAAAATTTATTTTTTAGGAACATCTCTCTATTTTTTATCTCACTTTTCATTATTAGTTGCCAGAAAGATGACACAATAAGTCCACAAGCTGGAATTGATTTTTCTGAAAACCATTTACAGCATAAATATGTAAATGCTGATGACATTCCTGAGGTTATGGAATTTTTAAGGCGTTCCGGTCCTCAGGATTTTAAGTATGAAATCCAAACAGGTAGTTTGCCGGGAGAACAAACCCGCAGTGGTGAGCCCGATTTGGTTTTAAGTGACTTGGTCACTTCCCAAATTATGGCGATTACCAATGAAGCTAACTTAACCAACTACAGTTTTCAATTAGAAATAGAAAATGCACCTGTTTATGAGGGAGAGATTTCGTTTTTTAATTTGATTGTCAAAGAAACGACTGCTCAAGAAGGTTATTATGCCTATATACAAGAATACAGGATGGATGAAAACTGGTACAATATTTCTGAGCAAGATTTTGATTTTGGCACATATGTTGGTAAAATAGTTATTTATACAATAGAAGGTTTATTTGTGTTTTCAGTGGAAGTAAATGAAGGAGATTTTAATCATGCACATTATAAATCACCTTGTCCTCCTAACACGGGTGGAGGTTCTGGTAGTGGAGGTTCCTCAAACCCACCTGGTGGAGGAAGCACAGGTGGCACCGGAGGAACAGGTGGAGGAGGTCCAATTGTAACAATTGATTATATTTGTGGTTGTGAACCAGGACATATTGGGGGAAATTCTAACCCAAATTGTGATTGCCCTTTAGCAAACATTCCTATTGGCATTATTATTTCCGAAAGAACTATTGAAGGAATTATATTAAATGAGCTTAGAAACCCTTGCCCCCCTTTAATAGATTTACCACCAGATTGTAATCAACCCAATGGAGAACCTTGCTTATTTGGATGTAATACTGATGGAAGTTGCATTGATGAAAATCCAAATGTGGGTATTAATCTTTTTAAACCCCATCAAGATTGTGCTATTTTAAACCAAATTGCAGAACATCAACAAACCATAAGTAAAATTGAGCAATTACAAACACAGTTGAACAATCAATTTGAGAGTGGTTTTAATCTCTTTAAATCATCTCAAGGAAATGTAAATTCTACGAATATTGACTCCGGAAACTATGTTACCTTTCCCTTTAGTTCAAATCCTGTTGTTTTTGGAGGGGTCCATTTGCATCATAACAATGGGTTTCCTATGTTTTCATTACAAGATGTATTGACACTCAATCAATTTTACAATAACTTTGCTAACAACGGTGACCCACCAGACAAGACAAATCCTACATTAATTATGGTAAGCTCATTGGGGGTATATGCCATAAAGATAGAGTATCTGCAAGCATATCAAAATTTTGTGAATGAATTATCGGATATTGAAAAGTTTAATGACTTTCACAATAATCTAGAAAAAGAATATTATAAACTCTTCAACCCAGTTAATGGGCAAATTGCATCAGACTTTCAGTATCACAAAACATTTTTAAAGTTTTTTATTGAAGAAAATAATACAGGTATATCACTTTATAAAATGAATCAGGATTTAACCGGTTGGAATAGAATCATTTTAAATGAAAATGGTTCCCCGGTATTTACCTTTTCTTGTAATTGACCTTTAAAACAAAGCATTATGAAACATATAATCAATACATTCGCCATTTTAATTATAATAAGTTGCAAAGCGCAAACTCCTATTTTTTCATTATCAGATCTTGACCTGGATTATGCTGCAGTTGAGGGTGCTTATTACAAAGATGTTGATAATTTTTTTAACAATTTTGAAGGCACTTGGATCTGGCAAGACGGCAACAATTCCCTTACTATTGTCCTACAAAAAGTTGAAGAATACCCGAAATCAACACTTAATAACCCTAATTGGTTTACAGATTTACTATTTGGAGAATTTAAATATGTTGAAAATGGGGTTGTTATTGCAGATTATTTAAATGCCATGACTACCCTTAATTATGATAGAAGTATCGTTGGAAACTCCATCATTTATCGAGGTTGGTTCCCCATGTGTAATGAATGCCCAAACGAAGAACTAAGAGTTATTTTAGGGTTTAAAGACCCTGAAAGACCTTTTTATGGTCGTATAGTTTTAAGACACGGTATTCAATGGTGGAATCAGCAGGAGTATATTATAGCAAAGTTATTTGTGAAAGGCTCTTATGTAGTTCCAGATGGCACTCCCCTTGAGTTTAGAGTACCGGATGGGGAGTATTTATTGTTGAAACAATAATTTAAAAGTGTATCTTAGTTGTGTGGGTTAAGCTAAAAACGAAACACATGAAATATTTAGTTCTTATAGGCATTCTTATATATAGTTTTGATGTAAAATCTCAAAATAATGACGTTTTATTTTTTGAGAAAAACTTAAATAATACACTTCATTTTTATGTGGCAAACACAACTAAAACTAAACAAGAAGTTGAATTGCAAATAGTAAATTCAAAGGGTTTGAGGGGTGACAAAAAACCACAAACAAAAGAAATTGCACCCAGAGACACTTTACTATTTTACTCTTTTTCTATAATAGGGGCTTATTCATATAATTATAATATCAAAGCGACTCCTCTTTTTGAAATTGAACAGGTTTCATCAGACCTAGAGACTAACTTTGATGAAGGGGTTGTTATTTTTTTTAAACCAGACTGCCCCAGAAGTCAACGCACACTTTCATACCTAATTGAAAATGATATTGAATTCAAAATTCTTAATGTAACTGAAAATAAAGACTATCCGGTTCTTATGATGCAACTATTGAAAGAAAAGAGGAAATCTTCCAAACAGCTGCTTTACCCGGTTGTTTTGGTGAACGGGGAAGTATATTTTAACTTTGATATCCCACAATCATTTCAAAAGATTTTTAATGAGTTTTAAAATTCAATTGGTTAATTTTTTAATCATCCACAATTTTCATTTTTCGAAGTAAAAAAGAAGCATTCATATTTTGGGCAATGCCGTTTTTAAGGGTGTAATCAAAATGCAATTCGTCGTTGATGATTTCGGCGTCAAAATAATAGTTTTTCACTTCGTCGTGGTCTTTTTCGACTTCGCATAAGCTCAAATCGTGGGTGGCAATGATGCCGGTGGAACCTGCCTGCCGAGAGGCATGGTGAGAGGCTACCAGCTTTTCAATGAATTTTTTAGACCCCAAAGCCTTGTCTGTGCTGTTGGTACCTTTTAAAATTTCGTCAAGGATGATGAAATAATTATCCTCTTGGATTTTGTCTACGATAAACTTCAAGCGCTTTAATTCTGAAAAGAAGTAGGACTCATCATCTGTCAACGAATCTGAAGTGCGCATACTTGTAATTAGTTTAATAGGCGAATACGCAAAGCCAGATGCACAGACCGGTAAGCCTAAATTTGCCATCACAATACCCAGTGAAACTGTGCGTAAAAAAGTGCTTTTCCCGGCCATATTGGCGCCGGTAATGATAAAGAATTGTTGGTTTTCAATGTTGAAATTGTTTGTTACCGCTTTTGCCGGGTCTAACAGCGGATGGACAAAATCACGGGCTTCTATAACATTTTTACCTTTGGTGATTTCAGGGAATGTATAGTTTGGATGGTTGAATGAAAAGTTTGCCAGGGAGTTGAGTGCATCCATTTCGGCGATGACTGCAAACCAGTCTTCGGCTTTGTGGGCATAAGTTTTCATCCATTGCTCTATTTGATAGCTTTGGTTAAGGTCCCAAAGTAAAAACCCATTGATTATAAAACCGAGCAACATATTTTTACGCTGGTCAAGTGCGTTTAGTTTTTTAGAAAACTTTTGGGCGACCAAGGAGGCTTTCTCGTTTTCAACGGCAATTTGATGCTGTAAACTTTTTAGTTTCGATGAAGCGAAATTTGTTTTTTCAATTTGCATCAGTAAATAATGATATTGTTGAAACACTTCCTGGGTTTTATCCATTTTTGCCGAAAGGTCATTTACCTTTTTTAAGTAAACCCCTGAAATTCCCAAACCAATCAAGAGCCAAAGCAACACTTGCTTAAAACCAATAATATCGAGAAATAAAGCGACAAACACCGCCATGGAAAGCAACGAAAAAACAATGGGCAAAAGGCGCATCATCTGCGGTATAAAGTAGGAATGCGTTTTTAAGAGTTGAACCACTTCTGCAGTGGAAGTTTCAGATTTTGAAATGGAGGCATATGCGGTAAAATCTTGTCTCCAGGCTGCTTTTTCTGAAAGCTCCTTAACGGCTTTCTGTTTTTGCAGGATATTATCAATATGGTTACTTTTTAGTTTTTCTGCCAGTTTTTCGGCGCCCTCTTTGGTGGCAGTGCGGTTGAGGTATTGATAAAATGACCCTTTACCAAACAGATCGATATCCTGACTGTAATAGTGCATGTCTTCCTTAAACTCATTGCCTTCCGGAAAATCTGTGACGGCTCTTTTTAATGCTTTGAGTTCTTTTCTATTCAGCGAAATTAATTCCTGAAGCAAATTCTTTTGAAAAGACAGGTCGCTGTGACGCGAAATTAAATACAGAAATAGAGCACTGCCCAAAAGGATCACACCAATTACCCATCTGGCATCGCCAAAAAAGTAATAAATGCCATAGCACATTAACAGAAATAATCCCAATCGAAGCATGCTGGAGGCAAACAACTTTTGCTTGATGCTATTCAGTTGCTTTTGAAAACCTTCAACTTGAGAGATGTAAAATGTATACGGAGTCTGAGTCATCATCAATTTTTAAAAGCTCCGAAATTACTCTGAAATAAATTAGCATGCAAAAGTATATATACAGGTTTATTGATATACTCACGTATAGTTGTCCCGCAGATCACGCTGATTTGCGCAGAAAACCTATCTATTACATAAAAATTCTGTGAATATCTGCGAAACCTGTCTACCAATAGGCAGGTCTGGGGGCTAATTATTACGCGAGATGAATTTATAATATTCTACAAGTTCTTCAATTCGGCTTGCAACTTTTTGGTCAGGCCGGCGACAATCAAATCATAAGAATGATCGATGAGTTCAAAAATAATTATATCAGTCAACTCCTGATTTATGGACACGGTATTCCACTGGTTTTTATTCATATGATAACCCGGTTGCACAGCTTCATATTGCGCTCTCAATTCCAATGCTCTGTCAGGATCACATTTTAAGTTTACAGAGGGAGTGCCTTCTTCCCATTTTTTAAGAGAAGAAAGCGCAAACATTTTTCCCATTACCTTAAATACCAATACATCGTCATCAAACGGAAAGTGTTCAGTCACGCCTTTTTTGTTGATGCAGTAGTTTCTGTATTGCTCGATGTTCATTTTAGTTTGTGAGTTAATGAGTTTGTGAGTCTCTAAAGTTCCCCCAAATGAGTAAACTTAAACCCTTTTTCATATTTCAAACCGTAGCCAAAAATTCTATCCATTGCAGCATGTGAAAAAAGAATAACCCCAATTAATTGTACTATTTCTGATTGAAAATAAATACCGCCCAGGTAAACCAAAACAGCTACACCGCGATGGTGAAACAAATTATAGCAAACTGCCCCGGTTTTATTTCCAAAAAGATAACCCAGCATTCCAACATCTGGGGCGAGTATCAAAACCAAAAACAACCACCAGGCAAAGGGTAACTGTACAAATAAAAAAATACCCAAAAGGAATAGTGCGAGTTCTTCCAGTTTTAGGGTTGTTTTCATGGTTATTTCAAATTTATCATTTCAAATATTATATTTAATAACGTACAACTCACCTCTACCCTCTACTAACTCAGCACTTCATAAAGTACCGGCTTACTCGGCGAGGCGTCATTGACAAACGAGGCTATTTGTAAATTTAAAAAATAAGTACCGTCTTTAATGTCGTTTTTCACGAAAATAAATTCGGTGATGGTGGCATTTTTTCTTGGGTTTTCAGGGTAATTCCAAAATGCACGGTGAGCGAGCAATTCGCCCTCATCTTTTTCGCGATCCACAGAGGGCAAATCAATCAATAAATGGGCAACGCCAATTTCCCGCAAATACAAAGCGGCATCTTCAAGTAAATAGGGCCAGTTGGTATGTGAATACTGCTTGGAGCGTTTTTCTAGGGTGTTCGGAATGGTGCGAATGACAAGTGCTTGTGGTGTTGCGCCTCTTAGTGCCTTTTCAATTTGTTTTTTGGAAATGACTTTGTCTTCTTTTCCAAAAGTTTCCGGGGCGACGGTGATGACTTCAGCCAGAAAGAAAAACTGTTTCAAGGCTTTGTTTACAGAGTAAAATTCCTCAGAAATATGCCCGTAGCACTCAGTATGCGTGCCGTGTGCGTGAGGGTTAAATTGAATATTATTGAAGTTTATAGATGCGCCTTCACTTACCTTTGCAATCCAGCCATCGTCCTCCACCGGGGATATTTTTGGCGCATCAATATACCAGGCATTTGGGTTTTTGTCGCTTGAAACTAATGGGATGGAGATATCCAATGGCTTTGACAAGTCGATGGTGTAGATTTTGTTTTGGCAGGAAATCTTTGTGATCATTTGGATTAAATAATATTTGAAAAAAATCAGCGAAAATCAGCCTGATCTGCGGGCTAAAATTTCCCGCAGATTTCGCAGATGTGCGCAGAGATTTATAAATTTAGTAAAAATAAATCGGCCGATAACCCATCACTTAAGAATTTTCCTTTTTTGGTAACCAAAAGTGTGTCGCCGTCCAGATAGAGGAGATGTTCCTCCAGGTGTTTTTTGGCTTGTTGTAAAAGGTATTCCATATACTTTGTGCCAAATTCTTTTTCCACACGGTTTACGGAAACACCCCACATCGTTCTAAGGCCGGTCATTACATATTCGTTATAACGGTCTGTGGTGGTGAGGGTTTCGGTTTCTCTGGGGAGTTCGTTTTTTTCGATGGATTTAATATACAAAGTGTTGTTTCTCACATTCCAACTGCGGTTGTTGCCGTCATATGAATGTGCTGATGGGCCAATGCCCAGATAACTTTTCCCCTGCCAGTAAGCGGTGTTGTTTTTGCTGAAATAACTTTCCTTGCCAAAATTGGACAGTTCATAATGCACAAAATTTGCTGTTTCCAATGTTTCTATCAGCATAAAAAAATGTTCTTCTGCGAGTGCATCCTCCACCGGCGGAACAATGCCTTTTTTGATGAAGGTTTCCAAAGCAGTTTTGGGTTCGACGGTTAGCGCATAACTGGAAATATGAGGGATACCAAAAGAAAGCGTCTTTTCAATATTTTGTTTCCAGCGCTCGTTAGTCATTCCTGGAATGCCATAAATGAGGTCGAGGGAAATGTTTTTAAAGTATTTTTTTGCCAAAGTTAAACAATCTTCAGCTTCTTTAGCATTGTGTGCCCTGTTCATCAACTTTAAATCTTCCTCAAAAAAGGATTGAATGCCAATACTCAACCGATTAATGGGCGAATCTGCCAGTTGTTTGATTTTTTCTTCTGTGAGGTCGTCGGGATTGGCTTCGAGGGTTGCTTCGACAGGCTCAGCAACCGTATAGTTCTCGTAAATTGTATTAAAAATGAGGTTGAGTTCGTTGCGGGTTAATAAACTAGGTGTTCCACCTCCAAAATAGACGGTTTCAACTGTACCGGAAAGTTCGTTTTTTCGCAGAACCAACTCCTTGCAAAGTGCTTCAACCAGTACTGTTTTCTTTTTCAAAGATGTTGAAAAATGAAAATCACAATAGTGACATGCTTGCTTGCAGAAGGGGATATGGAGGTAGATTCCGAGTCCTCTCCCGGCCTCCCCAAAAGGGAGGAGCTTTTTCTTCATTTTAATTGAATTATCCAATTTTATTCTGATTCTGTTTCACAAACGCTCCCCATCCAGTGTAGCTTTTTTCGCCGGTGGTTTTTCCCATATTGTAGAAATGGCACACGGCTGCTGCAAGTCCGTCTGTGGAGTCGAGGTTTTTGGGGAGTTCTTTGAGTTCCAAAAGGCTTTGCAGCATTTTGGCGACTTGCTCTTTGCTGGCGTTTCCGTTGCCGGTGATGGCCATTTTGATTTTTTTTGGGGAATATTCTGTAATGGGAATTTGTCGGGAAAGTCCGGCAGCCATGGCGACGCCTTGAGCCCTTCCAAGCTTTAACATCGATTGCACATTTTTACCAAAAAACGGCGCTTCAATGGCGATTTCATCCGGATGGTGGGTATCAATGAGTTCTATAGTGCGTTCAAAAATGATTTTTAGCTTGACGTAGTGGTCGTCATATTTTTTGAGTTGTAATTCGTTGAGTTGCAGAAATACCATTTTTTTATTCACCACTTTAATGAGTCCGAAGCCCATAATAGTGGTTCCCGGGTCAATGCCTAATATAATTTTTTCTGTGTTCAAGAAATATAGTACTTTGGTTTCTGCTTATGAGTACTTACAAATCTAAACAATATCTCTTTGTCCTGCTAAAAGTAATTGTGGTAATTGCGGCTTTGGGTTTTATTTACCATAGAATATACACCCAAGAGATTTTTACTTTGGGAGGATTTATGGACAACTTTTGGTCTTCTCCCTTGTTTCAGATTGAAAATATAATTGTTTTAGTAGTGCTTTCCTATTTAAATTGGTTCTTCGAAATCTTTAAATGGCAGGTTTTGGTCTCTAAACTGAAAAAGATTTCTCTTCCCGAAAGCAGTAAACAAGTTTTAACGGCGCATACTTCATCGATATTTACGCCTTTTAAAATAGGTGAATATGGAGCAAAAACACTCTTTTATGGAAAAAATCAAGCAAAAAAGGTTGTTTTTTTAAACTTTTTGGGCAATATGGCGCAATTGTGTGCAACCTTGCTTTTTGGGTTATTAGGTCTGTTTTTCTTTTTAAAATGGAATTTCCCAAACTGGCTGGAAAGTTACTTACTATTTATGGGTCTGGGACTTCTTATACTTTTTTTCGGAAAGCGACAGATTTCTGTAAGTACCTTAAAAATTAAAGGGTTTTCCCTCCAAAAAATAACTGATTTTATAAGGAGTATCCCAAAAACTGCCCGAATGAAAATTCTACTTTTCAGCGGTGCGCGCTATGTGTTTTTCTCTTTTCAGTTTTGCTTTTTACTTTCTTTACTAACCCCGGTTTCTTGGATTGAGACCTTGCCTTTGGTTTTTGTGATGTATTTGTTTAGCAGTGCTTTGCCGGTTTTACAGCTTTTTGATTTTGCTGTAAAAGGAGGTGTCGCTGTTTTGGTTTTTAGCGCAATTCCTGCTCAAATTGTAGTTTTGACAGCTTTTATGATGTGGTTTTTGAACGCGATGCTACCTGCATTAATGGGGTCTTATTTTGTGCTTTCGTTTGATGCGAAAAAACTTTTAAAACCGGCAACAAAATGATTTGGTTTCTTATTCTATCCATTGGTCTGTATGCTTTTTTAATGGTTTCGTTTGGTCTTGGATTCTTTCGGCTGAAAACGTTTTTTGCTCAAAAGACAACCCGAAAAACAACCTTCACTTTAGTCATTCCTTTTCGCAATGAGGCGGAAAACCTTCCGGCATTGATGCAGTCTATTTTGGCTTTGAAATATCCTGACAACTATTTTGAAGTGCTGTTTATTAACGATGCTTCAGAAGATGCTTCAGTAGTTACGATTCAGCAATTTGTATTGAAAAGGAAACCTTTCGCTTGGTCCATAATCGATAATGAGCGAAAAACCGGATCGCCAAAAAAAGATGCCATCACACTAGCTGTTTCCAAAGCGAAGCACGACTGGATTTTCACTACCGATGCCGACTGCGTCTTACCTGGAAACTTATTGAAAAACCTAAATTCATTTATTCAAAACACAAACTCAAAGTTTATTTCCGGACCCGTTTTAGCAGTACCTGAAAATCGTTTTTTTATCAGTCATTATCAGTTTTTGGAAAGTCTTACACTTGCGGGGGTGACGATGGGTGCTTTTGGATTGAAAACCCCCATAATGTGTAATGGGGCGCATCTAGCTTATAAAAAATCAGCTTTTGAGTCGGTCAATGGTTTTGAGGGCAATGACCATATTGCAAGCGGTGATGATCTATTTTTACTGGAAAAGATACAGTCGGCTTTTCCAGGAGAAGTTCATTTTCTGAAAAACAAAATGCAAGTTGTTTACACAAAAACAGAAAAAAACTGGTCTGCTGTTGTGCATCAACGGGTGCGTTGGGCAGCAAAAACCTCGGGCTATAAAAGTATGTTTAGTAAATTTACCGGCATTGTGGTGTTTGCAGCTAATGTTGCTTTGTTACTTGCTTTTTGGATGCTTTTTCAATCTGAAAACGGGGTGTTTTTTTTGATGCTCATTCTTGTAAAATGGGGGATTGATGAGGTTTTTGTCTATCAACTAAATACTTTTTTTAAAAAAGAAATCCATTGGATTTATTTACGACTTATGGCTTTTTTATATCCGGTTTTAACGGTTTATATTGCTTTAAAGGCTTTATTTGGAAACTACACATGGAAGGGGAGAACGTTTAAAAAATAGTTTTTAAATCGATTTATTTTTTACCTTAGCTAAAATTATACCCCATGGCCCATTCCCCAATCAAGTTGAGGAGGGCATTTAAAATGAATAGTCATTGCCAAACGACTTAAATTATGCTAAACCAATGGTTTATTAATTCTTATACTATGAAAGCCCTAAAAAATTTATTCATCGTTTTTGTTTTTCTTTTTACTGCAACCACTTTTGCTCAGGAAAGCTATACTGTTAACGGGAACAGCTATTCTCTTCAAACCGAAGTAGAAGGACCTTTGACCTTGCTGTGGAATGTCATCGACAATGAGTATCGTTATTTTGCCAAAAAGGGAAATGATATAGTCGAACTGAAAAACACACGTGTTGACGGTAAGTATCAGGAAGAATACAAACAAGTATTAAATCAACTTACAGCAGATTATCCGGTAGATGCTTCAAAAACCAACTTGACATTGGTTGGTTTACGGTCTTACTTTAATAAATACAACAAGTTAGCAGACACAAATTATGTTGAGCGCAGCAATAGTGTTGATTTGGAAACCCGATTGGGTGCTTTTGGGGGAATTTCCAATAACAATTCAACCACAAACCCAGAGAATGTATTTGCGCCTTTACTGGGTGTAGAGTTTGAAATTACAGACAATGTGGTTTTGAAAAGACATGCTATTGTGTTTCAATTTCGTCATTCATTTGAAGCAGATGATTATGACTTGACCTTCTCACAAATTGCTTTGAACTACAGGTTTAAGTTTATTCATACTGAACGGTTATCTGTTTTCGCACAAGCGAAATTTTTCACTTTGACCTTTAGTAAACTAGCTGAAGATAATGTAGAAGGTTTGGAAGAATTGTCAAAAACCTCTTTGAATGCCCCTATAGCATTGGGGCTTGGGATAGATTATAAGTTAGGGAATGGATATTTGACTTTCGGATTGAATGATTTGGTCGCGCCGGGCCTTGATACCAACGACGAGTTTTCAGTGGATGTCACTTTGGGATATAAGTTTATATTGTAAGATTTTCCTGAATTTTTTCCCCAACCCTGAAGGGCGAAATCGAGGAAAATCTGATTTCCTTTTTCAAATTAATAATGGCTTTCCATACATAAATTTTACTCGGTTTTTATCACCAAAGGAAGGACAAACGCTGTGTTTACCGGAACACTTCTTTTTAAAGCAGGGGCCACTTTGGGCAAAGACGAAATGCTTTCATATAGTTGGTTTTGCAATTCAGGGAAGGTATCAAAGGTAAGGGAATCACCTGTAATTTCTGTGATGAAAAACTCGCTGTCTTTTGATATACTAAGGTGAATCAAAAGCGTATCATCGATTAAAACGCTGCTTACCAGCTGTTGAGTTTGAGTGAATTTTTTTAAGTGACTGTGTAAGGTAGTTTCAAAGCATCGTTGCTGATTGATTTTGGTTTCACTTTCATCACAATCTGGAAAAAGTGGGTAGGTGTCCACCTCATTCCAATTGATTGTTTTGAGCTCTTCCTCAAGGAACTCATCTGAAGTTTTTTTTTGGTTTAAAAAGTTGTCACAAGAACTCCAGAGAACCGCAAGAAATAATAAAAAGACACAAGGTTTCATTTCGTCTGGTATAATGACGAAAATTACAATATTTTAGGGGAATATAGAAAAACTTTTAAAACTATGATTACTTGAAGATACCTTTGGGTTTGGTAAAAAATTCAATGTGACGTCATATGGATTTCTTTTTTTAGGTCTGTGATACGTTGTGCTGCAAGATTTCGAAAACGCCCTGTTTCACCAAACTTGTTCATATAGTCTTCATAAAGTTTTAATACCGAGTTTTTGTCTTTAAAATAGTTGTCTGCAGCAACAGCAATACTATAATAAAAACGTTCATTTTCCGGATATTTTTTGGAAGCTTCCTGTATGATTTCAAAGGCTTTTTTATAGTTTTTTTGGCGACGGTGGAGCTCATATAAAGAATTGAATTCTTGTTCCAGTTGAGGTTCTTTTAGGAACATGGCGATTTCAAGATGTCTTTCTGCTTTTTCATAATACTTCAATGCCATAAAGGCTTGTGAAATTTCAAAATGAGTTTGCGGATTTTTATCATCATATTCATTGATGGCGACAGTGTAATGCGCTATCGATTTTTCAAAATTCATCACCTGCGCATATGCATAACCCAGTTTTTGATATACATTTTCAGAGGGTCTGTTCAGTTCTAAAAGTTTGTTGTAGCTTTCAATGGCTTTATGAAAATCTTTTTGGTAAAAATGATTGAGGGCTTTGAGGTTCCAGAGTTGAAAATGAGTGTCGTCTATTTTTAAAGCCTGTTTTACAATAGTATCGGCTTGCTCATAAAACTTGTATTTTATTTTGTTAGTAATTACTTTAACAGCCGCCGGCAGATGATTTGGGTCTAGTCTGTAAGTTTTTTCAAAATAATCAGCCGCCAAACTATCGTTTAGATGCTCATTCAATAACCCCATTTGGTAAGGAAAGTTAGGATTTAAAGAGTCTGAGGCTATCAATGTGATTAAAATCTCCTCAGCTTGCTTATTTTTTGCTGTTTTTCTAAGCAATTTTGAATACTCATAAGCCAGTAAAATATCTTCAGGAAATCTTACAAACAACTTTTCATAATGTGCTAAGGCGCTTTTTAAATTTCCGGTTTGCTCATAGCTTTTGGCAAGTTTGAGTTGTTGTTCTTTGCTTTGGGGCAATTGATTGAGATGCTGTATTGCTTTGCTATAATTGCCCAAGGCGTAATAATTTTCTGCAAGCGATTTGTGATTTTGGGCTTGCGCCGAAATCGAAATAAAAATTAAAAAACAAAAACAACAATACAAGGATTTCATTTCAAACAATTGTAAAGATGAAACCTGTCAGGTTTTAAAAAATTGACAGGTTTTGATCATAAATTAGATTTATTCATTTACTTCAAAGACAATGGGCAAAGCATATGAAACAGCTACTGCTTTACCTTCCTGCTTTCCGGGTTGCATTTGTGGGATTAAACCAACTACCCGTCTTGCTTCTTCTTCAAGTGCTGCTATGGGTGCTCTGCTTAATATATCCACAACATTGCCCTGCTCGTCAATTTTAAACTGCACTGAAAGTTTAACTCGCCCATTTAAACCCAATCCTTTTGCAACTTTCGAATTAAAATTTTCTATTATAAGCGTATTTAAGTTTTCAGACATACATTGCTTGCGTTCTTCATTGGTTGACAAGTTTTCACAACCGGGGTAAATGGGTACTTGATCGATGACGGCAAAGGGAAGGGCGTCTAGTTCTCCACTTTCAAATAAATTAAGTGCATTATTTTGGTCATAGCCTTTTAAGGCAGTTTGTCTGGCTAGTTTCACTAATTCCTCGTGTTCTTGTAGAGATATCCCACCTGAATTGTTTTCTAAAGCGGTTTTCAATTCCTCAATTTTTTGAGTGATTGAATTTTCTTGCGAGCTTTCTGAAGCTACATCTTGACTACAAGAGGTATAGAGCATAATTCCTGCAATGAGTGGCAATAGTATTAAAAATTTTGCCAATTTGGTTTTTTCTGATTTTGATTTGTGTAACATAACGATTCGTTTTTTGATTAATGAATGATTGAAAAAAGTATTGATGAATGATATTGTTTGGGTCTGAAAAACTTCAGACAACAGGTTTTGATAATAAGTTGTTTTTTCAGTGGATGCAACCACGTGGGCATCGGCGATGTATTCGTGGAGGGTGGTGATTCTTTTTTGGTAGAGATACACCAGTGGGTTGAACCAGAATACAATGCGAAGCACTTCAAAGTAAAGCAAATCTAAATAGTGTTTTTGCTCTAGGTGAACCTGTTCGTGAGCGAGGATGTACTTTTTGCTTTCTTCTTTGAGGCTTTCGCCTAAATAAATGGTGCCTGCAAAAGAAAATGCTTCCTTGCTGTTGGGCAATAGAATGAGTTTTGTTGTTTCTAAAACGTGGGTTTTGCCGTTTCGCTTTAGCTGAAAAATTTTAAAAAGTTTATAGATGAATAGCAGCGCGCTTACAGCCATTCCAGTAAAAAATATAATTTCTAACACTGAAAGTGAAATGCTCGAAGTTGCCATTGTATTTTCAACCACTGCGGTTGTTGTGCTTAGTTTGATTTCGGGTAAAGTAACGATGAGGTTTTGTGGAACCACAGCCCCCAATGCAGGAATTTGAACAAAGGGCAATGCTAAAGCTAGCAGCGGTGTGAGTAGCAGATACAATCTATTCCATTGAAAAAAAGTTTCTTTTTTGAGCAGCAATTCATAAACCGCCAGAAACAACAATTGAAAAACGATAGTTTGCAGTATATAAGTTGTCATTTTTTTTCGGATTTATTGATTTGGCTTAAAATATCTTCAAGTTCTCTAGTGGAAACATCATTATTTTTCACAAAAAAAGAAACCATACTTTTAAATGAGCCTTGAAAATAATTATCCATTAGTTTGTTAATGGTTTGGTTACTATATGTTGCCTTTTCTACAGCAGGGAAGTACACATGACCTCGACCTTCTTTTCGGTAATCAACAAAGCCTTTGCTTTCAAGAATGCGCACAATAGTTGAAACGGTGTTATAAGCCGGTTTGGGCTCATTGAATTCATCAACGATAGTGGCGACATTTCCTTCTTTCAAGTCCCAGAGGATCTGCATGACTTCTTCTTCTGCTTTGGTGAGTTGTTTCATAATTCCTATTCCAGCGAAGGCAGGAATCTCGTTTTTAAAAAGTTAATAATTACAAATATAACTAAATATTTAGTTCTAACTAATAATTTAGTTAAATATTTTATGTAACAAAAAAATGTATCTTAGACTTACTTAAAAAAAGCTATGGATATTTTATTAGTTAGCATTGGTTTTATTTTAATGCTCGTGGGTATTTTGGGAAGTGTGCTTCCTGTTTTGCCGGGAGTGCCCATTAGCTGGTTGGGGTTGTTGATGATTTATCTGGCGCCTTCAGTGCCTATGGATTGGGTTTTTTTGAGTATCACGCTAGTATTGGCAATTTTTTTATATGTCTTGGATTATATTATTCCGGCGATTGGAACCAAACGTTTTGGTGGTAGTCGTTATGGAATGATAGGGGCAACCCTTGGACTTCTAATTGGGATCATTGCCCCCATCCCTTTTGGAATAATTATAGGTCCGTTTGCTGGGGCCTATTTAGGAGAACTCTTAAATGTAAAAACCCGGCACAACGCTATGAGGGCTGCTTTTGGTTCGTTTGTGGGGTTTTTGGCCTCTACTTTTATGAAGCTTTTTGCTTCTTTTGTTTATTTGGGCTTGTTTTTATGGAAAACTTATCAAAACTGGGGTTTGATTTTTACTTAAACTCCGGTACTTCAAAAAGAATATTTTGTTTTGTAAAAAGTGAAATGGCAAGTTGTAAGTCTTTGTTGTTTGTCTCAATACTTGATGGATTTTCAAACAAAAGTTCCAATTGTTCTTTCATTTTTTCATCCTGATATTCAATTAGAAATTCATCGCCATTCAAATTTAAAATACAATCATTTTGTCCAAACTGAACATCGAGCATGGGGTTCACCCTTAGTGAAGAATTGTTGGATGCATAAGCCTTTTGAAGGACTTTAAAGAGGGCTTCCAAAACCCGATCTACTGTTACTGAGTTTAAACAAATTCTATGTTCACAATTTAAAATGACATCATAATTACACCGAATGTTACAGACGCCTTTTTTACCCCAGATGAGTTCGTTATGTTGAGAAAAGCTGCCCCAACTACCGGGACCTGTGGGGCCATAAATACCCACTGCTGGCACATTGAAAGCTCCCGCAACATGGGTAATTCCTGCGTCATTACCAATATGAAAAAGCGCCCCAGCCATGGCTTCTCCAACATCTTCCATGCCGCCTGTGACATATTCAACGTGATTCATTTCTTTAGTAAAACAACTTTTAATATCAGGATCATCAGGGCCTTGAATTATTTTGCATTTTAAGTTTGGATATATTTCATGTAAACGCTCAATTAAAGCTGCATACTTATCAGTTGGCCAAATTTTTAAAAGGAAACCCGCCCCGTGATGGACTACGTAATAGTTGACCTCAGGATTTAGGTTTCGTTTAAAATAGGGATAGCCATTCAGGTGATTATCGATGTTTATATGAAGTTTTGACACGGTATCAATATAATGTTGAATAGCGTGTTGCTTGACTTTTTTATGAGTGGGATATTTGAGTGCGTGAGGCAAATCATAACCCCTAAAGGCAGGGTAATTCCCAAGTTCGTAGACATTATCATAATTGTTTTCACTTTTTCTGGCAACCGTTTCATCAACCACATTTACTTGATTTAAGTGCTTTTTAAAAAAAGGGACGAGTCTTGGAGCAACTGCAAAATCAACTATTTCTGAAACTTCAGCTATTTTATTAATTGCCGGAATGGCAAAAAAGATATCACCCAATCCGCCATAACTTTTATAGACTAAGACATTTCCCAATTTTTTTTGCTTTTCAACAACGCTATTGACTGCTAAAATCTCCTGAATTGCATTCCAGAAGTTTTCAGGGGCTTGTTTAATTTCCTTAATGGCTTGTTCTTTATCGTGAGGATAAAATTCAAATGAAAAAGTTCCAATTCGGTCGTTGACAATCATCTCACAACCAGATAGAAAGGCTTCTGCAGCAAGCCTGCCGGAAGGTTCGGGCCAAACGGGCTGACAGATAAACTGTTTAGTTTTACCCAATATTTCTAAAACCTCTGTATTTGCAACCGGGCTGTGGAATGAAATATTTTCCGGTAGTTCTCTTCTTATACGGTTTGTTCCATATACTGTAAAATTTTGTTTGGGATGTTCCAAAGCATAATCAATATAGGCATTACCGCCCTTCAAGTAATTCAGGTCTCCAAAAAAGGGAATGGTGTGGTCTTGTTTTAATGTTGAGGGTTTTAAGTGCTCGATTTGAACTGTGGGTGGCATAATGAGTTGTTTTGCCACAGCTTTGCCATAAAAATCAAAATGAGCCTCATAGTGTTTTGGAGATTGAAAAATATTTAGTTTTGACTTTGCAAACAGTTTTCTGTAAAGATGAAATTTATCTGTATTGCAACAACTTTGTACGTTTCGGTCAACGGTACATAAAATGTTTCTACGTACACAAAAGTTATAATCATATTCCACTTTTATATATGGTGTGGAGGATGCAATTAAAAACTCTAACAGTTCAAATTCAAAATTGCATCTTGAAGTACTGTTCAAAACTACCAGGTCTGAATTTACTATCTCATTTTTAGCAGATTCAAAATGTGTGAGTAGGTTTGTTGAAGTAGAAAAGCCTTTATTTTCACCCAGTTCAATAAGTTCTTTGATAGTTAATTCAGCCCCTCTGGGAGTGTTGATATTGGTGTCATGTAAAAATAAAATTGAATTCAATGTTGCGTTTTTTAGACAATACTAAAACCAGCCCAAAACTAATTGAGTTTAAAATGAAAGTAGCTATGATGGTAAAAGACTTGCGGTCTATCCGCCATAATACCCGTCGCCATAGTAACCATCATCATAATACCCGTCATCATAATACCCGTCATCATAGTAACCATCATCATAATACCCGTCGTCGTAGTAACCATCACCATAGTAACCATCACCATAGTAACCATCACCATAATAACCATCGTTGAAAAAACCATCGTCATCAGAACTGCAGGAAGCTAAAAAAGAAGCAGTAACTGAAAGTGTTGATGCGGCAAGTAGGATCTGACCGGATTTCTTAATAAAATTTCTACGTTCCATAACTGGAGAATTTAGTTAGTGAATTTACAAAACATTAATCTAACAAATATGATATTTGTCATAACTTATTTATTGAACAGCAATGTTTTGAAATACCCTACCTTAATTTTTAATCAAACCAAGAAACTTTATCTTCAATACCGTTTTTACGAAAACCTTCGGGTAAGGGTTCATCATAGTTCCCCATATAGAAAAACCCCAAACATTTTTCGCCGGGAGCGAAGTCAAAAAACTCGTGCATGTGTTTGATTAATCCCGGCGAACTCCAATAGGCCCCAATGTTCATTTCAGTGCAGACCAACCACATATTTTGAACGGCCATAGCAGTAGCTGCCACTTCTTCCCACTCGGGTAGAGATTCTTTGGGATCACGTTGCATACATATGGCGATTATGCAAGATGCTTTTGTGGGGTTTTCTCTGAGTTTGTTGTATTGAAAGTCAGAATAATTATCAGTTGTTGTTTTGTATTTTTCAGCCAAAAAGTGTCCAAGTTTAACCAGACTTTCTTCTTGTAATACTTTAAACCGCCAGGGCTCGGTGCGTTTGTGTGTAGGAGCCCAGTTGGCTGCTTCCAGTACCTGAAGAATTTCATTTTTTGTAATGGAATTTTGATTGTATTGAGCAGGGAAAACAGCGCGGCGGCGTTTGATAATATCTATAATCATACTTTATTTATTGAGAATTAAAGATATGAAAAAGGAGCTAAATTTTTTTTACTTTACTTAAAATTAATCCTAAAATACTATTTTTAACTTCCAATTATTGACAAATAAATGGGAAACCCAAAAGTGATATTAAAAGGAAAAGTGACCGCCAGGGCCATTGGCAAATAAAGACTGGGATTTGCTTTAGGCACAGCTATTTTCATTGCAGCAGGAACAGCAATGTATGAGGCACTTGCTGCCAGGATGGAAAGCATAAATCTATCTCCAACATTTTCAGTAACCAGAAAGCTTAACCAAGCAACAACACATCCATTTATTAATGGAATGACAATTGAGAATGCCGTGGTAAACCATCCACTTTTAAAAAAATCACCTAATTTTCTACCACTTATGATTCCCATATCCAATAGAAAAATTGCGAGGAACCCTTTAAAAATATCTGTTGTGAAAGGTGATATGCCTTGGGCTTGACTTTCACTTGCCAAAAGTCCAATAATCAAACTTCCTAGAATCATCACCACACTGCCATTAGCAAAAGAGTGACTTACCAGGCTTTTCATTTTAGGAGAATTTTGCTCTTTTTTTCCATAAATTTTAATTAAAATTACGCCAATAACAATCGCAGGGGCTTCCATCAAAGCCATTAGAGCCACCATATGCCCACTAAAGTCGATTTGCTGAAATTCTAAAAATGAAACTGCTGTAACAAAGGTAACGGCGCTTATGGAACCATATGCAGCAGCTATTGCACCAGAATTTTCAATGCTTAATTTTCTCTTTAAAAGAAAAAAAGTATAGAAAGGAATCACGATAGCTGTAATGATTCCAAAAAGTACGGTCCAGATTATTTCAATTGTAAATTCACTGTGAGCCAATTCCCGTCCGCCATTAAACCCAATAGAGAAAAGAAGATAAAGGGAGATAAATTTTGATGAGCCTTCAGGAATTTCTAAATCACTTTTTATTTGAACTGCCAGTATTCCCATTACAAAAAAAAGTAAAGCAGGGCTGGTTAAGTTATCAATCAATAAGTCAAGAGTCATATTTTTTAGAATTTGATTAAATTGAAATCTGCTATGTGTTTTAGTTTATTTTGAGCAATAGTCTATATTAAGGGTTGAATGAATATCTAGAAGTAGGTTTTCTTTTTTTGATTTTTCTATAATTGATAAAATGAGCTTTTTTGTTTCCAGCAATTCTTTTATTCGTTCAGTAGATGCAGATTTTGATTCACCTGTGCGTTCTTGTAGACTAAATTCATTTATGGTGTGAAACTGAATTTTACTGTTTATAAGACTAAGAAGAATTTCTTTTGCCTCCTCAGAATTAAATTTTCCTTCAATTAGTTTTAACTTCTCCATTGCTTAGTACATTTTTGTTAATTACTCTATAGGTTTAAAATTGAAAAGATGTTTTGTAAAAATTGGTCTTACATTGTTTTTACTTTTACCTCTTTTATCAATTTTTGTTGGAGCAAATTTCGTTTAAAGTATTTATAAAAAATTATTTATATATTTGATGAAAGATATAATATATTTTAATGAACTATACATTGCATCAGTTACAGGTTTATCTAAAGGTTGCCCAAACTCAGAGTGTTACAAAGGCATCTAAAGAACTGCACTTATCTCAACCGGCAGTTTCAATTCAGCTAAAAAATTTTCAGGAACAGTTTGAAATTCCTCTTACTGAGGTCATAGGCAGAAAAATATACATTACAGAATTTGGGAAAGAAATTGCAGAAATTGCAGAAAATATAATCCGGGAAGTAGAAACGATTAACTCAAGGACTTTGGCTTTTCAGGGACAACTTTCAGGGCGGTTAAAGATTTCAATTGTATCTACCGGAAAATATGTCATGCCTTATTTTTTGTCATCATTTGTTCAGCAAAATCAGGGTGTAAATCTGTCTTTGGATGTGACAAATAAATCCAAAGTAATTGAAAACCTCGAAAAAAATGAAGTGGATATTGCACTCGTTTCTGTTCTTCCTGAAAAACTCAATACCGAAAGCATTGAACTCATGGAAAACAAGCTTTTTTTGATTGGTTCCAAAGGACAAGATTTAAAAAAGGAACATCACAGTAAAGATATTTTTAGTAAAATACCATTGATCTATAGAGAGCAAGGCTCAGGAACCAGGCAAGTAATGGAAGACTTTATGAAGAAAAACAACCTTCCGGTATTAAAAAAAATGGAACTCACCTCAAATGAAGCTGTAAAACAAGCTGTTATTGCAGGGCTTGGTTATTCAGTAATGCCTATAATCGGGATCAAAAATGAGTTAAAAAACGGGGATTTGGAAATTATTCCTGTGGGAGGCTTTCCCATCAAATCAAACTGGCAGATTATTTGGATGAAAGGCAAAAAGTTTTCTCCTGTAGCTTTAGCTTACTTAAACCATATAAAAAAGGAAAAAAAGAAAATAATTAATTTAAATTTTGGTTGGTATGACAGATATTAAAAATTAGTCCAACTATTCGTTGCCTTTTGTCTTAAGCCTTCAGCCAGACTATTAAGGTCATAGTCTGTTATTCTATAACTTTTAATTATACTAATCATTAACTTATATAATGGTATCATAAATGTGGGTGTTTTATTAGCTAAAGTTTTTAAAAAACCGAACGAGGTTTCCTAAAAAGTTTTATTTTTAAATTTATGAGTACTATTTTTTACTAAAATACTTTTAGTAATTCTAACTGAGCGAATAAAAAAATATTAATCTGATGAAAGACCACTACTTACTTCTGGCAAGTTTGGGTTTTGCTACGCTACTCATGGCATGGTTACCATCAATTTCTGAAAAAATTAAAGTGAGTTCACCGGTTATTTTATTGCCCTTAGGTATTTTACTTTATTTGGTGGGTGTTCCTCTGGGTTGGACAGAATTGTTATGGAGTGATAACGCTATGATGATTTTTTCTGAAGCCATCGTTATTATATCGTTAATGGGAGCGGGGTTAAAAATTGGGAGCAATTATAGTTTTAAAGCGTGGAAGCGGCCGTTGTTATTGATAGCCATCACGATGCCATTGACGATGCTTTCAGCTTATTTGCTTGGGGTTTATTTTTTAACGCTCAGCATACCGGCATCGCTTTTACTGGCTGCTGTTTTAGCTCCCACAGATCCGGTGTTGGCTTCTGATGTGCAATTAGACGACCCGAACAGAGAGGATAAACTGAAGGATAAAATTAGATTTTCACTCACTGCTGAAGCGGGTTTGAATGACGGTATGGCCTTCCCTTTTACTTATCTTGCTGTAATGGTCGTTCAGGCAGGGAGTTTTGCTGCTTTTAGTTTTAGTGATTGGTTTTGGGACAAATTGCTTCTTAAAATTGCAATAGGTGTTGCCGTGGGAATTTTGATTGGGAGATTAATTGGCTATGTCCTTACGCACCTAAAGAAATGGAAAGGAATCAAAACCTATGATGGTTTTTTGGCACTCTCTTTAACCTTTGCCGTTTACGGGTTAAGTGAGTTGGTTCATGGATATGGGTTTATAGCAGTGTTTTTTACCGGGTTGAGTATTCGTTATTCTGAAAATGTTAGTGGGAGTTACAAAAAGAAAATTCACGACTTTAGCCATGAGATTGAACGACTCCTAATCGTAGTTTGGATCATTCTTTTTGGAGGGACAATCATGAACGGGATTTTGGAAATGACAGACTGGAAAGGCATTCTTTTTAGTGCTGCTTTTGTTTTAATTGTAAGGCCTTTGGCAGGTATGATTGCTTTAATTGGGATAAAAGACACTATTAAAAACAAACTTGCCATCAGTTTTTTGGGAATCAGGGGAGTGGGTTCCATATTTTACCTTTCGTGGGCTTTTATGCAAACCGAACTTTTTGAAAATAAATATGAGCTCTATTCCATCGCGGCTTATATTATATTGTTCTCCATCGTTTTACACGGAGTTACCGCGCCTTCAATCATTCGGTACTTTAGAAAAAACCCGAAGCGGCATGGGTTGGATGATGTCTGAAAAGTGGCTGTACACCCAAAATAATTATGTACACCTAAATGTACACCCAAAAACAGCTTAATAGCAGAAACAACTAAAAACAAAAAAAGCTCTACGCACAAAGGCGAAAAGCTTCTCATCGGCTCTATCCCCAAGTTTACTTGGGGACCTTTCCGCCTTCCTTCGAACAATTGAACCTTTTCATTAACGTTCACAAGATTACTTGGTGTGACAGGCAGGAATTCTATTATTTTTTAAGAATGTTTTTAGGCGACTTAATAAGTTGTTGGATTTGAGAATGGCTATATTTTTTTAAAACTTTTTCTCTTATTAATGCTAGTTTTTTTGTTTCAAGGCATTCAATATATATTAATTCCCAAGGCCCTTTGTTCTTGGTATAGTTGCTCTCGTTTTTATTGTGGGAGATTATCCTTTTATATGGGTCTGTTGAATACCCCCTATAATATTTAGAAGAATTTTGACTAAAAATTATGTAAACGTAGTGTTCCATTCGGAACTAATTTAAACAAAAAAAGCTCTACGCACAAAGGCGAAAAGCTTCTCATCGGCTCTACTACAAGCCTTTCCCCAAGTTTACTTGGGGACAACACAACATCTTGACGGCTACTGAGCGTAGTCGAAGTATGCGGTCTGGACGGGACTCGAACCCGCGACCCCCTGCGTGACAGGCAGGTATTC
>CAXBNF010000008.1:0-104831 GCA_963977065.1 uncultured Flavobacteriaceae bacterium | reverse complement strand
TAGAGCATCTCCCTTTTAAGGAGAGGGTCCTGGGTTCGAGCCCCAGCCAGATCACAAAAAAAAGTTCTAAAAGTTAAATCTCTCACTTAACTTTATTAAATATCTTAAAGGATTATATTACTTGAACCTTTAAGTTCATCCGCCCGGATGCTGGAATTGGTAGACAGGCATGGTTGAGGGCCATGTGTCCTTTAGGGCGTGTGGGTTCAAGTCCCACTTCGGGCACTTTTTAATACTCCATTTTTTAATTATCTCTTTTCTTTTCATACATTTACTCAGTTTAATAAAACTTCATACACATTAAACATTTTTAAATGGGAATTAAAACGCAATTCAGTATTAAAGATTTAGAACATTTGAGTGGTATCAAAGCGCACACCATAAGAATATGGGAAAAGAGATACAACTTACTCGAGCCCGATAGGACTGACACAAACATCAGAACTTATGATTTGGATAATCTAATGAAACTTCTAAATGTAACCTACCTTTACAATCACGGCTATAAAATTTCTAAAATCGCAGGTCTTCAGAATAACGAAATAAAAAACATCATAGAGGAGTCTGGTTTGCACGATTCTAAAGAGATTTATGCCCTCTCAGAGTTGAAGTCTTCAATGCTTAATTTTGACCCCCAATTGTTTCAAGCCACCTTTGAAAAACTGGAAAAACAATACAGTTTCAGGGAAATATTCTTTCACGTTTTCTTGCCCCTACTCAACGATATTGGACTTTTATGGCAAACGGGCACCATTGACCCTTCACACGAGCGCTTTATTTCTGAGCTTATCAAGCAAAAGATTATTGTCCAGATAGAATCTAAATTTTCAAACGCACCCTCAAAACACGAGAAATTATTTGTGTTGTTTTTACCCCTTGACGAAATCCATGAAATTGGATTGCTCTATGTAAATTATGAACTTCTGAGCAAAGGCTACAAAACCATTTTTCTAGGAAATAATATTCCCACAAAAAACCTGCAACACCTTCTCAACCACCACGATAATATCGTTTTTGTTTCTTATTTGACCGTGCAACCGGAAAATGAAAAAATTCCTGAATTTATTAATGATTTAGATGAAAATATCTGTAAGGATAACTCTAACGAAGTATGGCTTTTTGGAAGTAAATTGTTAAGTGAACCTACTGAAGATTATCCAAAACAATTTAGAGTATTTAAAAGCCTTTCAGATTTTATTGATTCCATTTAGAAAAATGATAAAATATTCTTAATTTTTTTTATCAAATTAAAATTTGTTTAGAATCTGATTACTTTTGTTAAACAAATATGAAAAAAAATATTTCCATCATCGGTTCCGGATTTTCAGCATTGGCAGCTTCTTGTTATTTGGCAAAAGCAGGAAACAATGTGACCATCTATGAAAAAAACACCACTGTTGGAGGGAGAGCAAGACAATTTAAAAAAGAGGGGTTTACCTTTGATATTGGTCCCACCTGGTATTGGATGCCTGATGTTTTTGAAAAGTTTTTTGCTGATTTTGATAAAACCACTTCTGATTATTATGAATTAATAAAACTCAACCCTGCATATAGTGTTTATTTTGGTGAAAATGATTTTATAACCATTGAGGACACTCTAGATAAAATTTGCAAGGCCTTTGAAAAAGAAGAAAAAGGGAGCTCTGTAAAACTCAAAAAGTTTATTGCAGAAGCACAAGATAATTACAATATTGCCATTAAAGATTTGGTCTATCGTCCGGGTGTTTCCCCGCTGGAGTTAGTCACTCCCGCAACGATGAAAAAAATTGGCCAGTTTTTTAGTACCATTAGTAAAGAAGTGCGCAAGGAATTTAAAAATGAGCGGCTGGTTGCCATTCTTGAATTTCCTGTATTGTTTCTTGGGGCTAAAGCCTCAAACACCCCTGCATTTTATAGTTTTATGAACTATGCTGATTTTGGTCTGGGCACTTTCCATCCTAAAAACGGCATGTACAGTGTGATTCTTGCTATGAAATCATTGGCTGAAGAATTGGGTGTTACAATACATACACAACAAAATGTGGAAAAAATAATTGTAGAAAATAAAAAAGCTGTAGGAATCCAAGTGAACGGAACAATTATTTCTTCAGACCTCGTTTTAAGTGGCGCAGACTACCATCATACAGAAACACTTTTAGACAATATTCACAGACAATATTCAGAAAAATATTGGGATAAGAAAATATTTGCGCCATCTTCTCTGCTTTTCTATGTAGGGTTTGATAAGAAAATAGAAAATGTGGAACACCACACCTTATTTTTTGATGTTGATTTTGCCAAGCACGCACAAGCAATTTATGATACCCCGCAATGGCCGGATGACCCCCTCTTTTATGCTAGTTTCCCATCAAAAACAGATGATAATGCGGCACCTGAAGGAAAAGAAGCCGGTATCTTTTTGATACCTCTTGCGCCGGGTCTAAGTGATACTCCAGAATTGAGAGAAAATTATTTTAATAAAATAATGACTCGTTTTGAGAAATTAACCAACCAAGAAGTTAAAAATTTCGTTATATTTAAAGAAAGCTTTTGTGTGAATGATTTTATAGAACAATATAACTCTTATAAGGGAAATGCATATGGTTTGGCTAACACATTATTTCAAACCGCTTTCCTGAGACCTAAATTAAAAAGTAAAAAAGTGAAAAATCTTTATTTTACAGGTCAGTTAAGTGTGCCGGGGCCGGGAGTTCCTCCGTCTTTAATTTCTGGAAAATTAACTGCGCAGCTTATAGAAAAATATAGTAATTAAACGATCAACAAAAACTATGAAAGCTTTATTTGACACTGTTTCTGAAAAATGTAGTAAAACTGTAACAAAGTCTTACAGTACTTCTTTTTCAATTGCAACAAAGATGTTAGCTCCTACAATTAGACAGGATATCTACAACATTTATGGTTTTGTAAGATTTGCAGACGAGATTGTGGATTCTTTTCACGATTATGACAAAGAAAGTCTCTTCAATCGTTTTGAAGAGTCCCTGGAAAATGCACTTGTTGATAAAATAAGTCTCAATCCCATTTTAAACTCTTTTCAACATACCTATCACAAATATAACATTGACAAACACCTGGTCGATTCTTTCATGAAAAGTATGAAACTCGATTTATCCAAAACAAATTACTTGACACATGAGGAGTTTAAAGCGTATATTTACGGTTCAGCAGATGTTGTTGGATTGATGTGCCTCAAAGTATTTGTAAAAGGCAATCAAAACAAATATGAAGAGTTAAAAGAATCTGCAATGCACCTGGGTTCTGCGTTTCAAAAAGTAAATTTTTTAAGAGATTTAAAAGCCGATTATGAAGATTTAAGCAGAAGTTACTTTCCAAATACTGATTTGGAGAAGCTCGACGAAGATTCTAAAAACAATATCATTGCAGAAATTGAGCACAATTTCAATATGGGTTTACAAGGGATTCATCAATTGCCTGCAGATGCAAAATTTGGAGTGTATACCGCCTTTATTTATTACAAAAAATTACTAAATAAGTTAAAGAAAACCCCCTCAACTGAAATTAAAAATACACGTATAAGAGTCAATAATTATCAAAAAATGGGATTACTCGCAAAATGTTATGTTAACTATAGATTAAACTTGCTTTAAAATGGAAATTTTACTTTGGATTGTTGTTTTTATCGGGACCTTTCTCATTATGGAGTTTATGGCCTGGTTTACTCACAAATATGTCATGCACGGTTTCTTATGGAGTTTGCACAAAGATCACCATAAAAAAGACCACGACAGCTGGTGGGAGCGCAATGATTTTTTCTTTATTTTTTATGCTGCAGTAAGTATTGGTTTTTTTCTTTTATGGAAAAATTATGACTTTTGGTTTGGATTGCCAATTGGATTAGGAATTTTTGCCTATGGGCTCACCTACTTTTTTGTCCATGACATCTTTATTCACCAGCGTTTTAAACTTTTCAGAAATGCCAACAACTGGTATGCAAAAGCCATTAGAAGAGCACATAAAATGCACCACAAGCACACAGGAAAAGACAAAGGAGAAAGCTTTGGAATGTTAATTCCACCATTAAAATACTTTAAAAAATAAATTATGGATTTGCTTTATCTCTGGTTGAATCTCGGGTCGCTTTCCATTCCTTTTTTATATAGTTTTCACCCAAAGCTCAAACTTTACAAAAAATGGAAATATATGTTTCCCGCCATCGGAATCATGATGCTATTCTTTATCCCCTGGGATATTGCTTTTACCGCAAATGGTTATTGGGGTTTTAATCCAGATTATCTCACCGGGCTCTACATTGTAAATCTTCCCATTGAGGAATGGTTGTTTTTTATTTGCATTCCTTATGCATGTATTTTTACTCATTATGCATTGCTTTTCTACTTTCCAACTATGAAATTGCCCGAAAAAGCCACAACCCGCCTCACTTATTTTCTAATTTTGTGTATGAGTGTTTTAGTGGTTCTTTTTTACGACAGATGGTATCCTGCGATTAATTATGGGTATGCTATTGTTTTATTGGCTTTGGTACATAAGTATGAAAAAGAGATTCTTCAAAAATATTACCTCACTTTTTTAGTGATGCTTATTCCATTTTTTATTGTGAATGGTGTTTTAACCGGAAGTTTTATTGAAGATCAAGTGGTGTGGTATGACAACACCCAAAATTTAAATTTTAGAATATTTACTATTCCTCTTGAAGACAGTATGTATGCTTTTACAATGATTTTAACTCCGTTAGTTATCACAGAGTACTGGATAAGGAAAAAGAGCACTTTATAGCAAACTGGCATTAATTTTAGTAAGATTAACAAACTTCTTTGACGGTTTTGATATCGATTTTGTAAATTGCACAAAATTTAAAATAAAGTATTATGATTTCTAGTTTTATTAATAAATCAACATTTTTCGTTTGTGCATTTGCTATGATATTTTTTATTTCCTGTGAGGATAAAAAGTCAAAAGAAAATGTTGAGCAAAACCCACAATCAACAGAGCAAACAATTAATGACGCTACAAAGAATAGCTCAGAAAACAACTCAGAAGTAACTTTAAATCCACCACACGGACAGCCTGGTCACAGATGTGATATTCAAGTAGGACAACCATTGCCATCAGGAGGTGCTGCAAAATCATCACCGGTTATAAACACTTCGCAGAAGTCTCCAGTGATTAATAATAACGGGAACGTACCTGTTAATAACAGTAACTCTACAGCAAAAGTTAATCCTCCACACGGTCAACCCGGTCACAAATGTGAAATACCTGTGGGAGCCCCTTTGGAATAAATAATCATCCATTTAGTTTTAAATGTGAAGCTTAAAAGTTTCACATTTTTTTTATAAAATAATTTACCGCTCATAGTATATTTACAAACAAATCATTCAAGTATATGAAACATCTTTTTCTAGTATCTTTTATTCTTCTTTTTTTAAGTTGTAAAACCTCTACATCAAATCAGGCATCAGATTCAAGTCAACAAAATGTTCAGATAAGTCCTGTAGATTATGAAAATCTCATAACCGCAGCGGAACTTAAAGAACATCTTTATATCATCGCTTCTGATGAAATGGAAGGAAGAATGACAGGTGAACCCGGTCAAAAGAATGCTGCTGAATACATCAGAGATTTTTTCATTGGAAACAACATTCCATCTCCCCCGGGTGTTGATAATTACTTTCAGGAAGTACCGGCAAGCTTTTTTAGAGAAGGTAGTGGTATCAAAGACACCGAAAATGTTATTGCATTTGTGGAAGGATCAGAATATCCCGAAGAAGTCATTATTATTACAGCCCATTATGACCATACCGGTATTGACAGTAACGGCAATGTGAATAATGGTGCAGATGATGATGGCAGTGGAACCGTTGCCACTATGATGGTTGCCAAAGCTTTTCAAAAAGCCAAAGAAGAAGGCAACGGGCCCAAGCGGTCTGTAGCATTTCTTTTAGTTACAGGTGAAGAAGTGGGGCTAGTAGGATCAAAGTACTATACAGATGTTGACCCCATTTTTAAGCTTGAAAACACAATAGCCAATTTAAATATGGATATGGTGGGACGCATTGCTCCTGAAAAGTTAGACAGTACCGATTATATTTATCTTATAGGTACAGACAGATTGAGCACAGAATTACACAATTTATCTGAACAGGTCAACAAACAATATGTAAACTTGGAACTGGACTATACGTTCAACGCGCACGACGACCCAAACCGTTTTTACTTTAGAAGTGACCACTATAATTTTGCAAAGCATAACATACCCGTTATATTTTATTTCAATGGTGTTCACGAGGATTACCACAAACACACAGACACTCCCGATAAGGTTGAATATGAACTCCTTGAAAAAAGAGCCCGTCTTGTTTTTCATACTGCATGGGAGCTTGCCAACAGGAAAGACCGCATTGCTCTCGATGTGAATGAATAAATATTTTGCAATTTATTGTTGCTTAGAATTAATATCTAATTGTTAAAAATTCATACAAAAACAAGAACTTTCCTTACTTTTGCAAGGCTAAAAAGAAAAATTAAGTTCCTGATTAGATGCGTTTATTTTTACCATTATTGGTAGCTGTATTATATACAAACCTTGCCTTTTCTCAATACATTGAAGTTCAGGAAAATTTATCCGCACAGCAACTTGTAGAGGATATTCTCATTAACAGTCCGTGTGCCAATGTTTCCAACTTTTCAGCGAGTGGTTGGGATGAGTTTCCCAGTTTTGGATATTTTTCTGCCGGAAGTAGTGATTTTCCATTTCAGGAGGGCGTTTTACTCACTACTGGAAAAGCACTTTCTGCTATTGGCCCAAATAATTCCTTATTGAGTGAAGGTAGCACCAGCTGGCAAGGAGACAACGATTTGGAACAAGCAATTGGAGAATCCAATACAATTAACGCAACAGTGCTCGAGTTTGACTTTTTACCCATAGCCAATAAGATTATATTTGAATACATCTTCTCCTCTGAACAGTATTTTGATTACAACAACCCCAATCAATGTAACTTTTCTGACGGATTTGCTTTTTTACTTAAAGAAGCCGATTCTCAAAATCAATACCAAAACCTCGCGGTGGTTCCCGGAACCAATATCCCTGTTAAAATAACAACCATAAGAGGCGAGGGCACGATCTGCCAACCTGCAAACCCTCAGTTTTTTGATGCTTATAATGGTGTTGAACACCCTACAAATTACAGTGGTCAAACTAAAATACTGAGAGCTGAAGCCCTTGTCAATCCGGGGACACTTTATCATATCAAGCTTGTAGTTGCAGATCAGGAAAATCCATTTTATGATTCAGCAATCTTTTTGGGTGGTGGCAGTTTTGCTGTAGAAAATGATTTAGGACCAGACCGCCTTTTTGCTACCGGGAATCCGTTGTGTTTTGGTGAAAACCTCACCCTCAACGCTTCTTTTGCAGGTAACAATCAATATCAATGGTTTCGGAATGGCGTGGCACTGTCCGGTCAAACAAATCCCACATATACAGTTACTCAGGAAGGTTTTTATGAAGTGGAAATTCAACTTGAAAACAACAGTTGTGACATTAAAGGCTCTATCACCATTGAATATGATGAAGTCATCACTTTACAAAACACTACCTTAATACAGTGTGAAGAAAACAACAGCGGCATTGGAGTTTTTAATCTCTTTGATGCAACTGAGGCAATTGTCAATGGAAATACGTCCTTGCAAGTGAGTGCTTTTTTCAACAGTTTATCCAATGCTCAAAACAATGTGGCACCTATTCCAAACCCCACATCATTTACAAATTCAGAACCCAATCAAAGGGTCTATGCCCGTGTGCTAAATCCTTTAGGTTGTTATGCCGTTGCACGAGTCATTTTAAACACAACCACAAATTTTTTACCTCCAATCGAAGTTGCCGGCTGCTCTTTATCAACTACAACAGCTTTTGCTAACTTTGATTTATCAACTACAAGTCTTGATATTCAAAATGCGTATGGTTCAAATCTGGATGTTAGTTACCTCCTGACCTTTGAAAATGCTTTGCAAGGTCAAGAACAATTACCACTCAATTTCACCAATACCCTCCCTCAAATGCAAACCATTTTTGCGAGGCTTATAAATGCAGGCAGTTGTTTTGGTATTTTACCGGTTTATTTAACGGTTATCCCATCACCCCAGTTTTCGGGATCTGCGACAGCTACATATTGTTTCAACACATTTCCAGAGCCCATCCTTTTGGACTCTGGAGTGGTGGGTGATGAAGCTGATTATACCTTTCTTTGGAGCACGGGAGCCTCCACACCCCAAATTCCGATTTCAGAGCCGGGTGAATATACTGTAACCGTTAGTTTTGATCAAGCTCTAAATGGTACAAATTACAGCTGTAGTTCTTCCAGAACGATAACCGTTATTGGTTCAGAGTTACCACAGTTAAGTTATGAACTCACCGGTAGTTTTGGAAACCAAACTGTTATTATAACTGCTAGCGGTGCAGGAAACTATTTGTACTCTCTCAATAATGAAAACGGTCCCTATCAGGAAAGTAATGTGTTTGAAAATCTCGCCGGAGGGATTTACACCGTTTATGTTTTGGACACAAATGGGTGTGGTATCACAAGTATAAGAGTATTTGTTTTGGGTTTTCCTAATTATTTTACCCCTAACAATGACGGTGTGAATGATTACTGGACTCTCAGTGGTGTCAATCTGCGCAACAGTTTGGTGGAAAGTGTGGTTATTTTTGATCGTTTTGGTAAGATTTTGCACTGGCTGGATTTCAATACGTTTGGCTGGGATGGCACCTATCGAGGTCGCCCTTTACCCTCTTCAGATTATTGGTTTAAGGCAACACTAAAAGACGGTAGTATTTACCGCGGGCATTTTACGCTCAAACGATAGGTTTTTACTATTTTTGGATAGCCTTTCGGCGAAAGCCAAAAAATGACACTTCATGAAATTTCAATTGATATCAGAATACAAACCCACAGGTGATCAACCTGCTGCCATCAAGGCGCTAGTGGACGGAATTAATGGTGGCGAGCGTTTCCAAACCTTGCTTGGAGTAACAGGAAGTGGAAAAACATTTACCGTTGCAAATGTAGTTCAAGAAGTTCAAAAACCCACGCTGGTTCTGGCACACAACAAAACACTGGCAGCGCAATTGTACTCTGAGTTTAAGCAGCTTTTTCCTCATAATGCCGTTGAGTATTTTGTATCTTACTATGATTACTACCAACCGGAGGCTTATATCCCGTCAAGCGGAACTTATATTGAGAAGGATTTATCTATCAACGAAGAAATTGAAAAACTGCGACTGAGCACAACTTCTTCCCTGCTTTCAGGGCGGCGTGATGTACTGGTTGTTGCATCAGTTTCTTGTTTGTATGGTATTGGAAATCCTGTGGAATTTCAAAAGAATGTGATTTCGCTGGAAAAAGACATGGTCATTTCGCGAACTAAATTGCTACATCGCCTGGTGCAAAGTTTGTATTCACGTACGGAAGCCGAATTTTTTCACGGGAATTTTAGAATAAAAGGTGATACCGTTGATGTTTTCCCAAGTTATGCAGATGATGCGTTCAGGATTCATTTTTTTGGTGACGAAATTGAAGAAATTGAAGCTTTTGATGTCAAAACAAACCAAGTGATTGAAACTTATGAACAGCTCAATATTTATCCTGCCAACATGTTTGTGACTTCGCCAGATGTTTTGCAAGGTGCCATTCGAGCTATTCAGGATGATTTAGTAAAACAACTTGAATATTTCAAGGAAATTGGCAAACACCTGGAAGCCAAACGGCTTGAGGAGCGCACTAATTTTGATTTGGAGATGATTCGCGAGTTGGGTTATTGCAGTGGTATAGAAAATTACTCCCGCTATCTCGATGGACGCCTGCCCGGCACCCGTCCGTTCTGTTTATTGGATTATTTCCCAAAGGATTATTTAATGCTGGTTGACGAGAGCCACGTTTCCATCCCTCAAGTGAGTGCGATGTATGGAGGTGACCGCTCACGCAAGGAAAATTTGGTTGAATATGGTTTTAGACTTCCGGCGGCGATGGACAACCGCCCATTGAAGTTTGAGGAGTTTGAGGCGCTGCAAAATCAAGTGATTTATGTGAGTGCCACCCCGGCCGATTATGAGTTAGAAAAAAGTGGTGGCGTGATTGTAGAGCAAATCATTCGCCCCACAGGCTTGCTGGACCCCCCCATTGAGGTACGCCCCAGTTTGAACCAAATTGATGATTTGATTGAAGAAATCCAGTTGCGTGTTGAAAAAGACGAGCGTGTTTTGGTGACTACATTAACAAAACGTATGGCCGAAGAGCTTACTAAATATTTAACGCGCATAAATGTGCGTTGCCGCTATATTCACAGTGATGTGGATACACTGGAGCGGGTAGAGATTATGCAGGATTTGCGTTTAGGTCTGTTTGATGTCCTTATTGGTGTTAACTTGTTAAGAGAGGGACTGGATTTACCTGAAGTATCATTGGTTGCAATACTGGATGCAGACAAGGAAGGTTTTTTGAGAAGCGAGCGTTCACTTACACAAACGGTGGGAAGGGCTGCCCGAAATCTAAACGGTAAAGCCATTATGTATGCAGATAAAATCACACGAAGTATGCAGGCCACAATTGACAGTACTAATTACAAAAGGGAAAAGCAGATGGCATACAATCTTGCTAACAACATCACTCCTACCCAAATAAAGAAAAGCCTTGAAAATGCACTTTCCAAACCCAAGGTAAAAACCTATTCAATTGAAGAAATGCTTGTACACGCTGCTGAAGAGGCTAAAAACACCTACTCAACACGCCCTGAGTTGGAGAAAAAAATACGCGATACCCGCAAAGCGATGGAAGCCGCTTCTAAGGAGTTGGATTTTATTAAAGCCGCAAAGATGCGAGACCAAATCAAAGTCTTGCAGAAGCAACTGGAAGTGATTGAATAGAGAGTGGTTTAGTTTAGTCAGAATCTTGCTACGCATTTCTAGTTCTGAAAAAATAACTCATAATTCTAAAGAGTAATCAACATCGATACTAAATAAAAAAGCGGGGAACCTTCCCCGCTTTAAGTTTTTAAAAAAAGTTTTTACTGTTATTTAACAATCACTCTTTTTACCGTACTATAGGTTCCGTTTGTAACTTTAACAAGGTATGTACCTGTTGCAGTGCCCTCAAAGTCCAATTGTGCTTTATAGGCATTTTCTTGAAACCTCATTTCTGAATCAATTATTTTTTGTCCCAATGCATTAAATACTAAAACTTTCATATCCCCCATATCTGATTTGGGCTGAAATAAAACTTCATAAATTCTATTTTCTAAAGGATACACCAAAAAAGATGCATCGTTAAAATTATTTTGAACACTTGAAAGGGTACCATCAAGGATTGTGACAGTATAGTCTTCAGTTTCTCCCCAGGTAAAGTCAACACAGGGGTCATTTATGGTTCCCTCAGAGGTTTCCCATCCAACTCTCGCTCTCAATAAGTGAGTACCTACCAAATCCAAGTCATTGGGTATGTTAAAAGAAGTCGTGTAATTTGTCCCTGAAGCAGGAAGAGGAAAATCAAAAATCACCAATTCGTCTGGTTCAAAAACAAAATTATCATTGTAATCTATCCATACAGAAAGTAATTGATTAGCAAAACCGGAACGGGCTGTTACATCAACACTGGTATTAATGTCGAGCTCGGTATTTAAAGCTGTAAAATCACCAAAGCCATTTGATGAACAACCAGTTGAATTGTCTATTGTTCCAATAGCAAAACGAGTGAGACCGTCTCCCAGTGAACAATTACCTACAGGCGAACATTGCTCATTGATAATAGTTGTTTCAATTGTGTCATTTGAGGGAACGTCGTCATTTGTCAATAAGGTTGAAGCTGAAAGTTCATAACTTCCAAGTGCTGTAAAATCTCCTGTTTGACTAAAGGAAAACACTTCTTCTTCAAGTGGGTTTATGGTAGCGGTTAGCGACTCAACAACAGGTGTAGCTCCATCAATACTATAGGAAACGTCAAAATTAGATTGAGGATTCGCTCCAAAATTTCTCACTCTTATAGTAACCGTTTCATTACCAAGCCCCTCCCCTGTAACCGGGCTAATTATTTCAGTAACCCCCACATCATTTGGAAAAATATGTGTTACTTCTTTTGTAAAGCTGTCATTAGCAGGAAACTCATCACCTGAAAGATTGGTTCTAGCTTGAATTGTATAGCTTTGGCCTGGAGTTGACAAATCAACTGTTTGAGTGAAAGTATAGGTGTCAGATTCATTAGCATTGATAGTTCCAGTAAATACTTCAGAAGCCACAAGAACACCATCAAGCAGTAATTCAACCGGAATATTACTTTGAGAATCTGTACCGAAATTTCTAACAGAAATCTCAACAGTTTCTGCTGCTGAAAGAATTCCATCGTTTGGTTCAGTAATGGCATTGACACCCACATCATCCGAAAATCCACCGGATAAACTAAAAGAGGCTATTCTTGTTGTCCAAAAATTATTGTTAGGAAAATACTCTCCCGTAAACCAAAAGGTAAAATTATCAGGATCCATAGTTAAATGAGTATAATCCCCAAAACGATTGGAAGTAGTTTGCACACCTACACCATCAATGATTGTAGTTTCTGCTACTGTCATTAAACCTATTGGATCACCGTCAAATCTTCCGGTATATCTCATTCCTGCAGGCACAGTACCGCTGGCAACTTGAAAACCAAGCCCCATATTTCCGGCAGCATCCATAGCTAGACTTCCCATAAAACGACTCAACCCATCATTGGGAGCATAAGTGCCCTCCTGAAAAATAGTCCAGGGATCTCCAGCTCCATTATTGCGCAGTTCAATCCATCTTATACCACTGGTGTCATTGCCATCAACATCAACATTGAAAGTTACTGTCATCACATTATGAGTTCCAAATTCGCGATAATTAACCATATAAGAAATCACGCCGCCTATCATATCAATTTTTTGGCTTGTTCCGGGTTGATTCACATCACCTGAACCAAAAGGGGCAAAAACAGAGTCAAATGGCAATGTAGGAATCTCAATTGCCGAGGAAATAGAAGAATTGGATGTGTTGTTCCAGTCCATCGTTATTTCCCATATTTTAAGGTGGTCAAAAGTAATCGCCCCACTCCAGCCATCATCCTGAAAATAAACTATTTGTCCCGGTAATCCGGGAGTAAAACTCGTTCCCAATAAATGTGCCGGATTGGGACTTCTCACAGTATTTGGGTTGTTAACAATGCCCGGTAAATTAAACCCAACAATTTGTGGGCTTGCTCCACCGGCTAAAATCACATCCCTTTCCAAAACATATGTGGTGTTACCGGTAAACTTGTTTGCGGTCATGTAATACCCATCAGGCCAAATGGAGTATTTCGGATAATCTGGAAAAGAATTTAATGGAAACTCATATAAAAAATAAGAGCCTGTTGGGTCGGGAGTTTCGGAAACAGCAATCAGTAATGCGTTGTTTGACGTTCTAAATTGACTCACAAAAAATCGGTCGGCAAGCTGGTCATACAAAACGATGGGGTCTCCTGAATTTACACCATTTTGAAAGAAATCACCCAAAGAAATGGGACCAAACAACAAAGTGCCTGATTTGTCAAATATTTTAACTCCAAGGTTAAAAGCGTGTACATAATGATTGGGTCCAACAGCTCCTGTTGGATCGGGTGGTAAAGCCCCTCCTTCTGATACTGTTGCGCCGTCAAAATTTTCTTCAAGAGCAAAAGAAGCAATACCTCCCAGTTGCCTTTGAGCTTGTGTCTCACCATAGAGCGGTAGTCCTGTGGGATCTAATTTTCTTTGGCCTCTCAACCTGTTTTTAATAATTCTTGCTTCCGTATTGTCTCTTACTGGTGGAATACCGGCTGCGGGCATTTCACTTACAGGAGGCGTTTTACCAAGAAAAACTCCTTGTGAGATAGATTCCGGCCCCTCTTGAGCTGATAAACTCAAAGCAAAAGCTACAAAAAATAGGCAAAGTAATTGTACTCTTTTTTTCATAATAGTTTAGGTTTTTAGGGATACAAGATACCTTTTTCATTCTAAAAAAATTAATTTCAACTTTAGTTTAACAAAAAATAATTCCGTTTTAGTGATAACAATTACAAAAACTTAAAAGATTAAAACATTCCTCATTTCAAAACTTAAATACCCCATCACTTTTAGAATAAAAATTAGTAATTTTGTGCTTTGTTTTTATCAAACAAACATCACAATTTATGATCCTCTTTTTCTCCAAACAAAACACGGTTTACGCCGTAGCGACGCTTCAAAAACTTGACGACCAAAACATACAAAAACTCAACTGGCTCTTTGGCAACGCCACACTCCTTAATAGTGAGACTGCCATTGCTGAAGCAAGCCATTGCTTTATCGGGCCACGTGCTGCTATGGTCACTCCCTGGAGTACCAATGCCGTGGAGATTACACAAAATATGGGTATTGAAGGCATCATCCGGATTGAAGAATTTCAAATTTCCAGTGAAAAAGAAGCCGATTTTGACCCCATGCTTCTGCAAAAATATACCGAGTTGAACCAAGATATTTTTACAATTAACATTCAGCCGGAAACCATCAAAGACATTACAGACATCGCCGCATACAACAAACAAGATGGACTCGCTCTTAATGATGAAGAAGTGACTTATTTAGAAGAACTTTCTAATCGCCTTGGGCGACCTCTTACAGACTCGGAAGTGTTTGGGTTTTCACAAGTAAATTCAGAACACTGCCGGCATAAAATCTTTAATGGCACATTCGTGATTGACGGTGTTGAAAAACCGTCTTCGCTCTTTAAACTCATCAAGAAAACTTCTGCTGAAAATCCCAATACCATTGTTTCAGCTTATAAAGACAACGTGGCGTTTATAGAAGGCCCCACCGTGGAGCAATTTGCTCCCAAAAGTGCCGACAAACCTGACTTTTACCAAAAGAAAAACTATGAAAGCGTCATTTCACTTAAAGCGGAAACCCATAACTTCCCCACTACGGTAGAGCCTTTTAACGGAGCTGCTACCGGAAGCGGTGGGGAAATCAGAGACCGCTTAGCAGGGGGAAAAGGCTCCTTGCCGCTGGCAGGAACTGCGGTTTATATGACGTCCTATCCGCGACTCGACAGCAGATCGTGGGAACAAAAAATCCCTGCCAGAAAATGGTTGTACCAAACACCTCTGGATATATTAATCAAAGCCTCCAACGGTGCATCTGATTTCGGAAACAAATTTGGGCAGCCATTAATTGCAGGTTCGGTTTTGACTTTTGAACATAAAGAAACGGGCGCTTCGACTCCGCTCAGCGACCGTATGTTGGGGTATGACAAAGTTATTATGCTTGCAGGAGGTATCGGTTACGGTAAAAAAGACCAAAGCATCAAAGACAAACCCAATGTGGGCGATGATATCGTGATTTTGGGAGGAGATAATTACCGTATTGGAATGGGTGGCGCCGCTGTATCTTCGGCTGATACCGGGGCATTTTCAAGTGGTATTGAACTCAATGCCATTCAGCGTTCCAATCCGGAGATGCAAAAACGCGCTGCCAACGCCATTCGCGGTTTGGTAGAAAGCGTCGACAACCCAATCGTTTCCATACACGATCACGGTGCGGGCGGGCACCTCAACTGCCTGAGCGAACTCGTGGAGGAAACCGGGGGCGAAATCGCTTTGGAAAAATTACCTGTTGGTGACCCAACTCTTTCCGCTAAAGAAATTATCGGCAATGAATCCCAGGAACGCATGGGACTCGTTATTGGCCAAAAAGATACTGAAACCCTACGCCGCATTGCCGAGCGTGAACGTTCACCGATGTATAAAGTGGGTACCGTGACCGGCGATCACCGTTTTATTTTCAAAGCAAAAGACGGTAAAAACCCCATGGACATGGCACTGGCCGATATGTTTGGAAGTTCGCCAAAAACAGTGATGACTGATCGTACAATCGAGAGAAACTACCCGGCACTCAGTTATTCGCAGGATAATATAAAAGACTATATCACTCAAGTATTGCAACTGGAAGCCGTGGCTTGTAAAGACTGGTTGACCAACAAAGTGGACCGATGTGTAACCGGACGTGTGGCCAAGCAGCAATGTGTCGGTCCTTTACAAATTCCGCTAAACAACTGCGGGGTGATGGCACTCGACTACAACGGCAAGGAAGGCGTTGCAACCAGCATTGGGCACTCCCCCATTTCGGGCTTGATTGACCCGGTGGCAGGCTCACAAAACTCCATCGCAGAAGCCTTAACCAACATTGTTTGGGCACCATTAAAAGACGGCTTGCAATCGGTTTCGCTTTCAGCCAATTGGATGTGGCCTTGTAACAACCCAGGTGAAGATGCCCGCTTGTATGCTGCTGTAGAAGCCGTTTCAGAGTTTTCAATTGCGCTGGGCATCAATGTACCCACGGGCAAGGATTCACTTTCCATGAAACAAAAATACCCTGATGGCGATGTCATCTCCCCCGGCACCGTAATTATTTCAGCAGCAGGAAACTGTGATGCCATCACACAAGTGGTTGAACCGGTTTTACAAAAAAACAAAGGCAGTATCTATTACCTCAACCTGAGCAAAGACTCCTTCAAGCTGGGCGGTTCTTCTTTTGCGCAGATATTAAACGAAATTGGTGATGAAGCACCATCAGTGAAGGATGCGGCTTATTTTAAAACCGCTTTCAATACCATTCAGAGCTTAATCCGTTTGAACCAAATAGCTGCCGGACATGATATTTCTTCGGGTGGTTTGTTGACGGCGCTGTTGGAACTATGTTTTGCTGATAACCAATTAGGTGCAAACATTATCCTCCCCAACCCCTCCCAAGGAGGGGCTTTTGGGATTGATGACTTAATTAAAATTTTATTTTCTGAAAACAGTGGCGTTTTAATTCAGGCAATCGAAGATACTGAAGTTGAAAATGCTTTCGCAAAAGCAAATATTGAAGCCATCAAAATAGGAACAGTAACCGACAATGACACACTAACCATCACATACGGGACAACAACTGAAAAATTCACCATTTCAGAAATGCGGGATGCGTGGTACAAAACCTCCCACCTGCTCGACCGCAAACAAAGCGGAAAACAAAAAGCCGATGAACGATTTGAGAATTATAAAAATCAGCTACTGGAGTTTAAGTTTCCCAAACATTTTACAGGAAAATTGCCATCAGTCGCTTCGATACTTCGACAAGCTCAGCACAACGCTCCGCTCAGCGACCGGAAGATCAAAGCTGCTATACTTCGAGAAAAAGGTAGCAACAGCGAGCGCGAAATGGCAAACGCGATGTACCTCGCCGGTTTTGACGTGAAGGACGTGCATATGACCGATTTGATTTCAGGGCGTGAAACCTTGGAAGACATACAATTTATAGCTGCCGTGGGCGGTTTCTCAAACAGTGACGTTCTGGGCAGCGCCAAAGGCTGGGCCGGTGCATTTCTATACAATGAAAAAGCAAATAAAGCCTTAAAAGACTTTTTTGCCAGAAAAGACACCTTATCATTAGGTGTTTGCAACGGTTGCCAGTTGTTTATTGAATTGGGGTTGATCAACCCTGACCACGAACACAAACCCAAAATGCTGCACAACGACAGCCATAAGTTTGAATGTACCTTTACTTCTGTTGAGATAGCCGAAAACAACTCGGTGATGCTATCCACCCTGGCCGGCAGCAAACTCGGTATCTGGTCAGCACATGGTGAAGGGAAGTTCAGTTTCCCTTATGGAAAAGAACAATACAACATAGTGGGTACTTACGGTTATGAAGGCTATCCCGCCAATCCCAATGGCTCAGATTTCAACACCGCCATCATGACAGACGAAACCGGAAGACATCTGGTGATGATGCCCCACTTAGAGCGCTCCACTTTCCCGTGGAACTGGGGCTATTACCCAAAAGACCGTAGTGATCAAGTTTCTCCTTGGCTGGAGGCATTTATCAATGCTAGGATTTGGCTGGAGAAAAAGTAGTAATATTCCATATAGTTATAAAAGCTGTTTGATCGAATTTCAAACAGCTTTTTTGCTTTTTACCATTTATCAATTGAAATCATCCAATTATCAATTCACCAATTTTAAAAGCTATTCTGGATTGTAGTTTTGCTTCATAAACAAACAATAAAAAAATTTAAACACAAATTATTATGAAAAAAGTAACTACAATTTTAGTACTATTAATTTTTAGTATGAGTATGACAATGGGAAGTGCAAAGCTAATGGCTCAGCCTGCAAATGACCTTATAGCAAATGCTATAAACCTTGTAAATGAGCCCATTCCTTACAATGAAGCCAGTGTGAATTTTCCGGCAGCAACAAACACCAATGACGCTACCACCGGTTCAGGATGTATTGTATCTCATGAGGGTGTTTGGTATAAGTTTACGGCAACAAATACAGGAAGCGTTGGTGCAGGTATAATTAACCCTAGCGGTGCAACGGTGATCTTTTTTGAAGGGCCTGCCACCGGTGTTACTTCAGGCACTCAACTGACCCATGTAAATCAAGCAAGCAACCCATGTGCTTTAGGAGCCACAGCAAACATTCAAACAACAGTGGGCACTACTTATTATATATATATGCGTAACCTTGTTGTTTCTGATGTTATAATAAATATCTCAAATGCTATTTTACTTCCTCCTAATGACCTTATTGAAAACGCCATTAATTTAGGAAACGGGCCCATTCCTTATACTGAATCACTGGTTAACTTTCCCGGAGCAACAAACACTAATGATAATACATCCGCTGGTACGGGTTGCGCTGTATCTCAAGCCGGGGTATGGTATAAATTTACAGCCACTAAAGTGGGAATCGTAAATGCAGGCATCATTAACCCTGATGGGGCTGTCGTGATCTTCTTTGAAGGCCCTGCAACAGGAGTTACTTCAGGAATGCAACTTACTCATGTCAACCAGGGCAACAACCCTTGTGCCGCAAATCCTCTGGCAAGTATTCAAACTACAATAGGTACCACATATTATTTATACATGAAAAACAATATTGTTTCCGATGTTGGAATAAACACCTCTACAACATTCCAGGCACCTGAAAACGATTTGATTGAAAATGCCATTAACTTGAATGGATTAGAAGATTACTTTGAGGAAGACATTCATTTTTTATTGGCAACAGCTACAAATGACGGAGGACAGCAAGGAGGTTGTAATACTCAAAACACTCCTGGAATTTGGTATAAATTTACTGCAGGTACAGATGGACAAGTAGTTGGTGGTTTAAGCAGTGGTCCAGGAAACAGCGCTATTATATTTTTTACTGCCAGTGATGAAAATGCACAAAGTGGTGCAGATTTAACTTGGGTTGACCAACCAACAAACTTGTGTGACACTAATAATCTGACATCCATCCAAGCTATTTCGGGAACAACTTATTATGTTTTTGTGGGTTCGGCTGATGCTTATGCTAATTTTTCAATTAACCTTTCAGGTATATTGAGTACAACTGAAAACACACAGATTGAATTTGAATATTACCCAAACCCGGTGATTAATCAATTGCATTTTAGTTCAAAATCAAGTATTGACAATATTAAAATTTATAACCTAATAGGGCAGCAAGTTTTAAATCAAAACATCAATAATATTTCCGGTTCAATTGATATGAATCATTTATCAAAAGGAATGTATCTGGCAGAAATTACTGCTGAAGGTAAATCAAGAACATTTAAAATTGTAAAAAAATAAACAATTAAAAAATAAACTTAAAAAAATGAAAACACTATCAAGCTTACTTTTAGTTTTAACTATGAGTTTAACTATTGGGTTGGCTGAGCTAACGGCACAACCTGCAAATGATCACATTAGTGATGCTATCGATTTAGGTGAAGGCCCATTTCCATTTAGCGAACTGGGTGTTAATTTCCAAGATGCCACTTTCTCAGGTGACTCTACTCCAAATCCCTGCGGAATTGGCGTTGCCGGAATTTGGTATAAATTTAGAGCAACAGCTACCGGTGTCGTAGCAGCATTAATGGTAAATCCAAACTCTTCAATTGTAATATTTTTTGAAGGACCAGAAAATGCAACTAACGGACAAGAATTAACTTGGATTGACCAACCGGGAAATCCTTGTGATACAGGTCCATCTGCAACAATTGAAACGTCGCCGGGCACAACTTATTATGTCTATATGAGAAACCTAAGTGCTTCTGATGTTTTAATAAATGTAGAGCCAGCCTTTCAAGCGCCTGAAAATGATTTAATTTCTAACGCTATAAATCTTAATCTTGAGAACTTGCCATTTACTGATGAAAACATCCATTTTTTATTGGCAACAGATACTGATGATGAAGGCCAATTAAATTGTGACTCGTCTGATTTACAAGGGGTTTGGTATAAAATCACTCCACAACAGGAAGGGCTAATTCAAGCAGCTATAAGCAGTGAATTTCAAGATTCATTCCTTATCATATATGAATCATTAAACCCTGATGCTACTTCGGGAGTTCAACTGACCTGGGTTAATCAACCAAACAATCCTTGTAGCCTGGGTAACTTTGCAGAAGTAAACGCTATTCTTGGTAGTACCTATTACATTTTTGCCGCATCTGCAGATGCATATGCTGATGTAACTATAGACAGTGATATTTTGTTGAGTACCGAAGATAATAATTTTATAGACTTTTTATACTACCCCAACCCGGTTATTGACCAATTGAATTTTAATTCAAAATCATCGATTGCAACCATTAAAATCTATAATCTTATGGGGCAGCAGGTTTTAAATCATAATATAAACAGCAATTCAGGTTCTGTAGATTTAAGAAATTTATCAAAAGGAATGTATCTGGCTGAAGTAACTTCAGGTGACAAAAAGACTACGGCAAAAATCCTGAAAAAATAAAAGCTATGGAATATTTTGCCTTGTTTATATTGATTGGGTTCCTTGCAATAGCAGTAAACAATCAAAAAAAAATGGAGCGACTTGAAAAGGAAATGGAAAACCTCAAAAACAAGTTGAAGTCCATTGGACTATAAATCAAAAATTACATTGTTTGAAAAGGTTTAATTATAAAATGCTGTTTTGATATTCTTTCAAGACAGCATTTTAATTTCAATAAAATAATTACATTTAAAACGATTTCTTAGATATTAAATTGAAAAGATGAGTTTAAAAACAACAAATAATGGAAGGTTGAATACTGAGCAATTTGAGGAAATTTTGATTTACTTCACCACTGCGATTCATACTAAAAATTCAGAAGCTGAAATCTTATGGGACATTGCTAAAAATTGTATTGCTAAACTTGGATTTATAGACTGTGTAATTTACCTGGTGGATTATAAAAATAAATGTCTTGAGCAAATCGCTGCCTATGGACCCAAAAATCCAAAAGATTATGAAATTTATAAACCCGTAAGTATATCACTGGGCGAAGGGATTACAGGAAATGTTGCAATCACCGGTGAAGCAGAAATTATTAATGACACAACTAAAGACCCAAGATATTTAATAGATGATGAAATGCGATTTTCTGAAATATGCGTTCCCATACTTGCAGATGATAAAGTGATTGGGGTGATTGATTGTGAATCCCCTGAAAAGGACTTTTTTTCAAAACAACATTTACGTATCCTTAAAGCAATAGCCTCTATTACCGGTATAAAATTAAACCAACTTAGGTTTGAACATAAAGTAAAACAAGAACAAGAAAAGCTGTTGAGTGCCCAAAAAGAAATGGTTGATCTTAAACTCAAGGTTTTGAGGTCACAAATGAACCCTCATTTTATTTTCAATGCGCTAAATGCAATACAATTTTTTATAACTTCCGGCAATCAGAAACTTGCATTAAATTACTTATCTGTTTTTAGTAAACTCATTCGTTTTTACCTAAAACATATTGAAAGCGAAACGATACATTTATCTGATGAAATAGAAATGCTAAAAAGATATCTGACTTTGCAAAAGTTAAGATATAACGATCAGGTTTCTTATTCCTTTTCCATCAATGAGGATTTCAAAAACAATGATCCAATGATACCATCATTTGTATTACAAACCCTTTTTGAAAATATTATTGAACACGCTATATTCAATCAATATAAAAACTTTTCAATCAATACAAAGGTTTCTATTAAAACGAAAAGAGTTAAAGTAAAAATTGATTTTAACTATGATTTAACTGACGAGAAAAAAGTGAAATATGTTCCGGAATACAGAAATCAATTATTGAAATGGCAGGACCAAATAAGAAAACTAAAAAGGTTGAAAAACTATGATATCAAAAAAAAGGTGGTTTTTGAAAAAAATAAAAAAAAGAACGGTGGTACAATAGTGATTGGTTTTCCAATTATACTTTAAAAAATGAATAAAAATAAGTTGTTTATAAGTTTTGTATTTACACTCATAGTTGTGTACTATACGCCTATATATTCACAATTTGAAAAGCAGATTGATATTGACTATATGATCTATCATTCAATTAATGATACCACATCTATAGAAACCTTATTAACCAAACAAGTAAAATTTAAAGATCAATTAAATCCTAAATTAAAAACATCAAAACATGATTCTTATTGGTTAAAAATTGACTTTTCCCGGCATTTAAATACCTTAGATAAAGACTCCCTGTGGTTTTTATACACCCGAAAGTTTATGGAATCTTCGCTATTTTTTATTAATAATGGCTCTATCTCCAAAAAAGATTTTGGCTATTTAAACAGAATTAAATCTAAGGAAAACAAAGAGCCCATCAATGGTGTTTTAATTACAAAAAATAACTTGATAGATGGTCAATACCTTTTTTTAAAAATAAAAAAATTAGCACCTGGACAAAAGTTAAGTAAAATTCAAATAAAATTAATTGACTATAACCACTACCAAACAAAAACAAACTTTTTCACTACAAAAGACATAAATAAAAGCATACCGGTTTATCTGTTTGTTGGAGCATTCCTTTTTATTTTTATCTTTTCATTAATTACTTATTTCACTTCAAATCGGCTTGATTTTTTATTCTATTCGCTTTTTATTTTAAGTCTGCTTTTGAATTTGGGAAAAAGTGCTTTTGGTATTGAAGAGTATATCAATAAAGAAATAACACTAATTGCTTTTTGGACACATTCTGTTCTTCAAATTTTTATCAACTTATTTTATGTGGCCTTTGCCAAGCATTATCTGAATACTTCAATGAATTATCCAAAACTAAATACCGCTATTCATAGCATAAGTTATGTTTTGATGGGATTCATTGTTGCTGCAACATTAACTGTCTTTACGTTTGAGTTTGATTTCCATCATATAATAATGACCATTCATCGCCTTGTGATGTCAATTTTTGCCATAGGAGCATTTATTTATCTTTTTCTTTATGCAAAAAACAAACTTGCTTATTTTATCATTTTTGGTTCATTGGCATTTCTGGCCGGTTCACTAATTATGCTGTTTACACTTGATAAAAATTATATGATTACCGGAGCAGCGATAGAAGTACTTCTGTTTGGTTTGGGTTTAAATTATAAATTGAAAATGGCCAATCAGGAAAAAATACTTTTGGAACATACAGCCTATGAAAACAAAATTAGTGCCTTGAGAGCTCAAATGAACCCCCATTTTATTTTTAATTCTCTTAATTCCATTCAGCATTTAATTATTTCAGATAAAAAAGATGCAGCCATAAAATACCTCAACAAATTTAGTTTGCTTATGAGAAATTTATTGGAAAGCTCTATCGAAAAAAACATCCTGCTTTCTGAAGAAATTAACCTGCTTCATAAATATCTCGAACTGGAATCTTTGCGATTTGACAATGCCTTTGAATTTTCTATTGAAGTTCATAAAAACTTGAACCCTGATGTGGTTGAAGTTCCCATTCTTATTGTCCAGCCCTTTATTGAAAATGCGTTACTACACGGTTTATTGAGTAAAAAGGAAGATGACAAAAAACTTCATGTTTTATTCAGAAAAGAAGAAAACAATTTGGTATGTGAAATTGATGACAACGGAATTGGTAGAGAAGCCTCACAAAAAATAAAACCATTCTTAAAATCTGAAAAAAAGTCAAGAGGAATAGAAGTAACTCAAAAACGACTTCAAATACAAAATGAAGGTGATGAAAACAATATCACAATCATAGACAAAGTCGATGAAAATGGTGAAGCCGCAGGAACTAAAGTGATTATAAAAATACAAATCGATTAAACCTAATATAAGATGAGAATAACAGCCGTAATTGTTGATGATGAAAAACACAGTAGGGAAACACTTAAAAACCTTCTGGAAAACTTTTGTAAAGGTGTTGAAATTCTTGCTTTGGCAGCAAACATTCAAGAGGCACTCGAGTTAATTCCTGCCTCAAATCCAGATGTTGTTTTTTTGGACATTGAGCTTCAAACAGGTACTGGTTTTGACATCCTCACCCAGCTTCCCGAAATCAATTTTGAAGTTGTCTTTACAACGGCTTTTGACCAGTATGCCATCAAAGCAGTAAAATTTAGTTCGCTTGATTATTTATTAAAACCCATAGATTTAGAAGAACTTCAAGAGGCTGTAGAAAAAGTCAAAATAGCCAAAAATAAAGGTGATTATAACAAACAGCTCAAAACACTTTTACAGAATATCAAACAACCCAGCCTTACTAAAATTTGCCTTGCAACCTCAGAAGGCTTTGAATTTATTAATACCTCAGATATTTTATATTGTGAAGCAGGAGGTTCTTACACAACATTTGTATTAAATACCAATAAAAAACTTTTAGTGAGTAAACATTTAAAAGAATATGAAAGCTTGTTAATTGAAAACCACTTTATGCGAGTTCACAACAGTTTTCTTATCAATCTCAAGGAAGTGAAAAAATATGTAAAAGCAGATGGCGGCTATATTGTTATGAATAATGATGATATCGTAAGTATTTCAAGAGGAAAGAAAGAGTTATTCCTGGAGGCGATGCATATGAACCAATAGAAACACTTTCTTTTTTTTCATAATTCTTAAAACTCCATCATTTTTTCTTATTTTGCATTACAAATAAGAAACAGATGAATAATATCACCCGACTTTTTGATTTCCCCTATTACCAACTTTCAAAAAACAATCTGCCCGATTGCCTAGTTACCAAATATGGTGATGATTGGGTAAAAACCTCCACACAGGAATTTATTAACAAGGCAAATGCAGTTTCCCGTGGTTTATTAAGAATGGGAATCAACAAAAACGATAAAATAGCGCTCATTTCCACAAACAACCGCACTGAATGGAGCATTATGGATATTGGGGTGCTACAAACAGGTGCACAAACCATTCCCATTTACCCCACCATTAGTGAAGAAGATTATGAATATATTTTAAATCACTCAGAATCCATTTACTGTTTTGTATCAGACCAGGAAGTCTATGACAAAGTAATGGCCATTAAAAATAACGTACCCAAACTAAAAGAAGTGTTTTCTTTTGATACTATTCCTGGTTGTAAAAACTGGGAAGAAGTTGTTAAACAAGGAAGTGATGATTCCAATCAAGATGAAGTAGAAACCAGAAAAAACGAAGTCAATGAGATGGATTTGGCAACCATCATATACACTTCAGGAACCACAGGAAGACCCAAAGGTGTTATGCTCTCACACAATAACATAGTCTCTAATGTATTAGATAGCGCTCCCCGCATACCCGTTCCTGAAGGCAAATCAAGAGCAATGAGCTTTTTGCCCGTCTGCCATATTTTTGAACGCGTTATTCTCTATATCTATCAGTATCACTCTGTTTCAATTTATTTTGCTGAATCCATAGAAAAAATTAGTGATAACTTAAAAGAAGTACATCCCAATGTGATGTCTGTTGTCCCTCGATTACTCGAAAAAGTATATGACAAGATTTATGCAAAAGGAACCGATTTAACAGGCATTAAAAAGAGTCTTTTCTTTTGGGCAGTTGAATTGGGCTTAAAATATGAACCATATGGAGCCAATGGCTGGTGGTATGAAACCAAACTAAAACTCGCCCGAAAACTTATCTTCAGCAAATGGAAAGAAGCCTTGGGTGGAAACCTTGATGTAATGGTTTCAGGAAGTGCCGCTCTACAACCCAGGTTGGCAAGAGTTTTTGCAGCTGCAGGAATACCGGTTATGGAAGGCTATGGCTTAACAGAAACCTCTCCTGTAATTTCAGTGAATGACATGCGAAATGGTTTATTCAGAGTAGGAACCGTTGGAAAAACGATTTCAAACGTAGAAGTTAAAATTGCCGAAGACGGTGAAATCCTTTGTAAAGGTCCCAATGTAATGATGGGCTATTACAAAGACCCGGAAAAAACCGCTGAAGTTATGACCGGTGACTACTTTCACACCGGCGATATTGGAGAAATAGATGCAGATGGTTTCTTAAAAATTACCGACCGCAAAAAAGAAATGTTCAAGACCAGCGGCGGAAAATACATTGCTCCGCAGTTGCTTGAAAATGCCATGAAACAATCGCTGTTTATTGAGCAAATAATGGTAATTGGCGATGGCGAAAAAATGCCGGCAGCTTTTATTCAACCCAGTTTTGATTTCGTAAAAGAATGGGCTAAACGCAAAAAAATAGACCTCGGTAATTCACTGGAAGAACTTTGTAACAATGAAAAAGTCATTGCCCGTATTCAGGAAGAAGTGGATACATTTAATGAACGTTTTGGAAATTGGGAAAAAATAAAACGTTTTGAACTCACCCCGGAATTGTGGACAGTAGATGCCGGTCACCTCACTCCCACTATGAAATTAAAACGACGCGTGGTGAAAGAACGGTATAAGGATTTATATGAAAAAATTTACAATCAATAAAATAAATCCCAATATAAGAACTCTTCAAAATTCAAGAATATTCGTTATTTCGTAATATTTTGGCATTAAAAAATAGTTTTTACACAACTTTTTAATACATTTAGTATCAACTAACTAATAAAAGCCAAAAAAAATGAAAACAAAAAATTTTTTAGTTTCCGGAATTGTAGGAGGTATTGTTTATTACCTTCTTGGATGGCTGTTTTATGGAATTCTTCTTAAAGATTTCTTTCCCCAGCCCGAAATGACTTCAAACACAATGATCTTCATTCTCTTAGGATGTTTAACTTATGGCTTGTTCATTGCCTATTTATTTACAAAATGGGCACAAATTAGTACGGCAGCTTCAGGAGCAAGTGCCGGTGCTGTTATCGGACTTTTTATCGGTCTGTTTTTTAACTTTTTTAACATGGCTATGATGCCTGAAGCAACTTATGAAATGGCTGCATTAGATCTGCTTGTAACAATAGTATCCACTGCAATTATTGGAGCTATAATTGGCTCAATAAATGGAAAACTAGGTTAGATCAATCACTATTTTTTTTACAATCAAACTCCTCCACCGTGAGGAGTTTTTTATTCCTTGTATTTTTTTATACATTTATTATGCGTGCATAGTAATTTTTTGTATATTTACAATCCCATTATTTAAATAAAAAAACCCTTTCCTTTAATGAGAGTGGTTCTATAAAAGGAAAATGAAAGAAAAAACAATCGATTACGTGTTAAGAACAACCTGGCAAGCAGTCACAAGAATGTACAATGAGGAAGCTGCCAAATTTGAAAGTACGATGGCTACCGGCTTTGCCCTTTTAAGTATTGACCCGGAAGAAGGCACACCTTCCACCTCATTAGGCCCCCGTATGGGAATGGAAGCTACCAGTCTTTCCAGGACCTTAAAATCGATGGAAGAGCGTGGTTTAATTATCAGAAAACCTAATCCTGATGACGGCAGAGGAGTGCTTATCTACCTTACCGATTTCGGTAAAGAAAAAAGAGAATATTCCAAAGACCGGGTGCTTCAGTTTAATGAAGCTGTGAAAAACAATATTTCAGAAGAAAAACTGAAACACTTCTTTGAAGTTACTGATACCATCAACGAAATGATTTCCAATAAAAAAGTATATACAAACGAATTAGTTTTTAAAAAATATGAGTAAACGTAGAATTAACAAAGTAGCCGTTATTGGCTCCGGAATTATGGGAAGCGGTATTGCACTGCACTTTGCAAACATTGGCGTAAAAGTGCTCCTGCTTGACATCATTCCACGAGAACTGAATGACATTGAAAAGAAAAAAGGACTCACTCTTGAAGACAAAGTTGTGAGAGACCGCTTGGTAAACGAATCGCTTCAAGAAGCTATCAAGTCCAAACCCTCACCGGTCTATCACAAAAGTTTTGCCAATCGCATCACTACAGGTAATCTTGAAGACGACATCGCCAAAGTAAAAGATGCCGATTGGATCATCGAAGTGGTCATTGAGCGACTAGACATCAAAAAACAAGTATTTGACAATTTGGAAAAACACCGCACACCGGGCACACTTATTACTTCAAATACTTCTGGAATTCCTATCAAGTTTATGAATGAAGGCCGAAGTGACGATTTTAAAAAGCATTTCTGCGGAACCCACTTTTTCAATCCGCCGCGCTACCTGAAACTCTTTGAAATCATTCCCGGACCGGATACTTCTAAGGAAGTTTTGGATTTCTTAAATGAGTATGGTGAAAAGTTCCTTGGAAAAACATCAGTTATAGCGAAAGATACTCCTGCTTTTATTGGTAACCGCATCGGTATTTTCGGCATTCAGAGCTTGTTCCACCAAGTAAAAGAAATGGGACTTACTGTCACCGAAGTTGACAAACTCACCGGCCCAGTTATTGGTCGTCCAAAATCAGCCACTTTCAGAACCGTTGATGTTGTGGGACTTGATACACTGGTGCACGTTGCTAACGGAATTTATGATAATTGTAAAGAAGACGAAGCCCACGACCTATTTAAATTACCGGATTTCATTGAAAAAATGGTAGAAAACAAATGGCTGGGAAGCAAAACCGGACAAGGATTCTACAAAAAAGTAAAAAATGAGGACGGCAGCAGCGAAATCAAAGAGCTTAACCTCAACACCCTGGAATATCAATCAACAAAAAAAGCAAACTTTGCTACCCTTGAAAAAACAAAAACGATTGACAAACCCATTGACCGATTTCCGGTACTGGTGGACGGCGATGACAAAGCAGGCGAATTCTACCGCAAGAACTTTGCAGGTATGTTTGCCTACGTCTCCAACCGTATCCCTGAAATATCAGACGAACTCTACAAAATAGACGACGCGATGAAAGCCGGTTTTGGCTGGGAAAACGGCCCCTTTGAAATATGGGATTCCATCGGGGTGGAAAAAGGTCTCGAACTCATCAAGGCTGAAGGACTTCAGGCTGCAGCCTGGGTAAATGAAATGTTGTCTTCCGGGAATAAGTCATTTTATTCCGTTAAAGAAGGAGCTACCTATTATTATGACATTCCTGAGAAAACACAAACCAAAGTGCCCGGACAAGATGCTTTTATCATCCTGAACAACATTCGCGAAAGCAAAAAAGTATGGAGCAATAAAGAAGCAATCATTCAGGATCTGGGTGACGGTATTATCAATCTGGAATTCCAGAGCAAGATGAATACGATTGGTGAAGGCGTGCTCGCCGGAATCAATAAAGCCATAGACCTGGCTGAAAAAGAATATGACGGACTCGTGATTGGCAATCAGGCATCCAATTTCTCTGTGGGTGCCAACATCGGGATGATCTTTATGATGGCTGCAGAGCAGGAATATGATGAGCTCAATATGGCTATCAAATATTTTCAGGACACTGTCATGCGGGTTCGCTACTCCTCTATTCCGGTGATTGTTGCTCCGCATGGAATGTCTTTGGGTGGTGCCTGTGAAATGAGTATGCACGCCGACAAAGTGATTGCTGCCGCAGAAACATACATTGGTTTGGTAGAATTTGGTGTGGGAGTCATTCCCGGTGGTGCTGGTTCTAAAGAAATGACGGTACGTGCTGCAGACACTTTTAAAAAAGATGATGTTGAATTAAATGTGTTACGCGAATACTTCCTGACCATCGGTATGGCAAAAGTAGCGACTTCAGCTTATGAAGCCTTTGACCTGGGTATCCTTCAAAAAGGAAAAGATTTAGTGGTTGTCAATAAAGACCGCCAACTCGCTGAAGCAAAAAAGCATGCACTGCTCTTGGCAGAAGCCGGCTACACAAGACCCATCGAGCGCACAGATATAAAAGTACTTGGAAAACAAGCTTTAGGAATGTTCTTGGTGGGCACAGACCAAATGGTTGCTGGTAAGTACATCAGCGAGCACGACCGAAAAATCGCCGACAAACTCGGCTATGTCATGGCGGGTGGAGACTTAAGTGAAGCCAGCTATGTAAGTGAACAATACCTATTAGAGCTGGAACGCGAAGCCTTCCTGTCACTATGTACTGAAAGAAAAACTCTGGAACGAATACAGCATATGTTGAAGACGGGAAAACCACTTCGTAATTAGACGTAAGACTTACGACTAACAGCATAATAATTAAAATAGGAATTGAATAATTTATAAATAGCCATAAAATACAATCTATGATTTCAAAATTTATAGACAATGTGACTGAAAATGAGTCATACGTCGTAAGTCTTGAAGTCTTAAATCAAAAAATATGAAGACAGCATACATAGTATCCGCTTACCGAACCGCTGTGGGCAAAGCACCACGCGGACTCTTTCGCTTTAAGCGACCTGACGAACTCGCAGCAGAAACCATCCAATATATGATGGAGAAAATGCCACAACTGGACAAGTCTAGGATCGACGACGTCATCGTTGGAAATGCCATGCCCGAAGCCGAACAAGGCCTCAACATGGGAAGACTCATCTCCCTGATGGGACTCAAAACGGTGGACGTACCGGGAATGACCGTGAATCGTTATTGCGCTTCAGGTCTGGAAACCATCGCTATCGCCACAGCAAAAATCCAAAACGGAATGGCAGACTGTATCATTGCCGGTGGAGCCGAAAGCATGAGCTACATCCCAATGGGTGGCTACAAACCCGTCCCTGATTATAAAGTTGCTAAAGAAGGTAATCAAGATTACTATTGGGGAATGGGCCTCACCGCAGAAGCCGTTGCAGAAAAGTACAAAGTTTCCCGTGAAGATCAGGATGAGTTTGCCTTTAACTCCCACCAAAAAGCTTTAAAAGCACAAGCTGAAAACCGTTTCAAAGACCAGATTGTTCCAATTCATGTAGAACATACGTTTGTCAACGAAAAAGGAAAAAAAGAAACAAAATCATATACAGTTGAAAAAGATGAAGGCCCAAGAGCCGGAACAAGCACTGATGCATTGGCCAAACTACGACCCGTTTTCGCTGATGGCGGAAGCGTTACCGCCGGAAACTCCTCACAAATGAGTGATGGTGCAGCCTTTGTGGTTGTAATGAGTGAAGAAATGGTCAAGGAACTCAATCTGGAGCCTATCGCTCGATTGGTAAGTTTTGCAGCAGCTGGTGTAGAGCCACGCATTATGGGAATCGGTCCCGTAAAAGCCATACCAAAAGCCTTAGCGCAAGCCGGGGTAAAACAAGATGATATTGCATTAATAGAATTGAATGAAGCCTTTGCTTCACAATCACTAGCAGTTATACGCGAACTTGGTTTAAACCCCGATATCATAAATGTAAACGGTGGAGCCATCGCTTTAGGTCACCCATTGGGCTGTACAGGAGGAAAACTTTCTGTGCAGCTTTTTGACGAAATGCGCAAACGCGATATGAAAAACAATTATGGTGTGGTAACCATGTGTGTGGGAACCGGCCAGGGAGCTGCGGGGGTTTATGAGTTCCTTTGATAGACATAAGACTGCAAGACGTAAGACGTAAGACGTAAGACAAAATTTTATAATAAAAATTAAAATGGCATCAGCACATAACTTCAGAAAACTAACTATTTGGAGGGAAGGTATAGAAATCGCAAAAGAAACCTATGCCACAACAAAAGCATTTCCAAAATCTGAAGTTTATGGTTTAAGTAGTCAATTGCAGCGTTCTGCTGTTTCGATTCCTTCAAATATAGCAGAAGGCACAGCTCGAAGCACAAATAAACATTTCATACAATACCTCGAAAATGCTCTTGGTTCGGCCTATGAATGGGAAACCCAACTTATCATTTCTTATGAAATCGGGTACATTTCAGAAGATACTTTTAAACATTTAGAATCAAAAATTAATAAAACTCAAGCAATGATTTCAAAATTTATTGACGGTCTGGAAAAGTAAAATGTCCTACGTCCTAAGTCTTGAAGTCCTAAGTCAAAAAAGTTATGGAAACAACAGAAAACAAACAACTCCTCCGCGGAGGCCAATTCATCGTCAAAGAAACTGCCTGCGAAGATGTATTCACTCCTGAAGATTTCAGTGAGGAGCAAAAAATGATGCGTGACTCGGTGAAAGAATTTGTCGATAGGGAAATCTGGCCTCACAAAGAGCGCTTTGAAAAGAAAGATTATGACTTCACTGAAGAAGTGATGCGCAAAGCCGGCGAACTCGGTTTGTTAAGCATCGCTGTACCGGAAGCTTATGGCGGTATGGGCATGGGTTTTGTAACTACAATGCTTGTTTGTGATTACATTTCAGGAGCTACTGGTTCGTTTAGTACGGCATTTGGCGCTCATACGGGAATTGGAACCTTGCCTATTACCCTTTATGGAACTGAAGAACAAAAGAAAAAATATGTGCCCAAACTTGCCAGTGGTGAATGGTTTGGTGCTTACTGTTTAACCGAGCCCGGTGCCGGAAGCGATGCCAACAGCGGAAAAACAAAAGCAGTTCTTTCTGATGATGGAAAACAGTATAGCATCACAGGTCAAAAAATGTGGATATCCAATGCCGGTTTTGCAAATATTTTCATCGTTTTTGCACGCATTGAAGACGATAAGAATATCACCGCTTTTATTGTCGAAAGAGAAAACGCTGAAGGCCTTACTTTTGGTGAAGAGGAACACAAACTGGGCATTCACGGTTCATCAACACGCCAGGTATTTTTTAGTAATGTGAAAGTACCGGCAGAAAACCTTTTGGGAGAACGCAACGGCGGATTCAAAATAGCGATGAACTCACTCAATGTGGGGCGCATCAAATTAGCTGCTGCTTGTCTGGATGCACAACGACGTGTCACTGAAAATGCTGTGAAATATGCAAATGAACGAGTTCAGTTTAAAACTCCCATCGCTCAATTTGGTGCTATAAAGCAGAAACTGGCTGAAATGGCAACTGCTGCTTATGTGGGTGAAAGTGCTTCCTATCGTGCCGGAAAAAATATTGAAGACCGCATTGCTTTACGTGAAGCCGATGGAAACGATCACCAGGAAGCTGAATTAAAAGGTGTGGAAGAATATGCCATTGAATGTTCCATCTTAAAAGTAGCCGTCTCTGAAGATATTCAGAATTGTTCTGATGAAGGTATTCAGATATTTGGTGGAATGGGCTTCTCAAAAGATACCCCCATGGAAGCTGCCTGGCGTGATGCGCGTATAGCCCGTATCTATGAAGGCACAAACGAAATCAACCGTATGCTCGCTGTGGGAATGCTCGTTAAAAAAGCAATGAAAGGCCACGTGGACTTACTGGGTCCTGCCACTGCGGTGGGTGAGGAATTAATGGGCATCCCGTCTTTTGACATCCCTGATTACTCAGAGCTTCTTGCAGAAGAAAAAGAAATGATTGGAAAACTGAAAAAAGTATTTTTAATGGTCGCAGGAAGTGCTGCCAAAAAATATGGTGCCGAACTTGAAGAACATCAGCAATTACTATTGGCATCAGCTGATATTTTAATTGAAATCTATATGGCTGAGTCTGCAATTTTGAGAGCGGAGAAAAATGCCAAGCGTTTTGGTGAAGACAATCAAAAAGAACAAATCGCAATGGCACGTTTAAACTTATACCACGCAGTTGATAAAATTGCGACAGCCGGTAAACTGGGAATTGCTTCTTTCGCAGAAGGCGACGAGCAAAAAATGATGCTAATGGGTTTAAAGCGTTTCACCAAATACACAAACCTACCCAATGTGGTTGCCTTACGTAATACCATTGCAGATAAGGTGATTGCAGAAAATAAGTATCCCTTTTAGAAATCAATTTTACGATCTATCTCACAAAACGCCTTGAAGAAATTCAGGGCGTTTTATTTGGTGTTAAGTTCGCTGTCAATGGCTTTAATGAGAGTTGTGGTGTGCCGATTCAAGTTTGCAATGATATCATCTGCAGTTTGGGTATTGTAAATCCACTTTTCCAATAAAAGAGAGGTAAATTCTGGATTGTTGATCAATGCAGCATAATCTGAGGGGAGGTATTTTAAATCTTGAAAAGTAGTATCACTGGCTGAAAAAAACAGGTGTTTTCTGTAAAAAGGGTAAAAAACATTGGCATTAAAGTCACCCAGATTGTATTTGTTTCTGAAAATTCCTCTTTCCAGGTTAAAGTCATAATGCTTAACCAATTGGTCACGCAGGCTATCATTTTTTACCATTTCCAATCCCAGAGATTTGAGTTGTTCAAAAGCACTTTTATTTGATTGGATGGTGGTAGCAGACAGTGCTAGTACAAATGTGGTTGTAAGTGTATCACTAAAGGGAGGTTTTGTGAGTAAGAACTTAATGGCTTGATTACTTCTTCGGGCATTGTTTGCTGCATCACGAAACATAAGTGTATCATTAATAAGCGATCTTTTTATGGTAGTTAAAATCTGGTGCTCACTGTTTGTTTTTTTTCTGGTTTCATTCCAGTTATTGATTTGAAGGGCAATAAGAATACCCACTACTACCAGAAAAATTTCGCCAATGGCATACTTTAAATAAGAAGTAGATTTTCCCTCGGCAAGGTATTTTCTGCGAATGTTCCTGAAAATTTTTAGCATATTTAAAAGTAGTAAATTTTTATTTTGATTGTTAAATTGTTGATATAAATAAGTCATTTATTTAAAATAAGGGTTTGAATTTTATTATTTTTGAGATAATTCTTAAAAACATCCTGTTACATAAGATTCGTTAAGAAACAAAATACGCTGAAAAACTAAAAACCAAGTCATGGAAGATCACAGAAAGGTTACACGCATCGAGGGTGAAGAAACCTCGAATGAAAACAGAAGCGGAAAATTTGTCCCCACTCCCGAAAACAAAGGCAAAGCGACCCGTCTTAGAGTCATTGCCGGAATCCTCTGGATTCTAGCCATTGCAGCACAAGTGGGTGCCATCTCACTTTTGTTTAAGGAACCCATCAATATGACATGGATTATTGTATTGATCGTCATTGACCTTATTTTGGCTGTGATTGGTTCCATTCTTTGGAAAAAATCAAACAGACTGGATCCGGCTTCAGAAAAAAACAAGTTTATGTTCTTTATGCAAAGTCAGTTAGGGCTTGTTGTGGCTGTGATTGCTTTTTTACCGCTCATTATATTTATATTGACCAGTAAAAATTTAGATGCAAAACAAAAAGGCATCCTGGGTGGAATTGTAGGAGCTGCGCTTATCATTGCCGGTGTAGTAGGTGTTGATTTCAACCCACCCTCTGTTGAGCAATATACTGAAGAAGCCAATAGAGTTGAGTGGCTTAACGACGGGATGAATTTTGTGTACTGGACACCCTCCGGAAGCGTTTATCATTTATATGATGATTGTTCTTATATCACTTCTGCCAGAACTTCTGAAATTTTTGAAGGCAATGTGGCTCAAGCCAGAGAATTAAAAAACATCACAAGCCTGTGCAGCCGTTGTGAAAACAAAGCCATTAGTGAAAAAGGGCTCAATGAAGATGATTATATAGATGCAGAAACACTTGAAAATCTTTCAAATGAAGATGGAGACTAGTTTCTGATTTTTACATTTCAGAAATTTAATCTTTCAAATTACCATAAAGAAGTTAAATCTAGTTTAGCAATATTGAATGATGAAGTTTAGCATATACTTGTAAAGTTTTAAAAACCTGACAGGTCTTCATTTTTTGTTCAAAATACCAATTTAATTTCTACAATATATTTGAATTAAATTAAAAACAGAGGACAATTGCATTTAGTTTAATTAAAATTTGACCATTGGGTCTTTTTATTTCAAAAATCATCTACACATTAAATACAATTCCTATTTTTACAGTAAATTTCCAGCAATGTCAAAAAAAGATCAGTTTTTCGACCACATCCAGGCGGGTTACACCACCAAAGGTGATTTTATCACAATGGGCGCTGCTATGCTTGAGGGAGAAACCATCACCAATGCACATATAAAAATTCCGTTAAAGACTTTAAACCGGCATGGTTTAATAGCCGGTGCTACCGGAACGGGAAAATCAAAAACACTTCAGGTGCTTTCAGAAAACCTTTCTGACAAAGGCATTCCTGTCTTGTTAATGGATATAAAAGGTGACTTAAGCGGAATTGCACAACCCGGCGAGGAAAAACCGTTTATCACAGACCGGCATCAAAAAATTGGTTTGGACTATAAAACTAAAAAATTTCCTGTTGAATTATTGACGCTTTCTGAAGAAAAAGGAGCTCGTTTAAGGGCTACTGTTTCAGAATTTGGACCTGTGCTACTTTCGAGAATATTGGACTTAACCGACGTTCAATCGGGCATCCTCTCGGTATTGTTTAAGTATTGTGATGACCACCATATGCCTCTTTTGGATTTAAAAGATTTAAAAAAAATACTTCAGTTTAGCACCAATGAGGGTAAGGAAGAATTAGAGCAAGAATATGGAAGAATCTCCTCTTCATCCACCGGAGCCATTTTGAGAAAAATAGTGGAAATTGAACACCAAGGTGGGGATTTGTTTTTTGGGGAACGCTCCTTTGAACCGGAAGATTTATTGCGAACCGATGAAAATGGCAGGGGATACATCAACATCATTCGTTTGACAGACATACAGGACAGACCCAAAATGTTTTCAACCTTTATGCTTTGTCTGCTTGCTGAAATTTATGCGACTTTTCCGGAACAGGGTGACAGTGACAAGCCCAAACTTGTTATTTTTATTGAAGAAGCGCATCTCATCTTTAACGAAGCATCAAAAGCGCTTCACAATCAAATTGAGGCTATTGTAAAACTCATCAGGTCAAAAGGTGTGGGTATTTTCTTTGTGACCCAAAACCCAACAGATGTTCCCGATGCGGTATTGAGTCAACTGGGTTTAAAGGTTCAACATGCCTTACGTGCCTTTACGGCAAAAGACAGGAAAGCGATTAAGCTTTCTGCAGAAAACTATCCCATTTCTGAATATTACAAAACCGATGAGGTATTAACTAAACTGGGAATTGGCGAAGCATTGATTTCTGCTTTAAATGAAAAAGGAATCCCCACTCCTCTTGCTGCCACCATGCTAAGAGCTCCAATGAGCCGAATGGATATTCTTGAACCCTCAGAAATTGATAGCCTTGTTCAACAATCAAAACTGGTAAAAAAATACAACGAAACCATAGACAGGGAAAGTGCCTATGAAATCTTAAATCAAAAAATTGAGAGAGCTGAAACTGCAGAGGCAAAGGAAAAAGCACAACAAGAAAGAGAGGCTGCTTCAAAATCAACATCAACAAGAAAAACGGGGACACAAAGAAGACAAACCACTACCCGAAGAAGAACCACTCAAAACCCAATCACAAAAATGTTGTCAAGCCCCACGGTTATTAGAAGTATCTTGGGGATTTTAGGAAAAATGATCAAATAAAACCATTAAAAATTAATCACCCTTTTTATGAAAAACACATTCATTGCTTTTAGTATTATAAGTTTATTCTTTGCTAGCTGTTCTAAAGATAAAGACCCATTTTTAATCACAGCAGATGCCATTGGCCATTTGACCAAAGAAATTAAAGTAAATCAACTTGACTCCATTTTTGCGCAGGATTCTATTGTAAAATTGGGAGCCGATTCAAATCTTTTTTCAAAATCTGAGCAGATTGAAATTTATGAAAAAGGAGGCGAAAAACTACTTCTGCTTACGCCAAAAAGTGGACAGGACCCCGAATCTAAAATTACTCACATTCAACTGTTTGATGAACGATACAAAACTGAAAAAGGGATTCATTTAAACAGCACTTTTAAAGACGTCAAAGAGAATTATACCATTAGTTCGATATTAAACACCATGAGTTCAGTTATTGTATCTCTTGCAGAAACAGATGTTTATATCACGATTGACAAGAGTAATTTGCCGGCTTCCCTCACTGAACCTGGAATTAAAATTCAAGAATCTGATATTCCCGATCAAACTAAATTCAAATTTTTTATGTTAGACTGGGAAGAAAAAGAATAACAAATTCACTGTTGTTTTAAAAAAATCCTTTTAGAAATCTCTGAAAGGATTTTTTGGTTTTTAAAAGTTGTAAGATTCAACTAACTTAATTGTATATTTACAACAAGCTATAATAAAAATGTTAACTAATCAGGAAAAAACAGCCTTTCGCGAAGAGCTTTTTAGACATTTAGACGGCATTGCGGTTGCGCCGGTTGCATATCAATTTTATAATAAGGAGGTCACCAAAGAACTCTTATCAATTAAATCAACAACTCTCAAGCACCTCTGTAAATCGAATCAAGCCAATAACGGCTATTTAAATGTTGCTCTGCGATTGTTAGCCTCTCAGGGATGGATTGACTATCGGGTTGATAATTTTACAAATGAAGTGTCTGTTTCTATTAATAAAAAAAGTGAAGTTGCTTTTAGTTTGTTTGAATATTATAAAATGGCCGTAGATTTTTTAGAGCTTTCAAGAACGTTTCATCCCAGAAAATCAAATCCGGCAGATTTTTATAAAATTCAAAAAATACTTGAAGATTTTCAAAACCCAAAATATTTTGAATCAATCAAATCAAAAGACCCGGAGATTCAAAACCAAATAAAAAAACATATTGAAGGAGCTATTTGTGGCCCTTTGACAGTTGCATTGGCGATGAATGGTTTTTTTCATAAATACTTTATGGAGGCCTCATTCAGAGCTGGTGAATATCATGAAGACCCTGAAAGTTTTAGTAAAATTCTTGACTTTTACACCCATCTGCAATGGTTTACCAAAAAAGAAAATACATACAGGTTTACTGAAAAGGGATTGTTTTTTGCCAAAAGAGCCAGTGCATATGGTGTTACCGTTTCATACATTCCAACTTTTAACAACATAGAAGACTTATTGTTTGGTGATTATTCTTCGTTGAGGGATACATCAAAAAACAAAGCAGAAATTCACGTAGATCGCGTGATGAATGTTTGGGGAAGCGGGGGTGCTCATACTGCATACTTCAGGCAAATAGATGATATTGTTATTGAAATTTTCAACAAGCCCATAGAAGAACAGCCCAAAGGAATTCTCGATATGGGCTGTGGAAACGGCGCCTTTTTAATTCACCTTTTTGATGTGATTGAACAACGCACATTAAGAGGCACCATGCTGGAAGATTATCCGCTGTTTTTGGTGGGAGCAGATTATAATAAAGAAGCATTAAAAGTAACTAGAGCAAACCTTGTAAATGCAGATATATGGGCCAAAGTGATTTGGGGAGATATTGGAAAACCGGAACAACTAGAGAAAGATATTTTTGAGGATTATGCCATTCACTTAAATGATTTACTCAACGTAAGAACCTTTTTAGACCATAACAGAATGTGGTCTGAACCCAAAGAAAAAATTTCTAAAAACAATTCAACATCAACAGGTGCATTTGCCTTTCGCGGAAAAAAACTTTCAAACAAAGAAGTTGAACTCAATTTAAAAGAGCATTTTATGAAATGGGAGCCCTATATCAATAAATTTGGGTTACTCCTTATAGAACTTCATACGTTAGCTCCTGAAATTGCAGCAAAAAATATTGGAAAAACGGCTGTCACTGCTTATGATGCCACACATGGTTTTTCTGACCAATACATCGTTGAACTGGATGTGTTTTTAAAAGTTATTAAAGAAATAGGGTTGAAAAGCATCAAGAAAAACTTCACAAAATACCCTGATTCTGAGTTAGCTACAGTTAGTATTCATTATTTAATGCTTAAATAACTATGCAACGAATTCACCAAGATATTATCAGGCAAGTGTTTACACTTTTATTAATAGTGATACTGGGATTGTTGATTTTTTTAGAATTAGCTCCCTATCTCAGCGGACTTCTGGGTGCAATAACACTCTATATTCTCTCAAAGAATTTTATGGCGAACCTCGTAAAAAAGAAATGGAACCCGTCACTTGCAGCCGGATTGATTATGTTTATTTCATTTGTTGGCATTTTGATTCCTGTTGGTCTGGTCGTACTAATGTTATCAAATAAAGTTAAAAATGCGTTGAATAGACTTGAATCACTTATTTCAATGGTTAAGGAAAATTTTTCAGTAATCGAAAATCAATTTAATATTGAATTCCTCAGTTCGTTTGATTCTCAGGAAACAGCAGACTGGATTTCAAATAATATTCAAAATCTATTGGGAAGTACCTTTAATATATTTATTGCGCTAAGTATTATGTATTTTTTACTTTATTATATGCTCGTTCATAGAAAGGAATTTATCGAGTCTATTTACACTTATTTCCCAATGCGCCCTGAAAACATAAGTGTTATTGGTAAAGAAGTTAACAGTGTTGTAAAATCAAATGCAATTGGGATTCCTTTAATTGCTATCATTCAAGGACTCGTGGCATTGCTTGGTTTTTTCATTTTTGGAGTTCCCAATCCCTGGTTTTGGTTTGTCATCACAGCCGTTGGGTCTATGATCCCTTTCATTGGAACAGCAATTGGCATTATACCTGTTGTAATTATTTTATTTTCAACCGGTCAAAATTTTGAAGCCATTGGAATTCTTATTTATGGAATTGTAGTTGTAGGCAGCACAGATAATTTATTTAGAATGATCGTTCAAAAAAAACTTGCAAACATTCATCCGCTTATAACCCTAATTGGGGTGATTATTGGTGTTCCACTTTTTGGATTTATAGGACTCATCTTTGGTCCTTTATTGATTAGTTTGTTTTTGGTAGTGCTAAGAATTTACAAGGAAGAATTTGTCGTAAGGTAAAAGGATAATTGATTTAATCTTTATTGTTTCTTTGTTCTCTAGCAATCAAGGTATTCTTTAACAACATCGCGATTGTCATAGGCCCTACTCCTCCGGGAACAGGTGTTATAAAAGATGCTTTTTTACTTACGTTTTCAAAATCAACGTCTCCAGTAATGACATAGCCTTTGGGATGATTTTCATCTGGAACTCTTGTGATACCAACATCAATGATGACTGCTCCGTCTTTAACCATTTCTGCTTTTAAAAAGTTGGGCACTCCCAGTGCAGAAATGATTATATCTGCTTGAACGGTGATTTCTTCAATGTTTTTTGTATGGCTGTGAGTAAGTGTAACTGTTGAGTTGCCCGGCCAACCTTTTCTACCCATAAGAATACTCATGGGTCTGCCCACAATATGACTTCTACCGATTACAACGGTATGTTTTCCATTGGTTTCAACTTTATAACGTTCCAAAAGCTCCAAAATACCAAAGGGAGTTGCAGGTATAAAAGTGCTCATATCCAGTGCCATTTTCCCAAAATTTTCAGGGTGAAAGCCATCTACGTCTTTTGAGGGGTCAACAGTCATCAACACTTTTTGTGTATTTATTTGTGGAGGAAGTGGTAATTGAATTATAAAACCATCTATAGATTCATTTGAGTTGAGTTCTTTGATTTTTTGAAGTAATTCCAGTTCACTGGTTGTGTGAGGAAGCCTCACCATTGTAGATTCAAAACCCACACGCTCACAAGCTTTTACCTTGCTGGCAACATAGGTCAAACTTGCTCCATCATTTCCTACGATTACGGCAGCCAGATGAGGCACTTTTTCGCCTCGAGCTCTCATTTGATCAACTTCTGATGCGATTTCATTTTTAATGTCGTTTGATACTTTTCTGCCGTCGAGGATTGTCATTTTGAGGAAATTTTATAAATTATTATCAAAAGTGTTATCAATTATATTATTGTATTGTTGTTTGTAGATACTCTAGCAATATCATTTAATTTAAGTACTTAAGAATTTGCCACGAATGCACAAATGATTTTCTTTGTTTTAGCTTTTCACTTTCAAAAACTTCCAAAAGTTGGAGTTTAGGAAGTTCATAAAACTATTCTTCTATAATCTAATTTGTCCTGTTTAAAGTTTACTAATAAAGCTAATTTATTGTTTGAAATCTTTAAATAATTTATACATTGAGCGATATGAGAATCTGTAAATGTTTCACAAGATTTTACTTCAAGGATTATTTTTTCAAAGACAACAAAATCAGCATAAAACTTGTGTTTTAAAACTACATCTTTATATTTTACTTTATATTCTTTCTCCCTTTCAAAAGGAATGTTTAAGGCGTTAAATTCGTACTCAAGAGCATCTTTGTAAACAATTTCTGAAAAACCAGACCCTAGTTGATTATGAACATCAAATAAAACACCTAGAAGTGAATAACTTTCTTTTTTAAGAATAAGATCTGGCATAATCTATATTTAGATGCCACACGAATAGAAAATTATTAGTGCATTAGTGGCTTCTTTTTTTAAAAGACTAAAATCTTTATAACTATCGCATTTTGCCCATCATTTGCATCATCTTTTTACCGCCACCACCTTGCATCATTTTCATCATTTTGCTCATTTGGTTAAACTGCTTCATCAATTGATTGACTTCCTGAACTGAGGTTCCGCTTCCTTTTGCAATTCGTTTTTTTCTATTTGTATTAATAATAGTTGGAGTTGATCTTTCTTCAGGAGTCATAGAATGAATAATAGCCTCAATACCTTTAAAAGAATCATCATCAATATCGACATCTTTTAAAGCTTTACCGGCACCGGGAATCATCCCGACGAGGTCTTTCATACTTCCCATTTTTTTGATTTGTTGAATCTGGCTTAAAAAGTCATCAAATCCAAATTGATTTTTGGCAATTTTCTTTTGAATTTTTCGTGCCTCCTCTTCATCATATTGCTCTTGAGCTCTTTCAACAAGTGAAACCACATCACCCATTCCCAGGATTCTATCGGCCATACGGTTTGGATAGAATACATCAATGGCATCCATTTTCTCTCCCGTACCAATAAACTTAATGGGTTTATTGACAACACTCTTGATTGAAATGGCTGCACCTCCTCGGGTATCCCCATCCAGTTTTGTGAGAATTACACCATCAAAGTTCAATCTTTCATTAAATGCCTTAGCGGTATTTACAGCATCCTGACCGGTCATTGCATCTACAACAAAAAGGGTTTCCTGAGGATTCACAGCTTTATGAACGTTTGATATCTCGGTCATCATTTCTTCATCAACAGCGAGTCGCCCGGCGGTATCAATAATAACCACATTAAATCCATTTTGCTTAGCATGTGCAATGGCATTTTTTGCTATTTGCACCGGGTTTTTATTTCCTTCATCACTGAAAACCTCAACGCCAATCTGATCACCTACAACGTGCAACTGATTGATTGCCGCCGGACGATACACGTCACAAGCGACCAAAAGTGGTTTTTTAGATTTTTTTGACTTCAGATAGTTGGCTAGTTTTCCTGAAAAGGTTGTTTTACCACTACCTTGAAGACCAGACATTAAAATAACTGTGGGATTCCCACTCAGGTTGATTCCTTCTGCATCGCCTCCCATCAGTTCGGTTAGTTCGTCTTTAACGAGCTTTACCATGAGTTGCCCGGGCTGTAGTGTTGTTAAAACATTTTGACCCAGTGCTTTTTCTTTTACGGTATTGGTGAATTCCTTAGCAATCTTAAAGTTTACGTCGGCATCGAGTAGTGCTCGCCTTACTTCTTTGAGTGTTTCAGCAACGTTAACTTCGGTGATGCTTCCGTGTCCTTTAAGAACGTGAAGGGCTTTATCTAACTTTTCACTTAGGTTATCAAACATAGTATTTACTTCATTTTAAGGAGTACAAAGATAAGGATATGTTGTTGAGTATCAAAGATGGATTTTAGGAATAATTTTATTAAAAAAAGGCTGTCTTTTTGAGACAGCCTTTTACAAATTAACTAAAATTTAATAAAACCAAATTATGGTAGTATTACCTTATCTATGGCGTGAATTACACCATTTGCTGCTTGAACATTCACAACAATAATATTACTTAAGCGACCATTGGGGTCTGTGATTGTTGCGTTAGTGGCATCAATCGTTATGTCACCGCCCAGTGTTGTTACAGTTCCATCAACGAGGTCTTCAGCTCTAACATTGGCTTCTGCAATGACATGCATATTTAAAACTGCTGTTAATGTGGGTCCATCAATATCACCCAGTCCACCAACACCCAGCTCCACGAGTAAGTCACCAAATGCTGTATCTGTGGGAGCAAATACTGTAAATGGTGCCGGGCTTGTTCCGTTTTGAGTTGAAAGGACGCTTACAAAATCAGGCTGATCAGGTCGCGTCAATGCAGCAACAAGATTGCTAAAAGTGGGGTCTGCTACCGCAAAAGTAACCACTGTGGGTAAGTCAATAACGGCATCTACAACGTGTACAACACCATTTGCCGCAGGTATATCTGCAACAGCTACATTTGATACTCCATTTAGAGTAACGCCGCTATCTGTGTTGATGTAAAGACTTAAATTGTTGTCTGTACCACCAAATGTAGCTAGAGTAGTTGTATAAGAAGTTGTTAAAACGGTTGATAAAAATGTGCCTGTTAGCGCATGGTTCAATATTACCTGCGTTAATGCATCAACTGGAACATCATTGATAGATGCACCTCCTAGAAAGTTGTTAAACGCCTCGTTAGTTGGAGCAAAAACAGTAAATTCTGCATTTCTGTCGTTGAGTACTGTATCCAAACCTGTTATTTGAAGAGCTTCTGCTAGTATTGATAAATCTGGAGTCATCATGGCAAGCCCTGTAATTGTTGGGTCAACAATATCAATAGCTGCTTGTGGCAATAATACTTTATCTATTGCGTGAATTACGCCATTACCTGTTTGCACATTAGTTACGATAATATTGGAAGGTGCTCCAGTAGCATCTATTATTTTAGCGCCTCCAGTTAAATCAAAGGTTAAATTTTCACCCTGAAATGTCGTTGCTATTCCTCCATTTACCAAATCTTCTGCACGCACATTTGCTCCTGCAATTACGTGATAATTAAGAACAATTTGTAATAAATCTTGAGGAATATCATTTAAAGAACTTAACCCCAAAGCAGCTAATAAAGCAGTAAACGAATCATTTGTGGGAGCAAACACTGTGAAAGGTGAAGCTGCTGTTCCTGAGAGTAAATCAACATAGTTAGTATTTGAATCACTAGCGGCAATTAATGCGTCAACTAAAATCGAAAATTGTGGATTAGCCAGAGCCTGAGTTGTAATATTAGGAATTCCTATTACTGCATCTACAGCGTGAATCACTCCATTATCAACAGCTATATCAGCTTGGGTAACTTCAGAAACACCATTAATTTCAACACCAGATGATGTGTTAATAAATAGGCTTAAATTTTCAGACGAACTTGCCCCTGTTCCTAAAGAAGTGATGTATCCCGTGGTTAAGTCACTTGAGAGATTTGTTCCGGTAATGACGTGATTCAGTAATATCTCTCTCAAAACATCGACTGGAACATCGCCCAAAGCGGCAAAACCATTGTCACTTAAAAAAGCTGAAAATGCTGCGTTGTTTGGAGCAAATACAGTAAATTCTCCTTGTCCGGCAAGTGTGGCAGTTAGTCCAGCTGCATCGAGAGCAGCGGCTAGTGAAGAGTAATCTTCATTGGATGCAACAAAATCTGAGATTGTTACACCTTCAGGTGTTGGCGTTCCACCATCGTCATCATTTGAGCAGGATGCAAAAAGCAAAGCAACGCAAATGATTGCAAAAATTTGATTAAGTTTTTTCATAGTTGTATTTTTTTTGTTTACGCAAATATGACAATTGTTAAACATAAAATCCTACTCTTAATTTTTAGTTTAGTATTTATTTAACATAGATGAAATTTATAAATTGAGTTCTTGTTTTTATAAATTTCAAGAAATACAATACTTAAGGCTATTATATTTTTATACTTTTACAAAAATCAATAAAACGCAAATCGCATCTGTTTTTAAAGTTTAATTAACAAAATTCAATGAAAAAGAATCTATTTGATTCCGTTTGTGACGAAAATGTTTTTGCAACGATACATAAAACTGTTGCAAAAGATTTACACGATTTTATTTATTATAAATATGGTGAGCGTTTTAAACCAAAAGACAAAGTTCAAGAGGCGTTTTTAAAGTTATGGGAGAATTGCGGGAAAATTTTACCGGAAAAAGCTAAAGCATTTCTTTTCTCTGTTGCAAACAATACCACTCTCAATGAGATTAAACATGAAAAAGTAAAATTAAAATATGTACAATCTTCAAATAGAGAAGTGAACAATGAAAATCCTCAATTTCTTTTAGAAGAAGCAGAATATTTAAAAAAATATCAGGATGCACTTTCAAAATTAACAGAAGATAAAAGGGTTGCTTTTTTACTAAATCGGGTAGAGGGGAAAAAACATAAAGAAATTGCCAAAATTCTGAATATTTCCAAAAAAGCTGTCGAAAAGCGTATTTACAGTGCTTTGAAAGAGTTGAGAAAAGAAATTGATGGAATTTAAGGTGAATTCGGTAGGAATTTTAATACCAAAGTTGTTATATAGTTGAATCTATTGCTATGAAAGAGAAAAAGTTAGTTAAAAAATGGTTAGTTAATGAACTTAACCAAGAAGAATTGGAGGCGTTTAAGCAATTAGACGCCTACGATTCTTACATTAAACTATCTGAAAGTGCCAAGAAGTTTAAGGCTCCCTCTTTTGACTTAGAAGATTCTCTCGATAATTTAAATGTTAAAATCTTAGAAAAACCAGCTCGTCAAAAATATTCCTTCTTAAAATATGCTGTCAGTATTGCTGCCGTTTTTGCCATTAGTTTTGCTGTTTATTTTGCATTTTTTAATAATCCATATACTGTTTTTGAAACTCAAACAGCAGAAAGCAAAACAATCACCCTTCCTGATGATTCTCAAGTTACACTTAATGCAAAAACACAACTAAAATTTAAAGCTAAAAATTGGATTTCAGACAGAACTTTACACCTGGATGGTGAAGCATTTTTCAAAGTAGCTAAAGGTCAAACTTTTGAGGTTCAAACTTCACATGGTACAGTGCGAGTTTTGGGAACTGAATTCAATGTTAAAAGCCGCAAAGACCTCTTTGAAGTAAACTGCTATGAAGGCAAAGTAAATGTGAATCATCTTAATAATTCTCATGATCTTGCTGCATTGAACTCTTACAAATACCAAGATGGTAAATTAATAAATGAGGAAATGCTTTTCAAACTACCCTCTTGGATGGAAAACAAATCTACTTTCAAAAGTATATCCTTTAAGCACGTGCTTGATGAATTCCAAAGACAATACAATATCACTTTTAGCTTAAAAAACATCAACACAAACCAACTCTTTACAGGAAGTTTTATTCATAATGATATAGACAATGCTTTACAGTCTATTACCTTACCTTTGCAACTGACCTATCTAAAACAAAACGGTACAGTAATTTTAGCAACGAGTGAATAATCTTAAACTCTTTTTATTAATCATATCATTTCATTTTCTGGCTTTGGTATCTTTTGGTCAAGAAGTTGGTGAATCACTACCTATCGTTCAAGTTTTAAAAGAAATTGAAAAGGACTTTTCAAGTAGCTTTAGTTATGCAGATGCGACTCTTGAAGGAATTTTTATAGACAATCCACCTAAGGCTAACACCTTAGAAGAAGCACTCAATTTTCTTAGAAAAAATACCCCTTTTGATTATACTTTACTTACTGATAATATTATTGCAATAAGTCCTTTAAATGGAACCAATAGTTATTGTGGATTTATCTTTGATTTGGTTTCAGGATTGCCCGTTTCAGGAGCTTCAATTAATAGTAATGGTCTAAAAGTACTCTCAGATGATTCAGGTAAATTCACCATAAAATTAGCAGAAAATGATGGTAAAATTACTGTGAATTACCTTGGTTTTAAAACGTTGGAAATAGCAGTTGATGACTTTTCAAATACCTCTTGCACCCGTTTCTACCTTTTTCAAAAAGTAGAACCCCTTGATCTTATATTTCTTCAAAATTATATTACCAAAGGAATTACAAAAACAAGTACCGGCGAGTTACAAATTAGTTATAAAGATTTTGGAATATTACCCGGACTTGTTGAACCTGATGTTTTACAGACCATTCAAGCGCTTCCGGGTATTATAAGTAGTAATGAAACGGTTTCATATCTCAATGTAAGAGGAGGTACTCACGATCAAAATTTATTTTTGTGGGACGGAATTAAAATGTATCAAACTTCACATTTCTTCGGAATGATATCAGCTTTTAACCCTTATCTCACAGAAGAAGTCAGCCTTATAAAAAACGGTAGTAGTGTACTGTATGGCGATGGAGTTTCAAGTGTAATTGCCATGAAAACAAGTCAAGAAATAAATGATAGCTTGAAAGTGAGTGCCGGCTTGAATATGATTAATGCAGATATTTATCTGGACACACCATTAAATAAAAAAGCATCACTTCAAATTGCTGCCCGAAGTTCATACAATGATATAGTTGAAACGCCCACATACCGTCAATATTTTAAAAAAGTATTTCAAAATAGTGATTTAACAAACAGTATCGTCAATGCCACAAACAGACAAGACGATTTCTCTTTTTTTGACACTTCATTGAGGGGGTTATATCAACTTACGCAGAAAGACTTTTTAAGAACCAATTTATTATTTACAAATAATGATTTGTTTGTAAAGCAGGACGAGTTTAGAACCAGTTTAATTCAGTCAAGAATAAGTAACCTAAAACAGACAAATCTTGCCTCCGGTATTTTTTATGAACGCAAGTGGAACGATAAATTGAAGTCAAATATTCAGCTTTATGGCTCAAACTATACCATTGAAGCAACAAATCTCAATGTAATATCAGAACAGAAACTCACACAGAAAAATGACGTAAAGGAATGGGGTGCAATTTTGAGTACAGATTTATCGTTAAGTAGTCTTTTTTCTTTGAAATCAGGTTACCAAATTAACGAAACTACTATCACAAATTTTGAAGAGACCAACACTAGTAGAAATCAAGCAGGATTTAGAGAAACTCTTTTAACACAAAGCCATTACAGTGAAATAAACTATGTGTCTTTAAATCTATTTACACGTTTCAGGCTGGGAGCTAGAGCCAATTATATTTCCAAATTTAACAGTATTCATATTGAACCCAGATTGAGTTTCAATCAACGATTTTGGAACTTTTTTACACTGGAAGTTCTTGCAGAACAAAAGAGTCAAACCACTTCACAGGTCATAGATTTTCAAACAGATTTTCTCGGTGTTGAAAACCGAAGATGGGTATTGTCTAAACCAGATGAAATACCCATTTTAATAAGCAAACAAATATCATTAGGTCTCAATTACAAGCGAAACGGACTGTTGCTGAATGCTGAAGCCTACATTAAAAATGTTGATGGAATAACAACTCAAAGTCAAGGTTTTCAAAATCAATTTCAATTCATCAGAACACACGGAAACTATGAAGTAATGGGAATTGACTTTTTATTACACAAGGATTTTAATGGATTTTCAGGATGGTTGAGTTATTCCATTTCTGAAAATAATTATTTTTTTGAAGAACTGGATCCACAACACTTTCACAACAATATTGATATTACAAATGTAGTAGCTCTTGGTCTTTCTTATGATTTTAATCGCTTTAAACTATCTACGGGTTTCAACTGGCATACCGGAAGACCCACGACTTTACCGGTTGAAAATGAAGAAATAATAAATAATGAAATCCAATACAGTTCTCCCAATACTACCAGATTACCTGAATACTTTAGAATTGATTTATCTGTAACTTATAATTTTAAACTGATGACCGGTGTGAAGGCATTTACCGGAGTTTCTCTGTGGAACCTCCTTGGAAATAAGAATATTTACAATTCGTTTTACAGACTTGACCGCGATTTTGAAATCGAAAAAATTGAACAAACAGGTCTAGGATTTACGCCTAATGTCACTTTTAGAGTGAGTTTTTAGGTTTGTTCTTTTCCTCAATCCATTTACTCAAATACTTGGTACTTTGCAAACTTTGATACATAAGAAGCGCACCAATGAAATTTGAATTTCTATGCCTTTCCAAGTTTTTTTTGGTTGAAGTAATTTTGTCTAAAAATTCACCTTCAAAATTCGAAGTATTAAAGTTTTGAAGTATTTCAAATCCATTTTTTTGTGACTTCAGCCATAAACTTTTGTTTGAATACAATTGCACAGCTTTCTCAGCAAAGTCAACTGCATCATCCTGAATAAAACCATTCCAATTTTTTCCCTCTGAAATACCTTCAATTCCTATTTTTGAAGTAACACTAGGTGTGCCAAATTGTATCGCTTCAAATAGCTTTCTTTTTAATCCGGCACCAAATCGCAGCGGGACGAGCATCACTCTAGCGTTTCCAATTGCAATTTCTGAATATTCAACCCATCCTGATATAAAAAATCGTTCTTTAGTATTTTGCAATTGTTTGATTTGTTCTGAAGCATAAGCGCCATAGCAATGCAACTCTGCTTCGGGAAGATTCTTTGAGATAAGGGGCCAAATGGTATTTTTTAGTTCTAAAACAGCATCTGCATTGGGTTGATGTTTGTAGTTCCCTATAAAAATAAAATGCTTTCTTTCCTCAAAAGTTGGGGTTTCATTCGCTATAGATGTATTCGGGTCCACAAGAAATGGTAAGTAATGCAACAGAGAAGCATCCACTTTAAATTCATTTTGAAGTAACTCCATTTCAATTTTTGAAATAATCAATGAAATATCACATCTAAAAATACTCGCCAGTTCTCTTTTTGTAATATCAGCGTTCAACAAATCAATTTTATTGTTTTGTTTAAGCGAAATTTGCCTCGCACTTCTTAAAAAATGTAAATCTTCAGTATCCAAAATGCGGAGAGCCTCGGGGCAAACCTCATCCACACGCCAACCAAATTGTTCTTCAGTGTAAAAGCGGTCAAAAATCACCACCTCTGGACTTAATTCTGATAGAAAATTATCAAAAGAGGGATCGTTGAGTTTTATGGATTGCTCCTTAATTCCAAGAGAAGTTAAATTTTTTGAATAGGCTGTTTTTTCAGCTGTTGAAGCAAATGTGATTTGAAAATCATTTTTTAGAAAAGCTTGAATCAGTTGCATCATCCGCACACCGGCGCCGGTGGTTGTTGGCTCAGGCCAGGTGTAACCTATGATGAGGAGATTTTGCATAGAAAAAACAATTTATTGTCACTAAGGCATAAAGGCATTAGGTTTTACTCAGAGATTTATTCTTTCTGAATGCTATTTGTGTTTATAAATTTTGTTTTAACAGAAAGCTTATCATCCTCAAAAGATGTCCAGGCAAAATACACATTTCCGTTTAAAACTGCCATTTGAGGAAAGCCGGAAGATCTTGCTGCATCTGTGGTGGTCACTGTTAATACTTCTCCCAATTGTCCGGTAATATCGACTGTTCTAAATTTGATATAAGTGTTGTGTTCATCATCTTCCATCCAACAAACTACTACCTTTTCATCATCAATAAATGCAACATCCACACGACCCAGTGGAACTTCAGTATCTATCCTAACGGGAGTTTCAAAATCTGCTCCACTGTTTTTTGAAAAAGCTACATTGACTTTACTTTCCATACCGGCTGCAGTAAACCATGCTACTGCAACATTTTTACCCAAAGCGGCTATGCGAGGTCCATTGACAGGACAACCGGCAATTTCCCAGTTATCATTGTGAACCGGAACCGGGTCAGTCCACTTTTCATCATCAAATCGCACAATGGAGATGTCCCTAATTTCAGTTTCTGTTCTATCTCTGTAAACTACCACCGGACCATTTGCAGTCATTGCAGTTGAAGTCTGACAGCAATCACACACTTTTTCATCTAATAAAAATTCGTTTTCCAAACTACCATCAGGATTTACAATGGAAGACCTCAAGGTCATTGCACCATTATGAAGATCGTGATGTCCGCCTGAAGTGTTTCTGCCGTCCAGCCAACTCACCAAGAATTGGCTTTCGCCGAAAGGCGTATAGGAAACAAAACCATGTTCTGTCTTGGTGGTATCGCTATGTATTTTGAAAGGAATTGACCACGCTCCACCCTCCTGCTTTTGAGTTACCATTACATCATAAGTATAAGTCGCGGTATCTGATTTTTGAAGTATGTGAGCAATGTAGTTTTCACCGTTTTTAGCAATCTGTGGATAATCTGCCCAGTTGACAAACCAGTCTGTACCAGAAATAATTTCTTCTGGTGTTGACCAACTTTCGTTAGTTAATTTTGAAAAATAGAGTGTCGCCAAACTATCATTTTCTGAAACAAAAGAAAGCAGCAGTTCCTTACCGTCTAAATAAAGATAGGGCAAGGAGCTGTTATCCATTATAGGCCCCGATTGCCATTGGGATTGAATTTCGGTAAATATAGGAGCCTCTTTATCTTGTGGTTTTTCTTGACTTTTTTTACAAGAAAAAAACAAGCATGCAATGCTAAAAAATATAATTCTATACATAATAAGAAGTTTACTGCGGCTTTTCATACAATTCACCCTTTGACTTCGCTCAGTGTGCGGTTGTGAATGGGCTCCCCATATAAATCAAAGTCTGCTGCCTCTGTAATTTTTACTGTTGTGAAATCACCTGTTTTTAAATAGTGTTTTGAAGCATCAATCAGCACCTCGTTATCGACATCAGGTGAGTCAAATTCTGTTCTTCCAACAAAATAGCTACCTTCTTTGCGGTCGATTACTACTTTAAATTCCTTCCCTATTTTTTGCTGGTTCAGTTCCCAAGAGATTTGCGACTGGATTTCCATAATTTCATTGGCACGTTCTTGTTTGACTTCTTCAGGCACATCGTCTTCCAGGTTGTATGCGTGGGTGTTTTCTTCGTGGGAATAGGTAAAGCAACCCAAACGCTCAAAGCGCATTTCTTGCACCCATTTTTTAAGGGTTTGAAAGTCTTCTTCAGTTTCACCGGGATAGCCCACAATTAATGTTGTTCTGATGGCCATTTCGGGAACAGCAGCCCGGAAGTCTTGTAATAATTTTGTGGTCTTGGCGTGCGTGGTTCCGCGGCGCATCGATTTCAATATAGCATCTGAAATATGCTGCAAAGGAATGTCAATGTAGTTACAAATCTTAGGCTCCTCTCGCATCACATCAAGCACATCCATTGGGAAACCGGTGGGGAATGCATAATGCAAACGAATCCATTCAATACCTTCCACTTTCACCAATGCCTGAAGCAATTCTGCCAGGTTTCTTTTTTTGTATAAATCAAGCCCATAATAAGTTAAATCCTGAGCAATTAAAATGAGTTCTTTGACTCCGTTTGCAGCAAGATTTTCAGCTTCCTTAACTAAGTCTTCAATGGGCGTACTGCGGTGTTTACCTCGCATGATAGGGATCGCACAAAAGGAACACGGGCGGTCACAGCCTTCAGCTATTTTAAGGTAAGCATAGTTTTTTGGAGTGGTGGTCAAACGCTCTCCTATGAGTTCATGTTTGTAATCGGCACCAAGTGCTTTAAGCAAGCCGGGAAGTTCTGTGGTTCCAAAATATTGATCCACAGAAGGGATTTCTTTTTGCAAATCGGGTTTATAGCGTTCAGAAAGGCATCCGGTGACAAAAACTTTATCGACTATACCGTCTTCTTTTTTCTGAACATATTCCAGGATTGTGTTTACGCTTTCTTCTTTCGCGTTAGCGATAAAACCACAGGTATTGATGACAACGATATTGCCTTCCTCCTCGTGAACCACTTCTTTGTTGTTTGCTCTTAACTGGCCCATCAATACTTCAGAGTCATACACGTTTTTTGAGCAGCCGAGGGTTACTACGTTGATTTTGTTTTTTTTGAGGGATTTTGTTCTCATATATTTTTTTTAACCCTTTCAGGATTTTGAACTATGAATGGGTTTATTTTAAAAAGTTATTTTGGAGTTTGAAGCACGAGACCTCCGCCTACGCGGAGGTAGTGAAGAATGAATCAACAAACTCAAATTTATTGAATACTTGTAGGTGTTCCATCCCTTCCCCTACGCCGATGTATTTTACCGGTATTTGAAACTGATCGCTGATTCCAATTACAACGCCTCCTTTAGCGGTACCATCAAGTTTTGTTACTGCCAGTGCGGTAACTTCTGTGGCTGCGGTGAATTGTTTGGCTTGTTCAAAAGCATTTTGACCCGTAGAGCCATCAAGAACCAAAAGGACTTCGTGAGGGGCATCAGGCACGACCTTTTGCATCACGCGTTTTACTTTGGTAAGTTCGTTCATCAGGTTTACTTTGTTGTGTAAGCGTCCAGCAGTATCGATGATAACAACATCAGCGTTTTGGGTAACGGCACTTTGCAGGGTATCAAAAGCCACTGAGGCGGGATCGCTTCCCATACTTTGTTTTACAATGGGTACCTGTGCACGGTCTGCCCAGATTTGAAGCTGATCGATTGCGGCAGCTCTGAACGTATCTGCAGCACCAAGAACAACAGTCTTTCCGGCATTTTTGAATTGGTGTGCGAGTTTACCTATTGTTGTGGTTTTTCCCACACCGTTGACGCCCACCACCATAATAACATAAGGTTTTTTACCCTCAGGCACTTCAAACTCAGTTGCGTTTCCGGAATCCACTTCAGAGAGTAAACCGGCGATTTCTTCCCTTAAAATCTGGTTGAGTTCGTCTGTTCCTAAATATTTATCTTTAGCAACTCGGGCTTCGATGCGCTCAATGATTTTAAGAGTTGTATTCACACCCACGTCTGAAGAAACAAGAATCTCCTCGAGGTTATCGAGAACCTCATCATCAACTTTAGATTTTCCGGCGACTGCCTTGCTTAGTTTACCCAAAAAGCTGGACTTTGATTTTTCAAGTCCTTTATCTAAGGTTTCTTTTTTATCTGATGAAAATATTTTTTTGAAAAAACTCATGGTTAGTTTGTAGTTAATTGTTATTAGTTAATGAATCTGATCTAATAACTCGTAATCTTATCATTTTTAAGGGTACAAATATACGTAAAAAGAAAAAGCCGTCTCACCAAAAGGGGACGGCTTCAATATCTTTAATAAGAATTTACTTTTGTTTGCTTAGCCAGTCATTAACTAACTCTGGAGCTGTAATAGTTTCAACAAATGTGTAAGCTCCGGTTTTTGGAGATCTTACCATTTTGATAGCTTTAGTTAATCGCTTTGAACCTGTTTGTAACGTTGCTACTGATTTCTTTGCCATGACTTATATCTTTATGAGATTAAAATCTCTATTATTTAATTTCTTTGTGAACGGTCATTTTCTTCAAAATTGGATTGAATTTTTTCAATTCCATTCTGTCTGGAGTGTTCTTTTTGTTTTTAGTAGTGATATAACGAGAAGTACCGTTAACACCTGATTCTTTATGCTCAGTGCACTCTAAAATTACCTGGATTCTATTTCCTTTGCTTTTCTTTGCCATTTCTGTGTACTATATTTTAGAAGATTACTTAGTTAAATAACCTTTTTCTCTCGCTTTTTTGATTGTAGCAGAGATACCATTTTTATTGATTGTTTTTAAAGCAGACGTAGATATACGCAGGGTAATCCATTTATCTTCTTCAGGGATGTAAAACTTCTTCTTTAGCAAATTAACCTGAAACTTGCGTTTCGTTTTGTTCATTGCGTGAGAAACATTGTTTCCAACCATTGCTCTTTTTCCTGTAAGCTCACAAACTCTTGACATTTCTATAATCTTTATTCGTTATTTTAAAACAGGCTGCAAATTTAATACATTTTTATGTGCTGCACAACAAAACCATCTTAGTTTTTTAAAATTTCTTTCCTCAGAAGCTCAAAGCCTTTATTTGATGCATTTGTGATGACTCTTTGTCTGTCTTTTCCAAAATTAAACTTTTCTGAATGGACTCCTGTGGGTGTTGCGATGCCAATAAAAACAGTTCCCACATCTTCATTGGCATCTCCTTTTGTGGGTCCGGCTATGCCAGTTGTTGACACAGCATAATCTGTTCCATAGCGTTCCTTTGCCCCTTTTGCCATGGCTTCAGCAACCTCAGCGCTAACAACAGTATATGTATCAATAATTTCTTTAGGCACTCCCAGTATATTTGTTTTACTTTGGGTTGCATAGGTCACAAAGCCTCCGGCAAAATAGTTTGAAGCACCGCTCATTTTTGTTATTTTTCGAGCCATTTGACCACCGGTACAACTTTCTGCAAGACTCAAAGTCTGATTATTTTTTATGAGTAATTTTGCCACCACTTCTTCAATAGAGGTTTCTTCATCATAACCAATAATAATATCTCCTATGAGACCTTGAAGTTGGTTCACGTGACTATCAATCGCTGCGTGAAGTGCTGCTTCATTGATGCCTTTTGTTGACAAACGCAATCTCACTCTGCCAAGTGAGGGTAAATAAGCAAGTTTGATATCGTGAGGAAGCTTATTTTCAAAATCTTCAATGATCTCTGCGATAGCGCTCTCACCCATTCCTGTTGTAAGAATAGTTTTGTGAACAATGATGGGTCTTTTAAACTTTTTTTGGAGCCCGGGTAGAATTTCGTTTTGCATCAACCCTTTCATTTCATAGGGCACACCGGGCATTGAGATAAAAACTGTATTGTTTCTTTCAATCCACATACCGGATGCTGTGCCAAACTTATTTTCTAACGCAATGGCTTTTGATGGCAAATGAGCCTGTAAGAGGTTTTGATGATTTGGCGTGCGATTAAGGTGCTTTTCAAATAGTTCATAAATGTTGTGAAGTGCTTTTTCGTTTAAAACGAGATGATCCTCAAAATAATCACAAAGTGTGCGTTTAGTAATGTCGTCTTTTGTGGGTCCTAATCCACCGGTTAATAAAACAATATCTGCTCTTTTTTCAGCATTTGACAGGCTCTCTAGAATATGATTTTTTTCATCCTGAACGGAAGTTATCTGAACAACTTGAACTCCAATTTTATTAAGCTCAGCAGCTATATAAGCCGAATTTGTGTCCACAATTTGACCAATGAGAATTTCATCACCTATGGTAATTATTTCTGCAAGCATTACAGGTTAAAATCTGCTTTGAGTTCTTTAAATACTTGTTTTAAAATCGTATTTATTTTTTGGACTTGAGAGTCAACAGCTGCTTTGTTTTTTGAAGTGTTTGACCATGACTCAATTGCCGTGACATCTTTTGTGAGGTTGAGTCCCAGCATTTCCAGATTGGGTTTCATTTTATGAGCAAACTGATAAGCGAGTGCTTTGTTGTTGTTGTCAACGGCTTGAATTAACGCTTCAAGGTCTGGCGGAATTTCATCGAGAAATGTTTTGGCGATAACAGCCATAAATTCTTCATCGCCACCGGCAATTTCCTGAAGACTGTCTAAGGAATATGTTTTGCTCATTTTTCTCTATTTTATTTTTACTGAAAAGACTTTTTTGTTTTCTAAATACCCTTCAAGTTGATCGTTGGGGTTTACTTTTGACACACCGGCTGGAGTACCTGTAAAGATAATATCTCCAATCTTTAATGTAAAATATTTCGAAATATATTCGATTAACGCGTCAATTTTCCATAGCATTAGTGAAGTATTGCCTTTTTGAACCGTTTTTCCATTATTTTCAAGATGGAAATTTATATTATTCAGATTTGAAAATTCAGTTTTTGATACAAAATCTCCAACTAAAGCCGCACCATCAAATGCTTTTGCTTTTTCCCAGGGGAGCCCTTTTTCTTTAAGTTTTGATTGTAAATCCCTAGCGGTAAAATCGATGCCCAACCCTATTTCATCATAATAAGTATGTGCAAATTTTTCTTCGATGTGTTTTCCCACCTTTTTTATTTTAACTAAAACTTCCACTTCGTGATGTACCTCTTCAGAAAAATCGGGTATAAAAAAAGGTTGTTTTTTAAGCAGAATGGCAGTATCTGGTTTTAAAAAAATTACAGGGTCTATGGGCCTTTCATTTTTTAATTCCTCAATGTGTTCTGTATAATTTCTTCCTATGCAAATAAGTTTCATCTTCTAATCTTAGAATTAATCAAGCTTGTTATTTAGTTTTCTCAATTTAATGCTGGTCAATATTTTTTTTGTGTACAATGGAAAATCTGCGTTGAGCAACCATCCAAAATACCCCGGTTCTTTTTCTAAAATTTCTTCCACTTTGCTTCCCCTGTGTTTTCCGAAAGCAAAAACCTCAACTCCATTTTTGTCATAACCTATAAAACCTGCAAAATCTGCAAATTGCTTATGTGAACTGAATTGAGCTAAAAATTTGGTGTTGTTTTCAAGATCTTCATACCTGGCAATTTGGGCTTTGAGCACTTCATAAGTCGCGTTAGTATCTGCCTCTGCGCTATGGGCGTTTGTTAGATCTTGGTCACAATAAAATTTATAAGCTGCTTCTAATGTGCGTTTTTCTTTCTTATGAAAAATGGTTTGTACATCAACAGAGAGCGTGTTTTTCATATCAAAATCAACACCGGCTCTAAGCATTTCTTCTGCAAGCAAAGGGATATCAAAACGATTTGAATTAAATCCACCAAGGTCTGAATCTTTTATGAGTGCATACACTTTTGGTGCGAGTTCATTAAAGGTGGGTTCATTAGCAACCATTTCGTCAGTAATTCCATGGATAGCTGAAACAACTGGTGGTATGGGCATTTCTGGATTAACTTTCCATGTATGACTTTCTTTGTTTCCGTTTGGAAAAACCTTAAGGATAGATATTTCGACTATCCTGTCGCTGGCAATATTGGTACCTGTGGTTTCAAGATCAAAAAAGCAAAGGGGCTTGTCAAGGTTTAATTCCATTTTAATTCTTTTGTTTCACCGGCAAAATTACTATTAATCATTGATATGGTTAACCCTATTTTCAAAAAAGATTATAAATTACCCAAATTGAAGGATGATACTAATTGTTGTGTAAAATGAATTTTATTTGTTAATTTTAGAACTTAAACCTAACTAACTTGATTAAATATATTGCATACGTGAGCCGTCAGTCTTACATTTTAAAAGATGAAGATATTTCTACCCTTTTGGTTACTTGCAGAACCAAAAATATGAGAAATGAAATCACAGGAATGTTGATTTATTTTGATGGTACTTTTGTTCAGTTTTTAGAGGGTCCAAAAGAAAACATTGACCCTTTATTTGATATCATCTCAAAAGACAAAAGACATCAGGATGTTATTTTATTGATTGATGGTGTTTCGAGTAAAAGAGAGTTTGAAGACTGGTCGATGGCATTCAAAAAATTGACGCAACCGGAAACAGCAAAAATACTTGGTCAAAAAGACTTCAAAAAAGAGGACTTATTTAAAGGAAAAGACCCAAACACCGAGCATCCGGGTCTTTTATTAATTAAATCGTTTGTGAATAATTTACATATTTAAATTCCCCGGCTTACATCAAAACCTTCCAGATATTCTGCGACGCGTTTTACAAATTGACCGCCTAATGCTCCATTTACCACCCTGTGGTCATAAGAGTGAGACAGGAACATTTTGTGTCTTATCCCAATGAAGTCTCCTTCGGGCGTTTCAATAACCGCAGGCACTTTTCTAATAGCTCCTAAAGCCAATATAGCTACCTGTGGCTGGTTGATAATGGGTGTTCCCATAATACTACCAAAAGTTCCCACATTTGTTACTGTATATGTTCCACCTTGAGTGTCGTCTGGTTTTAGTTTTCCGGTTCTGGCTCTTTCAGCAAGGTCATTAACCGCTTTTGCCATTCCGAGAAGGTTAAGCTGGTCTGCATTTTTTATAACCGGAACAATGAGGTTCCCATCTGCAAGTGCAGCGGCCATTCCCAAATTGATATTTTTTCGTTTGATAAGCTTATCTCCGGAAACAGAGATATTAATCATTGGAAAGTCTTTGATGGCTTTTGCAACTGCTTCCATAAAAATGGGAGTAAACGTAAGGTTTTCACCTTCTCGCTTCGCAAACTCATTTTTCATTTTATTTCGCCAGTTCCAGATATTTGTAACATCTACTTCAATAAATGACTGAACATGTGCAGAAGTCTGAATACTCTCAACCATATGATGAGCGATGATTTTACCCATTCGGGTCATTTCTAGGATTTCATCTCCTCCATTAACAGAAACAGGTGCTGCTTTCTGAACGGGTTGCTGAGACACTGAAGGTTGCGTTTGCTTTTGCTGTGCTTGAGGCTGAACACCCTTGTTTTCAAGGTAACCGAGTATATCATTTTTTGTAACTCTTCCCTCTTTACCTGTCCCGGGAATGGCATCTAATTCAGATTGGGAGATATTTTCCTGTTTGGCGATACTTTTTACCAAAGGTGAATAAAATCGCTCTGAAGTGTTTTCTATAGAACTTTGTGTTGTTTCTATTGCTTTGCTAAGGCTTTCTTCAATGGCAGTTACAACTTCTGGTGCTGGAGTTTCTATGGGGGTTTCTTCAGTTTTTCCGGCAGGGGTTTCTGAACCTTCACCAGAGGTTTCAATCACAGCAATAGTTTGCCCCACCTGAACGACATCATCAACTTGAAAAAGAATTTCAGTTAAAACTCCATTTACTTCACTGGGCACTTCAGAATCTACTTTGTCTGTTGCTATTTCAAGGACTGCTTCATCAACTTCAATGGTGTCACCCACATTTTTAAGCCAGTTTGTAATAGTTGCTTCTGCGACGCTTTCTCCCATCTTGGGAAGTTTTAATTCAAATTTTGCCATAGTATTTAAAGAAAGTCCTTTTGATTGTGCGACTGCAAAATTAATTATTTTTTTATCCTTCAAAGAAGTTTTTAGGATTTATTCTGATTTGATGGATTAAACAGCGCTAGAAATGTTCCTTTGAAAAGTCAAAAACTTCTCCTTTACTATGGCTGCTGTCGCTTCCAACAACATAATCTGTGTTTACCGGCCGTATCCTGAAGAAATTTTCTTTGTTTTTGTGATTTTCCATTATTTTGAAGATTTTTTCATAGGAAATATAATTGGCATCAAAAACAAAGTGAGAATTAAAGTATTTATCATCTGATGCGGCACTTTTTGATAGTGATTTAAATTCTATTTGTGTTGCATCACTTAATTTTCTAAGAAAACTTATATTGTCACTCAACAAAAAATAATTCTCAATAGTATGAGGTCTGTTTTGAGGTCTATTCATTCTAAATATACTTAAAAATCTAGCTACCGAAACTCCCATAAAAACCAAGGTTTTAAAAAGGCTATTGGATTTAAAGTGTTTTTTATAAAAGAGATGCATTGCTCCATAAAACCGTTTCAAATAAGCTGCATCTTTTGTAGTACTTTCACCTTTGTAATGGAGCACCGTCTCAGTTCCTAAATAATAATTTTTATAATTTACTTTTAACAATTTGTATGACAAATCAATATCTTCCCCATACATAAAATAGTCTTCGTCAAATCCGTTAACTTCTTTATAAACATTTGTTTTTAAAAGCATAAAAGCTCCAACTAGTACATCTACTTCTCCAGTTTCATCTTCAGCCAGGTGAGTCGCATAGTAGCTTTGTTCTTTTGATTTGAATCCAAATATTTTATGAAACGCCACCTTTGGGGTGGGTATGTTACGTTTGCTTTCTGGAAGAAAGTTCCCGGTACCATCAATGAGTCTAACACCTAGAGCGCCTAGATTTGATTTGGTTTCGGCAAAATTCAATACATTTTTAAAAGTTTCTTTCGCAACAGCGGTATCGGGATTTAAGATACAAACATATTCCCCTTTTGCTATTGCTACTCCCTGATTGTTTGCTTTACTAAATCCAATATTTTCTTTATTTTCAATAAATTTAATGTTGGGAAAATATGTTTTGACCATTTCACAACTATCGTCTTGAGAGTTGTTGTCAATGACAATTATTTCTGCCTCGATTCCCGCCAGTGCTTCCTGAACACTAAGAATGCATTGCCTTAAAAAATAAGACACATTGTAATTGAGAATAATGACAGATAGTTTCATTCAGACATTTTAAATCATCAACAGTTTAAATTTTTAAGGAGTTTTCAAATGGTATTCGGTTTAGGATACTTCTTCCCAGGGTAATCTCATCTGCATATTCCAACTCATCACCCACTGCAATTCCTCTTGCTATGGTTGTGGTCACAATGTTGAAAGGTTCAATTTGCTTGAAGATGTAAAAATTGGTGGTATCTCCTTCCATAGTTGAGCTTAAGGCGAAAATGATTTCTTTAACAGTACCTTTTTTGACCTTTTCAACGAGTGAATGAATGGTTAAATCATTTGGGCCAATGCCATCCATGGGTGAAATTTTTCCACCTAAAACGTGATAATGACCTCTGTATTGACTGGTATTTTCTATGGCCAATACATCTCTGATATCTTCAACAACACAAACAATTTCGCTTGAGCGTGAAGTATTATTACAAATTTCACAAAGATCAATATCTGAAATATTATGGCAATTTTTACAAAATTTTATTTCGCTACGCATCACATTCAAAGCCCTTGAAAGTGATTCGGTTTTGCTTGATGGTTCTCTGAGTAAATGTAGTGCAAGTCTCAATGCAGTTCGTTTTCCAATGCCCGGCAACTGCGCTATTTCATGAACAGCATTTTCAAGCAATTTGGAAGAAAAGTCCATACGCGATTAGCTACTTGATTATTATTTTTTTGGTTGCAACACCTTTTTCATTATTAATTCTCAAATAATAAATTCCGGAACTAAATTTTGAAATATCAATTTGATAGGGATTGTTTAATTCTTTTTCTTTTTCAAAATAGATTAATTTTCCTGTACTATCAAACAACCTTAAATCTGAATTGTAATTTTCATTCCATTTTACATTAAGAATATTTTCAGCCGGAACAGGATATACTGTAAATGAATTGAATAAGCTGTTGTTTTCAAGGCTCAATGTTCCATCATAAACAGGAGAAACCCAAAGGCCTCTTCCATATGTGGCTGCATAGATTTTATCCTCAGCATAGTTTATTTCAAGCTCGTTAATAATCACATTTGGCAAGTTGTTATTGAATACTTGCCATTCTGTAAAGGTGTTGTCAATATAATATATACCATAATTCATTCCTAAATAAAGGCCGTCAAGCCCGTTATCCTGCCAGACAACTGCCAATGCTTGAAAATTTGGAAGTCCGCTAAAAACAGCCTGCCAGGTTTGACCACCGTCATCAGAAATGTATACTTTTAGAGAACTTGTTGTGGCTAGTGCAACTAAATCAGGGTTTGTGGGATGAACAGCGATAGAATTTACAACACCTCCAAAACCTGAAAGTTGTTGCCAGGTACCACCCCCTGTAGAGGTTTTAAAAAGTTGTGCCCCTCTTGAAGCATACATTACATTATTATCTGATGGTGCTATTTTAAGGTGATCTAGGTTTCCACCAAAAACCTGTGATATTGCTGTCCAGCTTCCGCCGGAATTGGTTGATTTAAAAACTTGATTATACCCCACATAAATAGTATTGTTTGCAATAGGATCTTGCTCAAAGGGAGTTACCCAATTTCCTTGACCGGGACCGGGCTCATTAAGACCATTGTATGACAAACCTCCTGTTGTGCTCCTGTATAATTGACCCCCTTGGGTTGTTCCATACATAGTGTTTTGATTGCTTTTGTCAATAAAGGTTTCCATACCATCAGCTCCCAACCAATCTCTCCATCCTTCAGATACAGTATAAAAGGAAGTTCCGTTGTCTTGAGAGCCTCCAGAAACTATAACCGGGTCTGTTTGAGAAATACCTATTTTGTAAAACTGACGAATTCCAAGCCCTTCAGTAATATCTGTATAATAATTATTGTTGAGATTTGTAGTGTTAGTGGCTTTAAAAATACCTCCGTCTGTGCCGGTGTAGAGTGTTGATCCGTAAAATTGTATTATATCAACATCTGCGTGATTGTAGCCAATATTATTTGCCGCAGCAGTACCCGGAATCCAATGAGATGTTGGCACAAAAGAAACACCACCATTAAGTGACCTCCAGGTATGAATACCAGCAATGTGTACTTCATTTGCATTATTTGGATTCACATCTATATCCATATCTCGGGGAGCTTGTCCCAAATTATCTTGACCCGTAAGACTATAGCCAAAATAATTGATTCCGGAGTGGTTTAATTTAGTAAATGTGTCACCACTATTTGTTGAAACATAAAAAGCATTAAAAATAGACCCGTTTGCTTCAAGTACATATACAATGTTTGGATTATCTGCAGAAACTCCAATCATTTTTGCACCAGTATCATCAAAACCTGTAATAGTTGTAAAAGTTGCACCGCCGTCTGTTGACTTGTGAAATGAATTTCCTGATGCATAAACAGTATTTAAATCGCCCGGCTTGAACTCAATATCATATCCACGATTGTCTGAAATAATGCTAGTCCAGGAAACTCCTCCATCTGTGGAACGATAGATCCCAGCATTTTGAGAACTGGCGAACATCAAACTGGTGTTTGTAGGGTGAATGAGTATTTTATTGATTACAGAATTTCCAGCGGTTCCAATTTGATTCCAAGTCGCACCTGCATCAAGGGACTTGTAAATTCTTCCATTGGAGGACCCAAAAAAATAAACATCTGAATTTCCTGGCTGCATTGCAGTAGAATAAACTGACAAATTTGAAAAGAAATCTAAAAGTGGTTGCCAGTTTTGACCACCATCTATAGATTTCCAAACACCACCAGTTTGTGCTCCAACAATTATGTGATCTTCATCAGTTTCATCAATCGAAAATGCAGTGATTCTTCCAACGCCTGGATTCCATCCTGAGGTGGCATTCCAGTTTACAGGTCCCATTTCTTCCCAATTATCATTGAGAGCTGCCCGATTATTGGCATTGGAATTAAGTTCTGCATTGAATTGATTTAATTCATTTATATAAAAATCTGATGATTTAAGATACCCTTGCTCGTCCATCATTCTAAGGGCCATATATTCCCATCTTTTGTATTGCTTGTATCCGGAACCTCTGCCTTGAGGTTTATCTAGAAAATAGGCTTCAGCACTTTGTTGGACATCTTCAACTTTGTGGGTGCCCTCATCTATCATAACTAAATAGTCTGCCTGTGAATAAATTTCAAATGAAAAAACGAAAAGTAGAAAAGTGAAAAAATAAAATTTTGAGGCATTTTTCATTGCATAAAGTTTTGACCAAAAATAAAAAAATAATTCTCATAAGTAAACATTATTTGTACTTTTATGCCTTAATTATCAAAGCAAATCATGCAGCCCTCTCACATCATTTTTCTCATTCTTGGATATTTTGCCACCTTACTTTTAATCTCTCATTTTACAAACAAAGGAGGGAGCAATGCCGATTTTTTTAAAGCCGGGAAAAAATCACCATGGTATCTTGTCGCTTTTGGAATGATAGGTGCCTCCTTGAGCGGAGTTACTTTTATTTCTGTGCCCGGTTGGGTTGAAGCGTCACAGTTTGGCTATTACCAGGTAGTTTTAGGTTATATTTTGGGATACCTCGTTGTGGGTTTGGTATTACTTCCTTTGTATTACAGGCTCAACCTAACTTCAATTTACACCTATCTTGAAGGCAGGTTTGGAAATATATCCTACAAAACCGGTGCTTCCTTTTTTTTACTATCCAGATTAATTGGTTCCAGTTTCAGGTTGTATTTGGTTGCTGTTGTTTTTCAAACATTAATTTTTGATGCCGCCGGTTTTCCGTTTTGGGCAACTGTTTCTATTACTATTTTATTTATTTGGCTCTATACTTTTAAAAGCGGCATCAAAACAATTGTTTGGACAGATACCCTTCAAACGTTGTTTATGCTAACATCTGCCGGTGTTGCAATTTATTATTTGTCCACAAGTTTGGGTATTGCCGGCTCCGATTTAATTGGGTATGTAAGTGAAAGTGAACTTTCAAAAATGTTCTTTTTTGAAGATTATAAAAGTGCTAATTTTTTCTGGAAACAATTTTTAAGTGGCGCTTTTATTACTATTGTGATGACAGGTCTTGACCAAGATATGATGCAAAAAAACCTCACTTGCAGAAATCTGAAAGACGCTCAAAAAAACATGTTTTGGTTTACCATTGTACTAGTATTGGTAAATCTTGTTTTTCTGGTTTTGGGACTTTTGTTGATTTCGTTTGCACAACAAAATAACATTGCAGTTGATCGTCCGGATTTATTATTTCCTGTAATTGCCACTCAAAGTGGATTAGGTATGGTGATGGCAGTGTTTTTCTGTTTGGGTCTTATCTCCGCTGCATTTTCCAGTGCTGATGGAACCCTGACATCACTCACAACTTCATTCTGTCTTGATATTTTAGATATTGAAAAGAAATATGATATAGAAAGACAAGAAAAAATTAGAAAGCAGGTTCATAAAGCTGTTGCTTTGGTTTTTATTTTTACAATGCTCATTTTTGAGTACATCATAAAGGATGAGAGTGTGATTGAACGTTTGTTTGTTTTTGCAGGCTATACTTATGGTCCTTTGCTAGCTTTGTATGCTTTTGGGTTGTTTACTAAATTTCAAGTAAAAGATAAGTTTGTACCTATAATCGCCATACTTTCACCCATACTTTCCTATATAATTAGTATCAACAGCCTGAAATGGTTTGGTTTTGAATTTGGATTTTTTATCCTGATTTTAAATGGATTTTTAGCGTTTATGGGATTAGTATTGATAAAAAAAAATTAAAAATTTTTTATTTAATAAATTTATATTAGTTTAGCTTTTATCGAGAATCATATAATCATTACATAAAGTAACAATATAAAAAATGATAAAACAAATCCTTTATTTATTCTCACTTTCATTTATCATTTACTCTTGTAGCAGTGATGATGGAAACTCACCAAACGACGATTTAATCAATCTCGAAGAAGAAAGAGCATTAACTATTCAGACATTATCAAACGGCAGCACCAAAACTTGGTACATTGTTAATGCAGAACTTGTTAATGAAAATGGAACATTCAATATTAGTAATAGTTATAATATTATCGATGATGATTTTATTTTTAGCCAAAATGGAGAGGTAAAATGGAATCCCGGTTTTGATATAAATCAAAACGCAACTTCCGTATCAGATGTTTCAATCGACTATTATTTGGAGCCCATTAAGGATAATTTGACATTTATTGAAGAAAGCAAAGATGAGTTTACCCTCTTTGACGGACTTATTTCTCTTCGTTTGGAAGAAGATAACACTCTAATTGGAATCATTAATTTTGAAGGCAGAAGTAATAGTGCATATATAAATATAACTCTTGGTGAGCGCACTTTGGAGAGTTACTCTAGCCCGCCAAGCGAAGGTCTAATTTTTAGTAATGTAACAATTCCTCAAACTGAAGGAGAGTTTAGTATAGGTGCAGCAGGTTTTATTGGTAGTTATTCTAATAATAGTTTATATATTGCTCTTAGAGATGATTCACAAATCAATGGAGATATTAGACCGGAAGTCATTCTAAAATATAACATCGATACCAATACTTGGACAGAAAGTCTTTTCTATCAGCAAGACTTTGTCACAAAACGATTACATATAATAAATAATGAATTAATTGTATTTGGCGCAAACTATGTAAACACTTACCCTCTTAATCTTGATGGTACTCCTCCTCAAAGTTTTCAACACAATTTAAATATGACCAGATTTGGTTTAGCAGTTCAAGGTGATGAAGCTTATGTTACCGGATATAATCTTGATATCCTTGAGCAACCTTCTCAAATTAGAAGCTATAATTATTTAACAAATAATATTTCTCCTGTAATCAACACTTTGCCTAATTCAAGAACAAGTGCTGGTTCAGAAATTTTAAACAATAAATTATACATTTTTGGGGGTAGAAATGGATTTGCTTCTGAAGATTTTGATGCAGAATGTTATATTATTGACTTAGAAAATGGAAACATATCAACCTTTATGATGAGTGATGCTCCCAGAACATCATATGCTGCTAAATATCAAAATCTGATTTTTGTTGGGTATAATTTTGTTGAAGAAGTATCAAATGGTTTTATCCCATACATTAGGTTTGGAGTTTATAATACAATAACCGGTAATTATGTTGATATTCCAAGCAATTTAGTTAACCCAGCTCCTTATGATATAGTTGGTTTAACTGTTTTTAATGATTTCATTTATATAATTCGTAAAAATTGGTATGACAGCGAAGATATTTCCATATTAAAAGCACCTTTGAACTAAGGTTTTTATTTAATACTGATTCGTTCCAAGAAGCACTAATGTACAAGCCACTTCAACTTCAATATTATTTTTTTGAAGCAGTTCATAAAGTTCTGGATTTTCTGTTCCCGGATTAAAAATTACCCTTTTAGGTTTTAAATTGATGATATAATCATAATATTCCACTTGATTTTTTGAATTGACATACAACGTTATGGTGTCAATTCCTTCAAAATGGGGTTTGTTTGTTAAAATTTCAACTCCGGCAACTGTACCCTCTTTAATCCCTACAGCCACCACCGAGTGATTTCTATCCACTAACCTGTTGATTGCCAAATAAGAATATCTAGACGGATTTGTACTGGCACCTATTACTAATGTTTTTTTATTCATTTTATAAAGTTAAAAAATAAAAACAACTGTAACAGAAATAAATTTAACTCGTCTTTGAAGTAGAAATATTTTTTCAGGCTTTACTCGATTCTATTTACGTTGATGGTTAGTGTTAATTTGAATCAGTGAGCTAAAAAACTCGGAGTTTTAAAACTCCGAGTTTTTAAATGTTAAATTTCAAAATAATTGTAACAAAAAAAGACTTAAGCAGTCTTACAAACAAATCTTGTTGTAAAATCTTTATTGCACTCATCAAGCAATTAGGTATAACAAGGTATTTTACAAAACAATCTAATCAATAAATTCAATCAAAAAATGAAAAATTTAGTAACACTGTGCATCTTGATTGCATCTTTGGGAGTTCTAGCCCAACCATCAGCCGAAAACATTTCAACACAAACTCACAGGTATTTAGAAAATTCCGGGTCTGTTCAAGGCCTTGTCATTGATGCCAAATTAAACCAGCCATTACCCTATGTAACCGTTATTATTGAAAATAATGCCGGGGAGACATTGACTGGAGGCATTACTGATAATGATGGCAATTTTAAAGTGAATAGCCTCTCAGAAGGCACTTACAATGTGAAGATTCAATACATTGGATTTAAACCCTACTCTAAAAAAATTGAAATTACAAAAAGTAATCCTGCATTAAATCTAGGAACAATAGCTCTTGAAGAAGATGTTGCCAGTCTTGATGAAGTTGTTGTGGTAGCAGAGGTTTCAACCATTCAACAAAAGGTTGACAGAAGAGTCATTAATGTTGGAAAAGACCTTACAACAGCAGGTCCCACTGCTTCAGACATTATGAACAACTTGCCCTCTGTAACTGTCGATGAACAATCCGGTGCATTGAGTTTTAGAGGAAATGAAAATGTGACCGTAATGGTGGATGGTAAAATTTCAAGTATACCGGTTGCACAATTACTAAAACAGATTCCATCAAATGCAATCAAACAAATTGAATTAATCACAAATCCTTCAGCAAAATACAATCCTGAAGGGATGAGTGGAATTATCAACATCATTCTTCACAAAAATGTAACTGTTGGGTTTAATGGAAGTTTAAACCTGGGACTCGCCTATGAGGTTGAACCCAAGTTTAATAGTTCTCTAAATATGAACTACAGAACAGGAAAATTTAACTTTTATACCAATCTAAGCAACAATATTTCAAGAAGTTATAATTTTGGAGGCTTCCAACGAATTGATGATGCTATCAATCAAGAGTTTGACTTATTATTCAAAAACTATTCGCAGCTTTACAAAGTGGGTGTTGATGTTTATATCAATGAGAAAAACACCCTTTCTGTTTTTACAAATCAAAATATATTTGAAGGTGATATCATTGGAGATACAAACATATTTAATTTAAATAACCCCTCTCTTGATATCAATCAAAATTTTGATGCTGTAAATGAAAATTACTCTCAGCAATACAATTTATCCTACAAATTAAATATTGATGAAGAAGATCATACCATAGAACTTGAGGCAGACCACAACATCTTTGACTCAGATTCTTTCAATAATAACACATTTTCAGGAAGTTTTACTCGCCCCAATTATATAGAGGAAACAGATGTAACCCGCGATCAAACCACCATAAACTTAGATTATGTCAACCCACTTTCTGAAAGTATCAAATTAGAATTGGGCCTTGAAGCACGCTTACTTGGTTCATTGACCAATTATTTTTCTGACGCCCGTTCGCAAAACGATTTGGGTGATTTTATTCCTTCATCAACTGAATTTGATTTCAATAGAGATATCTATTCTGCTTATGCCACTTTTGGTAAAAAACTTGAAAAATGGACCTATCAAGCAGGAGTGCGTGCTGAAATTGTAGAAGAAACAGGAATCGCTATTGAAACCGATTTAGATTCCAATACAGAAAACTTAGCAACTTTTACAAATGACTATTTTGAACTTTATCCTTCAGCATTTGTCACTTATTCACCTTCAGAAAAAGGGACTTATCAAGTGAGTTACAGTCGCCGTGTTGATAGACCCAGAGCAGACCAACTTAACCCACTTCCGCAATGGACCACGCCATTGGTATCACAGTTTGGAAATCCAGACCTACAACCACAATTTACAAATTCTGTAGAGGCAAATTACACCAGACAAATTAATAAAGGAAGCCTCACAGCCGGTGTATTCTACAGGTTTATACAAGATGAAATCAATGAATTCATATTTATTGACAGAGATGATTTAAATCGAATCATCATGAGTTCTGGAAATTTTGACAACTCAACCGCCTTTGGAATTGAAGCATCAGCTAACATTAGACCCACAAAATGGTGGAGTCTGAATGCGAGTATGGACGTCTTCTCAAGAACTCAAAAAAGCATTGCAGAAAGACTCACAGTTCCCACTAGTGAAGCCACCATTGATGACATCATTACTGAAACAGTTACTGTTGATAACCTTGCATTTAATGCTCGCCTTTTCAATAATTTTAAAGTAAATGACAAACTTTCATTTTCTGCATTCGGATTATACAGAGGACCACAGGATGGAATTCAATTCAATTCTAAAGCTATGGGAATGGTAAACCTCGGGATGCGTTACAACTTTATAGAAAATGGAACATTCTCTTTAAACGTAAACGACATTTTTGATACTATGAAAGCGCAATTTGACGGCGAAAGACCTTTTAGACAAGAAGGTAACTGGAACTGGGAAAGTCAAACTGTTTTTGTGGGAATTAACTATACTTTTGGAGGAGGAAAGTATAGAGCACTTTCAAGAAAGCAACGTGACGATAATGAGGCTGAAGGTGGAGGAGGATTTTTCTAAACCCTACAAATTTTAATTTTCAATATTTATGAGACCTGTCGGTCCCGATTACTATCGGAAAAATCCTGACAGGTCTCTTGTTTTCATTCTAAAAATCAATCCTCATAAATTCCATATAATTTTTATATTTTAGCTGCTTGAATAAAAACAAAGACTAGCCTTTAATTCAAATTCTATTCAATAAAAATTTGCAGCTAAAATAAATTATATGGCAACTGAACTTAGTAATCCACCACAACCAGACAATACACCTCAAAAAAAGAATTTCTTTACCCGCTTTTTAGATTTTGTTGAATGGATGGGAAACCTTCTACCCCACCCTGTTACACTCTTTGCACTGTTTGCTTTTGGAGTCATTTTAGCAAGTGGGCTGGCAGACTGGCTGGGTTGGAACGCACTTGATCCTAGACCTGAAGGCTCCCCCGGGAGAGCTCCTGGTGGTATTATAGAGCCGGTAAGTTTATTAAACGGTGAGGGATTAAGAAGAGTCGTTTCAAATCTGGTGACAAACTTTACCAGCTTCGCCCCTCTTGGAGTAGTTTTAGTAGCATTATTGGGTGTTGGAGTTGCAGAACGATCTGGTTTAATTACTGCTTGTATAAGAGGGTTGGTTTTAAAAGCGGCTTCTTTTAAACCCCTGCCAGCAGGAAAAGGATTTGGAGCATTCTTGATGAAACCTATCAACTTTGTTATCAACCCAAAAAACCTGGTCACAATTGCCATTTGTTTTGCCGCTGTGATTTCAAACACAGCCTCAGAAATGGGCTATGTGGTTTTAGTACCACTGGCAGCCGTGATATTTCACTCAATGGGCAGACATCCGCTTGCCGGTCTTGCTTGTGCTTTTGCTTGTGTTTCCGGTGGATATAGTGCCAACCTATTAATAGGCACCATCGATCCACTCCTTGCCGGTTTGACTCAAGAAGCGGCAAATTTAATTGACCCGGAATATACTGTACATGCTGCGGTCAATTATTATTTTATGTTCATCAGCACCTTCTTGATCACCATAGTGGGAACATTTGTGACGCTTTATATTGTTGAGCCAAAACTAGGCAAATACAATGTTAAAGAAGCCTCAGAAGACCTCTCAGATCAATCGATGATGAATCCTCTAACTCCTCAGGAAATAAAGGGATTAAAAATTACCGGTCTTGTTGTCTTGGGAATTATAGCATTACTGGCACTCACCATTGTTCCAGAAAACGGTGTTTTGCGCAACCCTGAAACAGGAGATATTTTGAATTCGCCCTTTTTTAGAGGCATTGTGACTTTTATTTTTATATTTTTCCTTATCCCCGGTTTTGTTTATGGTAAAATTACCGGAAGTATGAAAGGTGAAAAAGGAGTCATTGACGGGATGGCAAATGCGATGTCAACCCTTGGCCTTTATATTGTTATTGTATTTTTTGCTGCACAATTTGTCGCCTTTTTTGGCTGGAGTAATTTAGGGCAAATATTTGCGGTGAAAGGAGCTGAATTTTTAAACAACATTGGTTTTACCGGCCCTGAAGTCTTCATAGGTTTTATAGCTGTTTCTGCTATGGTCAATTTGATGCTTGGCTCTGCTTCTGCACAATGGGCAGTCACCGCTCCCATTTTTGTGCCTATGTTAATGTATGTTGGGTATAGTCCCGAAGTGATTCAAGCAGCTTACCGTATTGGCGATTCTGTAACAAATATTATCACACCCATGATGAGTTACTTTGGGTTAATTCTTGCCTTTGCGGCGAAATATAAAAGGGATATTGGAATAGGAACCATCATTAGTATGATGTTGCCTTACAGTATTTTGTTTTATCTGGGCTGGATGCTTTTATTTTACCTTTGGGTTTTTGTTTTAGAAATGCCCGTAGGACCCGGTTCTCCCACTTATTATTCAGTTGGTTAATTGATTGTAAATAATTAAAAGAATCTTTCGCTGTAAAGCTGAAATAAGAGATATTTGCTATCTTTTATAAATTTTAAATTATGAGATTGACCTTTATTGCTTTTATTTTAGTGTTATTATGTTTCGCTTGCACGAAAAAAGAAGAAAGTAACACAACCATAACCGGAAAAATTCATGGTCTCAAAAAAGGAGTTCTTTATCTTGAAAAAATTGAAGACTCGCTGATGATAACTATCGACTCAATTGTTATGAGTGGAAAGGAAGATTTCTCATTTTCTATGCAACTGGAAAGCCCTGAAATGCTTTATCTTTTTTTAAGAAAAACTGATGGGACTCCAGTTCAAGACGGTCTTGCCTTTTTTGCCGAACCCGGGAGTATTGAGATCTTAACAACACTGAATGACTTTGAGAGAAGTGCTCAAGTGAGCGGCTCCATAAATCATGAAAAAATTGTGGAGTATCAAAACCTAATGCAGCGATACAATGACAAAAATCTGGAACTATTTGCTGAAGATTTTCAAGCCGATAAAGATGGTAATGAGGCTAAAAAAATTGAAATCAATCAAAGTTATGAATCACTTATAAAAAGTAAGTATATAGCTACTATCAATTTTGCTATCAATCACAAAGATTTTGAAGTAGCTCCATATCTAGCATTAAGCGAAATATATGATGCAAATGTAAAATATCTCGATACTATATATAATAACCTTGCACCAAACATTCAGGAATCAATGTATGGCAAACAATTGGAGAATCATATTATTGAACGGAAAGCACTTGAGATTGATGAATAAAAAAAATCCCTTGAAATTCCAAGGGATTTGTTTTTAAAGTTTATTTACTTTTTCAATGAGTTTTGAAGCTTTTTCTTCAAGTTCGTTATTGATAGCTTTAAAATGTTTCTTTTTGTTTTCAACATCTTTTTGGTTTACTTTTTCAACCAATTCATCAAATACTGCAATAGCCTCATCAATGATTCCTTCAGATTTTTTTGTATCTTTTTCTGAATTTGTCAATTCCCAAACATACACAGCCTCAATGATGTCACCAAGTACATAATTGATATCTTTCTTTAAATTTTTTACACTTGCCATAATTAAAATATTAATTTGGGCTCAAAATTACCATTTTAATTAAATATCTCGTAAAAAAATCTAAAGAATTAATTTAAGTTTCTTTTTTTATGGCCTATTTCTTCAAAGAGAAAGAATATATATTATATTTATTGAATAATTAATCAAACTATATGTGGACTAAACACTAACAGTTTTAAGATATATAAATATCAAAAACCATAGTATTATAACATTTTTATACTCCTGAACTTTATTTCTGATATGGCTGAAGTTTTTAATAATTTTAAAAAAAATATCGGGAAGTGGTTGACTGTTCTTTTCTGTGCCTATTGGCTATTAATTGTTTTTTTTGATTTCATAGCTAGTTCCTCTAGCTATGTTTACGCTGTAAGGTTTTTCAAGTATTGGGATCTTTTAATAGCAGCTTATGCAACCGGTTTTTTAATTTCTATGATTTTTATCAAAAAAAAATCAGGCTGGAATAGCTTTAATGTTAGTGGTTTTAGAGTCGTGTATTTCTATCCTATTTTACTGGCTTTTATGACAATGGTAATGTGGTTCTATTTTTATAAAAACGATCTTGAATTTTCTGCTTTTCAATTTCTTCTAAAAACTGTTTTAATTCATATTAGTGTTATAACTGTTTTTGTATCAGCAGTATCGTCGGGTGCCTTCATATTGAAAACAATCAAACTACCTGAAAGTTTTAATTCAAATATATTTTTACAGATCAGTGTAGGATTTACAATTATGTGTTTTGGAATTTTTTTACTAGGTGTAATTAACCAATTTAATTATTACACGGCTTTAATATGGTTGCTTGTTTTAATTATATCAGGTTGGAAAAGTTTGTTAGATAGCTTAAAAAATAACCTATTGAAAAAACAGGATACAACTCCAGTAAATTCATTTTCAATATTCTTGATTATTACTGTAATTATTTTGGTCTCTGTCAACTTAATTACTGTAACTTCCCCTTTCCCTTTAGGCTTTGACTCACTTACCTTATATATGAATATCCCAAAGTTAGTAAGCAATAGTGGAGGTTTAATTGAGGTTTTGTATCCATACAATTGGTCATTAATAGTAAGTTTGGGATATGTCATCTTTGAAAGTAACGCTGTTGCGCTTCATTTGGGTTCTGTTTCAAGTATTTTATTGATTTTTTTGATTTTTAAAATTGCTAGGAATTATGTTTCTACCGATTGGGCAATATTTTCTGCAGTACTATTTTACACTTTACCTTTAATTGTTTGGCCATCAAGTATTGAAATTAAAACAGACTTAAGCTTGTTTTTAATTATGCTTACAGTGCTACATATTATAATTGAATTTTACTTTCGTAATCAAAATAGTCAAGTAGGAAATAGTTCAAATAATATTGTTGATACTGAGTCCAAACTTTGGTTAATTGCCGGCATCCTAATTGGTTTTTCTTTAGGAATAAAGTATACTTCACTAATAGCCGTTTTGGGGCTTATAGTCTTCCTATTTTATTATTACTGCGGAAAATTTGTAGCACTTGCCTCTTTATTGGCTATTATTGTTTTTATTTTTATTTTTAACTTATACACATTTGCAGATTTATCTTTTTCAAAACTTGAAATTTTTTCTCTTACACTTGTGTTGGCAGTAATAGCTTCACTTTTCATTTTTCTTGCAAGAAAAAATGGAAGAATATCCCCAAAAAAACCTTTAAAGTTAATTTTTATCCTAATAATTGGTTCAGGAATTGCTCTTTTACCTTGGGGGATAAAGAATACGGTTGAGTCAAATTCATTAAATATCTCAGAATTACTAAAAAAGACTGAATCATTATCTGCAAAATTCAATATTGAATTAAATCACTTTCCAAAGCACGAATTATTTTCACCTATACTTACTCAAGTTTTAAATAAAAATGGTAATGTTTCAGATGTAAATCAAAATAATCTGGATATTTATACTGCTAAGAAAGAAGAAATAAAACGTTATTTAGGTTATGAAGGAGGTTTTATGAGATTTCTTAGTTTACCTTATGATCTTACCAATAAAGTTAATGTAGATTTATTTTCGACAGATATTAGTTTTTTATTTTTAGCTTTTATTCCACTTATTTTGTTTGGTTACAAAAGAGCCAGGCTTCTACCGGTATTAATTAGGATTTCATCATTGGTAGTTTGGTTTAGTTTATGTTTTTGGTCTGCTTATAATCCTGATAATTCATTAAGTATTGCCGAGATTAATGAAATATTGATGAACAAAAATTATGGTTTTGCATCTGATTTTTCTGGCCATTTCGCTTCAGTTTACTCCACACTTATTTACCCGTTTTTATTGCTTGGAAGTTATATAGCTCCATTGTTTTTGTTACTCTCCTTTGATAGTGACATTGCAAGTATAGCCGGAGTTTTGGTTTTTTCTACCTTGTGTTACTTATTGTTTAAAAATGTGCTGTTGAAACAATTAAATTTAAAATCTAAATCTTTACTTCTTTATGTTGTGACTTGTTTTGTCTTTTGGTTAATACTTTCAAGTGGTATTCCCTGGTATGGCATTATTGGTTTTGGATTACTACCACTATTACTCGCTGTTTTTTTCTTTTCAGATCAAAATTCTATTTTTCAAAACAGTCAAATAATAAAAGGAATCAGTTTTTCATTTATTTTTATTTGGATTTTCATCCTTTTACTCTTTAGGTTATCACCACTATTGATGGGTAAAACTCAAAATCCGGAATCAACCGATTTTAGAAATTTATTTTTAAATTCTTCAGCTCTTTATGCTAGTGGTCAAATAACCGAAATAAAGGCATTTAATACTGCTTTTAATCTTGAAACAAGAAAAATTATTCTTGAGCTTAATAAAAATAAAAACACTAACATTCTTAATGTAGGGACTTTGTTTGCTTTTTTTATAGAGGAGAATGATAAGCGTATTTATAACGACAACCAGTTAGATTACTTTTCGACTTTATGGACAAGTTCTGAATTCAATAAAATTACTACAACTCGCGGATTAAAGCAACGAGGTTATGACTATATACTTGTGGATTTAGAAGCTCACACCCTAGATGTGACTCCTGACCAAACACTTGTCAAAAAAATGATTGAACTTTTTAACTATCTAAACGAAAACCCATATGTTGAACTTATTGCTACTGATAGATTATTGGTCCATCCACAAGGTGATAAACAAATAATGCTAAACGGAAATGTTGTCAAGGCAAAATACGATGTATTTGGATATGAAATTATTGAAAGAGGTAAAACAGCCTTATTTAAAATAAATTTTTAAGTGATTGAACAATTGATAAATAAGAATAATATTTTAATAATAATTCCTGTTTTTAATGAATCGGGAAGAATAGGTATTCTTATAAAAAATTTAAAATCACTGGGGTTTCAAAATATTTTGGTAATCGACGATGGTAGTCATGATAATTCAATAAATGAGGCTATTTTTAATGGCGCAATAGTCATTAGGCATCTCTTAAATAGAGGCGCTGGTGCAGCAACTGAAACCGGGCTTGAATATTTTAGAAAAAAAGAGAAATATAAATTTGCTGTCACCATTGATGGGGACAACCAGCATGACCCTTTTGATATTGAGCTTTTATTGGATAAACATATTAAAGAAAATGCTGACCTAACCATTGGAAACAGATTTATGTCAAAAGAAAATAACATTCCGGGTATTAGAAGGTTTTATAATTTTCTGGCTGATCTTTTAACTTCTCTAATGGTGTTAAAAAAAGTTAATGACTCTCAGTCAGGGTTTAAAGCTTGGAGCAGAAAAGCAATAAAAACAATCCAAATTGAACAGGATGGTTATGACTTTTGCAGTGAAGTGATTATTAAAGCTTATCATAATAAACTAAAAATTATAAATGTCCCAATAAATGTTTACTATCCTGAGAATTATTCTGATAAGGGTCAAAACTTAAATCAGGGTATAAAAACCGCATTAAATATTGTATATCATTCTTTGTTTAAAAACTAACTACTATGAATTTTGAAGTCTATCAAATTATTGTACCAATAATAGGTTTATTTTCAATTGTACTTACTCTAAAAAGCCATAGGGGTGGCAATAACACTTTATTTGAAACGCTTTTTTGGGTCCTTTTTTGGTTAGGTGTTTGTGTACTTGCAATAATTCCAGACCAAATCACTTTCTTTTTATCAGACCTACTGGGAATTAAAGATAATGTCAATGCGATAATTTTTATAGGATTAGCCTTGTCCTTTTTCATTCATTTCAAAACCTTTGTAACCATTAAAAAGCAAAATAAACAAATTACAGATTTAGTTAGAAAAACAGCTTTGGAAATTGAAAAACTTCAAAATTCCAATCAATGAAATTTGTCTTTATTGTTGAGCATTACTATCCATACATTGGAGGAGCAGAAACCCTTTGGAAAAATCTTTCAGAACAATTGGTTATCAACAATCATCAAGTTACAGTTATTACTACTAGATATCAAAAAAAATTAAAAAAGAATGAAACTGTCAACGGAGTTGATATAATTCGTTTAGCAATTCCCAATCGATTTTTATTCACTATACTTTCGGTGAGGAAGTGTGTGCAAATAGCCAAAAAAGTTGATTTAATACAAACATCATCTTATACTGCTGCAATTCCGGCCTATATTGCATCAAAAATCACTAAAACAAAATGTGTAATTACATTTCATGAATATTGGGGAAAACTATGGTTTAAAGTCCCATTTGCTTCATTGTTTTCAAAAGTTCTCTATTTCAGTTTTGAATGGTTTATACTTCAATTGAATTTTGATAAATTTATAGCTGTATCAGATTTTACTAAAACCAGACTTATTGATGCAGGTGTCAATCAAAAGGATATTACACGAATTTATAATGGGCTGTATTACAACTCATTAACTGTTAAAAATTCAGTTAAAGAAAAACAATTTACTTTTTGTTATTTCGGAAGACTGGGTGTTTCAAAAGGTCTTGATGTTTTGCTTGAAGGGTTTTCATTATTTATAGAAAAACACCCCAAAGTAAAATTAAAAATGATAGTACCAAACTACCCCAAAAACATTTTTTTAAAAATAAAAAAACTAACCAAATCCCTAAAAATTGAATCCAACCTTATTTGGAAACACAACCTCACTTTTATTGATTTGATTAATGAAGTAAGTGCTACAAATGCAATAATTATCCCATCACTAAGTGAAGGATTTTGTTTTACTGCTGCAGAGAGTGTTGGTTTAAAAATGCCAATAATTAGTTCTGAAAAAGGGGCACTAAAAGAAGTCACAGGAGGCAAAGTCATTGCCATCATAAGTTTGTCACCATTAGGCTTAAAGCAAGCAATGGAAAAAGCTTACAAAGACAATTGGGATGAAAAAAAAGTCACTCTATTCCCGATAGAAAAAACTGTAGAACAATACCTGGAAATGTATGATTTTACATTAAGCAATTCTTAGTCTCTTATAAACCTCAGATAAATATTTTGCTGGTCTGTATTAAGAAGCTTGATGACTTCGTCCTTGGTTTCTTTTACAATCTTATTGCGTAAGAGTTGAGCCTGATCCTTATTCATGTAATCATCAAGATTACCTCCTGAAGAAATATAAGCATTCATGTAGATATTCTTGATGTTTGCGATTGTTTGTTCATCAATTTTTAACCTATCTCCTAGGGATTTAACCCAAATTTCAACAACTTCCTCAACAGGTCTTGACTTTTGAGAACGCTCTTTATCTTGATGCATTTCAGACCTGTTGTTTGTCTTTTCGGGTATCTGTTCATTATTCTTTTTTTCAGCACATGAAATTGCTAAAATGAATATTAATAACAATAAAATTGATTTTGAAATTTTCATCATATAATAAAATATTGATTAGTTAGTGATTTGTGCTAATTTCTTTTGAATTTATAAGGTTAACATATTTTTGAAATTGATTATTATCTTTTAAAATATCGACTGCTGAATGATATTTTTTATGATTTAATAAAAAGTCTCCTTGAAGAAGATAATGATAAATATTGTAGGCTCTGTCAAATTGTTCATAACCGGCATCTTTTGCATTTGTTAGGCTTGACAGTGACAATGCGTTGGGGTCATAAAAAACTCTAATAAGTTTTTCAATTAATTTATAGGCTCCATCAAGATTATCATAGACTGGTTTTAGATAACTTTCGGGGTTTTGATTTTCTGTGAATGCCTCATCCAGTTTTTCTGCAACTAATTTTGCACTCATCATTCCCACATAAATTCCACTAGAGAAAATGGGATCAAGAAATGCACTTGCATCGCCTATAATTGCAAAATTTTTACCATATTTGGAATCAGTATAGTAAGAATAATCTCCATGTGCCATAGCCGGTTCTTCTTTAACAGCTTTTGAAAGTATTTTATCAAGCAACTTTGATTCGCTTAATTCATTTAAATATATTTTATCTAAAATTCTTTTCTCTCCCTCAAATCTTTTTCTTTGGGATAAAAAGTAACCGGATGAAATAACCACACCAACACTCAATCTTGTTTTGCTTAGTGGTATAGCCCAAACCCAGCCCATTTTCTCTCCTCCAAGGTGAATGATTTCAATACAACCTTCTTCCAGTTCTTTATCATAGGTAGGATTTTGCCAATGCGAATTAATTGCCACTCTTTCCAAACCTTCATAATTTTTTTTATCGTTAAAACTATTTGCCAGAAAGGTGGATTGCCCACTTGCGTCAATAATGAATTTTGTGTAGTAATCTTCTTCTACTCCCTCTTTATTGCGAGTGGAGACCTTTACAATGTCATTTTCTTGATTGAATTTGACCTCCTTTACAGTAGTTTCTTCAATAACTTCCACTCCCAATTCTTTAGTTCTATCAAGCAACATATTGTCAAAATGCGCCCTGTCCACGTGAAATGAAAGTGAACTTGGATCTTTAATGGAATGGTTAAAATACCAAACAGTGTTTGATGAACCATCAGAATTTGTAAATTTTACCCCCGGCTTTCTGTGATATGTTTTTTCCATGGTGTCCAATACACCCAATTCATTAAATAAATGATAGTTGAAAGGCAATAAGGACTCCCCCACGTGTGGCCTTGGAAATTTTTCTTTCTCAAAAAGCAAGACTTTGTGCCCTTTCAAGGCAAGAAATGAAGCAACTGAAGAACCAGAGGGACCTCCCCCAATTACAATAATTTTATCACTTTTCATGGTTTAAGTTTAATGATTAACAAATCTAATTTAAATTTTTAAATATCCTGAAATTATGTTTCGTTGTATTTCTGATGTCCCTGAATAAATAGTAGAACTTAAGGAATCCTTAATGTAATTTTCTATAAAGCTTCCTGATAAATAAGCGCTTCCACCCATTATTGAAAAGGCGTCATAACACATAGTACGATACGCCTCGCTAATATACAACTTTGCTATAGAAGCTGTAATTCCAGTTTCTTTGTTAGAATCTAGACTGGATGCAGCTTTGTAAAGTATTAATCTTGATGTTTCAATTTTAATTTTCATATCGGCAATCTTGTGTGAAATACTTTGATATTTACTTATCGGATTACCTCCAACATTTCTATTTTTAACAAAATCTATTGAAAAATCTAGAATTTTTTTCATTCTGCCTAAATGAACAGCTCCTAGACAAGCCCTTTCCCACTCCATACTAGACTGGAATATAGGTCCTCCGGCACCTAATTTACCCAATAAATCTTTTTCACTAACTTTTACATTTTCAAAACTTTGATTTCCCATTTGAACGCTTTCCAAGCCTAATTTTTTAAGTTCTAAATTTGAATTTACGCCGCTTAAACTATGATCGATTATAAAAGCAGATATACCCCCAAAGTACCTTTTTTCAGGATGTGTAGCAACATAAACCAAAGACCAGCCTGCAAGGGGTGCATTTGTTATTAATGTTTTTTGAGCTTGAATAATAAAATCACCTCCCTCCTGTCTAGCGGTAGATTTCATTCCATAAATATCAGAACCTGTTTCTTGCTCGGTAATACTGTTTGCAATTATGTATGAACCATCACAAAGTTTTGGCAAGAAATTATTTCTTTGACTGTCACTTCCATTTTTCCAAATTGGAATCAAACAAGATAACATCTGAGCTGCGATTGCAAAAGGTAAACCACCGTCTTCACAATGATAGCTTAATTCTTCTAACGCAATTGTCGATGTCAGCGCATCAAAGCCTCTTCCTCCAAATTCAACAGGTATAGGTAAACCTTGAATTTTGAGTTTACCAACTTCCTTCCACTCTTTTGCATTGAAAGGCCTTTTTTCATCAATAAACCCTAGTTTATTGATTGAATGCTTTACAAAATGAAAAATTTCATCTTTTAAATCCAGTTGTGCCTTGGTGTATTCAAAATTCATCTAAATGATATAGTTTTTGATAATCGGTTTTATCTGTACTTGTTTTGGGGATATTTTCTAAAATTACAAATTCATCAGGTGTCATATAATGTGGCATATTCTCTAAACAATATTTTTTGAGTTCCAACAAATGGTTTTTTGGTTCTTTTGACTGGACAAATGAAACAATTTTACACTCATAGTCTGAATTGATTTTTGCAATTACCGCAACATCTACAATTGAATCCAGTTTATTAATGTGGTTTTCAATTTCATCGAGTTCAACCCTAAACCCGTTTTTCTTAACCATCCTGTCTTTCCTGCCTAAATAAATGTAGTTTCCTTCTAAATCCTGGTCAACCAAATCGCCTGTTTTATACCAAACCTCACCACTAGTTTCTTCAAAAGAGTTTTCATTTAAATCCACATTATTCCAATAGCCTTGACATACACCAGGGCCTGAAATGTGTAATTCCAGTTTATCCTCTTCTGTGATAACAGTTTTTGATTTTAGTCCCTCACAAGTCTTGCCAATTGGAAAGGGCTGTATTCTATCCTCGTCAACGGGTAATTTTACTTCATAATACGTGCAAACATTTGTTTCGGTTGGTCCATAAAGGTTAAAAAATCTTGCCGTTTTCCAAAGTAGAGTTAGTTTTTTTAGTGGTTCAGACGGGAAGACTTCACCGGCAAACAAAACAAACTTCAAAGAACTGTGGTCATGTTTTTCAATTTTACCATAACTAACCATCAACTTTAATATTGTGGGGGTTGAATACCAATGAGTTATTTTTTTACTCTCTATTAAATATGAAAGAGCTAGAGGATTTTTGGCTTCTTTGGAGCTGATCAAAATTAATTTTGATCCGTGCTTTATTGACAGATAAAGGTCTAAAATTGATAAATCAAAATGGAAGGGTGCATGTGACGAAAAAACACTGTTCTCGTCAGGAAAAAACTGATTTGAACACCAATTTACAAAATGCAATGCATTGTTGTGTGAAAACATAACCCCTTTCGGTTTTCCGGTAGAACCGGAAGTATATAATATATAGGCCAAACCATCCGGCTGAATGGGAATAGTTTGTATTAGTAATAATGAAACTTGTTTTAAACCATCAATATTCAAATCCTGAATGTTTCCTGAAAAAGATTTTTTTAATGAAGGACATTTATCCAATGTAGTAAAAATTACTGACACCCCACAGTCTTTAATTATAAATAGATTTCTAGATTCTGGAGCTTCATAATCCAATGGGATGTATGTTCCTCCGGCTTTTAAAATTCCGAAAATTATCGCAACAGATTCAATGGATTTTGGGAAATAAACGGCAGCTCTAAAATGACTTTCACCAAAAGATCCCTTTAGGGTTCTAGCTATTCTATTTGAAACCTTGTTTAGTTTTTCATAACTGATGGAACGCCCCTCTTCTTCTAGCGCAGTATTAGACGGCCAATATTGTGCGGATAATTCTAATAAATTTTCAAGTTTGTTCAGTTGAAGGCTCACTGTTTTTTTGATTTGATAAATTCCCACATCAAATTGACAGAATCCAAATTCTCCTGGTCAACTTCGTGATGAAAAAATTCAATTTCAAATTCTTTTTCAATAAAATCAACCAATTGTATGGTTGAAATTGAATCCATAATTCTGCTAGAAACTAAGGGTGTGTCTTCATTAAAATCTTTAATTTCAGTATTGCTTAAAAATTCTGTTTTGATGTAATCCAACAAAAAATATTTATCTTTTACTTGTTCCATATTTTTTTTTATAAATTTAAAATTAATTATTATTAAATGGAAAAAAACACATCGTTTTAATCTTTTATCTTTTGGCTGATCTTATATAATGGCAATGCAGAAACAGTAGTAAAAATAGCAATTGCTACCAAAATGGCATAAAGTGTTTGATCAATTAAGCCATACATCATGCCAATATTTGCAATTATTAACTCCATTAACCCTCTTGCATTCATCAGAGATGCTATTGAAAAAGAGTCTTTTTTAGAATAACCCCTTAATCTCATTGACCCAAATAAGGGTAAAATTTTACTTGCAAATGCAAATAACAAAATAATGATTGTTGGCCCAAGAATTCCAGACTTTGAAAGTATAGTCATATCTGTATTAAGCCCCGAAAAAGCAAAAAACACAGGAAGAAAGAGTACTAAAGTAATGTCTTTTACTCTAATTGAAACTGCTTCAATAAAATCTTGTTTTCTTGGCATAGCAAGTCCAAGCATAAATCCTCCAAAAACAGAATATAACCCTAGGTAGTCAGTAAAAATGGCACATACTATTAATAGGAATATTACCACACTAAATGCTGTATTATCCTCATTTGGATTTTTAGTTTTATTAATAAAATAGGTGAGAAACGGTCTGACCAAATAAAACAAAAAGAGAACAAAAATAATTGCCCCAAAAATCATTATTAAAATTTTAGTGTAACTATCACCTATTGACAAAACAGTTACTAAACCCAGTAACATCCAGCTTATAACATCTTGTATACTTGCTGAAACCATGGCAAGTCCTCCAATTTTTGTTTTTATTATATTATTGTCTTGTAAAATTCTTGCTAGCATCGGAAATGCTGTTATGGCAAAAGCGGTTCCCATAAAAATGGTAAATGAAAAAGTTGATATTTCTTTAGTATTGAGAACATCTCCAAAAAATATCATTGCCAAAAACCCAAATATAAAGGGAGTTAATAAGGCAGAAGCTGAAATTACTCCGGCATCTTTTAAAAGTTTTTTGGTAAATAATGATAAGTTAATTTCACATCCAACAATAAACATATACAAAGAAAGCCCAATGTTTGCTATTACAAATAAAATTGGCATAACCTCTTTAGGAAAAACCTGATTGAACAAGTCAGGAAAAAAGTATCCGAAAAGTGTTGGCCCTAGTAATACTCCGGCTATCATTTCGCCAACCACTTTAGGTTGTGATATATATTTGGCCAATCCTCCAATTATTTGACAAGCAGCTAGAATTATAGCAAGAGCTACTGCAACTTTAACAAAAATCTCTAAGTAAGTCATTTTATCCTGTACAACTTTATTGATTGTAAAACTTTAATGTATCTATAATTTCTTCTTCTGTATAAAATTCCCTCCAAGCTCCTTGATTTCTTAATATTTGGTTTGCAATCAATTCCATTTGATCAAAATTATACCTATTTACTTTGTTTTTGTTAATCAACTTTACCTGTAGTTCGGATGCTACTTCTGTTATCGTTGATAGCACTTTGCCAGATGAAGTAATAAGGTCTTCATACCTGATTATATTTTTTTCATTTATTAATGAATAGTTTTTGACAATTTCATTGTAAAGTGCAATTTGTCTCAAAAATAAATCACTGATAGTATTTAGTTTTTCAAACAATAAGGGATTTAACCCCTTTAAAACTGTCAAATTTCCATCTGACACAGGCGCCTTGATTGAGTTCCAGGAAGCAATAGTTGCAAGTGGATTTCTGAGAATTGCATAACACGGTAAATAGTTTGAAAGTTCGTTCAACAAAAAAGTAAAGTGTGCATTTTGTTTAATCACCAGTAAATAATTAGGCGATAATTGTTTTTCGATTTTAAATTTTTCCTTTTTTACAATACTTGATCTGTTTGATTCTCCTTCTTCAAAAGGGTTTGTCGGTATTACCCCATCTTTTACTTTAGAAATTGCAAAGCCTTCTTCATCAATCATCGTTCGCATTTTCTCAAAAAACTCAATCGTGTTTTTTAAACCCTCTGTTTTGTTAGGAAACAATTTTAAATTCATTGGCTCATGCAATGCAACCACATTGGGCAACTTATTTAACAAATTACAAGTCAAAGTTGTTCCTGAACGTGGCGGACCTGTTAGTATTATATTTTTTTGAATCATAGTTTCAGTTGGGTTGCAAAACTCTCAATTTCCTCAAAGGAATAATAATTTAAAAATGCACCGTCACTATATTCAAGTAAAATTTTAAGATAATCAGACATTACTTTTTTATCATAGAGGTTATTTTTATTTCTGTTATTTAAGTTTTCACTAAAAATGGTATCTTTTCCTGAAATAACCGAAAGCGCATTGCCTTGAGTTGAAATGACATGTTCATATTTAATTATGTTTGTAGACTTAAGAGTGGAGTATTGCGAAAAATACCAATTTAAAATAAAAATTTGTTTGTCTTTAAGAGTTTTTATTTTCTCCAACTGAAAGTGAAAATCGGAGTTTAAAATTTCTGATTTGGAAACTCGTCCTTTACTAACCGGAACATCCACACTATGCCAGGATGCTATTACTGAGAGAGGGTTTCTCACTATTGCAAAGCATTCATAGTTTTTAACCAATTTATCTAAAATTAGAGTAAACTCGGCACAATGTTTTAAAATTAAAGTAAAATCTGAATTTAAATTTTTATCAAACTTCACCAAAGTTCTCTCAAGCACCTTTTTTCGTGTTTTATTATCTGTGGAATATGCATTGTCTGTAATCTTTCCTGCTTTTGTTCTTACAGGTACGGCTTGATTTTTTAATAGTTGCTTTCTATAGGTTACAAAGGAATTTTCAACCACTTTTTCAGGAGTTAATTTACTTTTGAAATGGTGTGCCGCAATGGGTTCATTTAAAGCTATTTGATTTTCAACCTCAAGAAGTATTTTACAGCAAAGTGTAGTGCCGGATCGTGGTATGCCCGTCAAAATCACATTACGCCCAGAAGGCCTAGGTTTTGTTAAAAAGCGTTTTATCATTCCAGATAGTATCAACTTGGTTTAAAAGATTAATTAGTGCCTTTTGTTCATTTTCTAAAAGATGGTTTTTTGTAATCTCGCTTGCATTTGTAATTAATCGTTCTCTTTCATAGTCACTCATATTTATAGCCTTTTTAATTGATAAAAGTATGGACAGAAAGTTATATTTTGGCATAATACAAGTTTTACCATCTACACAAAAATCAATATTTCCTATGGCAAAGGGACAAATAACTAGTTTTTTCATAAACATAGCCTCAAGCGCAGGCAAATAAAATCCCTCAGAACCAAATTTTTCCTCCAAGGGTAAAAAAACAATTGTTTTTGAGTTATTGACTAAATTTAAAAAATCGTTACGAGTAGGCAGCTTTGGCGGTAACTGTACTTTTAGGACTAGTTTTTTCTTTCTGAAATTATTAAAAAATAGCTGGGCTTTATAAATTTTTTGTGCCAGTTCAGGATTTTTTAAACCAACTATTAAAATATCAATTTCAGGATTTTGGTTGGGTTTTGGAATATCTTTAGGGTCAATAGCATCAGGAATTAAATATACAGGTCCATTAACTCCAAATTTTTCAAGAATACTTTTACTCAAACTGCTTTTTGTAATTCTAATTGCAGGGTATTTAAGAAATTTATTTCTCTTGTCCTGAGGCCTTGTGTGGCGGGGATGAGCAATATTCAGCACCGGTACAGCGGGGTTAAGTTTCTGCTTTTCGTCTAGTATCATCCAGTCCATACCTGACAATAGCAGTATGTCATTTTTTTCTATTTCCCATACTTTAAGTTCATTTATTGTATTTCTATATGAAGTCCAAACATTACCTGGGTTATCAAACCAAATAGTTTCGGGGTTAAAGTAAACTTTTGGTGTAAAATATTCAGAGTTTTTAAGGTGTTCAAAGTAATCTCTCACTTTGATTTGACCCCCACTTGTGCCACCATTATATATATTAAAAAACCTATGAAAAACGACTCTTCTTTTGTTTAATTCCATAAATTTTTTAATAATAGTACTTTTATAAGTATTGATTTTTAAAGCTTATTCTGAAAAAAAAATTCCTTTTAACCAGACTTCTAAATGATTTTGGCTACTAATTTATATAAAAAATTAGCATTTATAACTTCATCCTTTAAATTTGAGGGTATTAAAACACTAACTTTGTTATTTATCAGCCTAAATAATGATTTCAGATCCATCATCAAAATATTACAAGTCAAATTGGGAGGCCTATTACAAAACCATGGCTTATGAAACATCTCAAATACCTTGGGATGTAACTCCTGATAAAGCAAGCAAACTTGATTTAGAAATAATAACTCAATATTTTAAAAGCTCTTTACCGTTAGTTGATATAGGTTGTGGTATTGGCACACAATCCAGTTTTCTCAAAAAATATTTTGATGTTGTTATTGGCACAGACATTTCCGAAGAAGCAATTAAAATTGCAAATCAAAAATATGGAAACGAGAGTGTAGAATTCTCCTCTTTAGACATACTGAATATAGATGAAATAAAAACTTTTTCTGATCATTATGGTCCTTGCAACCTTTATATGCGAGGAATGCTTCAACAAATATTAGAAGTTGACAGAGAAAAATTTACGGAAGCTATAAAAATACTATTGCAAAATAATGGTAAATTGTATTTTACCGAATTATCAACAGATGCCGGAGTGTTTTTTTTAGATCTGAAGAGAAAATTAGGTCAATTTCCTCCACAATTACAAAGAGTATTGACAGAAAAAGTAACTAAAATGGTGGGTGTAAACCTCAAGGACATTGATAAAATTTTTATCCCTGAAAGTTTCAATGTTTTAATCCAGGGAATAACTACCATTTCATTAAAATTGGATGAAAATAATTTTATTGGAGTGCCAGCAGTTTATGGATTGGTTTCTTTGAAATGAATAAAAAAATACTGATGAAAAGCAATGTATATACATCAAAAAGTTATCAGGAAAAAGGCCTGATTGGTAATTTGAAAGAATTATATTTTGACGTTAAGCATTACAGACATCTGCTCTATAGTTTAGTAAAGCTATCGATCACACAACAATACAAAAAATCCTTGCTTGGTTACACCTGGATTCTTATTTCGCCTTTACTTTCTGTATTTATTTGGGTTATTCTTCAGGCTTCAGGTTTGTTTAACCCGGGGGATACACAAGTTCCTTATTTGGCATTTGTGCTTTTAAGCAATTCCATTTGGGCCTTTTTTATAAGTTTCTACACTGGAATAAGTGATTCACTAACAGCAAAAGGAGGTGAAATAATTCAAAACAACTTTCCAAAAATAATCATAGTCGTTGAAAGAATTATTATTTCCTTTTTTGATTTTATGATTCCGTTAATATTGTCCATTTTAGTTTTAGTGTTTTTTGGTGTTGAGTTTACTTGGTCCTCACTGTTATTTTTACCGACTCTGCTGCCACTCATAGCTATTGGAATAAGTTTAGGGCTTCTATTTTCGGTAATTAAAGTGATAGCTGTTGATTTTAATCTTATATTCAATAACTTTATGGAGGTTTTAAAATACCTGACCCCGGTTGTTTATTCAACAGCGGTAGCAAGTGATTTAATTCTAGGTATTATAAAATGGAATCCCTTGACTTACCTGATTGACTTGCCAAGAAATTTACTGCTTGGTGGTGGTTTTGAAAATTGGGACATTTATTTATGGATTTCATTAGGCAGCTTGATTTTATTATTGCTGGCCATACGATTTTATTATTTAGCAACACCCTGGGTAATTGAAAAAATGACACTTTGATTTAAATGGAAAAAGAGCTATTGGTAGAAGTAGAACACGTGAGCAAAAAGTTTTCCAAAAACTTAAAATGGAGCATGTTGCATGGCATTTCCGATTTAAGTAAAATTGCAGCAGGAAGTGACTTAAAACGTGATAAACTCAGAAAAGAGGAATTTTGGGCATTAAAAGATGTGAGCCTTAAAGTGTACAGAGGTGATTTGTTGTGTATTTTGGGAAATAATGGTTCAGGTAAAACAACTTTAATGCGATTAATCGCTGGTATCTATCCGGTTGATAAGGGTCAAATTACTGTTAATGGTAAGGTATCCAGTTTGTTTGCAATTAAGTCAGGAATGCATCCCCATTTTAGTGGAAGAGAAAACATTTACATTAAAGGCGGAATGTTTGGACTCACTCTTGAACAAATAAACCAAAAGATTGACTGGATTATCGATTTCTCAGAACTTGGAGATTTTATAGATTCGCCTTTAGGCACCTATTCTTCCGGTATGCGTTCAAGATTGGGTTATGCTATTGCCGTAGGAACCCAGCCAGATGTGTTGATTATTGATGAAGGTCTGGCTGTGGGTGATGCTTCATTTAGATTAAAATGTTTTCAAAACCTCAAATCTATTTCTAAAGACTGTTGCATCATTTTTATTACCCACAATATCAAACGAGTTAAAGTATTAGCAAACCGAATAATGGTTTTGGATAAAGGTAAATTTGTCTATGAAAGCACAAATATTAAGGAAGGGATGGAGTTTTATATAGAAGAATGTGCCAAACTTGAATCAAGAGAATTTTTAAGCTAATTTGAAATGATATTTTTTAAGAAGAAATACAAACTAGAATTACTCTCATTGCATATTCCTAAAACGGCAGGCACTTCATTTAGAAATATTTTAAAAGAGGTTTATGATGAAAACAGCGTGGTAAGATTTGACATTAATGAAAAGGGTGAAATGAGATTAAATCAGGAAATTTACATAAAACAAAACCTTCCAGAAGCAAGAGTAATACACGGTCACTTTACATATAAAGACATCAATACTCAATTTGATTTACCTGAAGATATTCAAAAAATTACCTGGTTAAGAAATCCTGTGGAGCGTGTTATCTCAAACTATTTTTATCTTGAATCAAGGTTAAAAACATTATTGAATGAAGAACAAAACAACTTGAACATCCTTAGCAAAATGCAACGTTCATTGATAGAGTATGCCAGAGATGATATCAATAGAAACCGCCAATCCAAATTTTTGAGTGGTATTACACTTGAAGAATTTGACTTTGTTGGGATTCAGGAGGATTTTGAAAATGATTTAATCGAAATTTCAAATACTTTAAAATGGGAAAAACTTCCAAACATCCTTCACCAAAACAAAACTCCAGTGAAGAAAAATCACTTGGATATAGAAATAATAAAAGAAATCGAGTTGCTGAATCAAAACGATATGGAATTGTATAAAAATGCCCTGCATCTCAGGGGAAAATCATTTTAACTAATGTTAGAAATCATTCACATTCATATCCCTAAAACAGCCGGTACAAGTCTGTTGAATGTTCTTCAAAAAAAATACTCCCCCAATGAAATCTGCACGATTAAAAGAAAAGAGCTCACTGGAAATTCATTTGAAAAAAATTCTGAAATAATAAAAAATAATATTTCAATGAATCACAAAATACTTCACGGGCATTTTTTCTATAAAGAAATTGAGCCTATTGTCAATTTGCATAAAAATGTAAAAATTATCACATTCCTTAGAAATCCCGTAGATAGAGTAATTTCAAACTATTTATTTTTCAAGCAACGAATCAATGAAGGTAAAGTAGATAAAAATGAGCTATCAAGAAAAAATGAAACGCTTATGGAATATGCAAGGCTTGAAGAAAGTCAAAACAGGCAAAGTAAATTTCTAGAGGGTATTAATCTTGAGAAACTGTACTTTTCAGGAATTATGGAAACATTTGCTGAAGATATTAAATATTTGAGTCAGAAACTTGATATAAATATTAACGGTATTCCTGTGCTTAATAAAAACAAACATTCTGAGAGTAGTGCTTTTAATATTTCTGAAAATGAGCTACAAGAACTAAAATCGTTAAATCAAAAAGACCTGCTTTTGTACCAAATTGCGCTTGAAATAAGACGAAAATCTAATTCAACTGAGTTGAACAAAAATTAAATAATTTATGAAATGCTGGATTGCTTCTTTTCCCAGATCGGGAAACACATTTTTCAGAAACATACTCTACTATGTGTATGGAATTGAGTCAAGCACCTGGCATAAAGAAACCGCATATCCTGTAGACGAAAATTATGCAGGATTTGATTTTGTCAAAACACACCTACTACCAGATGAATTAGTCCCAAACGATAAAAACATTCCGGCAATTTATTTGGTTAGAGATGGAAGAGACGCTTTGGTTTCAATTGCACATCACAGAAGTGATATTGTCGAACCGGGTTCAAATTTCATAACCAATCTGAAAGAAGCGATATTTGCTGATGAAGGAAGTTATTTTGGCGGATGGTCAAATAATGCCAATCAATGGGCAAAAAGAGCTGATTTAATCATTAAATATGAAGACTTAATTTCCAATCCAAAAAAAGTATTTGAAAGAGTTGAAAAATTAATTTCATTACCTCAAGGAAATTGGGAAAACTTACCGGATTTTAAAAGCATGAAGTACGGAAAGCCAAAGTATGGCGGGCAAACAACTTCAAAGGTTATTAAAATTGAGGATGCAGATTTTGCTGAAAAATTTTTCAGAAAAGGGGTTTCAGGCAGTTGGAAAAGTGAGATGCCTCAAGATCTTTTGAATTTCTTTTGGCAATTTCACGGAGAAACTATGGAGAGTATGGGTTATGACGAAAGCCCTTCCAAAACACCTCAAAATAGTTTAATAGACGAACTGGAAATGAAAAAGCTGGGATTTCTTTCTGAGGATATTTCCGGTGAAAAAAAGAAAATTAAAGTTTTAATAGAAGCAAATAAACTTTTAGACTCCAAAAATGACGGTATAAAAGTGTACCTCTCACAATTATTAAGAAATTTTGAAATTCTTGAGCAAAAAGGAAGTTCTCAATTCAGTTTTGATCTTTTAATTGACAACAAGATTATTCCAATAATTAACTATTTTGAAACCATTAACTCTCTGAAAAGCACAAAAAAAAACTATGAAATTTATCTTATGTCTTTTAAGAATTTAATAAAAAATAATCTTCCACAAACAATTTACAATCCTCTTGCTGAAATCTACAGAAATAGTCCCGCAAGAGATTTTTTAAGAAAAACAAAGAAAAGCACATTAATAAAAGAAGAAAAAAAAATCCTTCAGCACCATTCAAAAATATCAGTTGATTATGATTTAGTGCATCTTCCTCTGCCTCAAAACTATGAAAAAATTAAACATTTTAAAAGTAAAGTTGTTGTATCCATTCATGATATAACCCACAAACTGTTTCCCCAGTACCACACTAAACTAAATATTAATCAATCAGAAGAAGGGATGGGATTCTGTAAAGAAAAGGCTGATTCTTTTATTGCCATTTCAAAAAACACCTCACAGGATTTAAAACAAACCTATAATATACCGGAAAATAAAATTGATGTTATTTATGAAGCATCAGATCCAAATCTTTTTTATCAAAATTTTAATTCAAACCACCTAGAGCATGTTAGAAATAAATATCAGATTTCCAACCACCCCTACTTTCTTTGCCTGTCAACCATTGAGCCCAGAAAAAACATTACCAACACAATCAAGGGTTTTAAAATATTTAGAGATAAACATCCAACTTCTAACGTGAATCTTGTTGTTGCCGGGGAGAAAGGCTGGAAAGTTGACAAGGTTCTTGCAGAGAATTCTAAAGGTTCCCAAAACATTATTTTCACTGGGTATATAGAAGATATCGACTTAAAAGCAATTTACTCTGATGCCATTGCTTTTTGTTATTTGTCATATTATGAAGGCTTTGGATTACCCCCGCTGGAGGCTATGAGTTGTAAAACACCAATAATTCACAGTGGTGTGAGTTCGCTTTCAGAGGTTATTTGTGAAAGTGGCCTTGTCGCTAACCCGGAAGATCCTCTAAGCATTGCAGATAAAATGGAATTATTATTTTTAAATCCAACATTAAGAAATGATTTAGCTATTAAAGGTTTTGAAAAATCACTGACTTTTAGTTGGAGAAAAACAACCTTTGAAACCCTGAAAGTATACAAGAAATGCGTCCATTAAAAATAGCCATAATTGCTGATGCATTAGACAATCAAAACGCCGGTGTTCACGTCTTTACAAAAGAAATGATCCACGCGATGATAAAGACCAACACTATTCATGAAATCCTTTTAATCAGGCAAAAAAAAGACTTAAAATTTGAAGGCGTCAATCAAATTGTGGTTAGAAACACAACACTGCCAATAGGATTTGCTAGTTTTCGATTGTTTTTTATTATTCCACTTATATTAATACGCAACAAGGTTGACATAGTCATAGAGCCAGCACACTTTGGCCCTTTTAATTTACCTTCAAATATCAAACGTGTAACGATTATTCATGATTTAACCCCCATCTTATTTCCGGAGTATCACAGATTTTTCAGCTCGTTTTTACAAAAAATATTTTTAGGGAAAATAATAGCTAATGCAGATTTATTGATTGCAAACTCAAATTATACCAAGCACGACATTTTAAAGCATTATCCCAAGTCCAAAAATAAAATTGTAAAAATATATCCTGATAGTACCTTGTTAAATAAAAATGAAAAATTGCCTTTAAAAGTACCATTCAATTTTCCTTATTTTTTAACTGTTGGCACTATTGAACCGAGAAAAAATCATTTATTGCTTTTGGAGGCATTTGAAATATTTAAGAAGAATAATCCTGAGTATAAGCTTATCATTACAGGAGCTAAGGGTTGGAAGTCTAACCCGGTTTTTAAAAAAATTTCAAATCATAAGTATAAAGATGATATTATTGTTACAGGTTTTGTAGAAAATGAAACCCTCTGTAATTTATATCAAAATGCTGTAGCTATGATTTATCCTTCAAAATATGAAGGTTTTGGATTTCCTGTTCTTGAGTCCATTAGATTGGGAACTATTCCAATTCTAACAAACAATTCCAGTTTACCGGAGGTTGCAGGGAAACATGCTTTTTATATACAAAAAGAGTGCCCTATTGAGTTGGCTAATGCCATGCAGCATGTTGTGTCCCTAGGAAGTGATGAAAGAGAATTAATCATTGAAAGATTAAAATGCAATGCTTCTCAATTTTCCTGGCAGAATTTTGGAAAAGAAATTTGGGAGGAATTAAACGTTTTGGTGGGTAATAAATAACTATTTTCAGTCTATTTCTTTCTTTTTCTTAAGTATTTCAGGAGAAGAATTGAGAATCTCATACAACTCATCGGCAATCAAAGAATGACCCAAGGCATTGGGATGCCTGTCTTTAGGCGTAACAAATAAATCAGCAGCTTTATAATCTTTGTAAACATCGGTAAGATCAATAACTGTAAATCCTATTTCCTTGACCAATAAAGAGAGATCCTCCGGGTACATTTCCACAAATGGGTGGACATCAGTTGTTGGCCAGTAAATCCATATTGGCTTGATATTATTCTGAAGACAAAAATCATACAAATATTGGTAAAGGCCGGTTACAAGTTCATCAGCAAATGGTTCAAGCTTATCATAAACAGACATTGATGTTGAATTTTCATCAATACTGCTTTTATCAATTATTTTTTGAATAAAATCATATGGAATGGTCTTACCCGACTCTATGGCAGTTGCCAGCGTTCTTATATTTTTAAATTTATCAATTCCGTGTGAAATATATATTAAATTATCAAAATCGTATTTGACAGCTTCTTTCATTTCAAAATCATAAATACATTGTACCAAATCAAAGCCGGGATTTCCAAAATTCCAGAATTCATAATCATCTTTATTGTTTAAACTATTTAGTTTTTGTTCTAAAAGTTCGTCAAAAAGTTCATTATCTGCTATACCTGATCCATTAACGTATGATCCACCCAATATTCCTGTTCTAATTGTATTTGTAGGTTTTATTTTGGAATAATTTTGGTCTCTAATTCCCAAAAAGTTTGTTGTATATGGCTTTTCTTTAAAAGTAAAAGATATGTTGGGTTTACCCAATACAATTCTAATATCATCTACTAACAAGGCTCCTTCAGAATGTAAAAATCTACCTCGGTCTCTTCTTTCAACAATTTCACCAACAGGGTTTGTCAATTCATTTCCAATTAGTATTTCTTCATAATAACCATCAACAAGTAAATTTTCATCGGCTATATTTAGTTTAGGCTCTAAAAAACCAATTAAATCAATATTACTATGTTTAGCCATTAAAGTTTGAACGGGTTGCAATTGAAATACCATTAATATAAAAAGCATTGCGACTGACCAATAACTAGCTAGTTTTGTTTTAGGGTCTGGATCCATAACTTTTCCAAACTCTTTTAATTCAAAAAACCTGTAAATAACAACACCAAATATCCAAGCTACAATTAATATGATAAATAACGATAGAAATTGTAATTGACTACCTGCAAATATATTTTTAACGACATATAACCAAGACCCCATTGTTGTAGACGACCAAATTGACCACAAAACACTCATAAATAAAAACATTCCCAGAATTTGAGTTGTCATTAAAGCTGAATATTTCCAGGATTTTTTGTCAATTTGATTGGACTTTCTTTTTGATTCCCAAATTGCATTTCCTGCAACCAAAATGCCAAATACACCCCAAAAAACAATATCAACCATTCTTAGTGGAAAATAACCCCTTAACCAAAACCATTGAAAAGAATGTAAAAACCAAGTAATAAAAAATATAACTAAGATTGCAAAAACCTTAGCATTTAAGTCTCCATATTTTCTAAGTTTAAAAAATAAAGGATAATAAAAAAGCTTTATTAAATAATCCCTAAAATAAATATTAATCCTTCTCCATAAATCGGAAAAACCAGAGGCTAAAAAATAATTATCAAATACTCTTGGTAGATTAAAACCAAATAAACATAAAACGCCTACAGAAATATGAAATAATCCTGAGAGTCTAATAATTAATAAATAATTGGTTGTCATATAATGCCATAATGAAACTACGTCTGTAACTTCAGTAGGTGGCAATAAAAAATAATAATAAATCACACGGTATACCAAGAGATGAAAAAGCCCTAAAACAATCCATTGTACCCCTTTTTTATAAATTGAAATCGCCGAATCGCTATAGTAATTTCTTAAAAATAATTTGTAATCGACTGCGGGAAAAAGCAGTATTGCCATGTTTGGCAACATAAAAAAGTAGGTAATATCTTTAATTAATTTAGGCCGTTCTTTTTGATAAGTTTTATCAAAAAGAAAAATAGATAATCTAAAAATAAACATTGACCCTAAAGTTGAAACAACTACTAAATGTGGCACTAACCAATCTGGTTTTAAAGCCATTAACACAATTAGCCCTAAAAAGACAGTGACAAGTAAAATGTTTCTTAAAAACTTATCTAAAAAAACTGAAATTAGTGTCACAATAATACCTATACATAATACCCCAATCATTCCGGTTAAACCGTTTAACAGAAACAACAAAACCAAGCCAAGTAACAAGAAAAAATACAATCTGTAAGGACGAGAAATGATTGAGTTAACTATAAACCCAATAGAAGCAACAAGGAGTAGTTTATCCAAATTCAAAAAGGATTCAACGTCATACCAAAAAACCAAAAGATTTATTGCTATTAATTGCAAAAGTATGAATCCAAACACCCATAAATTATCTTTATTCACAGTTGATTCACTGGAGTTTAGACTATTTTCCATATTTGTTCTTAATAAATTGGCACATAAATTTCTAATAATTGTGCATTACCATTTTTAAAATATATCTCCTCAACTGCAGCAGGAATTAAAACTGTTTCACCTGTTACAAGGTTTTCAGATACGTCTCCACAAATTATTTCTGTATTTCCCGAAACACACATATAAACCACAAATGAATCAATAGTTTTTAAATTTCTTAAAGTTGTATTTTCAGTATTAAATTTATGTACTGAAAAATATTTTGTATTAATCAACTCCTCATTCAAAGTATTCAATCTAAAAGTATTAAACAGGTTCAAATCAATTGCATCAATGGCTAAATCTATATGGAGTTCTCTCATTTCACCATTAAAATCAGTACGGCTCCAGTCATAAATGCGATATGTAACATCAGATGATTGTTGAATTTCAGCAAGTAAGACTCCGGCTCCGATGGCGTGAACAAACCCTGGTGAAATATAAAAAGCATCACCCTGCTTAATTTTTTCTTTGTGAAGAATCGCTTCTATTTGATCGTTATCAATAGCATTCAAAAAAGAATTTTTATCTATTTTTTGATTAAACCCTAAAATTAACTCACTATTAGTATCTGCTTGAATGATGTACCACATTTCAGTTTTACCAAAGGAATTATGGCGCTTTTTTGCAAGCGCATCATCTGGATGTAATTGAACTGAAAGGGTTTCCTTGGCATCAATAAACTTAAACAAAAGCGGAAATTTATTACCAAACTGTTGAAAGACGTTTTGCCCCACCAATTCCTCTTTAAAATCCTGAAGAATCTTTGAAATAGATTGACCTTTTAATACCCCGTTTGATACAATTGAAATATCATTTTCAACATCTGAAATTTCCCAACTTTCTCCCACATTAGAAGCTAAAGAACTCTTGTTGAGAAGTTTCATTAACTTGGTTCCTCCCCAAACCTTTTCTTTTAAAATGGGTTGAAACTTGATTGGATAAAGAGGTAAATTCATAAATTAATATGTTTCCTTTAATACATCAAGAGCCTTTTTGATGTGACGGATAGCATTCATAGAATTAAAGACGTACAAAACGTTACCGTTTTGTCCCACCACATAGGTTTCTCTTCCAGGGAGAAGGCCAAAAAGATCATTTTTAACGCCAAATTTTCTTTTTACTTTTCCGTTTTCATCAGAAAGCAAGGTAAATGGTAAGTTGTATTTATTTGAAAATCGTTCATGCGATTTTTTAGAGTCTGCACTAATTCCTATTACAGTAGCTCCAAGTGCTTCAAAATCTTCATAACTATCGCGAAAACTACAGGCTTCTTTTGTACAACCCGGTGTGAAATTTTTTGGATAGAAATAAATTACAAGCTTCTTTTTTCCTTTTACAGATTTGATATCAAATTCGTTTCCATTTTGATCTGTCAATTTAAAATCGGGTATAGTATCTCCAATAGTAATACTCATCGTTATTCTCCTGTATAAGTTACATAGTTTCTGGGGGTTTCATATAGAGTGACCGTAATTTTGTATTTATTTTCAAGTTTTCCTCTAAGTTTATTCCAAATAACAACTGCGATGTTTTCGACTGTGGGATTTAGATCTTTAAATTCCGGCACATCGAGATTAAGGTTTTTGTGATCAAAAGGTTTTTCTACTTCTTGAAAAATGAGGTCTTTTAGAATCTTTAAATCAATTAAATAGCCGGTTTCGGGGTCAATTTCGCCGCTAAGGCCCACAATAAGTTCATAATTGTGACCGTGATAGTTTACGTTGTTACATTTTCCAAAAATAGCATTGTTTTTTTCCTCACTCCAATCTTTTCTGTAAAGGCGGTGTGCTGCGTTGAAGTGGGCTTTTCTATAAACCGTTAGTGGCATAATTATATGTGTTCTTGATATTTGTCAAAAATAATTTTAAACCAGGCGGTATAGCTTTGAGGGTTTAGCTCTATATCTTTCTTAATGTCTGGAATCGACATCCATTTCCAGTTAGCAACTTCAGCCGGGTTTGGGTTAGGCATCCCACTAAAGTGACCGGTTAGGATATGGTCAAATTCATGTTCTGTTAATCCATTATCAAAAGGAGCTTTGTAAATGAATGAAATGGTTTCTTTAAGTTCTGTAACAAAACCCATTTCTTCTTGCAAGCGTCGTTTACCGGCTTCGATGTTACTTTCGCCATCCCGTTGATGACTACAACAGGTGTTTGTCCATAAACCGGGTGAGTGATACTTATCTAATGCCCGTTGTTGAAGCATCAACTCCTTATTATTATTAAATATAAAAACTGAAAAGGCTCGGTGTAGTTGTGCTTTTTCATGAGCTTCTTGTTTAGCCATCAAACCTATTTTTTCATCTCTTTCATTAACAAGGATGACCATTTCCTCAGACATAGCAAATTCTTTTTCTCAAAAGTACAAAATAGAAATAAGTTTTAACAAAAAAAGCGCCTCATTAACTGAATTTTATCAGTCTAAGGCGCTTATAAAATCTAACTTAAAACTTAACTATTCTCTTAATTCTGTATAATAAACATAGACCTTCTGTTGAGTTGATGTGCTTCTTCAGTACATTGTACTCCATCTGCACACTCATTAATCAATCTGTATTCACCATACCCTTTGGCACTCAATCTGTCTCTGCTAATTCCATTGCTCACTAGCCATTCAAGAGTTGATTGTGCCCTTCTCTCAGAAAGAAGCTCATTATACGTGTCGCTTCCTCTACTGTCTGTGTGTGATTCTATATGGATAATCAACTCAGGGTACTCACGCATCGCAGCAAGTATTTTTGCAAGTTCAATCGCTGCATCAGGACGAATGTTATATCTGTCAAAATCAAAATAGATGGGCTGTAATGCAAGTCTGCAACCCAAATCGTTTGGAGGACATTCATCGCTTGATTTCAACTCAAGTGGTAAATCTATTGTTGAAGACTCATTAGGAGTGTTAATAACCTTCTCTGTGGGTTCATAGCCTTCTTTTGCTCCTCTAACAGTATATTGTTTATCACATTCTAGATTGAAACTATAACGAGCATTTGAACCTACGGTCATAGTGGCTACCTCATTATTATCTTCATCAAAGACAATAACTATTGAGTTTGGCAATAATTCACCGGTGTCAATATCTGTTACTAAGCCTGAAACTGTAATCTCACAAATGCGCATCACCAAATAAATATCATCACCCACACTTCCTGAGGCTCCATCCCTGTTGGAAGATAAATAACCCATATTGGTCTCTTCATCTATAATAAACCCAAAATCATCCTTATTACTGTTCACTGGTGGACCTAAGGCATTAATTGCTGAAGGTATTCCGTCTTGATCAAGTTCTGCGTAATAAATATCCAAACCTCCCAAACCAGCTCTTCCATCAGTAGAAAAATAAAGAACATTCTCTTTGCTTATAAAAGGAAAGCTTTCTCTGGCTTCAGTATTTATGGTTGCCCCCAAATTTATAGGCGTACCATAAGTGTCATCTCCAAATATGTCAACATACCACAAATCTGACATCCCGATTGTCCCGGGCATATCTGAAGAAAAATACAAACGCTTTCCATCTGGACTCAATGCCGGGTGTGCAACAGAATAGTCATCACTGTTGAATGGAAGCTCCTGAACATTCGACCAAAAATTGTCGCCAAGTTTTGTAGCCTTAAATATTTTTAAACGTATGTTACGCTCGCTATCTCTTCTTTTTTTGCCTTCAACATAATTATTTCTTGTGAAATATACAGTATTTCCGTCTTCGGTGAATACAGCTGACGACTCGTGAAACTCTGTATTAATATCACCTGTTAGTTTGGTAGTATTTGAAAGTTTCCCATCTTCATTCCTGTCTGCCATATACAAATTCAAAAACGGCTGGTTGTTCCAATCGTGCAATCTTAGCTTACCGTTTACAACCGTATCCATTGCAGATGCGAAAATTATCTTATCATCCATAAAAAAAGAAGGTCCAAAATCTGAATTGGTGGTGTTGATTGCAACCGATTCTAAAATATAACGATCAGACTTGCTTTGAATATCACTTAAATAATCCTTATTGTCTTTATAGTTTTGAATCACTCTGGTATCTCCTCCTAAGGAAGCAAAAGTATTCATTAATTCATCAGACTTTTTATAATCACCTTTACTCTTTAAGCTTTGTGAAGCTCTAAAATAGTATTCGGGTTCAGTTTCATCTGGAAAATCTTTAATAAGTTCCAGATACCATGTAGCTGCATTGGGGTAATCTGCATTAAAATAATAAGTATTTCCCAGTCTTTTTAAAATCTGTGCAGAACGATACCCATCTGAAATTACTTTTAGATAAATTTCTTGAGCATCTATATAAGCATACTCATCATAAGCTTTTTCTGCCTTCTTTAATTGTGTTCTTTGTCCATAGCTGATTTCAGTGCTTAAAAAAATCACTAAAAATATCAAGCTAATTTTATATATTATTTTCATCTTTTACAGTTTTCTGGGTTAGAAGAATCTAGGTGATAAAATGCGTTCCGGTTTCTTAAATAGTTCAAATCGTAAGAAGACCTCAAATGATCCATCATTAAATTTGGTTAAATCTGTGGTCTCTCTGTCATAGCCAAAGCCAAGGAACAATTCATCTGTCATTTGAAAGCCTACCATTGCACTCCAGGCTGCACTCCATCGATAGGCTCCGCCCAAAACAAACTTGTCATAAAACATAAAATTAGCGGAACCATCAACCTGTAAAGGAGACCCTGTTACTAATTTTGTCATTACTGCCGGTTTAAACTTTACATTCTCTGATAAATCGAAAACATGACCTGCAATCAAGAAATAATGCAATCGTTCTTTTCCAATGGCACTTAGATTTGAGTTTTCAATGCTTGCCTCATCAAAATGGCTTGATTCAACAAAATTTGGTACTGAAAGACCTACATAAAAACGATCGGTATAATAAAAAGCTCCTGCTCCTATTTGAAAATTAACATTATTATCAATATTGCTTTCAGGAATATCATTAGGATCTGCTATAGTTAACTCATTATAATTAATACTAAGAAAACTGGCTCCTGTCTTAATTCCAAATGCTAATTTTCCATTATCTGAAGTCTGTATGGTATAAGAAATATCTACGTTTGCCCAAGTCTCAGTTGATGGTCCAATCTCATCTCTCACTAATGAAAGACCTAAACCTAAATTACTGAATCCTAATGGTGAATGACCAGATAAAGTGAAAGTTTTAGGGGCTCCATCAAGACCAACCCATTGTGACCTGTATAATCCACCTATGCTAAGGGACTCTCGCGAACCTGCATATGCTGGATTCACAACTTGAGTGTTGTACATATACTGAGTGTACTGCGGGTCTTGTTGTGCAGAACTTGTAAATATACTCCCAAATAAAACTGAGACGATTATTGCTATGTAACTTTTTTTCATTGTATTTAATATTTAATGAATAACACTGCGGTGTTTAAACACCGCAGTGTTTTATTTTTATCTGTTTAAGTATAAATATCCTGAATAACTACTCTTTCCTGGATTCTCATCACCAGTGAACCTGATGATATAAAAATATGTTCCCGTTGGTAATAAATCATCCTGCTTCACTGTTACTCTACCATCAGATATTCCTCTAAAGTCATTGGTTTCATTACTATATCCGTCAGTTTCGAAGACAAGAATCCCCCATCTGTTAAATATTTGAACATTGTTATTTGGAAAATCTTCGATACAGTCAATTCTAAAGTAATCATTATTACCATCTCCGTTTGGAGTTACATAGTTGTAAATAATATATTCACAAGCTGGTGCAACTTGCGGTAATACTACCACAGTCGGATCATCAGGGTTTCCATTTCCATTAATATCAATATCAGTTAAATCATTCGGGTCATCTGATAAATCCTCGATAGTGTTCCCATTGATATCTTCAGCAAATACTGTAGCTTGATTCACCACTTCACCTGTATCTAGATCTTCCTGTGTAATCACATATACTGCAGTAAATGTTGTATTATCAGACTCTCCCGGCGCTAAGCTTGCTATTGGACCTCCTTGTACCGGTACAAGTGGATCATCTATAGTAATATTATAGAGTGTCACTGTTCCTGTGTTGTAAACTGTAAAGGCATAAGTGATGGTCTCTCCTACTTGTGCTGAACCATCTCCATTGTTGTCATCCCAAACACCTACTTTTTCAAGAGCGATAGCCATCTGCTGACATAACTCAACTACTGTTGGCTCATCATTATCAATTGCAGTTCCTGAAACATCACTTGCTGGTATTCCATTAGGATCCAAACCTTCAACAAACGCCTGATTAATAACCTCTCCTGCATTAATATCATCTTGAGTGATTACATAAGTAGCTGTGTACGTCCAAATTTCATCAACATCAAGTAATCCATTATTGTTTGTATCACCTTCAACAAATTCAATATCAACCAGCGGGTTAGGAGCTTCAAATAATGGGTCACTCAAATTAATGTCACTCAATGGAACATTTCCTTGATTACTTACTTCAAAAGTATAAGTGATGGTATCACCAACTTCTGCGCAATCGCCCTCGCCATTAAATACTCCACTCTTTACAAGTGCAATATCAGCATCCTGACATAACTCAACTACTGTTGGATCATCGTTCTCTATCGTGGTTCCTGACAAGTCGCTTACTTCGTCTCCGTTTGGAGCATCTGCCGTAGCTGTCGCCTGGTTAACGACTTCGCCTGCATCGATGTCGGCCTGGGTTACTGCGTAAGTCGCAGTATACGTCCATACTTCATCAATATCCAGGTTACCGTCGTTGTTGGTATCGCCTCCTACAAAAGTGATAGCAGATAAACCGGCTAACGGATCGGTTACGTCAACATTGCTTAAGGTTACGTTCCCTTCATTGGTTACTGTGAAGGTGTAAACAATCTCATCGCCTACTACCGTACAGTCGCCCTGACCGGTGAACTCGCCTTCTTTAACAATCGCAATCTGTGCATCCTGACATAACTCAACTACTGTTGGATCATCGTTCTCTATCGTGGTTCCTG
>CAXBNF010000007.1:0-111617 GCA_963977065.1 uncultured Flavobacteriaceae bacterium | reverse complement strand
TAAACCTTTTATATAGAATTAAAAGAGCCATTTTCTTGATAGAAAATGGCTCTTTATTTGGTTTAAATCCAACAATTTAGAAGGTGAAATTTGTGGTGAGTGTAAAGAAGTTTTCAGTAGTATTTACCAGGGTTGCATTGGTAAAGGCACTGTTTGGAAAAAACTGTTCCTTTCTTTCCTGTTCTGTTCTGGCGTACCCCAAATCCACTTTGAAAGACCCAAAATTATATCCAAGGCCCAGAGAAAACCCGCTTAAATCATTCATAGTTTGAGTGTTTTTATAGGGACTTTCTTCAAATTGAAACCCGCCTCGCAAGCTGAGTTGGTTGAGTCTGTATTCACCCCCAATTTTAAAGGTAGAGGCTCCTTTAAATAAGTCGTCTATTTTAGTATTTTCTTGAGCAAATGCAGCAATATCACCAGGACTAAAACGCATAGTTGAAAAATCTTTATAGGAATAGTCCACACTTATGAGTCCGTTTGTGCCAAATAAATAGGCCATACTCGCTGAGAGTTTTCCGGGACTTCTGAGTCTGTATTCTTCATAAATATTGATGATATTGGGTTGAATACGTTCTGTGATACTTTCACCATCTTCTGTTCTAATGGTTGAAATTGCCTGATTGGTTTCTTCCAGTATGGCATACCAGGTGGGCGTGTCATAAGTAAGTCCAAATCTAAAAAACTCTGTTGCTCTTGTAATGAGCCCGAATTGAGCTGAAAAACCATCTCCAATAACCGCCAGATTGTTTCTAAAACCAATTTGATTCACCAGGCTTTCTGAGTTTGAGTTGCTTTCAAAGAAAAAAGTGGATTCTCTGTAATCAATGAGATGTGAGTTGAGATTAAGTCCCAGAAATAAATTGTCATTGATTTGAGTTCCCAAATTGATGGTAAACTTGGCATTGTAACCGGATGTTTGTTTACTGTATTCCTGATTTTTAGGTCCGGCAGCAATGTTTGAAATATATGTGGTGTTGTTAGGGTTATCAAAATCAACAGGGTCAATGATAAATGACTGGAAACCCATAAAGGCTTGCTGAGCCCCAAAGCCTTCCGTTTCACCTAAAAATCGGTACAAACTTGATATGGTCTCTCCTGATTGTAGTTGCAGTAAATCCAGTGGAACCCCTTGTGCATACCCTAAAAAATATTCATCAATGGACGTTGTGCTTTGGCCCGACGCAAAAAAAGCATCGTCAAAATTGTTTGTCATGTCAAAATTCAATCCCAGTGTAAATTTACGCCAAGCAGAATCCTGATTGCCTGTATCAAAAACAAAGACCATTCCGGCTTGATTGAAACTTAAATCGGTATTGAAGGTTTTGTTTGTGTTGTTGAAGTAGTTGGTTTCATTTTTAACATCGCTTAAAGAAAGCGAAACTGCGGCAGTGCTGTTCAGGAATACAGCTGAGCCTGCCGGGTTGATTTGGATGGCAGACAAGTCGCCGCCCAGTGCACCAAAAGCACCACTCATGCTGCTGTAACGCGCGGTTCCGTGTAAACTTTCTGAACTGTATCTCAGTGCATCCACGATGCTTTGAGCAACTAAGATTGGGCAAGCCAAGAACAGTATGACCAAGAAATAGATTCTTTTCATTAAAATTGATTTTTTGAATTAGACTTAGTGAATTTTATCCTCTGCCACCTCGACCTCTGCTGCTAGTGCCCCCGCCAGAACGGGAGGAAGTCCCGCTGCTTGAGCGAACACTTGAGCCTCCTCTGCTGGTTGTCGTTCCGGAACTTCGTGTGTTTGTGGAACGCGAAGTGTTTGTAGAGGGAAAATTTCTCGAATTGTTTGATCCTCTCACACTTTGACTTCTTTGAGTGGGTGCTTTTCGGGTTGTGTTTGTTCTTGAACGCTGCGTAGAATTGCTTCTCACATTTTGAGAACGGCTGCTATTATTGATTCTTCGGTTTGCCTCAGATCTCGAGTAGCTTCTGTTTGAACGAGTTGATGCATTTGTACCCCGGTTGACAGAGCGGTTTGATCTGTTGTAGTCTGTATTGCGCCTTCCTCTGTTGTAAGCCACATAGTTTGAGTATCCGCCATAGTAGGGGTTGTAATAAGGGTTGTGGTAAGGGTTGTATGCATAGTAATAACCACTGCCCCAGGGAGACCAGTAATAAGGATGTCCATAGCCCCAGAAAGGTCTGTAGAAACCACTATATCCCCAGTAGCTGATGCCCCATCCACTTCCATACCACCAGTAGGGTCTGTGCCAGTAATTGTAATACCCAAAACCGGGATTTGAATAAATATTGATAGATACTTCAGAGGTTTCACCCCAGGCACCATAGGATTCATATTCGTTTGAATACTCTTCGTGAATCACACCTTCTTCATCTATGTAAGCATCGGTGGAAGTATAGGCGTCGATATCTGTAAAAATTACATTTTCTTCCGGAATTTCAGAATAGGCCTGTGCTTTGGTTTGGAAATATTGCTTGTAATAATTTTTATCAACTTCTTCGGTATCATTGCTATCATTATTTGATGTATTATTGTAAATACCGTCGTTGTCGTTAAAAGCGGTCTCTCTTGAGGTGCCGCAGGAAACCAAGACAACGCTTAGCACGGCAACAGCAAGAAGCCTGTAAAAGAAATTATTATTTGTATAAGTTTTCATAACAACGGTTTTTAATTGTTCAACACTATAAATTTAAGTAGTTTTGCAAAAAGCAAAGAATACTTTAACACATTTAACACAATATTTATGCCAATCTTAAAGGTATGGGAAAGAATTTAACCACGAGGGGAGAAGATTATTCGAAATGGTACAACGAGTTGGTTGTCAAAGCAGATTTAGCTGAAAACTCTGGTGTGAGGGGTTGTATGGTCATTAAACCTTATGGGTATGCTATCTGGGAAAAAATGCAGGCAGAGCTTGACCGTATGTTTAAGGAAACCGGTCATCAAAACGCCTATTTTCCATTATTTATCCCAAAATCCTACTTCAGTAAAGAAGCCAGTCACGTTGATGGTTTTGCCAAAGAATGTGCCGTGGTAACTCACTATAGACTCAAAAATGCAGAAGACGGAAGCGGTATCATAGTGGATCCAGACGCCAAGCTGGAGGAAGAGCTTATTGTAAGACCCACCTCAGAGACCATCATTTGGGATACCTATCGTAAGTGGGTACAGTCTTACAGAGACTTGCCTATACTCGTCAACCAATGGGCCAATGTAGTGCGCTGGGAAATGCGTACGCGTTTGTTTTTAAGAACTGCCGAATTTTTATGGCAGGAAGGGCACACTGCACACGCCACGAAGCAGGAAGCTATTGAAGAGGCTGAGCAAATGATGAACGTGTATGCTGATTTTGCCGAAAACTTTATGGCGATCCCTGTGATTAAAGGAACGAAAACCGAAAGTGAACGATTTGCAGGGGCTTTGGAAACCTATTGTATAGAAGCTTTGATGCAGGATGGAAAGGCATTACAGGCCGGGACCTCGCATTTTTTGGGACAGAATTTCGCGAAAGCTTTTGACGTAAAATTTGCAGACCGTGACGGGAAGCTCGATTATGTGTGGGCAACCTCCTGGGGTGTTTCTACGCGTTTGATGGGTGCTTTGGTGATGACACACAGCGACGACAACGGCTTGGTGATTCCGCCAAATCTGGCCCCAGATCAGGTTGTGATTGTTCCCATTTACCGCAGTGATGAGCAATATGATGCCGTTTGCGAAGAAGCAGAAACCCTAGTAAACGAGCTTAAAGCGAAAGGAATTAGAGTGAAACTCGATAAGCGAGACACCCACAAACCCGGATGGAAGTTCAATGAATATGAACTCAAAGGCGTGCCGGTGCGCATTGCGATTGGTCCCAAGGATTTGGAAAATAAATCGGTGGAAGTTGCACGCAGAGATACCCTTACAAAAGAAATTATTGAAAGAGAAGGTTTGGCAGACACTCTGGAGGCTTTATTGAAAGAGATTCAATCAAACCTCTTTGACAAGGCACTTAAATTCAGAAATGAAAGTATCACAGAGGTAAACTCTTTTGATGAATTTAAGAATGTTTTGGAAACCAAGGGTGGTTTTTTAAGTGCTCACTGGGACGGTACAGCCGAGACGGAAGAACTCATTAAAAACCAAACCAAAGCCACCATAAGGTGCATTCCGTTGGATGCAAAACAAGAGGAAGGCAGTTGTGTTTATAGTGGCAAACCCTCTGTAAAACGGGTACTTTTCGCGAAAGCGTATTAAAAAAAATAAAAAAGTTTGTTAAGCAATTGTAGCTTTCAAAAATAATTGTATTTTTGCATCCGCAATTAAAAGTGCATGGTCCGTTCGTCTAGGGGTTAGGACGCCAGGTTTTCATCCTGGTAACAGGGGTTCGATTCCCCTACGGACTACAAACAACGAATTACAAATTAAGAAAAGTACAAATGGCAAATCACAAGTCGGCGTTAAAGAGAATTAGAAGCAGCGAAGCGAAACGCGTTATCAACCGTTATCAGCATAAGTCAACCAGAACTGCAATCAAAAAATTGAAAGAAACTGAAGACAAAGCAGAGGCTGAAAAACAGTATCCTTCTGTTGTGTCTATGATTGATAAATTGGCTAAGAAAAATATCATTCACGATAACAAAGCCGCCAATTTAAAATCAAAACTGGCAAAACACGTAGCCTCTTTATAGAGTTAACTACTTATTTAAAGAATCTGAACTCTCTTCTATTTGATTAGGAGAGGGTTTTTTTTTGTTTTCACTCTTTTCACTTTATTTTGTAACTTAGGCGGGTGAAAAAAACTGTTTTCAAGCTTTTGGCAAAACTCAACAAGCTCCTTTTACCCAGCTTAACAAAGCAACGTCTGGACTTAAGTAAGGCCAAAAAGTGGCAACTTCTTTTACTTGCCTGGAAACTGTATGTTACAAAAAATGCGATCAATTAATTGTATGTTTCAAAATTTACCTATGAAAAAGTTATTTCCCGTGCTTTTGTGTTGTATGTTGATTTCAACAGTATTTCAGATACAGGCCCAGCAAGAACCTCTATTGCCCAAAGGACTATCAGAGACTGAAAAAGGTCTCGTAGCCGATTTTCAATTTAAAAGTACTCAAATCACACCCCCGCCCAGTGTTCCGGTGAGAACTGCGGCCGAGTGGGAAGAAATAGAATATTTGGTCATACGATGGACCAATCAATTTGAAAATATATTGCTTCAGATTGTACAAGCAGCGGTTGAAGAATGTAAGGTACTAATCACCACTCAAAATCAGGGCACTGTTTCTTCTTTTCTTAACTCAAACGGTGTGGATATGAGTCAGGTTGAATTTCTCGATGCCCCCAGCAATACGATTTGGATACGAGACTATGCCGGCAATACCATTTATGAAAATGATGTGGAAGACCGTGCTTTGGTTGACTGGATTTACAACCGCCCCAGGCCACTTGATAATGCAATGCCTGTTGCACACGCCAATTATGTGGGGATTCCCATTTACCGAACCAATTCAGGTACTAATGACCTGGTGAATACCGGGGGGAATTTTATGAGTGACGGAATGGGAACTGCTTTTGCTTCCAAATTAATTCTGGAAGAAAATGAGCCCGGTAACCCCTATGGAGTCACACCCAAAACCGAGGCTGAGATTGATGACATTATGTTCAATTACCAGGGAATTACACGATATATCAAGATGGATCAAACCCCTTGGGACCCCATTGATCATATCGATATGCATATGAAGTTGCTGGATGAAGAAACCATACTGGTGAGCAGATACCCTACCGGAGTGGCAGACGGTCCGCAGATTGAAGCCAATATTGATTATGTAACCTCCACCTTTCAATCGCCTTTTGGAACCGATTATAAAATTGAATGGATTGATGCACCACCCAGCACCGGGGGTAATCATCCGGATACCGGGGGCTTTTACAGAACCTATACCAATTCGGTTTTTGTCAATGGAACCGTTATTGTTCCTACATACAGACCTGAAGTAGATGGCCCTGCACTTGCACAGTATGAAGAATTACTTCCCGGATATACCATCGTGGGTATAGATGTAGATAACCCCGGAGAAAATTTAATTTCTCAAAGTGGAGCGATTCACTGTATTACACACGCTATTGGTGTGGCAGACCCGCTGTGGATTGTGCACCAACCCATTGAGGAGTCAAACACTACTGTTGGGATTCCTGTGGATGCGATGATCAAACATAATACAGGCATTAATGAAGCTACTGTATTTTGGAGGGAGACCGGAGATACCAACTTTCAGGAAACGGCGATGACGTTTGACAATGATGACATTTGGGTAAGCGAATTGAATGTTCCATCAAATGCCACGAGTATTGAGTATTATATTTGGGCGGAAGCCAATACCGGTAAGACCTTAACAAGACCCCTGGTAGCTCCCGAAGGTTTTTGGACTTTTGAGATTACCAGCCTTTCAGCAGGGGAGTGGGCAGAAAACAACATCGTGGGACCCTATCCCAACCCCGCTTCAAATGAGGTTTCTTTTAACTTGAACAACATTCTTGGTGAAATCAACATTAGCATTCACAATGTGTTGGGGCAACAATTGTATGAAAACACTATCGAAAACGGCAACGGAAAAATTACCATCAATCTGAATCCAAATTGGAAAGGGACTTTGTTTGTAACCTTTAGCGGTGCGTTTGGTAGTGTGCATAAGAAGGTGGTGGTGAAATAAAGTTAGAGCTTAGAAGTTAGGAGTAGATTTAATTTCTAACTTCTAATGTCTATTGTCTAAAACTTCAAAACCGACTTCACATCATAGTTTGCAATCTTATTTCTTCCATTCAGGAATTCCAGTTCCATTAAAAAATTACACTGCACGATATGGCCGCCCAGGTGCTCGATGATTTCGCAGGCGGCTTTTGCAGTTCCTCCGGTGGCGAGAACATCGTCGTGCAACAATACCCGGTCTCCTTTTTCAAGAGCATCGATGTGCATTTCGATATGGTCATCGCCATACTCGAGGGCATAACTGCGTTTGACGGTGATGTGTGGCAGCTTTCCCGGTTTTCTAATGGGCACAAAGCCGGCATTGAGTTTTTGCGCTAATAAGGTGGCAAAGAAAAACCCGCGCGACTCGATACCTACTACCTTGTCGATTTTTTGATCTCCCAACATTGCAAGCAATTGGTTTAAGCAAGCGGTAGTTGCCTCGGGGCTGTTGAGCAGGGGCGTGATGTCTTTAAAAACGATGCCCTGTTTGGGGAAGTCGTTGATGGTGCGAATGTAATCCTGTAAGTTCATTGTGACTGTATTTGAGACTAAAGATACGGAGGATTTGGGGAATGGGCAATGGGAGTTTGAGTTGGTGAGTTAATGGGTATTTTAGTTTATGAGTTATTGAGAAATTAAGGGATTGAGTTTTTTCGATGACGGATGATAGGTAATCGAAGACCTAAGAACGAGTGTAATTCAAGTTTGTTTTGGAATTTGGTATTTTGTACGTCCCTGATGTTGCATGAAACTTTGGTGTATTCAGAGTTCTTCCATTAGGTGTAAAAAAAAGACCCGACTTAAAAAGCCGGGTCTAGGATTTGATTTTTTCAAGAAAGCTTATTGCTTAGCTTGTTGCTTTACTTCCTGCTTTACTTCAGCGGTGAGTTCTTGTTTTTTGAACTCCTCATTGATTTGAGCTAATTGCTGACCAAGTGTTACGTGCTCCTCACTCAACGTGATTTGTGTAGTTTTGATCTCTTCAAGTTCGGCAGTCATAACATCAATTTGAGCTTGCATTTCCTCAGGAGTTAAGTTGGGGAAAGTGGCTTTTAATTCCTGATGTCCGTTTAACAATTGTTCCATTTTTGCAATTTGTGCATCGTGGTTTTTCAATACTACTTCTTGAGACACTAGGTTTGCAAGCAACGCAGAATCCTGGAAGGTTTTACCGTCCATTATTTCTGAAGTGGCTACATAAGCACTCATGTTTGTGCTGTGGCTGCTTTTAAGAGCTGTGTGCACTTGAAGAAGGCTGTCGCTTTCTTTTTGTAAACTGTCAAACGAATTTGACAATACTTGTTTGTCATTGTTACAAGATGTCATTGCAATTGCAACTACGACTAGAATCATTAAAATGTTTCTCATTTTGGGTGTATGTGTTATTAATTATACGGTGCAAATGTACTACCGGGCATTGATATTCAAATGATAAAATTGTTAAATATTTAGGGATGTTTAAAAATATTTTAGCTTGAATTGAGGATAATTGAATTGTTATTATATCATTCAATTATCTGATTAACAATAACATGTAAAAAAAGTTACTGAAGTATACGGAATGTTTTGTTTGTTTGTTAAAAATGGTGTGTCTATTTTTTTAAGAATTCAAAAAATCTTTTCGCTGAAAAGCGCCGGAAACAACTTTTCTGACAGGAAATGTGATGAAGGAGATTGGGATGCAGGGAGAGGGGGAGACAGGGAAAGTATGAGAATTACATTCCTTCCTTTTGTCATTCTGGTCAAAGAGGAATCTCATCCTGTTACTCAGTGGCTGTTACTCACTGTTGAGTGCTTAATCTGATAAGACACCTCGTCGCTAGTGGCTCGCTCTGTCGGTGTGACAATTTTCGTTTTTTTTTGTCATTCCGACGAATGAGGAAATCGAAGATTCAGCGTAGTTAATCGCATCCTGCTGCTCAAGTACTGCTGCTAAAAAGCTGTTCTAAAAGACATTCCTTAATAAAATAAAAATATTTATACTTTTGATAAGCTCATTATTTTTCATCCAAGGTATGATTGAATTTACTGAAGGAATTTATACTTTATATCCTTACCTATATACATAACCGGTGGAAACCTCGATGTTTCTAATGGTACCCAAAGCAAGTGTGTTTTCGATTTTTTTCTCGTGGTAACTAAAGATGTTGAGGAGCGTTTTGTCTGAATTAGCTTCACCGTTATAGGCTGCTTTGACTAATTGAGCAGTGATGAATTCTCCTTTGAACTTGAAGTCCTGGAAGATCTGGAACAACCTGGCTTGTACCTGGTCAAGATAAAGATATGTTTGTCTTGCGTGTTGTGATGTTCCTTTGACTTTGCTTTTTTTGGAATCCCAGTCATTGATGTAAACTTTTCTTTTGAGACATATGTTTACTCTTTTGGAATTAACAGTTACTCTTGCATAAATGAGAGCTTTGTCGTTTTTGGCATTTTTTAGGTCTGCCCAGAACGAAATTGAGAAGGTGTTTTTGGTACGCATGATAAATCGTCTTAATGGTTAAACATTATTCGACGAAAGTCAAAAACCACAGTACCCGATGGTTAGCTAAAAAAGTTGAATCTGTCAGTTAACTGACAGTTTGAAAAAATAACTGACGTATACCTGACGAATTGAACTAAAACAAACCAATTTTAATGAACGTCTAAAGTGTTGAAAAACCACGTTTTTCCTATGATCAGTGTGGTTTTGGCACTTTTTAAATTTTAATTAGTGACTATTACAGGAGTAGCTTTCCTTTGAGCCCCCGCCTGAAAATAGAAAGTCCACCGGCTATCGCCTTCGATTTTTTATTTTACTACGCGATTGAAAAGCGTTGGCTTTCCATCCCTACGTAAAACAAAAAATCCGCTCTTATCAGAGCGGACTTTCTGCATTAAGTGACCTCGACAGGAGTGCTTCGCATCCTGACAAAGCTCCGCTTTGAAAATAGTTCAAACAAAAAAACGCTCAAGTAAACTTGGCGTTTTTTCTTATTGAACTATTTATTCGTGACCTCGACAGGATTCAAACCTGTAACCTTCTGAGCCGTAATCAGATGCGCTATTCAGTTGCGCCACGAGGCCATTTTGAGGGTGCAAATATACCTTTTATTTTACTTTGGGCAAAGAGAATTTAAACAATTTCAGCACTCAAACCGGCATCCAACAGGAGGCTGCATCGGGGTTCTAGCTCTTCATAAGAACCGGTCTTAACAGTACATTTACCTTTGTAATGCACAATCCAGGCACACTGCTCTGCCTGAATGGGGGTGTGTTCACAGGCATAAACAAGGGTTTCAATCACATGGTCGAAAGTATTGACATCGTCATTAAACAAAACAATCTCGTTGTTCTTCTGCTCGTCTGTAAGAATATCAACTTCTTCCTGTATTTTTTCTTTAGTGCTCACTGTTTTGGTTCAAAGTTCAAGTTTTGCTACGCACAGTTCGCTGCGCTCGTGTCAAATTTAATAAATTTTGCCGCAACCCAATTGTTACGCTCCCCATTTTCAACGAACAGTAACTTGTTTTTATTGCATTCAGCTTTGATAATCTCCAGGTCTTCAGTGTAGAATCCGCTGAGGTAGAGTTCGCCGCCTGGTTTTATGCACGCGGCATAAGTTGCCATATCGTTGAGTAGAATGTTTCTGTTGATGTTGGCAATGATAGTGTCATAGTTTTTTCCGGTCAACAATGACGCATCGCCTTCATAAACGGTGATGTGCTTGCAATGGTTGCGCTCAGCATTTTCTATGGAGTTCAAATAACACCAGTTGTCAATGTCGATGGCATCAATGTGTTTGGCGCCTTTCATTTCGGCGAGAATTGCCAAAACAGCGGTACCACATCCCATATCCAGCACCTTTTTACCGTTCCATTCGTTGTTAAGGATGTGTTGAATCATCATATGTGTGGTCTCGTGATGCCCGGTTCCAAAAGACATTTTGGGCTCGATAATGATGTCAAACTCCACATCCGGTTTTAAGTGAAAAGGTGCTCTCACTGAGCAATGATTGTCAACGAGTATGGGTTCAAAGTTTTTTTCCCACTCTTCATTCCAATTGACCTGCTCGATTTCTTTTTGGGTGTACTGAATGTCAAATTCGGGGTTGGAGAGTATATCTACTTCTTCAAGTAGTTTTTCATTCCATTCTTTTTTCTGGATGTAAGCAGTCACACCATCATCGTTTTCTAAAAAGCTTTCAAAGCCGACATAGCCTAATTTGGCAATGAGGATGTCTCTCCCAATCTCTGTGGGTGTGACCTTAAAGTCAAATTCGAGATAGATGAGTTCCATTAAACGGCTTTTATGATGTCAATAAACGAATCTACTTCCAGTGATGCACCGCCTACGAGCCCGCCATCGATATCGGGTTGTGTGAAGAGGGCTTGGGCATTGTCGGGTTTGACACTTCCGCCGTAAAGGATAGAAACCGCATCGGCAGTGTCACTTCCATAAACCCCTGCAATTGTTTCCCTGATGAACTGATGCATTTCCTGAGCTTGCTCAGGGCTGGCGGTTTCACCGGTGCCAATGGCCCAAACGGGTTCGTATGCTATGACAATGAGTTTCCAGTCGCTTTTATTCAATTCAAACAAAGCGTTTTGCAATTGGTTCTTTACCAGATCAAAATGGGTGTTGGCTTTGCGTTGCTCCAGTTTTTCACCGATGCAAAAAATCACTTTCAATTCATTTTGAAGGGCAGTATTTACTTTCGCTTTGAGCAATTCATCAGTTTCACCAAAGTATTCGCGCCGCTCACTATGTCCTAAAATGACGCATTGAATGCCGACGCTTTTGAGCATGGCTGCCGATACTTCACCTGTGTAAGCTCCTTTTTCTTCCTGATGCATATTTTGCGCGATAATTTCTACCGGATGCTCGCGGGTTGTTTCAAACGCATGCCAGAGACTGGTGTATGAGGGCGCGATAAGTACCTCTGCTTCGGTTTTTGGTAGTTTTTCAATTAAAAAAGTAAAAAAGTCATTGGCCTCAGCTAGGTCTTTGTACATTTTCCAGTTTGCTGCGATTATTTTTTTTCGTTGATTCATTATTTTCTTGTTTTTGAATATTCTTTATTAAAAAATATGTCAAATTCTAATTGACAAATTTACTTAAATTTTAACTCCTAATTTTCGGATCCAACACCCCATAAATAATATCTACCAAAATATTGATTAGAATAAACATAGTCGCTATCACGATTACAGCGCCCATAATAATGGGTAAATCGAGGGTGTTCAGAGCATCGACAATTTCTTTTCCCAAACCGTTCCATCCAAAAATATATTCCACAAACACCGCCCCGGCCAGCATGGAGGCAAACCAACCCGAAATAGCAGTCACCACCGGGTTTAATGAATTTTTCAATGCGTGTCTTCTGATAATTTGATAGGTGCTTAGGCCTTTCGCTTTTGCTGTGCGAATGTAATCCTGATTGAGGACTTCAAGCAAGGAGTTGCGCATCAACTGAATCACAACGGCCAGCGGGCGAATTCCCAGAACAATGGCGGGAAGGATGAGATTTTTCCATTGGATGTATTTGCCTTCGCCAAAATCGTCAACCTCATAAAGGCTACCGGTCATGTTCAGGTGGGTGTATTGATGGAGTACATACCCAAAAAACCAGGCAAAGAGAATCGCACTGAAAAAGGAGGGTACACTCATTCCTAAAGTGCTAAAGATTTGAATGGCTTTATCCAACCAACTGTCTTTCACCAAAGCTGAAATAATTCCGAAAAAAATTCCAATAATGAGCGCAATGGTAATGGCAGATACTGCCAAAATAGCCGTATTGGGCAAGGTTTCCCCAATTACGGCAGTGACTTCTTTTCCGCTTTTTTGAAAGGATTCCCTGAAATAAGGCACTTTGATAACAACCGTTATCTTGCCAATTTTAAATAATGAAGTCGCACTGTATTTTCTTTCAGAAAGGAAGGTGTAGTCGGTTTCTGTATTGCTATGAAAAGAGAGGGGTGATAAATCGTTTAGATAATACAGGTATTGGGTATATAAAGGTTTGTCAAACCCATATTTTTTTTTGACGATTTCAATTTGCTCGGGGCTCTCATTTTGCCCCAGCATCATCCGCGCGGGGTCGCCTGGAAGTATGGTGAACAGAAAGAAAATAACGCTGACCACACCAAAAAGGGTGAGCAGGGCATAACCAATTTTTTGAAGTATGTAGCGTATCATTTAGTCCACAGTTACATCCTCCATAGTGAGTGCTATGTATTCAAAGTCTTCGCCAAAAAGGTTTTTAGCATATTCTTCTATGGTACTTGTAAAGCCGGCTTTCATACGACGTTCGTTCACAGATTCCGGATTTTCAATGGGCCAGATAAACGATCCTCTCTCATCATCATAACTTTTTCCCTGGGTGCCATAAATTTGAGGTTTGCCTTCCTGCATTAACAAGCGGTCTTCCATCATCGCCACAAAGCGATAGGGGAGTTCACCATCGTCACCTGCTTTTTTAATTAAATGAAAGTACTGTGGTATTTTTTCAGAATGCTGTAATACATACCAGGCAGTGGTGTTTGTGGGTTCACCCACCAAGGACTTTCCGGGGTAACCGTGTTTTTTGAAGATACTTTCTATAAACGCCAGATTGGTTTGGTCAACAGCTGATTGTTTTCCCCATAAATCCCCGCTGTATTCTTCTTTTTCAAGGCCCATTTCCTCTGCTTTGGTTTTTAAATCATCGGGTCCCAATCCCATTAAAGAGCGGTATCGTTGATCGAGCTGCTTGATGCTGTCAAGTTGGGTTTTTAAGCGTTCATCAAATACAATGGGCTTGGGTTCTATGGTTTTTAACTCCAGTTTTAAAGCATCCTTCCAGTGGAGTTTTTGTTTGATGGTGCCCGCGTTTAGTTCAAGAATACCCGGATTACTACGCACAATGGTTTTAAGCACGGTTTGGTCACAAAAATAGAAATCAAAATTTAAGTCGTGTGTGGTTTTTAAACCTTCAATTGTCTTTTCTAATGAAGCAGAAAGTCCTATAACGGTATATCCTTTTTCAATGGCCTCATCTGTTATTTTTTTAATGCTCTCAAAACCCTTGGGATTGCTGCGCTCCACATTATAGACAATGACCATAATGAGGTTTTCAATGGCGAGAATTTCGTCTGTGAGGATTTCATCATCGGTTTCAATGGTAAAATCGGTGATGGGAGGGGCATAGCCTTCCTGAACCAGTTTTGTCTCTACACCCACAAATTCGCCTTCCACAGCCGGATAATCGCCTTGAGTGACCACAATTTTTTCTTCGCCATTCACATCAAATTTCCAGCTGTAATCATAAATGGCCCGGGGCGCATCAGGCGGTATGGACATCGATTCCTGGATGTTGCTGCCAATTTTATAAGCCCTGAAATCAATATAAGGCAAATGATTCAATACTTGATAGGTAATGAATATACAAAACAAAAAAGAGGCCAGCACGATAAATTTTAAAGAGGCTTTCGCGAAAAGCGGTGTGATGTACTTCTGTCCAAAAAAGAGAATGAGAATGAATACCAGTAAAATAACATCCTTAGTGAACGACTCCCAGGGGGTGAGCTTAATAGCATCCCCAAAGCATCCGCAATCGGTTACTTTATTGAAGTAAGCTGAGTAGAAGGTAAGAAAGGTGAAGAAGACAATCATCAGCAACAAACTCCAGACAGTGAATTTTTTGGCATAGCCAATAATCACCATCACGCCGAGAAGCACCTCATAAATTACCACAAAAATGGCAATGGCAAGTGCATAAGGCACGAGAAATTCGAGGTTCAACACATCAGGTGCAAAATAATCTTCCAGTTTAAACGAAAACCCCACAGGGTCATTCAGTTTTATGAGTCCGGAAAAAATGAACAATCCGCCAACGAGGATTCTTGATATACTTACGAGTGCTTTCATAGAAATCTATTTTTTTTTTCACGCAAAGGCGCTAAATTTTTTTTTCAAAGTGCGCAAAGGGAATTCCCTTTTTATTTGCAATCTTTGCACTTTCATTGCGGTTTTTGCGTTTGATTTTTATTTTCATTAATGTGAATGAGTGCAAAGACTGCGTAATTAATCATATCTTGATAATTGGCATCAATCCCTTCACTCACCAGTGTTTTTCCCTGATTGTCTTCAATCTGCTTGACGCGTAAGAGTTTTTGGATGATTAAATCAGTAAGCGAACTCACACGCATATCTCTCCAGGCCTCGCCATAGTCGTGGTTTTTGTTGAGCATGAGGTTTTTGGTTTCGGTGATTTTTTCGTCATAGCAAGCAGTGGCTTCCTCTACATCCAAGTCGGGTTGTTCTACTACGCCTTTTTCCAATTGAATGAGTGCCATCACACTGTAATTGATGATGCCAATAAACTCACTGTTTTCATCTTCATTGACTTTGCGCACGGCATTTTGTTGCAAACTGCGGATGCGCTGTGCTTTGATAAAAATCTGGTCGGTGAGGGAAGGCAGTCGCAAAATGCGCCAGGCGCTTCCATAGTCTTTCATTTTATTGATAAACAAAGCCCTGCAGGTGGCGATGACTTTGTCATATTGCTGTTCGGTGTTTGTCATAATTTTTATTCGATGGGTCTTTTTAGAACTCGCCTTACAAAAATACACTTTCGTGCGGGAAGTCCTAAAAAAAAGTATAGAAAGCCTTAAATTTGCTTTGAATGAATTATAGTTTATACTATTTATAAAATTTTCGCTTGCGCGAAAACTCACTTATGACCCTCAACTGCAAAGGAACACTTATCGATTTATCCACGCCCAAAGTGATGGGCATACTAAATGTAACGCCTGATTCTTTTTATGACGGCGGCGTGTTGACAGATGAAAAAGATATTTTAGGTCAAGCCGAAAAAATGCTCTCTGATGGCGCCACTTTTCTAGATTTAGGCGGTTATAGTTCACGTCCTGGCGCTAAAGATATTTCAATTTCTGAAGAATTAAATCGTGTGATTCCTGCCATTGAACTCATTCTGAAAAATTTTCCTGAAACACTTATTTCAATAGATACTTTTAGAAGTGTAATAGCAAAAAAAGCAATCGAAAGCGGTGCAGCCATCATCAATGATATTTCTGCAGGAGAGCTTGATGAAGCTATGTTGCCAACCGTTGCCCAACTGCAGGTGCCTTATGTAATGATGCATATGCGAGGTACCCCACAAACCATGCAATCACTCACCGATTATGAAAATGTCACCCTTGGTGTCCTTCGTTATTTCTCTGAACGAATAGCCGAAGCCCGTGCCTTAGGCATCAACGACATCATCACCGACCCCGGATTTGGGTTTGCCAAAACAATTGCTCAAAATTTTGAATTGTTGAGCAAACTTGAATTGTTTAAAAACCTGAATGTTCCTTTTTTAGCAGGTCTTTCCAGAAAATCTATGATTTACAAAACACTCAACACAACACCTCACAAAGCCCTCAACGGAACTACGGTTTTGAACAGTATTGCACTGTTAAAAGGAGCTTCCATTCTCAGAGTGCACGATGTAAAGGAAGCGGTGGAGTGTGTGAGGTTGGTTGAGAGTATGGGATGAAGTGTCAAATTCCAAACTTCAATTACCAAACCAGTTTTTACTGGTTTTAATTATAAATTCTTATAATAGGAGAATGTGATTTGAAATTTTTGTAAAAATCAGTTTTTTTGTCATCATTGTTTTTAATTAGCTGTCCAAAAAAATGCTCTAATTTATCAATATAGGGGGAGCCTTCTTGTAGCATATCTTTTCCGTTTTGATCAAAAACAACAACTGAGGAGTACATTTCGTTTCTAGACTCTACTCCTCCTGCAGCTACTTGAAAGGTCAAAGTGTCATTATTAAAAAGTTTGACATCTTTCCATACAAAATCAGAAGATCTTCCTAATTGTTCATTCATCATTACGTCCCATTTTCCAAAAGCATCAAACATTCCTTTTTTAGTGTAAAGGCTACTATAAAGGCAATAAAATCTCAATTCGTTGTATTGAATTGTGTCATTATCAACTATACTTTTTAATGAAACAATTTTAGCTTCTAAGAAATCATTCTTAGGGAATGAAGAACAACGGTTAGCGTGATTTATTGCTTTTGGAGAATTACAAGCAATAAACAAACCTGATAAAAGTATTATTAAAGTGAGAATGAGAAAAGTTAATTTCATAAAATAAATTTATTATTTAAAAATAAAAAAACCCTGAAAATAAAGTCTTTTCAGAGTTCATTTGTAAATTCATTTTTCATCGGTAAATTAAAGTGATCAATGACTACCCACACCACAACAGTGCTGTTCCATAAAGCTATTGCTAGCCTCGTTCCAGGGAAAAGCGGCGTTGTAACGGTTGTTTTCCCAATAAAACGGCTGACGCTCTTTGGGGTGATTGCCCACTTCGTTCATAGTATTACTATCATACAATCGTCCGTTGATCATCGTGTAAATTAAGCTGTTTGTATTTTGAATATTCTCCAACGGATTTTTTTCCAACACGAGTAAATCGGCCATTTTGCCTACTTTTAAGGAACCGATATCCTTCCCGGCACCGATGTATTCTGCTGCATTGATGGTGGCTGTTTTTAAGGCTTCCAGATTGCTCATCCCGCCTTGTTGTATGCTCCACAATTCCCAGTGAGCTCCCAGACCTTGTAGCTGTCCGTGCGCACCCATGTTGACTTTTACGCCTACATCTGCTAGGGCTTTTGCTGTTTTTGCTGAAAGGATATGACTGTTTTCATATTCTTCATCAGGTACCATCATACGGTGGCGCGAGCGGGAGTCGATAATTCCTCTGGGTGTAAATTGCAACAATTTCTCATTTTCCCACACATTGGTTTTTTGATACCAGTAATACTCTGCATTGAGTCCGCCGTAGTTTACCAGCAATGTAAGTGTATATCCCACGTCACTGGCGCCCCACACTTCGAGTATATCTTTATACACCGGCGCGACAGGAATGTTGTGTTCGACACCTGTATGTCCGTCAATGACCATGGTGATGTTGTGGAAAAAAGTCGAACCGCCTTCTGGCACTACATTGATGCCTTCTTCACGAGCAGCTTGCAACACTTGTTGGCGCTGGTCACGGCGCGGCTGGTTATAACTTTTCACTGAACGTGCTCCAAACGCTTTGGTGCGTTTGATGTTTGAGCGCGCATCATCCAGATTATTGACCACTGCTTTAAAATCGCCATCTGCACCATAGAGAATGTATCCAGTAGAGTAGAGGCGGGGTCCAACCAGGTTACCACTTTTAAGCATTTCTGAAAGGGTGAAAATCGTTTCACTATTTGCTGAAGGGTCGTGTGCGGTGGTCACTCCATAAGCAAGATTGGCATAAAACTGCCAGTTTTGTTGTGTTGTTAATCCGTAGCGAAAACCGCCTACATGCGCGTGTGCATCTACCATACCGGGCATAATTGTTTTTCCGGTAACGTCATAGACTTTGGTATTTGCGGGAATTTTAACTTCAGAAGAAGTTCCCATCGTTTCGATTTTATTTTGATTGATTACAATGGTTCCGTTTTCAATGATTTGGTCGTCTTCCATAGTAATGATGCGGGCATTGGTAAATGCGATGCGGCCTTCTGGCTTATCCACTTTTGCTTTTAAGCCAATAGCAATTCCCTTTTCAGAAGGGTCTTCCACTTTTTCGGGAGAACCTGGTAAAAAGGTAAAGCGGTCTTTAATGTCATTTTTAAAATAAGTGTCACCCAATGTCCACATCACCTGTTTGCTATCTGCAGACCAATGCAGATTGATACCGGCGTCGTTTGCAAGCTGAGACACTGGAACGGCGGTGGTTTTGTTGTCAAGATCCACTTCCTGACCGTTTAAATTTAAGGGTGCCACATAGGCTTTGTGTAAATGTGAAAAGGTGATCCAGTTATTGTCGGGACTGGGCACCAGGCGGTTGGCATATTTTGATTTGATATGTGTGCGTTCATCTTGCCCGTTTAAATCCACACTTTTCAATTCTTTAGTGAGTGCACCAAAAAACACGCCTCCGGTTTGGAAGAAAATGCGTTTGCCATCTTTTGTAAAAAGCGGATATTCACCGTCTTTGGTCAGGAATTTTTCCTCGCTTCCTGTGATTTTGATCGTGTAGAGACCGGGGTTTTTGGTAAAGGCTCTTCCCTGGTCATTATTACCACTCTCTTTCCTGAAAACAAGGGTTTGCCCGTTTGGCGAAAAAGCGGGTGTTCTGTAGATGCCTTTTTCAGAAGTAAGTTTTAAGGATGCGCCCCCATTGACTGAAATTTTTCTAATGGCACCCAAATCAGTATCATTCCAACTTACATAAACAATTTCTTTGCCGTTTGGCGAAAAAGCGGGTTCAGCCTCAAAGTCAGTACCGGTTGTTAAGCGTTTTGGAGTTCCGTTGGGAAGGTTTTTTGTCCAAAGGTAGCCCAGCGCCCTAAATACCAAAGTCTTTCCATCAGGCGAAGTCACGGCATCGCGTATCATTTTTACGGTAAATTCGTCCTTGTCAATGGGCGTCTCAAAATGAACGCGCTCTGCAATGTCAATGGAAACATCTGCGGTAAAAGGAATGGTGGTGGCATCGGTAGTTTTGATGTTTACTTTTTGAAATTTCCCTTTTGCCCAGATAATGATGTCTTCATTATTGGGCATCCAGCTGAAATTGGGGTACACTCCAAAGATCGCCCAGGCGGTCATTTGGTCCTTATTGAGTGCATCATACACAGGCCATTCTTCACCGGTTTGCAGGTCGTGAATGTATAAGACGGTTTTGGTGCGTACTCTTTTTACAAAGGCGAGGAGTTTTCCGTCACGCGAAATTTGTGGTCTTGCGGCACCACCCGGTCCACCGGTGATTTGGTCGATATCGCCGGTTTGAAAATCGTAGCGTTTGATAGCATAAATCTGGCTGTTTGCGTCTTTGTTGTATTCAAAGACATTTCCTGAGGTGACGTCTTCACTGTAATACATATAGTTTCCGTCAGGAGAAATCACGGGTTCGTTGACATCTTTTTGGTCGTTGCTGCGTTTGGTGAGTTGGACACCGCTACCTCCTGTGATGTGGTATTGCCACATTTCGCCGGCGCCCAGCGAGCGTCCTGAAGTAAAGTGTTTACGGGCAACCAAATAATTGCCATTGGGCATCCAGGTTGCGTTGTTAAGCAGTCTAAAATCTTCTTTGGTGATTTGTTTGGCATCACTGCCATCGGCTTTCATCACCCAGATATTATCGCCGCCACCCGCATCGCTGGTAAAGGAAATGTGTTTTCCATCTGGGCTAAAGCGCGGTTGTATTTCAAAGGGAATTCCGGTGCGCAATGCTTTGGCTTTTCCTCCGGTGATTGGGATGGTGTAGATATCCCCCACCATATCAAACACGATGGTTTTCCCGTCAGGTGAAACGTCGAGGTTCATCCATGTGCCTTCATCTGTGGTGAAGGTGTGGGTGTTGTATTTGAAATCGTGACCGGGATTGGCAACGTCCCATTTGGTTTCTTCCTGGGAGGTTATGTGCATTGAAAATAAAAGTGCAAAAAGCAACGGGAACGTTCTGTAAATCATGTTCATGTGTTATAAAGGGATCGTAGTGTGCTGTAAAAATATTATATTTTTCTCATATAGCTAGTGTTTCCTAAAAACTATTGTATAAAAGGAAAACCTTTAATCTATATGTGTTACTAATCTGAGAATGGTTTTAAGTAGGTACTGATTTCCACACTAATAATTTCTAAAACAATTAACATAAGATTAATTTTCTTTATTACAAATTAACATCTTCATAAGGTATATTTGAGAGAATTAAAAAACCATCATTATGAAAATTAGAAAAATTGTAGTATCACTTGCAGTTATCGGTTTGCTATTTGCAAGCTGTGATGACTCTAAAAAGAAAGAAGCTGAAGCTGAGGCAGCAGTCAAGGCTGAACAGCTAAAAATGGAAGAAGAAGCTGCGGCCCAGAAGGCTGAGGAAGAAGCCAGATTAACGGCTGAATTTGAGGCCAATACAGTAGCAGCAATTGCTATGAAAAATGAAAACTTTTCTACCCTTGCTTCTGCAGTTAAAAATGCAGGTCTTGCAGAAACTCTAAGTAGCGAAGGACCCTTTACGGTTTTTGCTCCTACCAATGAGGCATTCAGTAAAGTTCCCAAAGCGACTTTGGATAATCTAATGAAAGATGAAAACAAAAAGAAGCTAGCCGGTTTATTAACATACCACGTTGTTTCTGGGGAATGGAAAGCTGCTGACTTAGTAAAAGTCATACAGGAAAATAATAACAAATATGAAGTGGTTACAATTCAAGGCGAAATTCTTACCCTCTCATTAAAAGATAATAAGGTAATGATTAAAGACGCTAAGGGTGGTTCTTCTACTGTAATTATCACAGATGTTGACGCTTCAAATGGCGTGATTCACGCCATTGATAAAGTAATTATGCCAAAAGCATAAAACGTTTTTTAACACTTAATTCAAAAAGACCTCATTAAACCGAGGTCTTTTTTTATTCCTTTCTATTCACACTTTGCCGAGCGAGCAGTTGCCATTCATTACCTTCACAAATCCAAATTTCAAGAATATTGAGTTTTACATCAAATGGGGTGTTGTTAACCACACCACTTACATTGATATTTCTTCTGGTGGTGATGAGGTTTTCTGAGGTAAAGTGGATTTCTGGCTCACCCTTCATTTCGATATGTGTATAGAGCACACCTTGATTTATAAGGGTTTGAAGTAAATCGGGTTTTGTTTCCAGCCAGCCGTTAGAGTGACCTAGTGATAGGTCTCTATGAAGTAATTTGGATAAAGCCGAAGTATCTTTAGCAATAAAGGCTTCATTGATTTGGGTCATTTTTAGTTTGATTTCTTCCAATTCAGAAAATTCTTTCTCCTGAGAGTAAAGCCCCAATGAAATAATAAATAGTAGGCAAAAAGTGAAGTTATTCAAAGTTTAAAATATTAATTTATATAGGCTTATATTTGGTTCTTAGTCACTAATTTCAAGCAAGAAATTTAGTTTTATATATTACCTCTCCAACATTCCGTCCACTAGAAAGTTAGGGTCAAGTTTCAGGCTGTTTATTGGTTCTTTTAATGTTTTTTCAGTCCATTCTGCTTTTGGGAAAATCCATTGTAGTTCATCATTTATAAAAATCCTTACAGGCATATCAAAACCTTCAATGATTTCGCTGTAGCGAAAAGAAAGCACATTGCTGTCTATTTTAAACTCTACAGTTGGTATTCTATGATCACGTAAATATTGGTCAAAGAATTGCTTTAAATCATAACCCGTCTTTTCACTGATGTAGTTTTCAATCTCTGACGAAGTTACCGTTTGATGCCAAAAGTCTCGGTTGAGGCCTCTAAGGATTTCCCGCCATTTTTCATCATCTTCAAGGAGTTGACGCAAAGTGTGAAGGATGTTTGCTCCTTTGTAGTACATATCCTTGGAGCCCCTTTGATTAACATTATAGGGGCCAATGATGGGTTTGTCATTTTGAATCATATTTCCAGTTCCCACCACATATTCAGCTCCGGCTTCTTTGCCGTAGAAATATTCTACAAACAGGCTTTCAGAATAGGCCGTGAATCCTTCATGAACCCACATATCAGCAATGTCTTTGTATGTGATGTTGTTAGCAAACCATTCGTGTCCGTTTTCGTGAATAATAATAAAATCAAACTTTAGACCCCAACCGGTACCGGACAAATCCCTGCCAAGATAGCCTTTCAAATACTCATTGCCATAAGTCACAGAGCTTTGGTGTTCCATCCCCAGATATGGGGCTTCTACCAGTTTGTAACTATCTTCATAAAAAGGGTAGGGGCCAAACCAGTATTCGAAGGCTTCCATGCTTCTTGGGGCATCTTTAAAGTGCTCTCTGGCCTTTTCAAGGTTGTAGCTCAACACCCAGTAGTCCATATCGAGGGTTCCGTTTTCGCCTTCATAGGTTTCGCCAAAATGCACATAATCCCCAATGTTGATGTTCACCCCATAATTGTTGATGGGGTTGGTGACATACCAATGCCAGGTTTTTGTTTTATCATCGTGTTCTTCCACATTTTTGAGTCTTCCGTTAGAAACGTTCACCAAAGATTCCGGCACGCGCACACTTATCGCCATACTATCCACCTCGTCATACATATGGTCTTTGTTGGGCCACCAAACACTGGCGCCCAGTCCTTGGCAGGAGGAGCCCACAAAGTGATTTCCTGCTTCATCGTGTTTCCACGAAATCCCACCATCCCACGGGGCATTCACGGCCTCTCTGGGGTGACCGCTGTAATGCACAACGACTTCTTCTGAAGCGCCTTTTTTCTGTTTCTTTTTTAATGTGATGAAATGAGCGTTGCCAATGCTATTTATTTTCAGTTCCTTTCCATCCTGGGTTACTTTCTCCATTTTTAAAGGTTCTTGTAAATCTACCTGAAGTACCTGATGCGGTTCCAAAACAGTATATCTGATGGTGTTTTTCCCGCCCAGCCATTTTTCATCGGGTTTTACTTCAATGTCCAGATGGTAAAAGGTAAGATCCCACCAAACACGTTCCGGGGTGATGCTGCCGCGCAGGGTGTCTTGTTTGGTAAAGGTTTGAGCAAGTAGTGTGCTTCCTGAAAAAAGTACTAAAAACAGTAAACTAACTTTAGATTTCATTTTTTGATGTTTGCTACAAAAATAGCATAGTTTTTTTAATGGGACGTTTTTTTAATTGCAGAGCTTACTCAGATGGGGTTTCACACAAAGTTGTCAAGCCGCATAGAGATTTAAAGCTTTCATCGGGCAAAAAAATCTAATGTCTAAAATCTCACATTTAATGTCTACCTAAACACGCTATTCGGAAACACCACCACACTTTCATGTCCATCTTTGCCCACCGCGGCGACGCCAAAAAAGTAATTGTCTATTACAATCCCCTCCAGGGTATGTTCACTCACATCGCCCACAAAGTGACTGTGGTCCCAAGTGGGTGAGGTGGTCTCGCGCCAGTAGATTTTATAGCCCACTGCACCGGGGGCTTTGTCCCATTTTAGTTTGGCTGAGGGTTCTACAATACCGCCAATAGCCACGTTTGTAGGAGCCGGAGGTGCCCAGCCTAATGAGGCCATTGCAATGGCATTCACAGCGGTGAGCTTAGCGGCATAATCAAAATCCACATAGTCAATCACATCGCCATAAGCAATGCCATTTTCCATACGGATGTTTTCGTGCTGCCGGTAGTAATTCTCGTGTGATTCCATAATGCGAATACCCGCAAAGCCGGCATCGTTAAACGGACGGTGATGTCCGCCACGGCCAAAGCGGTCTAAACGGTAAATAAGGCTTGGATTCATTTCGGGCATGTAAATTTTTGTGGTTTTATAAACATAACGTGCCAGTTGACGTGAAATACCATCTACTTCGCCACCGTAAAAACGACGAGCATTGCGTTCCCTTTCTGTTTCAGTTGGTGGAACGGGTTCTGAGAAAATGCGGAAATCGCGGTTGCTGATGATGCCGTTAACGCCTTCAATATTTCCAATCATATCATTGTTGAGTACCCCGATTATTTCCCAACCTTTTTCTTTGGCGTGAGCAGCAAGCCCTGCTCCTCCAAAGAGCCCTTGTTCTTCTCCTGAAAGCCCGGTATAGATAATGCTGTTTTCAAATTTGTATTTTGACAATACGCGTGCAGCTTCCATCGCTCCGGCCATCCCGGTGGCATTGTCGTTTGCTCCCGGCGAGTTAGAAGTATAATCGTTAGGGTCTGTCACCCGGCTGTCAATATCGCCGCTCATGATGATAAAGCGGTTGGGGAATTTAGTACCGCGCTGTATGGCGACTACATTGACCACCTCAACATCAAAGGGGATACGCGCATTGGTGCCTTCTTTGACAAGGTCTTTTTGAAAAAATACTTCGAGGCAGTTGTTGCAGTCTTTGGAAATCACCTCAAATTCTTGTTTGATCCACCTTCTTGCCGCACCGATCCCGCGGGTTGTGGAAATGGTATCGCTTAAGGTGTGCCGCGTACCAAAACCGACCAACATACTCACATCTTTTTCAAGCCTTTCAGCAGAAACGGCATTTATGATGTCATATAAACGGGTGTCAGTTTGAGCGTTAGAGAATGTGAAGCTTAAGAGGAAAATGGGGATGAGGTATTTCATTGTGTTTGTTTTTTTTATAAAGATATAAAAAAAGTTTTCAGTGAAATTTCGGAATTTAATTGAAGTTTATACACTAAAGATTTTTTTGACTCTAAAATTAAAGCAGCTATTTAATGGGTTTTGATATGATAATGAATCCCATTATAAAGCTTGGAGGATACTCTTTACACATTATACCTGTTGAAGGAAATTCACTATATGATTTACAGTAGAAGGCTAAAATAGTTCTAAGTAAATTCCTCTACGGTAATTGAGCGTCTATAAATTATCTTCGTAGGATTTTTTAATGAGTTCTGCTTTGCTGTTGATGTTTAAAATGCGGTAAATCTTTTTGATATGGTCTCTTACGGTGTCAATAGAGATAAGTAATTTATCAGCTATCATTTTATAGCTTGCCCCATCAACTACGCCTTGTACGATTTGCAACTGTCGCAAGGTCAACTGACTTTCTTGTTTTTGTTGTTTTGGGGCAAAATATTCAATCACCCTTTTGGCAATAGATGGTGACATATAGGAGCCTCCATGGTAAACGGTATGGATGGCTTCCTCAATTTTGGTGAGAGGTGTTCTTTTTGAAATATAGGCAATGGCACCAGCGCAAAGTGCTTTAAAAATTTTGTCATCTTCCTCATAGGTGGTAAGCATAATGATGTTTATATGGGGGAGCTTTTCTTTAATAAACCGAATGCCCTCTAAGCCTGACATTCCGGGTAAGCCAATATCAAGTAACAGTATGTCTAATTTTGGGTTGCTGATGACATCGATGGCTTTTAAAAAATCTTCTACGCTTCCTGCAATAAAATTAAAATGTATGGCCTTGTTATCACTAAAGTAAGTTTTGAGTGATTCTTTGATTAGCAAGTCATCTTCAATCAGGGCAAGTTGTATGGTCTTCATCAGATAAATATCTTAAGTAAAGGTAGTTAAAAAAAGGAAAGCCTCTGTGAATTTGAATTCACTCCCCGTAGAGGCTCTCCTAATTTAAAAATAAAATCAAGTTTGGCTAATTAGTTTTTTAAAGCTTTTAGTATTTGAAAGCCTTTATGGGTTTGAACTTTTACAAAATAAGTACCTGCAGAAAGGTCTTCCATATTGACTTGCATTGTATTGCTATTGCCTTTGAGCATTAATACCTCTTGTCCTAGCATATTTAATACACTCACGTTTTTTATTTCTTCAGTTGCAGAAATATTTGTCATGTTGTTGACAGGGTTAGGGTGCATAATGATTTTAGATGCCAAATTATTTTCGTCAATACTTAAAGTGCCATCTATTGGAGCCGTTAAAATTGAAAAGGCCAGACCCGGTATAAAATCTGCCAAATCTTGGGCAAAAATTAGCCAGCGACCGAGAGATGGAACATAGGATAAACCAAGGTTATGGTCAAAATCATTAAGGTTACCTTCCAGGCCATAGTAATGTTCAAATACAAACGATACATTGGGATTATCATTGAGCAAAGGATGATCGATAGTAGTATATGGTCCTTCTATATTCTGGGGAGTACTTTCGTGGGTGAAACTGTCATTTCCAGAGGGAACTACAATAATAAAATTTGTATCTGTGGTAAAACCATCTAAATCTTCTGCATAAATTCTTCTTTTTCCATTAGTGTAATCAAAACCAAGCGGTTTTGCTATGACACCAGCATTAGGCAAATATTCATGGGAAAATGCGGCATTAGGTCCCGGATTTTGGTTGTTAAAGAGAGGGTCGTCAATCGAAGTGGCAAAGCTTGTCGAATTTGCACCTGTTGCTTGATGGTAGATTATCGAAGTACTACTTCCTCCAATAAACACATTAAAACTAGCTCCAATAGGTAAAGGCGCAAAATCAGAGTTGTTAATGGTCCATTGATTGTTGAAGTAGAATAAATTAATCGGGTGGTCATTTAGCACATCATTTGGGGAATAACTCTGTTTGACCACAATTTTAGCGCTAAAATTACCATTTAAATCAGGGTGGTCTATATAGGTTGAATTTGGATTTCCGGGCACAAGATTATCAGGAGTTACTGTGTGGATATGAATTTTGTCCTGTGCAAAAAGTGAGAGGCTAAACAGCACTATTAAAAGTGAAATATTTTTTTTCATAATATTAGTTATTTTGGATTATTAAAGTTTTAGTAAACATATCGGTTAAATCATAGGGGTTCAACTACACAAAGATGTGGTCTATCCAAAAAGCATTTTTTGGTTTATTCTTTAATACATCTACAAGAAACCCCAAAATTGTTCTGACCATCTCCGGTATAAACAATTGCCTGGTCATAAAAAATATTTTTGGAATATAATTTTGTGGGGTAGAGTTGAGAGATGGATTTGGAGCCAAAAAAGGTTTCACGCCCCATTGCTTGAAAAAACCCTCCATTACCATTTCGAGTACCAGAAGGTAAAGCTGTAAAATTACTACTGTTTGTGGGAGGTAAGCCTGGCTCCCAGAAGTCAGAACCCCTGAGGTTAACAGCAGCGTGATCCCCACCTGCATAATTCACCATATCCTGCAAATCTTGTAAAGTGGGTGCCCGCCAACCTTCGGGGCATAGTTTCTCGCTTTTTAAAGCATACCCATTGTATAGTTTTCCGTATATGGCATCATTATCGGGATTGTTGTCATAATTTGCCCAGGCACCTGTAGATGTATTTACCCACTCTGTATTATCGGTAACCTGAGTAATGGGTGAACCGTCCCGGTAGCGAGTTGTTTTGAGGTTTTCTTTCATCCAGCACATAGAGCCTATATTAACAACTTCATAGACATTGCCGTCAATATCTGTTACCGTTGCCGGGCAATTGGCTGTTGTGCCTGCAATAACGGGTCTCCTACAGCCCGGTAAATTAGTTCCGTTGTAAAAATGAGTGTTTATAAAATTATACAGTGTAGGATCTTTTGCTTGCAGTTCTGCACGAGTCCCAATATTATTACGGGATCCATCACCTCCTTCTGGACCAATCCAGTTGACGCCATAATATATAGTGACAGCTTCGGCAAGTAATTCTGCACGATTAGTTGTACCATAAGTATTACTCCAATTTCCACCAGACATGGATTGATTGTATATTGTCGTAAGTTCATTTTCAAATGAGTTATTCAATAGTCTTAGTCCCCCAATATGTATCATATGGGCAATTTCATGAACCAAAACATGACCTACAGGAGCACCGGGAAGGCACAATATACTTCCGGCGTCATTTGCTACGGCCCTTAGGTCATTTGGACCGGGTCCTTGCCAAGTGTAGGCTCCATCATTGACTGCAGAGCCTACGAAGGGTTCCGGTAAATCTGTTAGGCTACCCCCTTCAGGATACAAGGCAATGTAATTACCGTCATTGACCAATTTGGTTCTTACATTGGCCAAGTCTGTGAGCATAAACTCTGTGGTTTCACTTGCAATATAAAGCGCTTCATCAGGTACTGAAGAGGGTGCAATGACCGGAATTCCCGTACAGTTTAAATATTTTGTATAATAACTGTTTAAACCAACTCCACTTGGAACCGCAATAATATCGCAACTAATATAATTTGAAAAGCGGCCTTCAATATTTATGGGGTCATCAGAGACTATTGGAGAGTCATCTTTCTCACAACTCTGGGCAAGGAAAATCAATAGTGATAATAACAGGATTCCTTTTAAATTAGAATGTAACTTTTGCATGATTTGAATTTTAGACGGTTGGCGAACTTATATAGTTCAAAGTTAATTGCCTACTTTTTTTTATCAACCACATAAAGATGTGGCAAATCAATTATGTGAGATATTAACAACTCAATTAGAGTTCTTAGGTTAAAAAAAGCCATTTGAAAACCTTCAGTTGGCTTCCAAATAGCTTAAATTATATATTTCAAAAAAGTTTTTTAATGCGCTATTTTTTGATAATCTTCAATGTTTTTGATGCATCACCAATAGTTACTTTTGCAAAATAAGTTCCTGCTACCAGGTTGCTCATATCTATAGAAGGTGAGATGCTTTGTGGATTTTCTTGTAAAACTTTTTTCCCCATAATGTCATACACTTCAATACCATCAATTGCAGTTTTAGAATTGAAATTTAAAAAGTCCTTTACAGGATTGGGATAAAAACTAAAAGCATCAGCTGCAAAATCTTCTGTATCTAATACTTCTACACTCCAAAATTGAAAAGTATCTACAAAAAACTCAGTGTTGTTGTTGAATCTCCAAAAATTGATCCCTCCTAAATTACCTCCATCAGAGTATAAAGGACCGTCATAAGCAACGTTACCACTACCATCCCCTTGGTAGAATTTAACAGTGTCGTTATTTAAGTTCACATCAAACCTAAAAAACAGAACACCCCCCGTACCGTATTGAAAGTTTGCTAATAAAGTACCGCTACTGTTAACAATGCTGCCTAATCCGGGTGTATTCCCGTTTTGATTAAAATAAACGTGTAGTGCTATAGTACTGGAATTTCCTTGAGGATTTTCATTTTTTAAAATACTAAAATAAGATGATTTATTTGGGGGAATATGCATAAACCAAGTTAGTATAAACCCTCCAGAGGTTTGGTTACCCAGTTTAAGCACTGCATCTTGTCCCGCGTTTCCAATATAGCCCACATTTGGATCCATTTGGGCAGGTCCGTTGTTTACCATTAGTAAATCCTCAGCACCGGGATTTCCACTCCAACTTCCCCAACGGCCTTCATGTACAGGCCCTAATGGATAATTCATTGCATCTGTCCAAAGCAATGTTTGCGCTTGAATTTCTAAAACAAACATGAATGCGATTGCTAGTAAAAAGTACATTTTTTTCATAATAATAGTTTTTATTGAGTTAATAAAGTATTAAAAGTAAATCTAAAGGGTAGTTACAAGTAATTCAACTACATAAAGATGTGGTGTGCATGAATTTTATTTATATTTGTGATTATGGTAAAACGAAATGTTTTATGCCTTCTCGCAGTTGGGCTCCTTTACTTTGCTGCACATTCACAACCTATAGCATTTGAAAAAATAGCCCCTACTTATCAGTTAGAAGAGTTGCCATTAAACATCCCTGATACGCGCATCAACATATTTCATACAGCTTTTGACAACGACGGGTACCTGTGGCTTTCTACCAACAATGGCCTCTGGCAATTTGATGGACAGCACTCCCAACAGTTTATAAATGGCTCTGAAAAATATCCCATTCTGAAAAGAGACTTGTCATCTAATTTTTATGAACTGATTAAAGACAATGAAGGAAATTTTATTACCTCTATTTGGGGGGAGGAACTGCTCATCAAATACAATCACGACGAGCGACGTGTTGTTGATACCCTTTCGTTTAAAAAATCCTATCTCTTTGAACAACTGCTTTACCGGATTGATAGTGAAAACACTATCTATTTTACTGCGATTAACAAAGAAACGGAGCGTTATTCTTTAAATAAAGTAGAAGAAAACAATGTGATACAAACTCTCTTTGAAATTCCACAAGTCAATGGGGTTGACGACAAACTGGTACAACTAAACATTGTCAAACAAACTATTTTCCTTCTCACAGATACACAATTGTATGTATTGAATCTTAAAGGAGACTTATTGCATACCATAGATACGTCAAACGGCTGGGCAAACTGGCCCAGTACCTATAGTGATGCTGAAAATTTTTATATCATTAACGAATTAAATGCAACTATGTTTCGCTGGGATTTTAAAACCCAATCTCTCAAGTCCCATTTTAAATTTCCGAATGCTTTTTCCAATCATTTCTCGGTTTTTGCCGTAATCAATCACACCATTGTGTGTTTTCGCGAGGATGGATTATTTATATACAATATTTTAAACAAAACCTATCAAGAAGTTAAAAAAAATGAAACCGAAACCGCTACCAAAATTGAGGATCACCTTTATTTAATAGACAATGGTATCTTAATAAAAGACGATGGTAGTGTTTTCCTGTTTGAACCAAAAAGGATTTATCGTTTAATTGAAAAGACAGTAGATGAACATTATTTTAAGGAAAAAATGGGCGATTATATTGAGGATTTAAGTTTTAGAGGGCTTACTGAAGATTCAAATAAAAATATTTATGTTACTTTTTACACGGCAGAACTCGCTAAAAAAGAGCCGTCTGCTGATCATTTTACGATTCTAAAAATCCCTGAAAGCCCTAAAATTAATTTTGAAAGCACTTATGCTATTTCGATGTATGGGAACGACCTCATATTTAATAATACACGTATTAACTTTCGGAAAAACACCATAAAAACCCTTAAAGAAAATGGACTTTATTTGCATACCAACCATTTTGTAAAAGGAGATAGTTTGTGGTTTTTTACCTGGTCTACAAATGAATGGGAATATTACAACCTCAAAACACAGCAAAAAAAGACATATCCCTTTGATGTTAGTGCGTATCCTGAAGTGCGTTTTAATGTAATCAATGCCATTGTAGAAGATGAAAAAGGTAAAAACTTGTATGTTGCCAGTCAATACAATGGAATTACTGAACTCACTAAAAGAGGGAAAGTCATACATAGCTACAATGCAGAAAAGTTACAAATAAACAGGGAAAGAGGTGTTTATGATTTGTACCTAGACCCTCCCCTTTTATGGTATGGTAGTTTTAATGGCCTGGGTGCGCTGAATTTGGAAGACAAATCGGTTAAAATATTCAGTCTTTCAGATGACTTGGGTAAAAATACACTTTCAGGAAGAGAAGTATTTTTTATTCTTCCACTTTCTGAAAATGAATTTTATTTGGGTACAGACAATGGATTAGTGCTTTTTAATAAACAGACAGGGTCTTATTTTGAACTGGAAAAAGGAAATCCTTTGGCAACAAAGGAGTACAATAGAAATTCCTATTTAAGAGCCTCAAACGGGAAGTTCTATGTGGGCACTACTTCCGGTTTGTATTCTTTTTTCCCTGAAGATTTGAAATGGGAAACTAAAAAGAAAGATGAAAAAAAGGTGCGAATCAATTTAATTTCAGTATTCAATTCTAATGGTAAAAGTCGCTACCTGTCAGAAGGTGTAAACCAGTTAAAAACACTTTATCTCAAACCGGATGATGTAAATATAGAGATAGACTTCTCAAGCCTGCAAATTGACGAAGAAGTCTTGTACAGCCATAAAATTGATGGTATTACTGCCTACTGGAGTGATTATTCAAGGGAGCGAAAACTCAATTTGGCAGGGATTTCTCCGGGTGAATATCAACTTCACATACGTACCGTAAATTCTCCGGAAAAATTTAAATCACTCCTTATTCATAAATCTCAGTATTGGTATTTGAGATGGTATTCACAAATGGGATTTGCCCTACTTATTATTGTGTTTATAGGATTGTTGATACGCTATCGTTATCGCTTGGAGTTGCAAAAAGAACGGGAACTGGCAGACCTTCGGGTTAAAATTTCCAGTGACCTCCATGACGATGTGGGTAGCTTGCTCACCAGTGTTGCTATGCAGTCTGAACTATTGGGGAAAAAAAGCACAGGAAATGACAGTAAAATTCTTAAACGCATAGAAAATTTATCCAGGGAAGCGATGAGCAGCATGCGAGATACGGTATGGTCTATTGATTCCCGAAAAGACGATTTACAAGGTTTGATAAGCCGCATGAAAGATTTTATGGTTTCCAGCTTTCAGGACAATGAAACGTTTACTTATGAGTTAAAAATTTCCCAGGATATAAACCCAAAGCAGAAAATCAATCCGCTGATAAGACAACAGGTATATCTCATTTTTAAGGAAGCACTAACCAATGTAATCAAACATTGCGATGGTGATTTTGTGGTCATCCATTTTAACTGTTCCAAGACCTTACTGTTTATGGAAATACATGACAACGGAAAGAGTGAAAAACATTTAAAAACATCAGGATTGGGGATTACCAATATGAAAATGCGTGTAAAAAAGTTGAATGGTGACCTCCAAATAGATTCAGAAAATGGATTTCATATTGTTTTGAAGATGCCACTATCTTAAAATACTGATCAATCGTAAAAATTGTAGGATTAAAAATTTAGATCTTATATATCGATAATGAGCTTGTTTGTTGGCTCAAAGAAGCCTATAATCAGGCAGATTAAGAGAGAGCAGGTTTAAACCATTCCTATACATTTCTAAAACAATTTTTGGTTATTGAAAGAAACTCCCCACTGTGATTACTGAGCAAACAGCTAATAATAAAACACTTAGAGTGAATATGAAATCTTTTTGGCGGCTAAATATATATTTTATTCCCACTACCAAAAAAACCAGTTGTGCAATTAAAAATGGTATTGTAAGTAATTCTTTAAATACCCCCATTAAAACAGTATCGATTTTATAGTAATCAATCAACCAAAGCACTATAAAATAAACTACTATTGTAAAATTTATAAGGATTAATTTGCTACGGTTCATTCATTTTAAATTTTTTAGAGATGGAATAAAATTTAAAATTAATGTAAACAAATTTAAAATCTCAACACATTACAAGTGACTTAGTTTACGATTATTTTTTTTGCTGCTGTTCCTTGAGGTGAAAACAATTTAACAAGATAAAACCCATTATTAAGTGAGCTTATTGCTGCTTTATTTGGATCTTGTGGTTGAATTTCCATCACAACTTGACCTTGCAGGTTGTAAACAACTAATTTTTCAATAGGCGCATTTGAAGAAATGTTTAGGGTTTTACCTTTAGTAGGGTTGGGGTATAACACCCATTCTACATTTGAAATGTCTGGTGTATCAAGGATATCCCATCTGTCTTCTGCAAGCGGTCCCCCCCAGATGATAGTTGCCAGTGCCGGATTATCAATAAACGGATTACGGTTGCCATAAGCACTTTCAAGGTATTCATTGCGTTGGTCTTCATAGTCATTGACCGGGTCATCTGCATTCCATTCTAAAAAGGTTTGCAGCATTTGAGTATCGTCCTGTAAAGAGCCAACACCGGAAAAGCTTGGTAAACATTGATTTCCATATCTAGTGTACATATACATAATCATTCTGGCGACATCTCCTTTCCATTCATCACCGGGATACCAGTTGCCACTTCCCACATTGCCGGCATTTCCGTTGCCATCTTGAAATTTTTTATCTCCTTTATTGTTGTTCATTTGTTGGTCGCTTGCTCTCAGGTTGTGGGGGTCTGCTATGATTCCTGTTGCTGGATTGCTGGCACTTCCCATTGGGGGGTTTGTAAGTGAACGTGCAAAGACATGTTCGCGATTGTATTCACAAATCATTCCGCCAAAGTCGTTTTTATCTCTGGAGCGGTCTGTAGTACAGTTTCCATCGTTGTCATTGTAACCATAGACCAAAAGTACTGTTGAAGTATTGTCAGGGTTTTCATCTGTGAAAACCAATACATCTCTGGCATCACCATAGGTAAAATTTTGATTGTGTTGTGCTATCTTTATTTGCAAAGCATTGTATAAATCCTCGCCTGTGAGTGTTAAATCCACATCATTGTAGTAAGGTTGTTGTGAGAATGTGAATTGAAATGCGAGGAATGCTAGGAATACTAATTTTTTCATTTTTATAAATTAAGATGTTTTTTCAAGTAATGCCATATAAAACCCATCAAATCCGGATTTACTGGATAATATAATTTTTTCTTTGGCTAAAGTAAAACTTTTTCCGCTTTCAGAATTTAAGAAATTTTTAATTTGTTTTTCATTTTCTGAAGGGAGTATAGAGCAGGTGGCATAGACCATTTTTCCACCGGGTTTTACCATTTTTGAATAGTTTTCAAGGATTTCAGCCTGGGTTTTTTTGATGTTTTCGATAAAATCGGGTTGAAGTTTCCATTTGGCATCGGGATTTCTCCTCAAGACACCCAAGCCGGAGCAAGGCGCATCAATCAAAAGTCGGTCTGCTTTTTCATGAAGTTTTTTAATCACCTTTGTACTATCAATAGCTCTGGTTTCAATGTTGAAAGCCCCGGCTCGTTTTGCTCTTCGTTTTAATTCGTTGAGTTTGTTTTCATAGATATCGAGGGCGATGAGCTGGCCTTTATTTTCCATTAATGCTGCGAGGTGCAGGGCTTTTCCACCGGCACCGGCACAAGCATCGACAACACGCATACCGGGTTTTACATCAAGATATTCTCCCACAAGTTGCGAGGAAGCATCTTGAACTTCAAACCAGCCGTCTTTAAACGCCGCTGTTTGAAACACATTGGCGCGTTCCTTGAGTTTTAAAGCATCAACATAGTCCTTGATGGTTTCGGTTTCCATATCAAGGTCAAACATAGTAGCCTGAAGCTTTTCTTTGGTTGTTTTGAGTGTGTTGACTCTTAAAATAACATCGGCTTCCCGGTTGAGTGCTGCGATTTCTGCATCCCATTTTTTGCCTAATTCTTTTTCGCCCAGTGTGTCTAACCAATCAGGAATGGACTCACGGTATTTTCTGATTTTTGAGAGTTCGTCAAATCTCCCTTTTATACGTCTGGTGGGTGTGTCTTCCAGTTGTTTCCAATCGGGGAGTGTGATTCCCTTTAAGGTAGCCCATACTGCAAAGAGCCTGAAAAGTTTTTGACGATCAAAAGGCTCTCTCACTTCTCCAATTTCTGCATAAAGCCGTTTCCACCTTACTACATCATAGACCAGTTCGGCAATAAAGCCTCGATCTCTGGCACCCCAGCGTTTGTCTCTTTTTAGAGTGCCCTGTAATGCTTTATCTGCATATTTATTTTCATTAAATATCTCGTGCAGGGTGTCAATGGCTGCTAAAACTAAATTTCTATGTAAACGCATTAAAGTTTCGGGTTTCGGGTTTCAGGTTTATCTCACAACTCACCACTAATAACTATATTCTAATGCGCAAAGGTATTACAAACTCGGGGAAATGTTTTTATATTTATCCAAAAATACGACCCATGCGAATTATAGGATTTTTACTATTGTTATTTTTATTCTCATACTGTTCTGGTGATAAAAAGGATACAGCAAGAGAATTTACATATATTGAGATGGAGCGGTTTTATACAGATTCAGTTAGTATAAGAGCCATTGTTCCTGTGGATGGAAACAAAGTATGGTTTGCCGGAACTATGGGTAAAGTGGGACTACTTGATGGTAAGACACCTAGGATTGCTGTGATTCGCTATGAAGATAGTTTGATGCATTTTCGCTCTATAGCGAAAACTCAACATGCTGTTTTTGTATTGAGTATCGCAAATCCGGCGGTGTTGTATAAGATTGGTTTTGACGGTTTGGAAGCAACCTCTATAGAGGAAGTTTATTTTGAAGAAGGCGAAGGTGTTTTTTATGACGCAATGCAATTCTGGGATGACCGTGAGGGTATCGCTATGGGTGATCCTGTTGAGGGTTGCCTAAGTATTATAATAACAAGAGATGGTGGAAATAATTGGGAAAAGCTCTCCTGTGATTTTCTACCAAAAACCGAAGAAGGTGAAGCTGCCTTTGCCGCCAGTAATTCAAACATTGCTGTTTATGGAAACCATACCTGGATTGTGAGTGGCGGAAAAAGAGCACGGGTTTTTTATTCGCCAGACAGGGGAAGGAACTGGGAGGTATATGACACACCCATTATTGAAGGTGGAAGAATGACAGGAATTTACAGTGTGGATTTTTATGATGAAAACACAGGAATTGTTTTTGGTGGCAATTGGGAAAAAATGCATGACAATAAGTCAAACAAAGCCATTACTGAAGATGGTGGTAAAACCTGGAAACTATTAAGTGAGGGCAAAGGTCCCGGGTATCGCTCGTCTGTGCGATTTATTCCCGGTGGTGGAGGTGATGAAATTGTTGCAGCCGGTTCTCAAGGAATTTCATACTCTAATGATCGCGGTGAAAACTGGAATGAACTCAGCAGGGAAGGCGTGTTTGCAATTGAGTTTGTAAATGATAGTATCGCATTTGCTTCCGGAAACAACAAAGTGTTGCGGCTTGTTTTTAAAGAATAGTTATTCCTTTTTACCACCCCGGTATTTCTTTAAAAGCTGCATTTGAAAATCGTGTTCGGCTTTTCTGAGTTGGAGAAGTTTTACAGGGCTTATTTGCTTGAGAAGTTCAGCATCCATTTGTTGCTGTAGCTTTTGTTCATCCTGCTTCAGGCTATTCATTTTTTTTAGTAAATCTGAAGCCTGGCTATCATTAAGCGTTTGAATATTGTTGCGCATTACTTTTGTGACCTCTTCACGTTCTTTTCTTTTTAAAGCCCATATTTGGGAATCATACTTGTTGTAAACCGGCCAGAACTTTTCAGCTTCTGCAGGAGTGAGATTGAGTTCCTGAGTGATAAAAGCGGTTTTCATAGCTTTAATTTTTTGACCTCTTTCGCTCTGTGAAAAACCACTTAAGGAGAACGCTATTAAAAGGAGCAGGATAGGGATGTATGTTTTCATTGTTTCTGGTTTAATCTGTTGTTAAATGGATTTCATCAATTTCATAAGATAAATATTCAAAAAGTTCTTCTTGTTCTAAATTTGAAATAAAGGAAGTATCTTCTAGCATTTCATCTGTAAGAAGCGCTTCATAGTCAAGATAAGAGAGGTCTAAAAAACCGTTTTCAATGTAGCTTTCAATTTGTGTAATAGTATTGGTTTCTGAACTAACAGTTTGTTGCAATTTGAAAATCGAAAAAAATACCAGCAATAAAGCAGCGATGCCTGCCACATATCTAAACATTTTGTTTCTAAAAATGGAAATTACTTTTGACTGCTTTTCCTTACCGGAAGCTTGATTAAGGATGCGATGTTCTAGTTCATCAAAGTAATTTTCAGGAACCTCAAAGGGGTTTTCTTTTGACAGTTTTGATGTCAATGAAACTTCCTCCATAATTTGACTTTCCAATTTTTCAAAATAGTTTTTTGGAGTTTTATAGCCCGGTTCTTTTATATGTAGTTTGTTGTTGTTCATTCTTATTTCTTAGACTCAAAAAAGGAGTTAAGGTTTAATTTTCAGTTAGGTGTTTGGTGATTTTTTTTACTGCAATGTGATAGGAACTCTTTAAAGCACCTACAGAGGTTTCCAAAATCTCCGAAAGTTCATCATAGGTAGTTTCGTCAAAATACTTCATATTAAAAACAAGTTGTTGTTTTTCTGGTAATGTGGCAATGGCCTTTTGAAGTTTCAACTGAATTTCATCGCCTTCAAAATAGACATCAGTTTCAAGGTTTTTGATAGCGAGATCTTTTTCTTTTTCTAAAGAGTTATTGTTTCGCTTTGCTTTTGCTTTTAAGAATGTAATTGCCTCATTTGTTGCGATGCGATACATCCAGGAGTAGATTTTACTTTCACCTTTAAAATTTTGAATATTTTGATATACTTTAATGAAGGTATTTTGCAAAACATCATCTGCATCATCGTGATTGAGCACCATTTTTCTTATATGCCAATACAAGCGTTCTTTGTAAAGATGGAGTAATTCTTTAAAAGCTACATCCTTTTCCTTTTCAGATAGAAGTTTTTTTATGAGTGTGTCTTCTTGACTCAATACCAGATTTTTAATTTAGACTAAAAATACTTCAAAAAGTTTGATTTGCATTTTCATTTAAAAGCACATTTTTTGATAGTAATGTCAGTTTTACAGATAAAACACAAAAAAATACGATAAAAAGCAAAAAATATTTTTTTGTAAGAAAAATCTTAGTATCTTTAGCACATCTTATGCGGTTATGTTTACTATTATATGCCCCAATTGTAATAGTTAACAAGTTTGGGAAAGGCAGGTCTTTAGAGACCTGCCTTTTATTTTATCATTATTTTTAATTTCTAAAAATTAACAATTTTCAAGTCTGTTAAATTTGTAGGAATAAAAATAAATAAATGCTATAAAAATCGATAAAAAGTAAATAAACGCGATAAAATGTATATTTTTATTTGTTTATTTCAAATTAGTAATTTACATTTACACTATATTTATATGATATTTTCGCTGTTATGAGCCCCAAATATAGCAGCGTCAAAAAAAAAAGCGAACCAGACGGTTCGCTTTTTTTATATCATTAATTTAATCAAAGGATTGCATTTCAATAAGCCCAAAATAAACACCTTTGTTTGACAGTAATTCCTGATGTGTTCCCTGCTCTACAATTTGACCTTTGGACATGACAATAATTTTATCTGCATTTTGAATGGTAGAGAGTCTGTGGGCGATGACGATAGACGTTCTGTTTTTCATCATTTTTTCAAGGGCATTTTGAACCAGGCGTTCGCTTTCGGTATCGAGTGCTGAGGTGGCCTCGTCAAGAATCATAATGGGTGGATTTTTCAATACTGCCCGAGCAATGCTAAGTCTTTGTTTTTGTCCGCCGCTTAATTTGTTGCCACTGTCTCCTATATTTGTTTCCAGTACATTTGGAAGTGTTTCCACAAATTCCCATGCATTGGCTATTTTGAGTGCTTCAATGATTTCTTCATTGGTTGCATTTTCTTTACCCACAAGGAGATTTCCTTTAATGGTATCATTGAATAGTATAGAGTCTTGTGTGACCAGCCCCATCAATCCTCTCAGGGAATGAAGTTTTAAATCTCTAATGTCACGACCGTCAATTTTAATAGCCCCTTCATTCACATCATAAAAACGTGTTAGGAGGTTGGCAATGGTGCTTTTTCCGCTTCCGCTTTGTCCTACAAGGGCGATGGTTTGCCCTTTTTTTACCTGAAGTGAAAAGTTTTTTAAAACCCAGTCATCCTCATATTTAAAGGAAAGTTTTTCAATTGAAAGTGATTCTTCAAAATTGTTTTTTTCAATCGCATTTGGTTTGTCCTGAATGTTGTTTTCAGTTTCCAGAATTTCAAGGATGCGTTCTGCAGCTGCGTTTCCTTTTTTAACGCTGTAAGAGGCTTTTGAGATGGCTTTGGCGGGGGTTAGTATTTGATAAGCCAATCCCATATAAACAATAAATAATGCCGGATTCAGTGTCTCATCAATAAGCACCATGCGCCCTCCATACCAGAGTAATACAGCAATTACGGTAATTCCAAGAAATTCGCTTGCAGGGGATGCCAGATTTTGCCTGTTGAGCAGTTTGTTTGAAAAGTGGTAAAATTTATCAGTGGAAGCCCTGAACTTTTTTGTAAAGATATTTTCAGCATTAAAGCCTTTTATGATTTTGAGTCCGCCGAGAGTTTCTTCAAGTATGGACAGGAAATAACCTTGTTCTTTTTGCACCCGGTCTGATTTTCGCTTGAGCGATTTCCCAATCAATGAAATGATAAACCCGGAAACGGGAATAAAAATAAATACAAATAGGGTGAGCTCGACACTTATGAGAAGCATGCCGCCAATAGTGAAAATGATAGTGAGGGGTTCTCTTACAATCAATTCTAAAATAGATAAAAAGGAGTGCTGAATTTCAAGAACATCACTAGTGATTCTTGCGATGGTATCTCCTTTTCGTTTTTCAGAATAATGAGAGAGGGGCAATTCAACCGTTTTTTTATACATGGCATTGCGAATGTCTTTTAATACCCCGTTACGCAAAAAGGTAATGAAGTACATTGCCAGGTAGTTAAAAATATTTTTCATAAAAAACATGCTCACTACCAAAATTACCATAAAAATAAGAACATCATCTACTCCTTCGCTTGATTTTTGAGTCACAAAATAGTTGAGAGAATCTTCCACAAAATCTATGGCTTTACCCAATCCAGTCCATTCAGGCTTGACATCAAGTCGCTCTGTATTTCCGAAGAGCACATTCATCATCGGGAAAAGGGAGAGCATGGAAAGCGTACTGAAGAGTGCATAAAAAATATTGGCGATAATGTTTAAAACCGCATATTTTTTATAAGGAATCGCAAAGCGAAGAATTTTTTTGAAGTATTTCATTTACCGGTTGAGAATTAAATAACAATTCAAAGGTAGCTTTTTTGTTTAAATCCCTAATGACTTTACAATCCCATTCATTTTCTCAGTTAGTTTTTCTGAAACTTGATTCAACTCTTTTAAAGATTGTAACGGACTATTTACACTAATATAAAACTTGATTTTGGGTTCGGTGCCACTGGGTCTTGCGGCTACTTTGGTGCCGTCTTCAGTGGTATAGATCAATACATTTGAAAAAGGCAATTCAATTTTCTCTTCCTTTTTGGAAATCAAATTTTTAGAAATTCCGGTTTGATAATCATCAACCTGAATTACTTTTGAACTACTTATTTCAGTGAATGGGTTTGCTCTTAAGTCAATCATCATTTGTTTGATTTCCTGACTTCCTTCTATGCCTTTTTTAACGAGTGAAACCAAATGTTCTTTATAATAACCATGTTTAAGAAACAGCTGATTTAGATAGTCTAACAAGGTGTTTCCATTTTCTTTTTGCTGTGCAGCCATTTCACAAGCGAGTAAAGTTGCTGTAACCGCATCTTTGTCTCTCACAAAATCACTAACCATATACCCAAAGCTTTCTTCACCACCGCCAATAAATTGTTGGTCTGGATGGTCTTTAATCATTTTTGCAATCCATTTGAAACCTGTGAGTCCCACTTTACATTCTGAGTTGTAATGTTTTGCAATTTTTTCCATCATGGGTGTTGAAACAATGGTGGATGCAACAAACGCATTGCCTTGCAAACTGTTATTTTTTGAATGAAAGTTCAATAAAAAGTCACTCATAAGCGACATTGTTTGATTTCCATTGAGAATTGTCATTTCTCCGGCGGGATTTCTCACTGCAACGCCCAAACGGTCTCCATCAGGGTCGGTACCAATAACGATATCTGCTTGTATGTTGTTTGCCAATTTGATGGCCATTTTTAAAGCTTCCGGTTCTTCAGGATTGGGAGAGACGACCGTTGGAAAATCGCCATTGGGTTCGGCTTGTTCCTGAACGATATGTAAATTTGTATAACCGGCTCTTTTTAATACTTCCGGAATTAAAGTAATGGATGTACCATGTAGAGACGTAAAAACGATCTTTAGATTTTCTTTTGCTTTTTTTGAAGTGCCAAAGCTTCCCGTTTGAATAGATTTATTAATAAAGGCCTCGTCAATTTCCTGATCGATGTAATGGATGAGATGTTCTTTCGCTGTAAAGCGGATATCCTCAAAATTTAACGAATTAATTTCCGCAATAATTTCTACGTCCTGAGGAGGGACCAGTTGGCCACCATCGCTCCAATAGACTTTGTATCCATTGTATTCCGGCGGGTTGTGTGATGCTGTGAGCACAATACCGGCGTGGCAATTTAAATGGGTGACCGCAAAGGAAAGTTCCGGTGTGGGTCGTAAATCTGAAAACAAAAACACTTCAATATCATTTGCCGAAAAAACATCAGCGACCACTTTTGCGAGTTCCTTGCTGTTGTGGCGGCAGTCATAGGCAATGGCTACTTTGTGTTGCTCACCGGGAAATTTTGTTTTGATATAATTTGAAAGGCCTTGGGTGTTTTTGCCTAGGGTGTATTTATTAATACGGTTATCACCCACACCCACAATACCTCGCATACCACCTGTGCCAAATTCAATATTTTTATAAAAACTTTCTTCCAGCTCTTTGGGGTTAAAAGCGATTAAATCTTTGATTTGATTTTGAGTTTTTTCATCAAAAGTTGGTGTGAGCCATTGATTGACTTTCTCGAGTATTTCGGGTTTGATATAAATCATTTTGAAGCAAAAATTAAAAAGCAAAGGTAAATAAACTAGAGGATACTTGGATGTTAGGGAATCGTTAATCCAAATTGATTTCTTCTCTTATTTTGTAATTTTCTTTGTGTTTGTTGTTTCTAAGGATGATTTCGCCAAGAAAACCGGCAAGAAAAAGTTGTGAACCAATAATCATTGCTACAAGTGCAACATAAAATTGAGGTCGTTCTGTGAGCAATCTGCCATCGGGATGGAGGAAGAGTTTGTCAACACCCAGATAGACAGTTAATAGAAAGCCCACAAAAAGTATCAAAGCACCCCAGGCACCAAAGAGGTGCATAGGTTGTTTGCCAAAACGGCTTAAAAACCAAATGGTTATTAAATCAAGAAAACCATTCATAAAACGATTTACACCAAATTTTGTACTACCATATTTTCGAGCCTGATGTTGAACTATCTTTTCACCTATTTTAGAAAAACCAGCATTTTTTGCCAGCACCGGTATGTAGCGGTGCATCTCACCGGTAACTTCAATATTTTTCACTACATCTTTTCTATAAGCTTTCAGTCCGCAATTGAAATCGTGTAATTTCACTCCGGATGTTTGTCGCGCAGCATAATTAAAAAGTTTGGAGGGTAGGTTTTTTGAGAATGTGTTGTCAAATCGTTTCTTTTTCCAACCAGAAACCAGGTCGAGGTTTTCGTCCTTAATAAGTTTATATAATTCAGGAATCTCTTCGGGGTTGTCTTGCAGGTCGGCATCCATCGTGATAATTACTTCGCCTTGGGCCTTTGCAAAACCGGCGTGGAGCGCCTGTGATTTTCCAAAATTCCTCAAAAACCGAATTCCTTTTACATTGGGAGAGTTATTTGAAAGTGAGGATATCACTTCCCATGAGCCATCAGAACTGCCATCATCAATAAAAATCACTTCATAAGAAAAACCATTGGACTGCATAACGTTTGCAATCCAATGGTATAATTCATTAATTGATTCCTCTTCATTGAGAAGGGGAATGATGATGGATAAGTTCATAAATTACATTTGGTTTGGATCTGTTCTTTTAAGAATAAGTCCCGAAACTAAAGAAATAATAAAACCAAAAAATAGACTTCCAATCAATGAAAAAGTTGACATCATAAAAGGAGTGGTAAATGATTTGGTAAAACCAATTGCTTGTTCCATTTGTTCCTCTGTCATTCCTTGGCTTTGTTCTGCTATTTGATCTCTTGCTTCATTGATAACAATATCTATATACTCAGGGTATATAAAAGTGTAATGTATATAGGAGTAAAAGGCACTTACAATTCCGGCGATTAAAGCAGTCGCTAATCCCACTTTTAATGCTTCACCAAGACTTAAAAAACCTCCATTCCCGTTTTTGAATGTTTTAATGGCAGTGAATAAAAGATAAATAGTTATGATAAAGCCTAAAGTGCTTAACATCCAGTTTTGGGAGATGTTTGCTACATACATCACAACCAATAATAGAATTGAAACAAGCGCTAATAATAAACCATAATTAAGAGCAATTTGTTTTAAAGAAGATTTTTGATTTTCCATAATGAGTTTATTTAGTTTGGAAAGTTAGTACACAAATATAGAAAATCGTTACAGATAATTCTCACGAAGCTGACAAACTCATCATTAAAATTTTAAATCTCCGATTTTTTCTAAAACTTTTATTGTTCATATCAAAAATATACTTAAATTTGCAACCTCAAAATAGAGACGATTTTAAAGCAATATAACATGAAACAAGGAATTCACCCGGAAAACTATAGATTAGTAGCCTTCAAAGACATGTCTAATGAAGATGTATTTTTAACGAAATCTACTGCAGACACCAAAGAAACGATTGAAGTAGATGGTGTTGAGTATCCTTTAGTGAAATTGGAAATCTCAAGAACTTCACATCCATACTACACCGGCAAATCTAAATTGGTTGATACTGCAGGTCGTATTGATAAATTCAAGAATAAGTATTCTAAATTCAAGAAATAAGTAAATATTTTCATTTACTAAATAAAAAAAACTGCCTTGTTCAAAGGCAGTTTTTTTTATGTCTATTTAAATGGTTTTATAAAATGAATTTATAGAAACCAGGTGTGAAACTCTATTTTCGTTTCATTACATGCAGTACTTTTTGAACGATTGCTTCAGCGTTCAATCCATACTTTTCCATCAATTGAGCCGGAGTTCCTGATTCACCAAAAGTGTCTTGAGTAGCCACAAACTCCTGAGGTGTTGGGTGGTTTTCAGCCAATACACGCGCCACACTTTCTCCAAGACCACCTAAATAGTTGTGTTCTTCAGCAGTGACAATGCAGCCGGTTTTCTTTACGCTATTGATGATGGCTTCATTGTCAAGAGGCTTAATGGTATGAATGTTTATTACTTCAGCACTGATGCCTTGTTTTTCAAGTGTCTCTGCAGCGAGAATGGCTTCCCAGACTAAATGCCCGGTAGCAACGATGGTAACATCAGTACCTTCAATTAAATGCACTGCTTTTCCTATTTCAAATGTTTGATCTTCAGGAGTGAAATTGGCAACGCTGGGTCTTCCAAAGCGTAAATAAACAGGACCTTTGTGTTCAGCAATTGCTAATGTTGCTGCTTTTGTTTGATTATAGTCACAGGTATTGATAACGGTCATGCCAGGAAGCATTTTCATCAATCCAATATCTTCAAGAATTTGGTGTGTGGCACCATCCTCGCCAAGTGTTACTCCGGCGTGAGATGCACAAATCTTTACATTTTTTCCGCTGTAAGCGATACTTTGTCTTATTTGGTCATAGACTCTTCCTGTGGAGAAATTGGCAAATGTTCCGGTAAACGGAATTTTTCCACCAATGGTTAATCCGGCAGCGATTCCCATCATATTAGCTTCTGCTATTCCAATTTGAAAAAAACGTTTCGGGTGGTTTGCCTGAAATTCATCCATTTTCAAGGAACCGGTTAAATCTGCACAGAGCGCTACTACATTGGGGTTGGTTTTTCCTAATTGGGTCATTCCATCTCCAAATCCGCTGCGGGTGTCTTTATTTCCTGTGTTTGTGTATTTCTTCATCTATGCAAAAATTTATTAATCATTGTTTTGGCTTTCTTCAGTTCGATTGGTATTAACCAACTTTTTAATGCCCATTATGGGCTTTCATATTGTGGTTTCGCTTAAAGCGAAAATCTTTAAAATGGTTTACTAATAATCGCCTATAGTTACCGGATTTTGAGCCAGTCCTTTTTCCAATTGCTCATCATTGGGAGCTTTTCCGTGCCAGGCGTGAGTGTGCATCATATAGTCAACGCCGTTCCCCATCACGGTATGGAGTAAAACACAAATGGGTTTACCTTTTCCTGTTTTTGATTTGGCTTCTTTCATTGTTTTAATGATAGCTTCCAGATTGTTGCCTTCTTTGATGGTTAAGACTTCCCATCCAAAGGATTCAAATTTCGCCGTAAGGTTCCCCAAAGGAAGAACAGTATCTGTAGCACCGTCAATTTGCTGACCGTTATAATCGATTGTCACAATGAGGTTATCCACCTTATTACCTGCAGCATACATAATGGCTTCCCAGTTTTGACCTTCCTGAAGTTCACCATCACCACACAGCGTGTAAACAATTTTGTTATCATTGTTGAGTTTTTTGGCAAGCGCCGCACCTATGGCAACTGAAATTCCCTGACCCAGAGATCCTGATGCTACCCTGATACCGGGTAAACCCTCGTGGGTTGTTGGATGGCCCTGAAGTCTTGAGTTAAGTAACCTGAATGTGTTTAATTCTTCTACAGGAAAATAACCGCTGCGGGCAAGGACACTGTAAAAAACAGGTGAGATATGACCGTTTGAAAGAAAAAAGAGATCTTCGTTTTTTCCGTCCAAATTGAAATTGGTATCGTGCTCCATCAATACATTATAGAGCGCAACAAAAAATTCTGCACAACCAAGGGATCCTCCCGGGTGGCCTGAATTTACTTTGTGAACTTGTCTCAGGATATCACGCCTAACTTGGGTTACAAGATTTTCCAGTTGATTGATGTCTGTCATAACAGTGAAGTAAAATTTATCTGCCAAAAATAAGACTTTATATGCCCCCGTCAAAGGAAATAAAAATGAGTTTTTAACGAAGTGATGTTAATTGTTTTTGTAGCATCAATTCGCTTCTTGTCCTGTTTTGTTTATTTCAATACATTAGCAAGAACTTCCAATCCGGAATTTTAAATTGTAAACTATGAACAAAACCATATACCAGGTAGATTCTTTTACTGACGTCCCTTTTAAAGGAAACCCAGCTGGCGTGATGCTGCTCGAAAAAGAACTGACTGAGAAACAGATGCAAAACATTGCCATGGAAATGAACCTTTCAGAAACAGCATTTGTTATTGCTGCTGCTGATTATTATAAAATACGGTTTTTTACTCCAACAAGCGAAATAGCCCTTTGCGGCCACGCGACCCTGGCGAGTGCGCACATACTCTATGAAAGCGGACGCGTAAATCCTCAGGATGGTATTCGTTTTAAAACCACTGGAACCATGTTGAATATCATCAAAGTAGATGACCGTATTCAAATGGGTTTGCCGGAATATTCCCTTGAAAAAACCACACTAGACTTGGATTTTCAAAGCATACTGGGCTGGGTGCCATTGGAAACCTATTGCAGTAATAAATGGTCAATCGCCGTGGCCGAAACAGAAGCGCTCATAAAAAACACCCAACCTGATTTTGCCCTGATGAAGACCCATAATCTGGAAAGCCTTATTATCACGTCAAAAAGTAGTGCAGAAGATGTGGATATCGTGGCGCGTTGTTTTGTTCCTGAAGTGGGTATCAATGAAGACCCGGTAACAGGCTCTGCGCACTGTGCCCTTGCACCGTTATGGGCTGAAAAATTAAATAAAAGAGAATTAAAATCAAGACAACTTTCAACCCGCGGCGGATTGCTTGACTTGAAACTCAGAGAGGGCGTGGTTGAGATTACCGGCAAGGCAGTAACCATCTTTAAAGCAACGCTTGTAATTTAATGCTTGTGGTTTAAATCTATAGCACATAAGAAACCAAGCCCAAAGTATGATTTATTTTACGTAAAATTAATGTGATAACTGCCGGGACTTTTTTTCACTTCTATTAGTTACCTTTGCCGCTCATTTGATTTATGAACTATGAAGTTTGAATTAAAAGCCAAAGATACCAACAGCCAGGCAAGAGCAGGCGTCCTCACAACCGATCACGGTGTTATTGAAACACCCATTTTTATGCCTGTTGGAACAGTAGGTACCGTAAAAGGAGTGCATCAGCGAGAGTTAAAAAACGATATCAATCCAGACATCATTTTGGGCAATACATATCATCTCTACTTAAGACCTCAAACAAAAATATTGGAGCAAGCCGGTGGTTTGCATAAGTTTATGAATTGGGATCGAAATATTTTAACAGACAGTGGAGGCTATCAGGTGTATTCACTTTCGGCAAACCGAAAAATCAAAGAAGAAGGAGTAAAATTCAAATCTCATATTGATGGTAGTTACCATTTCTTTTCGCCTGAAAATGTAATGGAAATTCAACGGACAATTGGAGCAGATATTATTATGGCTTTTGATGAGTGTACACCTTATCCCTGTGATTATCGTTATGCAAAACGCTCGATGCATATGACACATCGCTGGCTGGACAGGTGTATTTCACATCTTGAAAAAACGCCTTTGAAATATGGCTATGAGCAGGCATTTTTTCCTATTGTTCAAGGAAGCACCTATAAAGATTTAAGGCAACAATCTGCAGAGTATATTGCTTCTGTGAATGCGGTAGGAAATGCTATTGGAGGTCTTTCTGTGGGTGAACCCGCAGAAGAAATGTATGCCATGACTGAGGTTGTTACTGCTATTTTGCCGGAAGATAAACCACGTTATTTGATGGGAGTGGGAACACCTATAAATATTTTGGAGAATATAGCGTTAGGTATAGATATGTTTGATTGTGTGATGCCCACCCGAAATGCAAGAAACGGCACATTGTTTACCGCTCATGGAACGATTAACATCAAAAATAAAAAGTGGGAAGACGATTTTTCCCCACTTGATGAAATGGGTATTACTTTTGTAGATACAGAATACAGCAAAGCCTATTTGAAGCATCTTTTTTCTGTGAATGAATTGCTTGGTAAGCAAATCGCAACGATTCATAACTTAGGTTTTTATCTTTGGTTGGTTCGGGAAGCGAGAAAGCATATATTAGCAGGCGATTTTGCAAGCTGGAAAAATACCATGGTCAAACAAATGGATAAACGTTTATAAGGAAATCAATACAAACAGAGACTTACAAATTATCAAACCTGCGATAAATATATGTTTACGATACTTGACAGGTATATCTTAAAAAAATACATTGGCACATTTCTAATGTTGCTCTTGTTGTTTATTCCTATTGGTATCACAGTGAATCTGGCTGAGAAGATTGGAAAGATACTTGAAAATGAAGTTCCACTTATTGAGGTTTTGATTTATTACGGTCACTTTACTATTTACTTTGCCAATCTTTTGTTTCCTTTATTTTTATTTCTTTCGGTTATTTGGTTTACTTCAAAAATGGCCAACAATACAGAGATTGTGGCTATGTTAAGCAGTGGAATTTCTTTTTACAGATTTTTACTTCCCTATTTTATAGGCGCGACACTTGTTTGCATTGGGGCATTGATTTTGGGAATGTATCTCGCACCGGCGGCAAGCAAGGGTTTTAATGAGTTTACGTATGAATATCTTAAAAAGGGGAGAGCTGATCGTGAATCAGCAAATGTTTTTAGGCAAATCAATGAAAATGATTTTATTTATGTGAGTAACTTTAATCCTGCCAATAACACGGGCACTTTTTTTACACTGGAACATTTTGATGGAAATGAGCTGAGGTACAAGATTTCAGCAAACAGAATAACATATAACGAATCAGATTCTACATATACCTTATTTAATTATACAAAACGTAATATAGGTAAAGAAACAGATATTATTTCCTCTCAATCTAAGTTTGATACGATTTTCCCTTTTGAATTAGAGGACTTAACGCCTGTTAATTATATTGCTGAAACCCTGAATTATTCAGAATTGAATACCTTTATTGAAAAAGAACGCTTGCGGGGATCTTCAAATATAAACAGATATGAGGTGGTGCGACAAAAAAAATGGAGTCTTCCAGTGAGTGCTTATATATTGACTCTAATAGCTGTGGCAGTTTCCTCGAAAAAGCGAAGAGGTGGTATGGGTGTTAACTTAGCCATAGGTATTTTGATTGGGATGATTTTTGTGTTTTTTGATAAAGTTTTTGGCACCATGGCAGAGCAATCAGACTTTTCGCCCTTTGTAGCAACCTGGTTTCCCAATATAGTTTTTGGTATTCTTGCAATTTACCTGCTCTATGGTGCAAAACGATAAATTACTTAATTACCTGCATCTTCATTTTATTGTTTTTATATGGGGGTTTACAGCTGTTCTCGGTGCTCTCATAACCCTTGAAGCCACCCCACTTGTATGGTACCGCATGTTAATAGCTTGTGGTTTAATTTATTTGTATGTAATTTGGAAGAAAATTAAGTTAAAATTTAAAGCACTCACATTATTAGGATTCTCGATTGCCGGACTTATCATAGCATTGCATTGGATTACTTTTTTTGCAGCTATAAAAGCTTCAAATGTCTCAGTAACTTTGGCGGTATTATCAACAGGCGCCTTTTTTACTTCTTTACTTGAGCCCCTTTTTTACAACCGAAAAATAATCTGGTATGAAGTACTCTTTGGTCTATTTGTCATTCTTGGATTGTATATAATTTTTGATGTCGAAACACACTTCTTTCTCGGGATAGTTCTTGCTTTATGTTCTGCTTTTTTAAGTGCTTTGTTTTCAGTTATAAACGGCAAGTTTGCAGTAAAATATCCGGCGACTTCAATTTCATTTTGGGAACTGCTTTTTGGCACACTTTGTATCACAATTTTTCTTATTGTTTCAAATGGATTCGAGTTGTCATTTTTTAAAGTTTCAAAAACAGATTGGTTATACCTCTTTATTCTAGCTTCAGCCTGTACAGCTTATGCCTTTATAGCATCTGTACACGTAATGAAATGGATCAAACCATATACTGTGATGTTGACCATCAATTTGGAGCCCATTTATGGTATTATACTCGCTCTTATTATACTGGGCGATGCAGAACATATGAGCAATCAGTTTTACTATGGTGCGTTGATTATTCTTGCAACAGTAATTCTAAATGGAATCATAAAAACGCAAAATAGAAGAAAATCCAAAAATATAATGGGTCGCTAATCAAACAAAGTTTTTATCTTTGTAATACTTTACTAAAACCAAAACCAATGGAATATCTTGATTTTGAACTCCCCATTAAAGAACTCAATGAACAATTGGAAAAATGTACTTTAATAGGTCAAGAAAGTGATGTTGACGTAACTGAAACCTGCAAGAAAATTGAAAAAAAACTGGCAGAAACCAAGAAGGAAATCTATAAAAAGTTGACCCCTTGGCAGCGTGTGCAGCTATCCAGGCATCCTGATAGGCCTTATACTTTAGATTACATCAGAGCAATTTGTGGTGATACTTTTTTAGAATTACATGGAGACCGCGGAGTGAAAGATGACAAAGCCATGATTGGTGGTTTAGGAAAAATTGGTGATCAAAGTTTTATGTTTGTGGGTCAACAAAAAGGATACAACACAAAAACACGTCAATACAGAAATTTTGGAATGGCAAACCCTGAAGGTTACAGAAAAGCACTTCGGCTAATGAAGTCTGCAGAAAAATTTGGAATTCCTGTAGTAACCATAATTGACACACCCGGAGCATACCCCGGGCTGGAAGCAGAAGAACGCGGTCAAGGAGAAGCAATCGCCCGAAATATATTCGAGATGTCACGATTGAAAGTGCCTATTATTGTTGTGATTGTTGGTGAAGGAGCCAGTGGAGGTGCTCTTGGAATTGGTGTGGGTGATACTATTTTGATGCTTGAAAACACCTGGTATTCAGTCATCTCACCAGAAAGTTGTTCCTCTATTCTTTGGCGTAGTTGGGAATTTAAAGAACAGGCCGCAGATGCATTGAAACTAACAGCAACCGATATGAAAAAGAATAAGCTAATTGATGTGATTGTTAAAGAACCTCTTGGGGGAGCACATAGTGACAGAGAAACTACCTACAAAACAGTTTCCAAAGAAATTTTAAAGTCTTTTGACCAATTAAAAAACTTATCCCCAAAAGATCTCGTTGAAAAAAGAATGAATAAATATTTTGAGATGGGAGAGTATAAAGGCTAAGTATCACTGCTTTCAAACTTTTACAAAAATCCGGTTCAAATGAATCGGATTTTTCTTTGGATATTAACAATATTTTTAAGTTATTAACAGTTAAATTGTTGATGACCTGTTAAGAGTTCTGAAATTAAATTAGAACAATTATCTTAACATTTTCTTTACATTCGCATCATGGAAAAAGTACAACCTCACATAGAATATTCTTCAAGAAAATCTCAGGTGATTTCTTTGGAAAAAGGAAAGATACCTCCTCAAGCTGTTGATTTAGAAGAAGTTGTGCTTGGAGCGATGATGATTGATAAAAAAGGAGTTGATGAAATCATCGACCTCATTAACCCTGATGTTTTTTATCGTGAAGCCCATCAGCACATCTTTGCAGCCATCTTTCAACTCTTTAAAACCGGTCAACCCATTGACTTATTAACCGTTGCTTCCCAATTGAAGAAGGATGGAAACTTGGAAATTATTGGAGGTGAGTTTTATTTGATTCAGCTCACCCAAAAAGTGTCTTCTTCAGCTCATATAGAGTTTCACGCCCGCATTATTTTACAGAAATTTATTCAGCGTAGCTTGATTAAAATTTCAAACGAAATTATTGAAGATTCTTATGATGAATCTACAGATGTATTTGACCTGCTGGATACCGCAGAATCAAAACTCTATGAAATTACACAAGGAAATATAAAGCGTTCTTCAGAAACAGCTCAAAACCTGGTAATTCAAGCCAAAAAGAAAATTGAAGAAATTGCAAATAAAAAAGGACTATCGGGAGTACCATCAGGGTTTGATAAACTCGATAAGCTCACTTCAGGATGGCAACCCAGTGATTTAGTGATTATTGCTGCTCGACCGGGTATGGGTAAAACAGCATTGACATTATCTATGGCAAGAAACATTGCAGTAAAGAATCAAATTCCTGTCGCTTTTTTCTCTCTTGAAATGTCTTCGGTGCAATTAATTACCCGATTAATTTCCTCTGAAACCGGATTGAGTTCAGAAAAATTAAGAACCGGACAATTAGCAAAACACGAGTGGGAACAACTCAACGTTAAAGTAAAAGATCTTGAAAAAGCACCTTTGTTTATTGATGACACACCCTCACTTTCTATATTTGATCTTAGAGCTAAAGCAAGAAGACTTGCATCACAACACGGCATCAAAATTCTTTTTGTAGATTACCTGCAATTAATGACCGCCGGTGGAAGCCAAAAAGGGGGTGGAAATAGAGAACAAGAAATTTCAACCATATCCCGAAACCTTAAAGCACTCGCAAAAGAACTTGATATACCTGTGGTAGCACTTTCCCAGCTATCTCGTGCCGTTGAAACACGTGGAGGATCAAAAAGACCTCTCTTATCTGACCTTAGAGAATCCGGAGCTATTGAACAGGATGCTGATATTGTCTCATTTATCTATAGACCCGAATACTATAAAATTGAACAATGGGATGATGAAGAACAATCACCCACTGAAGGACAAGCAGAATTTATAGTAGCAAAGCACAGAAACGGAGGTCTTGATGAGATACGGTTAAAATTTGTGGGTCACCTTGGTAAATTTGAAAATCTGGAAACCTTTGATTCACCTTTTGAGTTTCATTCCAGAATGAACAGTGCAGCAAATGATGATACCTTTAAACCTGATAACTTACCGCCACCAAATCAAGCCTTTGGGCCAGATAGTTTTGAAGAACTTCCACCTGAGGAGGATGATGGCATGCCGTTTTAGTTAAATTCTGCAAAAGGAACATAGCTCATTTCAAAAACTTTTTTATCTTGCTGAGATGAAAAAAATCACACTTATTTTTATATTATTGTTCAGTATTCAAAGCTTTGCTTCATACATACTTATCCCCATGGATGCCGAAAGTCAAAAAGAGCACCTCAAGGCTTATGGAATCACTTATTGGGCTCTCGAAAAGCAACAAAAAGTACAATGGTTACTCAATTACAGAGGGGGTTCTTTTTTATTACCCGATGTGGAAGAAATACGACGTGAATGTCAAATAAGGGGAGTGAGTTTTGAGGTGCTTTCCTCGGCGCGCACAGAGCAAATACTTGAAGAGATTGAGAGTCCTTCTAAAAACATGAGTGCCATTATGCTCGAAAAAGCTCCTCGTATAGCTGTTTATTCACCCAAAGGAAACTTACCCTGGGATGATGCTGTTACTTTAGTACTCACCTATGCAGAAATCCCTTACGATATCCTTTATGATGAAGAAGTATTAGAAGATCAACTTCTTTTGTATGACTGGCTTCACTTGCATCATGAAGACTTTACAGGCCAATATGGTAAATTTTACAGAGCATATAGAAATGCACCATGGTACATTGAAGAAAAACAAAAAGCAGAAGAACTTGCTACCAAATTAGGTTACAACAAAGTATCTGAATCAAAACTGGCTGTTGCACTTAAAATTAGGGATTATGTAGTGGGCGGAGGCTTCATGTTTGCAATGTGCAGCGCCACAGATTCCTTTGATATTGCGCTTGCCGCAGAAGGCGTTGATATCTGTGAGCCTATGTTTGACGGAGACCCCAGTGAACCAAATTATCAAAGCAAAATTGAATATGATAAAACCTTTGCTTTTACAGACTTTATTTTGGAACGCGACCCAATGGTTTATGAGTTTAGCTCGATAGATATGACTGTAAAACGAAACATAAAAAAGGAAGTTGATTACTTTTCCCTTATGGATTACTCTGCAAAATGGGATCCTATACCCACTATGCTTGTTCAAAACCACACCTCATTAGTTAAAGGATTCTTTGGACAAACAACTTCATTTGATCCCACTCAAATTAAATCAAATGTGCTTGTTATGGGTGAAAATAAAACAAATCGAGAAGCTAAATACATTCACGGTATTAAAGGAAAAGGCTTTTTCACCTTCTACGGAGGCCATGACCCTGAAGACTACCAGCATCGGGTGGGTGATGCTCCCACAGAGCTGGCCTTGCACCCATCTTCACCGGGTTACCGTTTGATTTTAAACAATGTATTATTTCCTGCCGCTGAAAAGAAAAAGCAAAAAACCTAATCGCTTGATTTGAAAAAAAAACAACCATTCCTGATTGCAGAAATTGCTCAAGCCCATAACGGAAGCATAGAAAAAGCCCACGAATATATCGAGGCTGTGGCAACAACCGGTGTGAACGCAATCAAATTTCAAACGCACATAGCTGATGCTGAAAGCAGTATTCACGAGCCCTTTAGAATTAAAATGAACACTGAGGATAAAACCCGATTTGATTACTGGAAACGCATGGAGTTTAGCCTAGCCCAATGGAAAGAACTCAAGGCACATTGTGATGAGGTAGATCTTGAATTTATGTCCTCACCCTTCAGCAATGCCGCGGTCGATTTGCTTGAGGAAGTGGGAGTGAAGCGTTATAAAGTTGGTTCTGGAGAAGTAACTAATTTTTTGATGTTGCAAAAAATAGCTTTGACAAAAAAACCTATTATACTCTCCAGCGGGATGAGTTCCTTTGAAGAATTAGATAAAACAGTATCTTTTTTAAAAGCACATCAAGTGTCATTTTCCATTCTTCAATGCACCACAAGTTATCCCACAACTCCAGAAAACTATGGACTCAATGTGATACAGCAATTGAAAAAGCGTTATAAAGTGCCGGTAGGATATTCAGACCATTCAGCTAATATTGAAACAGGAATTGCAGCCATTTCCCTTGGAGCAGAAATTCTGGAATTTCACGTCAAACTAAACAATCTGGAAACCGGTCCGGATGCTTCTTCATCCTTAACGATTGATGAAGCTAAAGTTTTGGTTAAATCGCTTGGGAGTGTTTCAACAAAACAGTATCCTTTAGTAGATAAAAATGACAATTCACAATTTGTTGAATTAAAAAACATTTTTGAAAAATCACTGGCAGTCAATAAAAACCTGAAAGCAGGAAGCTTGTTAACTTTTGAGGACCTTGAAGCAAAAAAACCTAGAGGTTATGGGATAAGTGCCTCTCAATTTCAGGAAGTTTTAGGAAAACAATTGAGGCGTGATAAAAACCAATGGGATTTCTTAACTTTGGAAGATATTCTAGTTTAATTCCCTTATGTTATCTAAGTTTCAGTCACATCTTGATGTCCGATTCTCATTTCTAAAAAATGAAAAATTACTGGTGGCTTGCAGCGGCGGATTGGATAGCGTTGTGCTCACCCATTTGTTAGTAAAATGTGGTTATGATATTACTTTGGCACATTGTAATTTTTCGCTTCGCGGAAATGAAAGTGACACCGATTCTCAATTTGTTATCCAACTTTCAAAAAAACTGGAACTTCCCATTTACACAGAAACTTTTGAAACAGAAGCGTTTGCTGATGAACACGGATTAAGCATACAAATGGCCGCCCGAACATTGAGATATCAATGGTTTGAGGAACTCTCAGGTCAACTAAAGATAAAATATATCCTTACAGGTCATCATCTAGATGATGACTTGGAAACCTTTTTAATCAATTTTTCAAGGGGAACCGGTCTTAAAGGTCTCACCGGCATTCCTGAATACAATCAAAAAATAATCAGACCCCTTCTAGCGTTTTCAAGAAGTGAAATACTGGCTTTCGCCGAAAGGCACAACCTAAAATGGAGAGATGACAGCAGTAACTTTTCAAACAAATATTTGCGAAATGCCCTGCGGCTGGATGTCATACCAAAATGGAAAGAGGTAACTCCTGCTTTACTTCATAACTACAAGACAACTCGTGAACATCTACAAAACAGTCAGTTACTAATTGAAGATTATGTCGCATTGATTTTTACTTATGTTGTTGAAGAAACTAAAGAAGGCTATAGACTTTCAGTTTCTAAGTTGAAAAAACTTCCCAATGTGAAAGCACTTTTGTATGAACTTTTAGTCCCTTTTGGTTTTACTGCCTGGGATGATATTTACGAATTACTGAGTGGACAATCAGGGAAGCAGGTTGTTTCAAGAACACATATTCTTTTAAAGAATCGTGATTATTTAATTTTGCAATCTATTTCCTCAGACAACTCACATACTGATTCACAGGAGATTCAAATATTAAGAGATACTCAATCCATTGAAAAGCCTGTCAAAATATCTTTTGAACGTGTTAAAGAGCTTGAGGATGTTTCTAAAGAGACAATTTTTGTTGATTATGATCTTTTAAAATTTCCATTGAGACTAAGAAGATGGAGGGAAGCAGATGTATTTCACCCTTTTGGTATGATCGGAAAAAAGAAAATTAGCAAGTTTTTTAAAGATGAAAAGTTATCTTTGCTAGCTAAGAAAAAAATCTGGTTGCTTTTAAGTGGTGATGAAGTAGTATGGGTATTGGGTTTAAGAGCTGACAACAGATTTAAAGTGACATCAAAAACCAAGACTATTTTAAAAATTCAGCTTCAATAATGAGTAGATTCTTTTTAGCCCTTCTTCTTTTGTGTTCTTCATTCCTTGCACAAAGTCAAATTCTCAACCCCATTGCATGGGAAACATCCTTAGAAAATACAGATTCTGAGAATTACACCTTAATTTTCAAAGCAACCCTAGACGCCGGCTGGTATCTTTATTCTCAAGAGGGTTCCGGTGATGAAGGACCCATTCCCACTGAATTTTCATATCCCGGTATTGAGACAGGCGATTTTGAATTGGTTGGCAACACACAGGAACCCGATAAAGCTCCTATGTTTGACCCCATTTTTAAAATGGACATTAAAAAGTTTGAAGGAGAAGTTCTTTTTAGCCAAAAAGTAAAAGTCACAAACCCCTCATTGCAAGTAATTAAAGCCGAGGTTTACTATATGGTGTGTGATGACGAAAAATGTCTGGCACCGGAGTTATTGGAGTTTGTATTCCAATTAGAAGAAAACGCTCCAGAGGAAACAATAGATTCAACTCAGGATGTAATGTTTGAATCTGAAGAATTCATCAATCCGGTGACTTGGAAAGGTCAATTAATCACCCTAAATGAAGATGTTTACACCTTTGTTTTTGATGCCGTTATTGATGAAGGCTGGTCGATTTATTCACACAAAATGGACCCCGATTTATTGGGGCCGCTTCCCACTGAAGTTGTTTTTGATGATGAGTCCGGTTTTGATGTTTTTAAAGAAATAAGCGAAAGTAGTTCCAATATCGTTTCCGGTTTTGATAAATTGTTTGAAATGGAAACCATCAAATTAAGAGAAGATGGTCGTTTTGAAATTTCAGTAAAGGTGCTTGATAAAAGCAAACCTATTTCGGGCTTTTTGGAATTTATGGCGTGTGATGATGAAAAGTGTTTGCCTCCCACGGGATTGGATTTTAATTTCAATCCGGAAACTGGCGAATTTGTTTTTGAGGGAGCCGGATTAAAATCATCTTCAGATAAAGTGACCGGTGAGGGAACCCCTGTTTATTTTGAATTTGATTATACAGATGCCAATACAGATTGTTCAGGAACCTCACAGGAAGAAGAAGATTCAAGTAATTTTTGGTGGGTTTTTATAGCAGGATTCTTAGGGGGGCTTATTGCATTACTTACTCCTTGTGTGTTTCCAATGATACCACTTACCGTAAGTTTCTTTACCAAAAGCAGTACCAGTAAAGCAAAAGGATTAAAAAATGCTGTAATCTATGGATTGTCAATCATTGTTATTTACGTTATTTTGGGCTTGTTGATTACCGGTTTATTTGGTGCAGATGCATTGAATTTACTTTCAACAAACGCCTGGTTTAATATAGGTTTTGCGGTATTGTTTATTGTATTTGCCATTTCCTTTTTTGGCTATTTTGAAATCACACTTCCCAGTAAATGGATTAGCCAAACAGACAAAGCATCAGATCAGGGCGGTCTTGCCGGAATTTTCTTTATGGCATTTACGTTATCTTTGGTTTCGTTCTCTTGTACAGGTCCCATAATTGGAACTCTATTAGTTGAAACTGCTGTGGGTGGTGGTCCTACAATTTTAGGAAGAATCCCTGTGGGTCCACTTGTTGGGATGTTTGGATTTTCACTGGCATTGGCACTTCCATTTGCACTTTTTGCTGCCTTCCCGGGTTGGTTGAATTCCATGCCAAAATCGGGCGGGTGGATGAACAGTGTCAAAGTCACTTTAGGTTTTGTAGAAATTGCCCTAGCATTAAAATTCTTGTCTATCGCAGATATGACTATGGGATGGAAAATACTACCCTACGAATTATTCCTTGCATTATGGATTCTATGCGCATTAGGTATGTTACTATATTTTATGGGTTATCTAAAGTTTCCACACGATTCGCCTGTAAAAAAGATTTCTCCCACAAGATGGGCATTTTCATTAAGCATGTTGTTTTTGATTGTTTATATGTCTATGGGCTTTCGCGTAAGCGAGCAATCAAAGGGCTTTATAACTCCAAACCTCTTAAGCGGATTGGCACCACCGGCTGGACATAGTTATATCTTTCCAAATACCTGTCCTTTGAATTTAAATTGTTACAAAGATTTTGAAGAAGGAATGGAATATGCTAAACGCTCCAACAAACCGGTATTGATCGATTTTACAGGACATGGTTGTGTAAACTGCAGACGAATGGAAGACCAGGTGTGGAGTGACCCAGAAATCTATAACTTGATTAATAATGAGTATGTTTTAATCTCTTTGTATGTGGATGAAAGGGCATCGCTTGACGAAACTTACACATCAGCTTTAAGTGGAAGACAAATGCGCAATGTGGGCAACAAATGGGCCGACTTTCAAGCAATACATTTCAACAAAAATTCACAGCCTTATTATGTTCTGGCTTCGCCAGATGGAAAAATACTCAACAGACCGGTAGCTTATATGCCGGATAAAGAGGGGTACAAAGAATTTTTAAATTGTGGATTGGAACGATGGTCTGAAATTAAAAAAGCGCAATAGAATAAATCTATTACGCTTTGTCTAAGCTTAGTAAAAAATCTTAATTTTATGGCTAAACCTTGGATTAAATCATCATCCCCACAATAATTTAATTACAAATGGCTTAACCTTTTTACTAAAAAACAGAGTCAAATATACTTCAATTTGACTGTCATTTCAATAAGTATATACACGTAATTTTTAATAGAAATGGATTTTAAAAATAAATACTTTATGTTACAATTTTTATAATTACTAAAACCTAAGATTATAATTAATTTAAATTTATTAAATTAGCAAAAAAAAATTGTTATTCACTTAATTTTTAAACTATGAAATTTTTTACAAAAAGCATATTGTGCTTGCTGGCAGTTGTATTTTCTTTGAATACATTTGCTCAAACGCCCACTGAGCGTGAACAAATCAAATCAAATTATGATTTGAACTATTTGAACCAATTACGAGTACAAGTGGCGTCAGAATATGAAAACCAGAGGCAAAGAGCATTGGAACAAGCAACTGTAAACGGATGGTTAGATACCTATGAATTTGAAGATGGAGGTGTTGGTTTTCTTATTGATGTAATTGATGGACAGCCCATCTATTATGAAACCATGAACAGAAATGCAGGAATCACTGCAAGAGCAGATAGAGTTCATACCGGCGGGAGTTCCGGCTTGGATTTGAATGGAGAAAATATGCTCGTTGGAGTTTGGGACGGTGGTCTGGTAAGAGAAGCACATCAGTTACTTGAAGGTCGTGCTGTTCATATTGATACAGAGACACAATTGAGTTCTCATGCTACTCACGTAACGGGTACTGTAATAGGCTCAGAAGCATTTCAATCAGGAAATGGTAAAGGGATGGCACCACTGGCAGAATCAATTAATTATTCTTTCAGAGTGGGAAGTGATGCCGGTGAGGTTCTTGCAGCAATTACTGATGTAGGATTGTTAGTTTCAAACCACTCTTATGGAGTACCACCAGATGGTGGCTCAGGACCTGCGCTGCCAGTTTGGTATTTAGGAAAATATACAGGTTCGTCAAGACTTTGGGATCAAATACAATTTGGTGCTCCTTATTATTTGCCTGTTTGGGCTGCCGGTAATGCTAGGAATACAGCTCACAATAACCAGGGAGATGGTGGTTTTGATATACTAACAAACCAAGCTGTTTCAAAAAATAATTTAGTTGTAGCAGCAACCTTTCAAGTTTTAAATTATGTAAACGCCGGAAGTGTAAGTATGTCATCTTTTAGTAGCTGGGGTCCTCCAGATGATGGGAGGGTAAAGCCAGATATTTCTGCAAAAGGAGTCAATACTTTTTCTTCAACAGCAACAAGTAATGCCAGCTATTCTAATTTTTCAGGTACTTCAATGGCAGCACCAAGCGTGGCCGGAGCACTTCTTTTATTACAGCAACATTACAACAATTTGAATGCTGAATTTATGAGATCATCTACTTTAAGAGGCTTGGTACTCCACACTGCAGATGAAGCCGGCGCTTTTCCAGGACCCGATTATCGTTTTGGATGGGGTTTAATCAATACAGAAAGAGCTGCTGAAATCATTTCCAATGATGGTACAACATCTCATATTTTAGAATTGACAATTCAAGATGGTCAAAATATTGAAATTACAGGAAATGCCGTTCCCGGTGAGCGGTTAGTAGCTTCCATAACCTGGTTAGATAAACAAGGTAATATAGTTCCGGGTCAAGTTGAAGATGACGACACCCCAATACTAATTAATGACCTTGACTTAAGAGTATTTGATGAAAATCAAGATGTTTCTTTGCCTTGGGTTCTTGATCACTTTAATTTTACTGCTCCAGCAACAAATGGAGATAACATAAGAGATAATATTGAAAAAATTGAAATTGACAATCCTGCGGGAGACTATTTAATTAGAGTTTCACATAAAGGTACTTTAGAAGAAGGTGAACAAGCTGTGTCTGTGATACTTTCAGGATTTGAAGTAACAGAGGTAACGCTAGGTACACCATCTAATGACTTTGTACAAGCATCAATATTTCCAAATCCTGCAAATAACGAACTCAATGTTCAGGCACTCACACAGATTTCTGAACTTGAAATTATAAACTTGTTAGGACAGTCAATGGGAACCTATATCGTGAATGCAAATTCAACTATGCTCGATATTAGTAATCTAAAAACCGGAACTTACTTTTTAAGAGTGACTATAGACAACGCTTCAAAAGTTTACAAGTTTATAAAAAGATAAACTCAACAATTTTTATTAAATTTAAACCTCCCCATTAATTTGAGGAGGTTTTTTTATGGAGACCTCCTTGACGATTCATCATATTAACTAAAATTATTTTTATGCTTGCAAAAGTTTATGGGAGTGCTTTTTTTGGCGTTGAGGCTACCACAATCACCATAGAAGTTAATGTAGCGGGAAAAGGAGTGGGCTACCACCTTGTGGGATTGCCAGATAACGCTATACGTGAAAGCAACCACAGAATCGCCGCCGCCCTTCAAAACAATGGATACAAAATTCCGGGAAAAAAAATCACCTTGAATATGGCTCCGGCTGATTTAAGAAAAGAAGGCTCTGCTTATGATTTACCGTTGGCTATTGGCATTCTCGCTGCTACAGAACAAATTCAATTAAAAAATAATCCCGAAGACTATATCATAATGGGAGAACTCTCACTTGACGGAAATTTACAGTCAATAAGAGGTGCTTTACCAATAGCCTTTAAAGCTAGAGAAGAAGGGTTTAAAGGGTTTATTCTTCCAAAAATAAATGCGAAAGAAGCTGCCATTGTGGAAGGGCTGGAAGTTTTTGGTGTGGACTCCATCTCTGAAGTGATTGATTTTTTTGATAAAGACAGCCCATTAGAACAAACCATTGTCGATATCAAAGCTGAGTTTTATGAACACTTAAACCATCCCGAATTTGATTTTGCCGATGTGAAAGGTCAAGAATCCATAAAACGATGTATGGAAATCGCTGCTGCGGGAGGGCACAACATTATACTTATTGGTCCTCCGGGCTCCGGTAAAACAATGCTCGCAAAACGTTTGCCGTCAATCTTACCGCCCATGACGCTTGATGAAGCGCTGGAAACTACTAAAATACACAGTGTGGCAGGGCGCACTAAAGAACATTCAGGAATTATGACGCAACGGCCCTTTCGAAGCCCCCACCACACGATAAGTGATGTTGCTTTAGTTGGCGGTGGTGCTTATCCGCAGCCTGGTGAAATATCCCTTTCTCATAATGGAGTCCTTTTTCTCGATGAACTTCCGGAATTTAAAAGAGGTGTGCTTGAAGTGATGAGACAACCCCTTGAAGACAGAGAGGTTACCATTTCCAGAGCAAAATTTACAGTTACATACCCCAGTAGTTTTATGCTGGTAGCAAGTATGAACCCCAGTCCCGGCGGGTATTTTAATGATCCGGATGCACCGGTAACTTCCTCTCCGGCTGAAATGCAACGATACCTCAGTAAAATTTCAGGACCTTTACTAGACCGCATTGATATTCATATTGAAGTTAATCCTGTCCCTTTTGAAAAACTCAGTGAGGAGCGTAAAGGTGAAAGCAGTGTTGTGATAAGAGAGCGTGTAGCTGTTGCAAGAGAAGTACAAACAAAGCGATTTCAGGATATTGATAACATTCACTACAATGCACAGATGGGTGTCAAACAAATCAGGCAGTTTTGTAAACTGGATGAGGCATCATTATCTCAATTAAAAGTGGCTATGGAACGCTTGAATCTTTCGGCAAGAGCTTATGACAGAATTTTAAAAGTAGCCCGCACTATAGCAGACCTTGAAGGTAGTGAATCTATTGTGGGGAATCATATTTCAGAAGCTATACAATACAGGAGTCTCGACCGTGATGGTTGGTTTGGTTAATCGTTAAAGTGGTATTAAAAAATTTTAAGATTCACATTTTAGATTATATTTAGGCTACACTTAAAAACAATTATGGAAATTTTAGACCAGTCACCAAAAATTGAACTCAGAAACCTCTTGGTTTCAGATTATATCGAATTGAAAAAATCGATGATTGAGTCTTACAACGGCATGCCTGAAGATTACTGGACAGAAAAGGAAATTAAAACCCTGCTTAAAAAATTTCCGCAGGGACAGCTCTGTATTGAAATTGATGACCGCATTGTGGGCTGTGCCTTGAGTATTATCGTCGATTCATCAAAATATGATGATGACCATTCTTATACTCAGATAACGGGTAATTTCACTTTCAACACCCACTCAGAAAACGGTGATGTTTTGTATGGTATCGATGTATTTATTCATCCTGAATTCAGAGGATTGCGACTGGGGAGAAGATTGTATGAAGCAAGAAAAGAACTCTGTGAACAACTCAATTTGCGTTCTATTGTTTTTGGAGGAAGAATTCCTAACTATAGTAAGTATGCTAAAGAGCTTACACCAAAACAATATATAGACAAAGTGAAACGCAAAGAAGTTGATGACCCGGTTTTGCTTTTTCAATTGGCCAATGATTTTCATGTAAGAAAAGTATTAAAAGGGTATCTCGATGGTGACAAAGAATCTCTCGATTATGCAGTCCTAATGGAATGGAATAATATCTATTATGTTAAATCAGACAAAATTTTAGATTCCCAAAAGAAAGTTGTAAGACTAGGGCTTGTACAATGGCAAATGCGATTGTTTAGGGATTTTGATGCTGTTGTAAATCAAATAGAGTTTTTTGTTGACGCCATTTCAGATTATCAAAGTGATTTTGTACTGTTTCCTGAGTTTTTCAATGCCCCGTTAATGGCAGACTTTAATAACCTTAAAGAATCTGAAGCCATTAGAAAATTATCAGAATATACAGAGCCTTTACTTGAAAAATTTAGGGAAATGGCTATTTCATACAATATCAATATCATCACAGGAAGTATGCCTTTAAAGAAAGAAGGTCATCTTTACAATGTGGGCTATGTATGCCGAAGAGATGGAAGCTATGAACGCTATGAAAAGCTTCATATTACCCCCGCTGAGGAATCTGCATGGGGTATCAAGGGCGGAAACAAAATTAAAGCCATCGATACAGATTGTGGTAAAATAGGTGTGCTCATTTGTTATGATGTAGAATTTCCTGAAATCTCAAGATTGCTCGCAGATGAAGGGATGAATATATTATTTGTACCCTTTATGACAGATACCCAAAATGGGTATGAGCGTGTGCGTAATTGCGCTAAAGCTCGGGCTATTGAAAATGAGTGTTATGTTGCCATAGCCGGCAATGTTGGTAATTTACCCAAGGTCAATAATATGGATATTCAGTATGCTCAGAGTGCTGTATTTACACCCTCAGACTTTGCTTTTCCTGTTAACGGAATCAAAGCAGAAGCCACTCCAAATACCGAGAGTACTCTTATTGCCGACGTTGATATGGATCTTTTAAAAGAACTACACAACTTTGGGAGTGTGAGAAATCTCAAGGACAGAAGAAAAGATTTGTATTCTCTTATTAAAAGAAAAGCTGCTAAATAAACCTTTTAAGCCATTTAATTTTATTTTTATAAGGCGCATAACGCAAAGGAATGTCCAGCCAGTTGGCCCTTTTTGTGATGGATTTTTTATGTGAAAAAGTATCAAAGGTGTACTTGCCATGATACCCGCCCATACCACTGTTGCCCACACCACCAAAGGGAAGTTTTTCATTAATAAAATGCACTAAAGTGTCATTAATAGTACCACCACCAAAGGAATATTTTTGAATCATTTTTTCAGCAAACTTATTTCTTGTACTAAAAATATAAACAGATAGAGGATTTGGAAATTTTTTCAAAATCAGGTCGATATCATTTTCTGTTTGGTAAACCAAAACCGGCAAGAGAGGTCCAAAAATTTCATCCTGCATAATTTTACTATTCAAAGAAGGGTTAACAATTACTGTGGGTGAAATATAGTGATCATCAGGATCCATTTCACCTCCAATTACAATTTTCTCCTGGTCTATTAATGAAAGCAATCTATTGTATTCCTTTTGATTAATTATTCGGGCAAAATCTTTAGATGACTTAGGGTTGTTTCCATAAAAGCGAGTAATTTCATCTTTAAGTGCCGTTATAAATGTGTTTTTAATTTTTTCGTGAACCAGCACATAATCCGGTGCTATACAGGTTTGCCCGGCATTGATGAATTTCCCAAAAACAATGCGCTTTGCAGCCAATTTTACTTTTGCGCTTTCATCTACAATGGTGGGGTTTTTACCGCCCAATTCAAGTGTGCAGGGTGTGAGGTGTTCAGCAATAGCTCTGGCAACGATGCGACCCACAGGAACGCTTCCGGTAAAAAAAACATAATCCCATTTGTGGTAAAGCAATTCTTGAGAAACAGCAACATCTCCTTGAATAAGAGCTACATGATTTTTTTGAAAAAGGCTATTGATAATTTCTTCCAACAATTGAGCAGTATGAGGCGCATACTCGCTGGGCTTAATAACAACAGTATTCCCGGCAGCAACAGCACCTATCAATGGAGACATGACCAATTGAAATGGATAATTCCAAGGTGCAATGATAAGAACGGTGCCATAAGGTTGGGAGTAGATCCAATCGCTAGAGGGATAATTTAAAAGGGAAGCCGGTACACGTTTTGGTTTTGACCAATGTTTTATGTTTTTGATAGCCAGTTTAATTTCTTTGATAACAATGGCCGTCTCTGTAGCAACACTTTCAAATTTTGGTTTCTTAAAATCTTTGTAAAGAGCCTCACAAATTTTATCCTCTTTTCTTTGAATGGTTTGTAGCAGCTTTTTTAACACCTGTTTTCTGAAGTCAACATCTTTTGTTTTTCCGGTTTGGAAAAAATCGTGCTGGCTTTTCAGAAGTTCAGGAATTTGATACACTTTTTCTGTTTTTAGATTTGCTTTCTTTTGCTTAGCTTTAGCTAAAATAAGAAATTAAAAAATTGAAATCGATGATAAAAAAACAAATGCTACTTTTTCTGATAATTAGCTTTATGGCTTGCGCCGAAAAAGAAAAAAACACAAATGAAACAACCCCTAAAATTTCTTCAGAAATTAAAGAAAATATACCTCCAAAATTTAATCAAAAAGAAGCAGCAAATCTTCTTGAATTACCCTTAAAATGTTTTGACCAAGAATACCCTTATAAGCCCGGTACTGTATTAGAAAACAAAAACGACGTAAGACCCCCTATTGAAAATTTCCCAATTTTTTACGGTTGTTTTGATTGGCACAGTGCCGTTCATGGCTATTGGTCAATGATAACTTTAGTCAAGAACTTTCCTGAACTGGAAGAAGCTGCGCGTGTAAGGGAAATACTAAAAAATACACTCACAAAAGAGCATATTGAAGTTGAAACAGCCTTTTTCAATCGTAAGGTAAATACATCATTTGAGCGCACTTATGGCTGGAACTGGTTTTTAAAACTCGCCGAAGAACTTTATACTTGGGAAGATCCATTGGGTCAAGAACTTTATCAAAACATAAAACCTTTAACAGATTTGTTTGTGGAACGCTATAAAGAATTTTTGCCAAAATTGGTTTATCCCATCAGAGTGGGAGAGCATACAAATACTGCTTTTGGGCTTACTTTTGCTTATGATTATGCCGTTACAACCGGCGAAGATGAACTGCGTGACTTGATAAAATTACGTGCAAATGATTTCTACTTCAATGATAAAAATTGTCCCATCGACTGGGAGCCCAGCGGATTTGATTTTTTATCCCCCTGTTTTGAAGAAATCAATATTATGAGACGAGTCCTTGATGAAAAAGAGTTTTTGACTTGGTTGGATCAATTTATGCCCCAGCTAAAGAATAAAAATTATGAATTGGAAGTAGGCAAAGTGAGCGACCGTGAAGATGGAAAACTAGTGCATTTGGATGGATTAAATTTTAGCCGCGCCTGGAGTATCTATGCTTTGGCCAATCAATTTGAAGAATATGCGCATTTAAAAAATGTAGCAAATGAGCATATGAACTATTCGTTGCCCAATCTTGTTGATGATAGTTATGAAGGGGGGCACTGGCTGGGTAGTTTTGCAATTTATGCGCTTTTACAACTCAACGATGAAGTTTCTCAATAAAATTGGTCCCGGTACTCTGGTTGCTGCTGCCTTTATAGGGCCTGGAACTGTGACCGTTTGCACCCTGGCAGGAGTGGAGTTTGGTTTTACATTACTTTGGGCGATGGGGCTTTCCATTATAGCCACATTAGTACTTCAAGAAATGACCGTTCGTTTAGGTCTTGTTCACGGAAAAGGTTTGGCAGAAACCGTCAAAAATCAAATCAAAATTCCGGTATTAAAAATTATCGGAATTACTTTAATTATTTGCGCTATCGTTATTGGAAATGGTGCTTATGAAGCTGGAAACATCAGTGGTGGAGTACTTGGTTTGGAGACATTTCTTGCGAAAAGTACCATTTCCTTTCAAAAAATTGAAATCAATTATTTGAGTCTTCTTTTAGGATTCATTGCCTTTATAGTCCTCTATCTTGGAAAGTATAAAATCATTGAACGTGCTTTGGTGGGTTTAGTAATTTTGATGAGTATCTCATTTTTGATTGCTGCGATACTAACAAAACCCGATTTACTATTACTTTTAAAAAGTGTTTTTATTCCAAAAATTCCGGAGGAAGGATTCCTTACTATTATAGCCCTGGTGGGGACTACCGTTGTACCTTATAACTTGTTTTTACACGCTGCACTTGTCAGAGAAAAGTGGACCACAGTAAGAGAATTGAGAACGGCTCAAATGGATAGTTTTATTGCTATCATTTTGGGCGGTATAGTATCTATGGGAATTATTGTTTGCGGTGCGGCTATTCAAGGTGCAAGTGTCAATAATGCAGCTGATCTTGCTTTAGGACTGGAGCCCCTTTATGGTGAATTTGCGACCTATTTTTTAAGTATCGGATTGTTTGCTGCCGGAATTAGTTCGGCTATTACAGCACCTTTAGCCGCTGCTTATGTTTCCAAAGAATGTTTTAACTGGAAAGGCGGAATGAAATCCAAAAAATTTAGAATGGTTTGGATGCTTATTCTCCTATTAGGAATTTTAATTTCGTCTCTTGGATTTAAACCCATTGAAATTATCAAATTTGCACAAGTAGCAAATGGGATTTTACTCCCTGTAGTTGTAGGATTTCTACTATGGGTAATGAATAAAAAGGAGCTTTTAGGCAATTATAAAAACTCACTAATTCAAAACATTTTTGGGATTTTAATTGTTTTAACTACTTTAATTTTAAGTATAAGAAGTTTGGACCGCGTTTTTCAATGGAATTTATTTTAATATGAACTACACCATCGATATCAATGCAGATTTGGGTGAGGGTTATCCTTATGATGAACAAATTATGCCCTTGATTTCCTCTTGCAGCATTGCTTGCGGCGGTCATTATGGTGATGAAAATTCAATGAGAAAAACGATTCAATTGGCCAAAAAACACAATGTAAAAGTGGGTGCACATCCTTCGTTTCCCGATAAAGAAAATTTTGGTAGAAAAGTAATAGAAATGGAGGAGGCAGCATTGCAAAAAAGTTTAATCAATCAAATTCAAAATTTTATTAGAATTTGTAATGAAGAACACGTAAACATCAATCACATTAAACTTCATGGAGCCTTGTATAATCTTGCTGCTGTTGATGAAAAAATATCAGATTTGGTTATTCAAACGGTGCTTATTGTAAGCCCGAAAACCACAATTTATCTTCCCGGAAAGTCTATTTTTTATGCTAAAGCGAAAAATAAAATTCCCTTAAAGAAAGAGGCGTTTATTGACCGAAGCTACACAGATGATGGTTTTTTAGTCGCTCGCACCCATCCCAAGGCACTGCTCGAATCTCCTGAAAAATCCTTTGAACAACTTATAGAAATAGTTACCCAAAGCAAGGTGACAAGCATTTCAGGTAAGAAAATAGCACTTCAAGCAGCAACTTATTGCATTCATGGTGATCATCAAATGTCAATTGAAATATTGAATTATTTACATCAAAATTTAAAGAATTACGCCATAGAAATTGAATGAGTATCTATCCAAAAATAAAAGACTTTGGTGAACAAGCCTTACTACTGGAATGGAATAATGAAATTTCATTAACCATACATAAAGAAATTATGAGGTATAAGCATACCATTGATTCAAGATTTCAATCAATCGTTATTGAAACAGTCCCTACCTATGCTTCATTGGCTATTTATTTAAATAAAAGTGCAAACAAAGAAGCCTTTATTTCTGAATTAAATTCTGGCTTATTACTTTCTGAAATAATTCAAAAGAGTCAACGAATTATTCATATACCGGTATGTTATGAGATTGAATATGGATGGGATTTACCAGAAATGGCGCACAAACTCAACATACCAATTGACGAAATTATATCAAGACACATTGACCAAGAGTATCCAGTCTATTTTTTGGGTTTTTTACCGGGATTTCCATACCTGGGAGGTCTCGATCCAAAAATTGCTTTTCAGCGTAAAGCAACACCTAGAAAACAAGTAGATAAAGGTTCTGTGGGAATTGCAGGAAGTCAAACGGGAATTTACACAATGGATTCACCGGGAGGTTGGAATATTATTGGTCGCAGTCCACTTAATTTTTTTGATGTATCCCAAGAAAACCCTTGTTTGCTGGTGCCTGGTGATTTAGTGAAATTTTATAAAATTTCGCGGAAGCTTTATGAAGAGATTTATTTTCAAGTTAAAAATCAAAATTATAGCTTAAGAAAGGAGGTGAGGGATGTTTAGCGTTTTACAAACGGGAATTCAAACGACTTATCAGGATTTAGGAAGATTAGGTTTCAGGAATATGGGTGTGCCTTTAAGCGGTGTAATGGACCGGCAGATGGCCCAATTTGCAAATACTCTTCTTGGCAATCATTTAAATGCAACCGTCATTGAATTTACTTTAGTAGGTCCCATACTTGAGGTTTTGGAAACTGTTGAAGTTGTTATTGCAGGCATTGGTTTTTTGTCGAGTGTTGGGGGAGTGGAGGTTCCTTTAAATGAAGTAGTAAAAATAGAAAAGGGAAGTGTTTTAAAAATTGGAACTTCTTCACAAACTATGCGAGGATACCTTGCAGTAAAAGGAGGATTTGATGTGATTGAAATATTGGGGAGCTCTAGTTATTACAAAGGGTTGCCAATTCCTGAGATTGAAAAAGGAACTACTTTAGAAATTAAAAAAATAAAAATCACGCAACCAAACTTTCATTCTTTTAATACCTCTTTTTATGAAAGCAGTGATTTAAAAGTTACCAAAGGTCCTGAATTTGAATTGCTGGATGAAAGATTAAAACAGGAACTTTTTAATTCCTTTTTTAAAATCAATCCACAAAGTAATCGTATGGCAACACTATTTGATAATACGGTTTCTAAAGGGTTGAAGGAAATCATAACGGCTCCGGTACAACCGGGGACGGTGCAATTAACTCCTTCAGGTGGACTGGTGGTTTTGATGCGTGATTCACAAGCCACAGGGGGTTATGCCAGAATACTTCAATTACAACCTGAAGCTTTTTGCCTTTTGTCTCAAAAAATACCGGCTACATCAATTGGATTTAAATTGATTTAAAACAATCTGTTTTCTTTGTTGTATTCTCTTTTTTATTACTTTGATAAATTAAATATGAATAATAAATGAATTTGAGAATAGGGTATTTACCATTTGTAATAGGATTTTCCCTTTTTTTTAAATTTTTAGTAATTTGAATGTTTCAATTGATTAGATTTGGAATATAACTAATAAAAGCAATCATTATGTCAAAACCTACAAAGTGTGTATCAGTTCAAACCGCAAGAGATTTACAAAATAATTGGGTAGCTACCCGTCAACCAGAGATTGATAGAACTCTAGGATATATAGACACACGTGAATTTTTTTACAGTGTAGAAGAACTAGAAGAATTTTTGAATTATGTAAAAGACGAATCTAAAAAGCAAGGTATTACTAACCCGGGCATTCGTATATATTTTGGTGCCTACAATGATGAAAAATCAAACAAAGCAACTGTATTTTTAGCTCCTACTAACGGTGATGATAAAAATTCTGATAACAATTACAACATAGACCCTTTCAACTTAAATCAAGGAGGATGGCCACCAAAAAACTATTAATAGTTGGATTTTTATTTTAAATTTATATTACCCGTAAGTATTCTTGAAATCATTGCAGCCGCAGTTGGTACCTATTTGTTTTTTAAAAACAAAATAAAAAGACCTCATACCTGGGTGGTATATTATTTATGGTTAATGATTTTAGTTGAAAGCTATGGCTTCATGGTTGGATTTTCAAAACAAACAAATTATAAATACTTTGCGTTTTTAGAAGGCACATTTTTTCAAAATATCTTTTGGGCTTATAATATTTTCATTGTAATATATACTACCTTATTTATTTCTTATTTTTTAAATTTTATTAAAAATCTAAGGGAAAGAATAATCATTCAGGTATTGACCTTAGGTTATATTGTATTAGCTTTGATTTTATTTATTGATTTAGAGACTTTACAACTTCCTGTTATACCCATTATGTTAATAACCGGCTCGTTGTTACTTTTTATTACCATACTTTTATTTCTTCTAAATTTAATTAAAAGTGATCAAGTAATAGACTTAAAAACTTACTTTCCCTTTTATGTAGCGATGGGGTATCTATTTTTTTTATTAACCACGACCCCCATAGATATTTATTTTAAATATTATGACATAGAGCTTAATGAGTCCTATGTTAATTTAAGAGCAAGCATTAATCTTTACATCAATTTATTCTTATATTCCACAATAACTTTAGGATTTATTTTATGCTTTTGGAAGAAGAAGTCTTATTAATATTTTATTTCATATCGGTTATTTTCATAGTAATCGTTTTTGGATTGTTGTTTTTCTTGGTATTTCAAAAACGAAAGAATAAAATTTTGAATGAAAAAATGATGTTGGAGGTCAAGTATAAAAATGAAATTGCAAAAACTAAAGTCGAAATCCAAGAACAAACACTCAAAAATGTAGCTTGGGAATTGCACGACAACATAGGTCAATTATTATCTGTTATCAATTTGCAATTGAACTTGATGTCAGGAAACGACTTTAAAAACTTATCTGAACATTTAAAAGAAACAAAATCTCTTGTACAAACGACCGTGCAAGAAGTGCGTTCACTTTCAAAAACACTTAACAGTGAGATTATAAAAATCAATGGACTCATAAGGTCAATAGAAATTGAAATGGAGCGCATTGAACGCTTAAACTATGCCAAGACTACATTTGATGTTATTGGCACACCAAAAGAGATAAAACACACTGATGAAATTATTATTTTTAGAATCATTCAGGAGTTTTTGTCAAATACCATAAAATATGCAAAAGCAAAAAAAATAGGAATGTTTCTTAATTATACAGAAGATTTTCTATATCTTTCCATAAGTGATAATGGTATAGGTTTTGACACCTCACTAAAAACCGAAAGTTCTGGTCTTCAGAATATGAAAAACAGAGCTGAACTCCTTAATGCAGATTTTTCACACACGTCTGTTATAGGAGAAGGAACCCAATTAATTTTAACCTACAAGCTGTCAAAATGAGTGTTGTTAATGAACATAAGATTGTAATTGTTGATGATCATTTGCTTTTTGCCAGTTCTCTTGAAAAACTCATTCATACTTTTGGTGGGTTTAAAGTGCTTTATAAAGCAGGTAATGGAGCTGAGCTGCAAGAGCATTTTGAATTAAACAAACCAAAACCCGACATCATTTTATTGGATGTAAATATGCCGGTCATGAATGGCCTTGAAACTGTTGTCTGGCTTACTGAAACTCATCCAAATATCAAAGTATTGGTACTTTCAATGGAGGATGACGAAGAGCATATCTTGAAAATGATTCGGTCTGGTGCTAAAGGGTACCTTCTAAAAGATATTGATCCTGAAAATTTAAAACACGCACTTCTAGAAGTACTTCAAAAAGGGTTTTATTACACAGAGAAAATCAACGAAATTTTACTTGACATTGTTCAAGGGAAAGGCAAGCCAAGTGAGAAATCTCTTTTAAAGGAGAATGAAATCACCTTTCTAAAACTTGCCTGCACAGAAAAAACATATAAAGAAATTGCAGATATTATGTGTCTCAGCCCCAAAACTATTGATGGCTACCGGCAGGAATTGTTTTCAAAACTCAACATCAAAAACAGAGTGGGTCTGGTATTATATGCCATAAAAAATAATTTTGTTGACGTTTAATTAACAGAATCCCAAAGTGGATCTTTTGGAAGGGGTGCTTCAAGATTAAGCAACTCCTTTTTTACGGGATGATAAAAACTTAACCTTCTGGCGTGCAAATGAATGCTACCATCTAAGTTACTTCTGTTAAAACCATATTTCAAATCACCTTTAATGGGGCAGCCAACAGCCGCTAATTGACTTCTAATTTGATGATGCCTACCGGTGTGTAATTGGATTTCAAGTAAATAATAATTGTTTAGCTTTTGTAAGATTTTATAATCCAAGACTGCTTTTTTACTTTCCTGAATTTCCTTGTCAAACGCATAGGATTTGTTTTGTTTTGGGTTTCTTTTTAAAAAATGAATAAGTGAGTCTTGTTCTTTAGGAGGTTGATTTTTGACAAGCGCCCAATAGGTCTTTTGTGTTTCCCTTTCCTTAAACATTTTATTTAAACGGGTTAATGCTTTAGAAGTTTTTGCAAATACAACGATTCCCGTTGTGGGTCTGTCCAAACGATGCACAACACCCAGATAAACAGCTCCCGGTTTGTTGTATTTTTTAGCAATGTACTCTTTTACAATTTCACTCAAAGGTTTGTCCCCGGTTTTATCACCTTGAACAATATCTCCTGCACGTTTGTTGATGACAATCAAGTGGTTGTCCTCATATATGATTTGAAGGTTGTTTTTATTTGAAATTATTTTCAAACATCTAAATTTTAATACTGCTCATTTTGGTTAGGAAAATCACCTGATTTTATGTCTTTGGAATACTGTTGCAGTGCCTGCGTCATTTGGGTGTGTAAATCAAGATAGCGTCTTAAAAACCGGGGGCTAAATTCTGTATTCATTCCCAGCATATCGTGAATGACAAGAACCTGACCGTCAACACCCCCACCTGCGCCAATACCAATAATGGGTATGGTTACGCTTTTAGCTACTTCTTCAGCCAGTTTTGCAGGAACTTTCTCAAGGACAATTGCAAAACATCCCAATTTTTCCAACAATAAAGCATCTTCTTTAAGTTGTTGAGCCTCTGTATCCTCTTTGGCTCTCACGGTGTATGTTCCAAATTTATAAATCGATTGTGGTGTGAGCCCCAAATGTCCCATAACGGGAATACCGGCATTTAAAATGCGTTTTATGGACTCTTTAATTTCTTTACCGCCCTCCATTTTTACTGCGTGACCGCCACTTTCTTTCATAATTCTTATGGCAGAACGCAAAGCTTCTTTTGCGTCGCTCTGGTAGCTTCCAAAGGGCAAATCAACCACCACAAGACTTCTGTTTATAGCCCTTACAACCGAAGCAGCATGGTATATCATTTGATCGAGTGTTATGGGAAGTGTGGTTTCGTGTCCCGCCATTACATTTGAGGCAGAATCTCCCACAAGAATCACATCGATCCCGGCACCATCTACAATTTGTGCCATCGTAAAATCATAAGCGGTAAGCATAGATATTTTCTCACCGCGCGATTTCATATCCACCAGCGTCTTTGTGGTGATGCGTTTGTATTCTTTTTTTGCTACAGACATACAGAATATTTTGAGGGGTAAAGGTAGTAAATATGTAATCTACTTTCCAAAAGGAAGGGTTTTTTCGGTTTTGATTTTAAAGTTGGTGTTCACTATTTTAAATTAAGTGCTTTGCTATATTAAAATTATTAAAATTGAAATATTGTGAAAATCTTAAAAATTGTTATAAATTTGGGCATATCCCCAGAAAGCGCGCCCCCACTAATTTTTAATTTTTAAAGTATAATGCGTAAGTAATGTTTTTATTTACAAAGGGTTTTCTATTTTCTTTCATAGTTTTTCAAACTGCTTTTTTATTTGGACAATCCCAGGTGGCAAATGAAGTGAATTTGGACTATTTAACTATGGGATATGATATAAGAACAATTGACTTGTTGAATATAGATGAACCAAGCATTGTAACTAAAAAATTTCGCCCCATTTTTAAAATCATTTCAAAAAACACTCATAGACTTGACAAACAAAATCAAGAAATATATTATGTGTCTTCGGCTTTTGATTTTGAAAAACAAATTTTAAAGACCGATACTACAACAAATTTATTCTTAAGCAGAAACAGCAGTGCTTTTAACCCTCAAATAATAGAGAGTAGTTCAAAACCCATTCAGGTTTATGCTATTCAGAAAAATGAATTGTATAACGAATCATTAACTTCAGATGCTATTCAGCTAGATTCTTTATTTTTAGAAGCAGTTTCTAGGATTTTTGAAGATAAGAGTATTCCGGGGCTTGTACATCATTTTGGAACACATTTCCCCTTGCAAATTACTTATGGAGGTTATTATATAAACCGTTTTTCAATTGATAATGATGAATTTCTTTTTTCACCTTATGATGAAAAATTATTCAAAGAAAAGGTGAGCCAACTTGTAAAGGCGGTGGAAGCGGGTAAAGATTTTTCTGACCCTTTTTTAAATATAAAAAGTCAACAAGTATTTATTAAGGGCGGAAGTGAAAATATCTCAACTATTCAACAATGGGAAAAAACAATTGAATCAAATTCAAAACCCATTGCTATCGAATTTCAGCGACTTAGCAAGTTACTTACCAAAGAGAATTTCCCAAATGATACATTGATAGATCGAAAAAGAATTGCATTGGATCTTTATATCAATTTTATTGAATCAAAACTAAAAAGTGAAGTGCAAGAGCCCGTTTCTTCAGGTTTTTTTAAAAAATATGCCATTCCATTTAAACAACGATTGGTATCCATTTTAAAAACCAATTCAGGAAAAGAAACAGATAATACATCATCTTATAAAGGGGATTTATTTTTTGGAGGTTTTGCAGACTCTCAAACCGTTATTGCCTCTACATACGCTTTGGATAGACGTGAAATTGAATTGCAAACCTTAATAACCGATGAAAAAATTGAAGTTAATAAATTGCTGGAATATATAGTACCCTATGAAAATTTTGAAAATGGTTTTGCAAATGTTTGGGATGAATCTAAAAAATTGATAAAGGGAGTAGGGCGAAATGATTTAGTAATTTCAGGAGAAGAAGAAAATAAAATTCACTTCAAAGAGGCTCTAAGAAAAAAAGTTGAAAAAAAGATTCAACTAAGTACTATTGATAGTGATGAATTTGAAATTGTTTATTCACTTGAAAGTGTTAATGTTTCAAATGAAATACAAAATTTAAAATCACGACATACTTATGTCATGCCATCAGAGCTTATAGCCGCTGCCTCTATTGGAGATATTGAATTTCTCGAAAATAAGCATTATAGAAAAACCAATATTAATGTTGACGGACTCATAAAAGCTGCCGTTCTAACATCCCAACCGGTTGTTTTTTTTAATCGATTATTTGATTTAGGGATACGCCCCAACACGAATGACTTGGATTTGCTATTTGACACAACTAACTATAATGAAGAGGTGGCAATCGCCTTCCTTGAAAGAGGAGCTACACCAAAAAACAATATGATTTTTAAGGCCGTGGCTTATAGATCGCCCAATGTTATAAAGTCCCTCATAAGGGAGGGTGCTCAACCGGCAAACAATGATCTTGAGTTTGCAATTAAATCAAATGACTTGGCTTTAGTGAGTGCTTTAACAGGTAAGGAAGTTGTTGAAATTAAAAATGAACAACTTGTTTACAAAGAAAATAATCAAATTATTGAGCCGGTAAATACAATTGAAACCTATGTTGTGAAAAAGGGTGATTACTTAGGCAAAATAGCAAGGCAATACAATACAACAGTAACTGAATTAATAAAATGGAACAACTTAAAAACAAATACCATTTTTGTAAATCAAAAATTAAAAATCTTCTTAAAAAATAAACACAGTTCTTCATTAACTTCAGAAAATACACCCACTAGCGAAGAGGTGTTTATTGAGCCTGATGCTACCAAAATTGAAAAAATCTATCAAGTTAAAAGTGGGGATTATTTAGGGAAAATCGCTAACGATCATCAACTTTCAATGGCAGAACTTAAAAAATTAAATAATTTAAATTCAACTGTCATTAAAGTAAATCAAAAGCTTATTGTGGGTTATGAAAAAAAGCTTGTTAATCAAACTAGTGATAGCACTCTTGTCATAGAAAATATTTCAGAGGAGCCAAAAGTAAGCACCTTAATTAATGAAGAACAATATAATAATACAAAATCAAGTATAAATGAGAATGAAGCTCTTGAGATTGAAGATTTTATCGCACTTCAAGGGCAAACTGAACAAGATGCCATGGATGCAATCCTTCAAAATAATGAAAATCTGGCTGTAAAAATTATTGAAAAGCTACAAATTAAAAATGATGCTATATTGAGAACAGCTGTGAGAGAGGGGCAATTGCAAGTTGTTGAAGCTTTATTAGAAAACAAATCTAAACCTGAAAGTGGAATAGAAATAGCTATATTTTACAGACAAATAGAAATTTTAAAAACACTTGTTGAAAATGGTGCAGAAATTGATTCAAATCACTTGATTCTTACAATTAAAACAGATTTTCTGGAAGGATTTAAGTATTTGATAGATAAAGGGGTGAGTCCAATAACTCAGGTCAGTACCGAAACACCCATTCATCAGTTGGTGATGACATATACAGAAAACAGGTTTAAAATGCTTCAATATTTAAAGACCCAGAATGTAAACCTGAATGTGAAAAATGATAAGAATGAAACCTTGCTCCACAAAGCAGTACTTGCAGGAGAAGAAAATATTCCTGTTATTCAATTTTTACTGGATACTAAAATTGACATAAATGCAAAAGATAATTTTGGTAAACAAGCAATTGAACTAACAAGTAATAAACAAATCAAAAACTTGATTTCAAATTATAATTAGCAATCACTCATGTTAACCCTAACCGCGAGTCCGCCCTCACTGGTTTCCTTGTATTTTGTACTCATATCTTGCGCAGTTTCCCACATCGTTTGAATTACTTTATCCAAGGGTACTTTTGCTTTAGAAGCATCTCCATCAAGTGCCATTTCACAGGCATTGATGGCTTTGATTGCTCCCATCGCATTACGTTCAATACAGGGGATTTGTACGAGCCCTGCGATGGGGTCGCAGGTAAGCCCTAAATGATGTTCCATGGCAATTTCGCTGGCCATCAATACCTGGTCAGGTGTTCCGCCCATCAATTCTGTTAAAGCTCCCGCAGCCATAGAAGATGAAACGCCAATTTCTGCCTGGCAACCGCCCATAGCGGCAGATATGGTTGCCCCTTTTTTAAACAAGCTTCCAATTTCTCCGGCAACCAATAAAAATTGTTTCACATCATCAAAATTGGCATCGTGATTTTCAATAACCATATAATACATCAATACCGCAGGAATCACACCGGCACTACCGTTTGTGGGGGCAGTTACAACACGTCCCAAAGAGGCATTTACTTCATTTACAGCCAATGCGAAGCAACTCACCCATTTCAAAATTTGCCTGAATTTTACCTCTGTATTTCTAATGGCTTCTATCCATTCTTCTGGAGTTGAGTAGTAGGCATCACCGATTAATGACTTATGAGAATTAAAAGACCGGCGAGTTACATTCAAACCTCCCGGGAGAATTCCTTCTGTATGACAACCGGTGTACATAGACTCCAACATGACTTTCCAAATTGCTTTCAACCCTTCATCAATTTCTTCATCTGAACGCAAAGAGCGTTCATTGTCCATAACAATTTCAGATATTTTCTTGTTGTATTTAGTGCAATGCTCGATAAGTTCAGTCGCCTTTCTCACGGGGTGTGGAAATCTTCCAAATGCTTCTTTTTTCTTTTTGGCATTTTTTCGTTCTTTTTTTACAACAAAGCCACCGCCAATTGAGTAAAAGGTGGATGAAATTTTTTTCCCATCTTTCAAAATAGCTCTAAATGTGATGCCGTTTGGATGAAATTCGAGAAATTTTTTATAAAAAATAACATGTTTGTCTATTTCAAAATCTAGAATGCGCTCTCCATTAAGTACAATGTGTTTGTTATTTTTAACAAGCTCAATTTCAGAATCTATGGTTTCAATAGGTATGGTCACAGGGTCATAACCGCTTAGCCCCAATATAGAAGCAAGGTCTGTTGCATGTCCTTTTCCGGTTAATGAAAGAGAACCATACAGGTCAATGAAGATTTCTGTTATTTGATCAAAATGTTGAGCCGTTTTTAATTCATCAATCCATCGTTGAGCAGCTCTCCAGGGGCCTAAAGTGTGAGAGCTGGAAGGTCCTACACCAATTTTTAACATATCAAAAACGCTTATGCTTTCCATATTTTTAACTTTAAAATCAAAGATACTAAGTATATTTTCATCAAAGAAATTTTACCACTTTTTTAGAACACATTAGAATAAAGTTCTTTTTATTTTATAGTAACTTTGGCGTACAAACATTCAAGTCCTTTTTTAGATGTATATCAAGCGAATATTACTAACTATTGTTCTTGCCGGTATCGTGGCGGCAGGCATTTTTTCTTACTATGTTTACAAAACAATCTTTTTACCAAATACAAGTTTTGAAAATGAAACCGCTTTTGTGCTCGTGAGTAGTGACAGGTCTTATCAAGAAGTGCGTCAACAATTAGTACCTCTGTTAAAAAACATAGAAAGCTTTGACAAAGTGGCTCAAAAAAAGGGCTATGTAGCAAATGTAAAACCCGGTAAGTATGCGATAAAAAAGGGTATGAACAATAACGACATTGTAAATAGTTTACGAAGTAAAAATATTCCCATACAAATATCTTTTAACAACCAAGAAAGGCTTGCAAATTTGGCAGGTCGTATTGCTGAACAAATAGAGGCAGATAGCCTCTCCTTACTTCAAAAAATAACAGATGAGACTTATTTAGTTCAAAATGGGTTTAACAGCGAGAATGGACTGAATCTTTTTATACCCAACACCTATGAGTTTTACTGGAATTCTTCTGCCGAAACTTTTAGAGACCGAATGTTAACTGAATACAATCGATTTTGGAATGAACAAAGATTAAAGAAGGCCTCCCAACTTGGACTAAGCCCTCATCAAGTGATGAATCTTGCAGCGATTGTTCAAAAGGAAACAGCACGCGTTGATGAAAGACCCCGTGTTGCCGGTGTTTACTTAAACAGATTAAGAGTGGGGATGTTGCTTCAGGCAGATCCAACAGTCATCTTTGCTATAAAAAAAGAAACAGGAGATTTTGATACCGTTATTAAACGTGTTTTGTTTAAAGATTTAGAAATCGATTCTCCATACAATACCTATAAATATCCCGGAATTCCACCGGGTCCTATTTCAATGCCTGATATTTCATCAATTGAAGCCGTGCTAAACCCTGAAAAGCACGATTATTTCTATTTTGTGGCAGATGTTTCAAATCCAGGGTATCATCTTTTTGCAAAATCACTTGCGCAACATAATAGAAACAGACAACAGTATATTAAATGGATTAATAAACAGGGAATAAATCGTTAATATTTTCATTTCATTTTTAGTTTAATCTTCGTTTTAGATTTAAAAATGAAGGTAAAATCACACCACTTTTCTTAATTTATTCTTAAAAAACGTACTGTTTATTTATTGTGTGCTTTACTCCTCAGCCATACTAAAAATAGGACTTTACAAGAGACTCAAAAAGGGTAATTTTGGGTTTTAAGATTCTTTAACAGTTTGATTTCCATTTTTTTATAAAATGTTGTATATTTGCGCCCGATTTTGAGAGGTAAGAAAATTACTTCAAAAAAAGCAAATTATAATGAAAAAAAGACAGATTCTATTAATCGTTTTCCCTATCGCTTTACTTAGTATTAGCTGGGGATTTTTGTCTAAGAGTACTATTGACTTTTCACATTACTCTACTTATGGACTTGACCTTTACTATGATGTGCCTGACGAATCAAGCATTTTCATAGAAGACGATGAATTTATCGCATACCCTTTACTTGGAAAAACTTTTATGGGCTTTAGAGAAGCATTAGCTTTTAAAGAGTCCAGAGGAGATTATACAATTATTAATGATTTTGGATATATGGGCAAGTACCAGTTTGGACGAGCAACACTCCGTATGATTGGTATTTATGATACAGATTTATTTTTAAGTAACCCTATTCTCCAAGAATCGGCTTTTAAAGCATATGCAGCCCGAAATAAATGGGTATTGCGAAGAGATATTCAGCGCTATTCAGGTAAATATGTCAATGGTGTGTATATTACTGAATCCGGAATTCTTGCTGCGGCACATCTTGCAGGGCCCGGTAATGTCAAGAAATTTTTGAGAAGCGGTGGTACAGATGTATTTGAAGATGCCTTTGGAACTTCAGTGAGATATTATCTAAGAAAATTCTCCGGATATGATACTTCTCATATTGTACCCAATCAAAATGCAAAAGTAGTATTTAAGGGGTAACTCAAAATTCTTTATGAAATAAAAATAAGGTTGGTCTTTTATGAAGGTCAACCTTTGTTTTTTTCCATTCCTCCACTGTTTTTGTTTTTATAAATTCTGTGGGTAATGTAAGGTCACAAGCGATACAAACCTTAGTTTGCAGAGATAAAGTGCTCGTTAAATCATTTAAAAACCCATCATTTCGATAAGGGGTTTCTATGAATAGTTGCGTTTGATTTGCTTCAAGTGAAAGTTTTTCCAAACGTTTTAGTTCTTTTTTCCTTAGGTCCTTATCGATTGTGAGGTACCCGTTAAAAGCAAATGATTGTCCGTTAAAACCACTAGCCATCATTGCAAGTAAAATTGAAGAGGGTCCAACCAAAGGGACTACTTTAAGGTTTTTTTCATGAGCATATTTTATAACTTCAGCACCGGGGTCTGCTATACCCGGGCAACCGGCTTCAGACAAAATTCCAACATCGTGCCCTTCTAAACAGGGGTCAATTAAATCGGGTATTTCAAGAGGGTCTGTAAATTTATTTAATAAGGAAATATGAAGCTTTGGTTGTGATTTTCCGGGACTGATGCTTTTAATAAATGCTCTGGCAGACTTTTCGTTTTCAACGATGTAAAAATTCACCTGTTCAACAATTTTTTTAACAGAAAGGGGTAATACTTCCAGAGGATTGGTGTCTCCTAAAGTAGTGGGGATTAGATAAATAGTTCCTTTATTTGGGGAGTGATTCACTATTTAATGATGAATTTTTTATAAACCGGTTTCAAATTATCAGAAAGTATCTTGATTAGATAAAGACCGGAGTTCATTCCGGTAACATCAATTTGAATGGTTTTATTGTTTAAAGATTTAAAAGATTCTATCACATTGCCCGTGATACCCATAATTTCAATAGTTTTTAAATCTTTAGCGTCTGAACTAATCGTTAAAAAGTCATTTGTTGGGTTAGGGTAGATGCTTAAAGAATCAGAAAAATCAAATTCAGGATTAGAGATTAACGAATTATCAATGACTTCAAAAATGCTACCACCGCCAAAAGCGACCACATACAGTTTTTGATTTACATCAACACCAAAGCTTGTAATGGTTGTGGCTCCCAGTGGCCCCCATAAAGTCAGATTTCCATCCTGGTCAACAGTACCAATGTCATTGCTACATAAATCGGCAAAGAAATAGAGTCCTTCAATCCCCGGGTAATCGGGCCCTCTGTAAACATAGCCTCCGGTAATGGAACACCTGCCGGAAGTACGACTGTATTCAGCAAAAGGGAAGGTGAGTTCGTTTTGAGGCGGGCAACCATTGGTGTTAAAAGGTGCGTTGCCTTCATAACATCTCCAGCCATAGTTCAAGCCGGCTGCAGTTGAAGGTTCTTTATTTATTTCTTCCCAAGAGCCCTGGCCCACATCTGCCATCCATAAGTCTCCGGTTTCACTGTCAAAAGAAAACTTCCATGGGTTACGCACACCATATGCCCAGATTTCATCAAGCACAGCAGAATTATCGACAAAAGGATTATCTGCCGGGATATAGGGAGCAGGTAAATCAACATCAATGCGTAATATTTTTCCTAGAAGAGTAGTTAAGGTTTGAGAATAATTTTGAGGATCACCACCACTACCTCCATCGCCACTGGCAATATATAACATACCATCGGGTCCAAAAGCAATATGACCCCCGTTGTGGTTTGAAAATGGCTGGTTAAAGGAGAGCATTTGGAGTTCAGAAGATGGGTCTGCTATATCTGGGTCACCACTCACCGAAAATCTGGATATTTGAGAATTACCTGCCGGATTTGTATAATAAACATAGAAGAAACCATTATTTGCATAGTCAGGATGGAATGCCAGTCCTAAAAGCCCTCTTTCGCCGCCTGAGGATATATTTGAGGATATATTTAAAAAGGGTGTTGGATTTACTGTACCGTCAGAATTTAAAATTTTTATACGACCTCCTTGCTCAACTACAAAAAGTCTGTCATCACCGGCGTGTTTTAATTCTAATGGGGAGCTAAAACCATTGGCGACAAGTTGTAGTTCAAGTTCTTGAGAAAACGAAATTGTAGTAATAAGAAGTGAAAATAGAAAGGCATATAATGTTTTCATGGCTTTTTTTAGATGAAGTTACTAAAGTAAGTAATATTCAGGGTAATTAAAATTTTAATTAATGGTTTTAACGATAATTTAGAGTAGAACTTTAAATTTAAAGTTTCTTAGATATCAATTCTGAAGCCTCATTAAGCAGTTTGAAAACATGTTCAAAGTCGTTTTCACCCCCATAATAAGGATCAGGTACATCCACATTTTCATTTTCAAAGAGTTCGTTTAAAATAAGGCGTACTTTTTTTTTTGAAGTTTCGTCGGGAGCCAATTCAAGAACATTTTTTTTGTTCTCATTGTCCATAACATAAATGAGGTCAAAGTCTTCATAATCACGTTCAGAAAATTGCCTTCCTCTTTGATATGAAATGTCAATTCCATACTTTTTTGCCACTTTAATGCTTCTGTGGTCGGGTGCATCCCCCACATGCCAATGACCGGTTCCGGCGGAGTCAACTATAAATCGTTCGGGATTGAGTTTGGATTTAAGAATACCTTCAGCCAGAGGTGACCTGCAAATATTACCAAGACAGACCATTAAGATACGTGTCTTCATAACCAAGAAATTTAAAGGGTCAATTTTTTGTTGAGGTCTTCCACATATTTTCTAAACTGCTTGTCTGTTGAAGTGAGATTGTCAACAGTTTTACAGGCGTGAAGAACAGTCGCGTGGTCACGTCTTCCAATTTGGGAACCTATGCTTGCCAGGGAAGCCTTTGTGAATTTTTTAGCAAAAAACATCGCGAGTTGCCGCGCTTGAACAATGTGACGCTTTCTGGTTTTTGACTGAAGCGTGTCCACATCCATCTGAAAATAATCTGAAACTACTTTTTGAATGTAATCAATCGATACTTCACGTTTGGTGTGTTTCACATAGTTATCAACTATTTTTCTTGCCAGGTCGATGGTGATGTCTCTTCTGTTGAAAGAGGAGTGTGCAATCAGGGAGATGATGGCACCTTCCAGTTCACGTATGTTTGTTTTGATGTTGTTTGCCAAAAACTCAATGATATCTTCGGGCATTTCTACGCCGTCGCGATACAGTTTATTTTTTATGATGGAAACACGGGTTTCAAAATCGGGATGTTGCAACTCGGCAGAAAGTCCCCATTTAAATCGTGATAACAACCGTTGTTCAATATCAATCATATCAACCGGTGCCTTGTCACTGGTTAAAATAACCTGTTTTCCATTTTGGTGTAAATGATTGAAGATGTGAAAAAAGACATCCTGAGTCCCTGATTTACCCGATAAAAACTGAATGTCATCCACAATGAGCACATCCATTATTTGGTAGAAATGAATAAAATCGTTCCGGTTGTTTTTCTTGACAGACTCAATGTATTGCTGAGTAAATTTTTCTGCTGAAATGTAAAGAACCGTTTTTTCAGGATACTTATCCTTTATGTCCACACCGATAGCGTGCGCCAAATGGGTTTTACCCAAACCAACTCCACCAAAAACGAGAAGCGGATTAAAAGAGGTGCCCCCGGGCTTGTTTGAAACCGCCAAACCGGCAGAACGTGCCAACCTGTTTGAATCGCCTTCCAAAAAGTTTTCAAAACTGTAATTGGGATTGAGTTGTGATTCAATCTTTACATTTCTTATTCCGGGAATGACAAAGGGATTTTTTAACTCCGGATTTTTATTTTTTAAAGGAACATCAACCTCTTGCGATTTTACCTGAGACCTGTTTGAACTTGGAATTTTTTCGGTAAAGGGTTGTTTGTTACCATAAGTGTTTTCCATTTTGATTACATAAACCAATTTAGCATTTTCGCCCAGCTCTTTGGTTAAGGAAACTTTTAACAACTTCACATAATGTTCTTCCAACCACTCATAAAAAAACTTACTGGGTACTTGAATACTTAACGCGTTTTCAGTTAACTTAACTGCCTGTATGGGCTCAAACCAAGTTTTATAAGCTTGTGGGGAGATGTTATCCGCTATAAAAGACAGACAATTTGTCCAAACTGATTGCGCAGTTTTACTCATTCTTAGGTTGAAGTTTTTAAAAATTAGTTAGTTATGAAAAAAAAAGAGAAAATGATTTTCTCTTGGCTTTTTAGTTACGCAAATATGTGAACAAAATATTTAAAAAAAAAACGGAAAGGGTATTGAATTTTCAATTTTTTTTTCTCATACTGCGAGTGTATAAACATACAAAAAAAAAGTACCCTTTCAAAAAAAAATAAATGTGAAAAAAGATTTTTTACAAGTGCGGGTTCGATATGGAGAAACAGACCAAATGGGGGTGGTTTATTATGGAAATTATGCGCAGTATTTTGAAATGGGACGCACGGAATGGCTTAGGAAATTCGGGCTTTCATACAAATGGATGGAAGATAATGGCATCATGCTTCCTGTAATAGATTTGAATGTGAAGTTTAAACAATCTGCTCATTATGATGATCTTTTGACGATTGTTACAACCCTTCAGAAACTTCCTACAATTCGTATTGCCTTTGATTATGAAATTTATAACGAAAAGGAGGTGCTTTTAACCACGGGTTCTACCACCTTGGTTTTTGTTGATAAAGTGACAAAAAAACCGATGATGGCCCCGGAATATTTATTGGAAAAATTACGCGAAATTGATTTTGAAACTTAAGTAATTTCTTTTATTGAAACTTCATAAATGGAATTGAAAATTTGTTCAATTTCAGTCGCCAAAGATTTTCTAACCGAAATTAAAATTTTACAATCCAATTCCAGTTTTTGATCGATGATGTTCAGGTTTTTTTCTTTGATAACCCGCATCACCTTGTTCATATTTTTGTAATCAAACCCAATTTCAAAAGTAACATCGATGGTTTTTTCAATGATTTTAGATTCCTCCAATGTCATTTTTGCACTTGTTTTATAAGCACTTATCAAACCTCCAACACCCAGTTTGGTACCACCAAAATAGCGAACGACCACCACAACTACATCTGTGAGATCAAAGGATTGAATTTGGCCATAGATGGGCATACCGGCGCTATTTGAGGGTTCGCCGTCATCGTTTACACGAAAGTAAACCTCATTTGTACCCAGCTGATATCCATAACAAAAATGACGGGCGCTTTTATGTTTTTCTTTAACGGATTCCAGACAGCGTGCGACCTCATCTTCGGTTTTCACCGGAAAAGCAGTTCCAAAAAACTTACTTCCTTTTTCCTTAAAAAGTGTTTCCTCTGAAGGTTGTGAAATTGTTCTGTAAGTGTCTTTTTCTTCCATATCACGTATAAATAACTAAAAAGATACTAATGATTGCGAGTCCAATTCCCACCCAATTTTTTGGCAAAAGTTTCTCTTTGAATGCAAAAAGTCCTACCAAGGTAGATAGCATAACAATACTTACATTGTTGACAGTAAAGACCATGGAGCTCTCGAGACCCTCTGTGGCAAGTGCCTGAAGTAAAAAGGTAATTGAAAAATAATTGGGGATGCCCAGGGCAATTCCGCCAAGGAGACTTTTCCAATGAATATTCAAATCTCTTTTAATTAAAATAAAAAGTGTTCCAAATAAGCCTGCAAAGCCAAAAATAGTTGTTGAAAAGATAGAGATTTGAGATGGCGAAACATAATTGGTCTCTAAAAACTTTAAAGCAGTATCAATAGTCCCGGAGCCTATAAATAAAAGAAAAGGAAAAATAACATTGCGCCATTTGAAGCCTTCCTTACTCTTTACTGAAGCGAGATAAACAGCCACCAAAGCCAAAATAATTCCTGTGATTTTTAACAATCCGGTACTCTCCTGGTAAACCAAAATGCCAAATATTACCGGGATTACCACAGACATCTTTGTAGCCACCGAAGTGACCGCCACACCACTGCGTTGTGCTGTGATGGCCATAATGTTAAAAATGACAATGAAAAGGATCCCTAAAAAAACAGTTCCCACAAACCAGGGACTCGAAGTGATTTGTGGAAGCGTCAACTTTGATTCAGACATAAGAAAACCAAATGCAAAGGCCACAAAGTAATTGAAAACAATTGCGTGAGGGGTATTTACTTTAAAGACTGCAAATAATTTAAAAATTACATACAGAAAACTGGACACTACGATACTAAAGAGTAGGTATATCAAAATAAATGGTTGTGTTTGATGAATAAATCAGTAATATCTTCTTCTTTAGGGTTGATATTCCAAACATGAATACCCAATTTTTTAGCTGCATCAGTATTGGACTTGGTATCATCAATAAACAATGTATTCTCTGGTTTTATTTGACTGTCTTTAAGAACAAAATCATAAATGGATGTATCGGGTTTTCTGAGATTGATTTCATGGGAAAGATAAAATTTTTTGAAACAATTTTTAAAGCGATTAAAATATTGAATGTTCTCTATCACCCAATTGATATGAATCTCATTGGTATTACTTAACAAAAGCAGTTTGTGATCTTTAGAAGCTGCAAGTTGTTCCAAAAAAAGAATGCGGTGTTCTGGAAAATCAAGTAAAATGGCATTCCAGGCGTCGATGAGTTGTTGCTTTGAAACATTTGGAAACCATTTTTTATAAGTGTTTAGAAAAGCATTTGAAGTAATTTCTCCTTTTTCAAATTGATTGTTTACCATTTGCATTTCCTTAGTAAATTGGATTGCACCAAGCTTTTTGAGCTCACGTGTGGTGGCTTCCTTGTCAAGGTTTAAAAACACATCCCCAAAGTCAAACAACAGCGTTTTAATCATTGTAATACAGGCTTAATTGGTCTTCAGCTACTTGAAATGTTTGACTTGCATTTTTTTTAAATTCCGGTGATTCAATACCTAATTTTAAAATTTTCTTGCCTGTAAAAACCCGCGCTTCATCCCAAAGATTTGCATTTATAAAAGTTTGTAAAGTTTGGGCCCCACCCTCAATAATAACTGACTGTATGTTATGGTTAAAAAGTACCTCACAAATGTAATTGGCAAGTTTATCATTAAAGGGAATGGTTTCAAAAAACACATTCTTTAAATCAGGAAAATCAGGTTGATTTTTTGAACTAAGGACAATAGTTTTTTCAGTTCCGTCAAGAACGGCAGCTTCTTTGTTGATTTTAAGATGTTGGTCGAGGATCACCCGCATGGGGCTGTTTCCTTCCCATAGCCGGTTTGTCAACTGTGGGTTGTCTTTTAAAACCGTAGTCGTGCCCACCAGAATGGCTTGCTCTTCACTACGCCATTTGTGAACGAGTTGTTTTACTGCCTCACCGGTAATCCAATAAGGTTTTCCGGTTTCTTGTTCTTTAGGCGCTATGAATCCATCAGCAGTTTGGGCCCATTTTAAAATAATATAAGGACGCTCTTTTTGGTGAAAGCTAAAAAAACGCTTGTTCAGTTTCTTGCATTCATTTTCAAGTATTCCTACAGCGACCTCACAACCTGATTCCAACAATTTTTTCACACCCCTACCGGCCACTTTTGGATTGGGATCCAAACAACCTACAACTACTTTTGGAATTTTATGAGCAATTATTAAATCGGCGCATGGGGGGGTTTTCCCAAAATGACTGCAGGGCTCCAGACTCACATATATCGTTGCTTTTTTTAGAATGGATTTGTCTTTTACACTGGCTATGGCATTGACTTCTGCGTGAGGGTCGCCGGCTTTTTGATGCCAGCCTTCACCAATGATAGTATCTTTGTAAACAACCACACTGCCCACCATCGGGTTTGGGTAGGTTTTACCGAGCCCCATTTGAGCTAAATCGATGCAGCGTTGTATGTATTTTTGATGTTTGGACAAGAAAATTTGCATTACCTTTATCTCACAAAAATAGCATATTTAAAACGAATGAACGACTACATTATTCGCCCTATTGAGCAAAAAGACAATCCGCATATTGCAGGGGTCATTAGAAGTGTTTTACTTGAATTTGGAGTTCCTAAAATAGGCACCGCTTATGCTGATACAAGTCTCGACTGTATGTTTGAAACTTATCAGGATGATAAAAAAGCCTATTTTGTCGTTGAAGAAAATAAAACCATTATTGGCGGTGCGGGTATAAGTCAATTGGACAATTATGAGGGGAATGTGTGTGAATTGCAAAAAATGTATTTTGCACCACAGGCCAGAGGTAGGGGCATTGGTTCAAAAATGATGGAAATCTGTCTAAAGAAAGCCAAAGAATTTGGTTTTGAACACTGCTATTTGGAGACGATGCCTTATATGGATGATGCCCGAAAATTGTACTTTAAAACAGGATTTACTCCGTTAGAAAAAGCAATGGGCGATACCGGTCATTATTCTTGTAATGTGTGGATGATAAAAAAAATATGACTTTAAAAGAATACAGGAACCATTTCAAATCCAAACTAAAGGAGATATATCCTGAAGAGGAAATAGGCTCTTTTTTTTATTTGTTATCTGAAAAATATCTTCTTTTGCCAAGGTTTGAAGTCACCTTTCAATTGGATTTAAAATTATCCATTGATGATATATTAAAATTTGATGAAGCCTTGAAACAACTTGAGAATGAAGTTCCCTTACAGTATATTTTAGGGGAAACAGAGTTTTATGGGCTTCCATTTAAAGTGAATTCTTCTGTGTTGATTCCCAGACCTGAAACTGAAGAACTTGTTGAATGGATACTTCAGGATTATTCAAAAATCAATCAACAGTTCACACTACTTGATATAGGGACAGGAAGTGGATGTATCGCAATTTCACTGGCAAAAAATTTGCCGCTTGCCAAGGTGAGTGCTCTGGATATTTCTCTAAAAGCTTTAAAAACCGCTTCAGAAAATGCAACCTTAAATGATGTGACAATCTCAATTTTAGAACAGGACATACTTGCTATAAAAGAACTCGATTCTACTTTTGATGTGATTGTTTCAAATCCGCCTTATGTAACGATTTCCGAAAAGGAAAAAATGAAATCCAATGTATTGTTATATGAACCACACAATGCACTTTTTGTAAAAGACAGCAATCCGCTATTATTTTATAATAGCATAGCTGAAATAGCCCTCAAAAATTTAAAGAAAAAAGGAAGTCTGTATTTAGAAATTAACGAAGCCTATGGAAGTGAAGTTGTTGAAATGCTAGAAAAAATGGGATTTGAAAATGTGGAATTGAAAAAAGATTTTTTTGGAAAAGACCGAATGATTAAAGCCCAAAAGTTCCATTAATTCTTTTTTGTGTAAAAGTCACTGTGGGGCATAACAATCACTTCTACTCTTCGATTGAGTTGTTTACCTTCTTCAGTTTCATTTGTTGCTCTGGGTTTTGTGAGTCCATAAGCGACACTTTCAAAATCATAAATTCCGTTGTTCTCTAGTAGTGACTTTAGTTTATTGATGACACTTTGAGCTCTTCGCTCTGAGAGTCTGAGATTAAGCAAGTCACTTCCGTCACTGTCTGTATGGCCTTCGACTATAATTTTTGCCATTCCCACTTGCTTGATTTGTTTTACCAGGCTATCTATTGAAGCATTTGCCAAAGGTTTGAGATTGTGCTTTGCTGTATCAAAAAGGACATCGGCACTCATATTGACTTTTAAAACACCGCTTATGGTTCCTACAGCATCAATATCTGCACCGGATGTATTTCCGGTACAAATATCTTTTTGATCTGTAATTCTTACAAAATAGAACACATCCCTTATGTCTGTTACGACATCTGCTATGTCTATATAGGATTTGCCGCCTTCAATAACACCAAGATCAAGCCAGTTTTTCCCATCTTTAGAAATTTCAAATTGAAAAGATTCTTCAGATGGACCCACTTCCCATACGTACAAATCGGGTCCCTCCATATCAATAAAACCATTGTCTGTAAATTCTAATATGAGTTGACCACCACAACCTAAAGAAACATATCGCGGTACTTTGTGAATTCCAATATGGCTTTAGGGTTTCCCTGTATAAACTCAACAACCCGATCTGCAAAAGATATTTTACCAATGGGCATATAAATTGTTTCTCCTTTTGTGGAAGTATAATTTTTTCCTTCCACAACGGCATTTTGGGCGAAGGTAGGGGTAATCGAAAAGAGAAAAATCAAAAAAGAGTACTTGATTTTCATAAACCATAACTTAGCTAAACTAGCTATGAATATAGTATATTTTTTTTAAAAGTACTGAAAATCAGGTATTTTTTAAATGAAGTTATATTCCAATCTCTACCTGAAACCTAACATACCAGCTATTATTGGAAGGATTTAAGTCAAGTGTAGCAGTTTCATAAGTGGCTTCTCCCTGGATTTTTAAAGCGTGTTCCCAGATATATTTAGTTACTCCTAGACTGAATTGATTAGATTCAGGTAATATGTTTTTTATTTGGCTTTTTGGAGTACTGTAAGAATACCTTCCAGAAACTTCCAGATTGTTCAGAAATAAATAGCTTAATTGAGCGTCATAGCCACTTCCGGCCAACACAAAACGTTGTTGAGAAGGGTCTTCTGGATTGATTGTAATAGCGTCTGGAGTGTCTCTTTGTAAATAAGCGGTTTGGAAAGCCCAACCATTGTATTTGAGAATGGCATCAAGTAAAATTGATGTTAAATCCCTGGGTTCATAAAGGATACTTCCTTGTTGTCCCTGGGTTCTTAGAGCTCCGTGATTAAAATGATAAGTCCCTGAAATCATTAATTTTGGGGTTGTCTCGCGCATTAAATCACCTTCAAAATAGGCACCTCCTTTTGTGAAGTTTCCAAATGGATATAACTCTACACGACCTGTATAAGCCATTTTGTTGTCTGAAGTTTGTGTCCAGTTTCTTCCTTCTCCGGTTGAAATGGCTGTTTTAATTTCATAGCCAAATGCATCGGGTTTGTTTTTTAAATAATAGACTTGCAAACCAAAGTCTCTGTCAATATTGAATTGTGCATTGTTGATGGTTCTGTCAGTAAACTGAAGCGCGCCTGAGGAATTTATCCTTTGTCTGTTTCCGGGAAGTTTTGTTTGGCCAAAGCCTACATTCCAGTTTTTATTAGGCCTGTAAAAAACAATCGCATCTCTGATTACATTAATGTTTTGCCCCTCTTGAATAACTCCCACATCTCCTGCAGCAAAGGAGAGTTGTATGACATATGAAAACTTTGGATCTCCAACATAACCATCAAAACGCAAGCGTAAACGTCTCACTTGAGCTGAAAACGCACTTTCTTCATTCTCTGGAAACAATGCAGTTGCCCGGTTTTGCATCCTAAATCTGATGTTAAATTGAAACAAACTATCTGCTGATGTTAAACCAAGCCCTTTACCATAACTGTAATAGGGAAGTGCTGCTAGTTTGATATCATTGTTTTCAATAGCTTTTACAATCGAATCGGTTTCTGTTTGTGCTGAAACTCCAAGTGTTGAAAAAAGAAATGTACAAAAAAGTAGTCTGATGGTTTTCATTAAATACCTGTATAATTGGTTGGTTTAATTGCTAAAAGTTCTCTTTTAATTTCTTCTGAAACAGTAAGAGTATTTATAAAATCTGTTATAGATTGCTGATTGATTTTCTGATTTGTTCGGGTAAGGCCTTTTAAAGCCTCATAGGGACTGGGGTAGCTTTCTCTTCTTAAAATGGTTTGAATGGCCTCTGCAACAACTGCCCAGTTGTTTTCAAGATCTTCTGCGATTTTTAATTCGTTTAAAACAAGTTTACCTAAGCCTTTTAATGTAGCGTGCAAGGCAATTAATGTGTGCCCCACAGGAACGCCCACATTTCTTAAAACAGTGCTGTCTGTCAAATCACGTTGTAAACGGCTTATGGGTAATTTTGCCGAAAGGTGTTCAAAAAGTGCATTTGCAATTCCAAGATTTCCCTCAGAATTTTCAAAATCAATTGGGTTCACTTTGTGAGGCATCGCTGAAGATCCCACTTCGCCGTCTTTGATTTTTTGTTTGAAATAGTCCATAGAAATATAGGTCCAAAAGTCACGATCCATATCAATGATAATGGTATTGATGCGTTTGTATCCATCAAATAAAGCAGCAAGATGGTCATAATGCTCAATTTGGGTAGTGGGGAAGGAGTGATTTAATCCTAAGGTTTTTTCAACAAAATGAGTTCCAAATTTTCTCCAGTCCATTCCGGGATATGCCACAAAATGAGCATTGAAATTTCCGGTGGCTCCACCAAATTTTGCTGCATGCTTTGTGTTTTTTAAAATGTGAAGTTGCTCTTCAAGTCGTACCACAAAGACTTCAATCTCTTTACCCAATCGGGTTGGGGAAGCGGGCTGACCGTGTGTTTTTGCAAGCATAGGAATCGATTTCCATTCCTCTGAAAGACTTCTTAGCTTGGCAATTAATTCATTAAGAAGCGGCAAATAGACTTTTTCTGTAGCTTCTTTTATGGATAAAGGAATAGCGGTGTTGTTTATGTCCTGAGAGGTTAATCCAAAATGGATAAACTCTTTGAATTCCCCCAAGCCTAAGGCATCAAATTTTTCTTTTATAAAATACTCAACCGCTTTTACATCGTGATTGGTTACTTTCTCGATGTCTTTAATTTTTTGGGCATCTGCAGTTGTGAAATTTTGATGCATTTCGCGTAAAGCGGAAAAATGAGAGGTATTAAAACCATCTAACTGTGGCAACGGAAGTTTACAAAGGGCAATAAAATACTCAATTTCCACCAAAACACGGTATTTAATAAGTGCCTCTTCTGAAAAAAACGGAATGAGGGATTGAGTTTTAGATTGGTATCTTCCGTCAATGGGTGAAATTGCTTGTAATGCGTTGGTTGCCATACTATTTTAAAATAAGGTGCAAAGATAAGGATTTCTCTTAATTTGGCTCCTATAAAACAAGGAAGGATTCAGCTTTATTGAAGTTACAATTTTTTTAAAATATGTCTCGCGCGTGCCTTAAATGCAGCTTGTTGATTTTGAAAATCTTTTTCGAGTATTATTTTTAGTTCGGGATGTATCCATTTAATTTCTTTACCCAAAAGAAACAAGCATTGCATTGCATAAGCTTTTGCAGCTACTTTTTGCTCTGTAATCAACCAGTCAAAGCAAATTTCTGTAAGCTTTTCCAGCTGTTTTTTTGAAAGTACAAATTGTAAGGATGGCTCTTTATGGCTATAATATCCCAGCACAATTTCTTCACATATTTTTGCCAAAGGCCTCACCGCCTGGTGTTTGTATACTCTTGGAATGTTTTCAAAAAACCTGTCCAAATAAGGAACTAGTAATTTTATATTTTTTAAGCAGATTATCTCCAAAACCCAGGCTGCTTTATATGAGATATCCTCATCAACGTCAAAACAGCAATCAAAAATACAGTCAAAATAGTCAGCATTGTTTAGTACCCGGTCTGCAAGTTTTTCGCGATCCTTTCGGTATGCTTTTAATTGATTCAGCTGTTGTATTAAAAATTCCAAAGTGCTATAGATTTTTTAATTTTTCAATAAAGACAGGTACTCCCAGAGTTGCGGTAGCAGGAATGATTTCGACTTTGTTTTCCATTCCATAAACACTGGCCGGTTTTGGGTCGATATAAAAGACCGTGGAATTAAAAGGTGCATAATTCATCAGTCCGGCGGCAGGATATACTTGTAAAGAGGTGCCAATGACCACGACAATATCTGCAGTTTTGGTAATTGCTATGGCGTCTTCCATAGCGGGAACGGCCTCGCCAAACCAAACAATGTGTGGTCGTAACTGACCGTTTTTAGGACAGCAATCCCCCAAAATAAGGTCATTTTTCCATTCTAAAACATAGTTTTCATCCTTTATGCTTCTCACCTTGAGGAGTTCGCCGTGTAAATGCAAAACCCTTTTGCTTCCGGCACGCTCGTGGAGGTCATCTACATTTTGGGTAATAACATGAACTTCATAATCATTTTCCAGTTCAGCAATTGCCAAATGAGCAGCATTGGGTTTTACTTCGAGTAGTTGTTGCCTTCTTTTGTTGTAAAAATCCAGGACAATATCAGGGTTTTTTTGCCAACCAATGTGTGAGGCCACTTCCATAATGTCGTGTCCCTCCCAAAGCCCGTCTGCATCCCGAAAGGTATTGATGCCGCTTTCAGCACTCATTCCAGCTCCTGTGAGTACAATAAGTTTCTTTTTTTTCATTTAATTATATTTACCCCTAAAATAAAACATTGATGATAGATTACCAATTATTGGTTCATTTAGAAGCTTATTTAACTGAAAGGCGTCAAGCACTTTTTAAAGAGGTTTTGTCTCAACGCACAAGACATTTTACAGTGGTTACAGAAGATGTGTACCAGCTTCACAATACCAGTGCGGTGATGCGCACCTGTGATATTTTTGGAATACAAGACCTTCACGTGGTTGAAGAAATTGAAGGTAAACGTATTGATAAGGAAATTGCCATGGGTGCACAAAAATGGGTCGATTTACGCCGATACAATCATATTGACTCTTGTATTTCTGAACTTAAAGAAAAGGGATATCGCATCATAGCAACCACTCCTCATAAGGATTCGCAATTTTTGGACGATTTTGATGTTACTCAAAAAGCCGCATTTTTCTTCGGAAAAGAATCAACAGGTTTATCTGATAAAGTTTTCAAACAGGCAGATGGATTTTTAAAAATACCAATGGTTGGCTTCACCGAGAGTTTAAATATTTCAGTATCTGCAGCGATAATTTTACAAGATGTAGTATCAAAACTTAAAAAAACAGATGTTGACTGGCAGCTTTCTGAAGATGAACAACTTGAAAAGCGACTTGATTGGGCTATGAAAACCATTAAAAGTATTGATGCGATTTTGAAACGTTATGATGAAACTAAAAATGATTAACTTTGAAAGACTACTAAAACCCATCTTATGATCTTTTTATATATACTCGCCGGTGTCCTAATTTTATTATGGCTTCTTTCAATGGTGGCACCAAAAAAATATCATGTCCATAGGAGTGTGGATGTAAACCGCCCTTTACCTGAAGTTTTCCAGTTCATTCAGTATGTCAAAAATCAGGATTATTGGTCTCCCTGGGACAAGAAAGATCCTGATATGAAAAAATCATACACCGGAACAGACGGTTCTGTTGGGTTTGTTTCTCACTGGGTAGGGAATAAGCAAGTGGGTGAAGGCGAACAGGAAATTACTAATATCGTTGAAAACGAAAGAATGGAATCTCAACTACGTTTTTTTAAACCTTGGAAATCTGAAAGTGATGCTTATATTAAGGTTGAAAAAATTAATGAAAATAGTACTATGGTAACCTGGGGGTTTTCAGGGGAGAATAAACCACCTGCAAATATTTTTATGCTGTTCTTCAATATGGATAAGACTGTGGGAAAAGATTTTGAAGAAGGACTACAAAATCTTAAATCTCATCTTGAAAAATAAATGTGATTTAGAGAGGAATATGTCTTTATTTTAAAAATCAATTTTTTCTTCTGTTCAACACACGGTATTCTTCATAACATTCACTCATTGCATCTAGAATTTGAAGGTCGTTTGCCGTGCGAATAAATGTTTCTGAGTAGTTGCAGTTATTGAGAATTTCATCAATATCCACTTTTTCAAGTTGAAGTACAACCATCAAAGTCTCCCTGTCAAATTTACTGCTCAATAAATTTCTGATGTTATCATCGGTTTTCATTTGCCGCAGCTTTCTCATTTGTGCCGGTCGTTTGCCAAATACATTATACAAAAAATCTGCCGGATTAAATACAGCTCCCAACACTTTTGAAACTGCATTGGGTTGCGTTTGACCACCTTCATAACCGGTGTTTAGCCCAGAAATACTATATCTGTAATTGTCATAAATGGGTATGATTTTAGCGTCTACTTCCAGATAGCCGGTGAGTTGAACCGGCCTCAAAACAACTTCCTCAAGTGCAATTCCCAGTTCGGTCATTTTGATTTTTATATCGCCATATTTAAACCAGTCATTGGTAACCCTAACTCTTATGGATTTAAATCCTAAATAAGAAAAATACAAGGTATCATTTACTTTAGCCGGAATAGAGAATGAACCATCTTCTTTTGAAATAGAACCTTTCACCTGATTCATATTGACAATGTGCACATTTTCAATAGGAGCATCATCGGCATCATTGAGAACTTTGCCTTGAATGGTTTGGTTTTCATCTTGAGCAAAAGCAATTACAGAGAACCAAAAGAAAGTAAAAAGTAAGCCTATTTTTCTCATAGCATTTAACGATGGCTAAATATATAAATATAGCCGTTAATACAGAATTAAACAGAGAATATTATACAAAAATTAACAGGACTAAGATTTTCTTCTACGACGTCCGCCAGTACCTTGTGGCTTTGAGTCACTGCTGCGACGTTTTCCACCTCCGGCAAATTTTGAGTTATCCTTGCTTTTGTAATCTCGTTTTCCTTTATCTCCAAAACCACCGGAACGGGGTTTATCATCAGTTCTTTTTTTGCGAAATCCACTTTTGTCATCTCTGCGTCTTCGGTTGCCGCGGTCTTTGCCGCCACCGTCTTTAGAGACTTCAACATTGACGTGTCTTCCTTCTAATTTAAAATCTTCAAATATGCCAAGAACGAGTTCCTGATGTTTGGCATCTGTATTAAAAAAGGAGAAGCTGTCTTTAACATCAACGCGATAGACATCGTCTTTGCCAAGACTGAGCAGGTCTCTTAAAAAGTCTTTTAAGCTCATCCAATCGAATCCATCTTTGCTACCCACATTGAGAAAATATCTTGTGGTGTCTTCGTCTGCGTGATCTTCTCTTTGGCTTCCTTCACTGACGTTTAATTCTTTTGCATTTTTGTAACGACTGTAAAAACGACTGAATTCTACTGAAAACACTTTCTTGATTAAGTCTTCTTTACTCAATCCCTCAAGAACTTCTTCAATATTGGGAAGGTAAGAGTCGATATCGTGATTGATCTCTGTATTTTTGATGCTATTTGCCAGGTGAAACAGTTGAATTTCACAAATTCCCATACCGTTTGGAATATCTTTGGCCACAAATTTCTGTTGGATTATTTTTTCTATACTGCGTATTTTTCTCACTTCGCTTTTAGAAACAATGGTCATGGATACTCCATTTTTTCCGGCGCGACCGGTGCGGCCACTGCGGTGCGTATAGATTTCAATTTCATCTGGCAATTGGTAATTAATCACGTGTGTGATATCATCCACATCAATTCCACGAGCTGCCACATCTGTTGCAACCAGCATTTGAATTTGACGATTTCTAAATGACTTCATCACCAAATCGCGTTGATTTTGACTCAAGTCGCCGTGAAGTGCCGCAGCATTGTAGCCGTCTTCAATTAAATTTTCAGCAACTTTTTGAGTATCTCTTTTGGTTCTGCAAAAAACCACAGAAAAAATATCTGGATTGGCGTCTGCCAAACGTCGTAATGCTTGATAACGGTCACGTGCGTTGACAGTGTAATACTCGTGAGTTACATTTTTTGTACCTGTATTTTTTGTTCCAACGGTTATCTCAACCGGAGTATTCATAAACTTTTTAGCGATGGTTGCTACTTCTTTGGGCATAGTAGCAGAAAATAGCCAGGTGCTTTTGTCTTTTGGTGAATGAGAAAGAATTTCTGTTATATCTTCATAAAAGCCCATATTGAGCATTTCATCTGCTTCATCGAGTATGCAATACTCAATTTTTGAAATATCAATCATTCTACGACTGATCATATCTTTCATCCTTCCGGGAGTTGCAACAATGATTTGAGCACCTCGTTTGATGTCTTTAGCTTGGTCATTGATGCTGGCACCTCCATATATAGCAACAATGTTTAACCCGGAGACATACTTGCTGTAATTTTTCAATTCGTTGGTGATTTGCAAACACAATTCTCTGGTTGGAGAAAGGATTAAACCTTGCGTGGTTCTGCTGTTTGGGTCTATTTTTTGTATGAGCGGAAAGCCAAATGCGGCTGTTTTTCCTGTTCCTGTTTGCGCCAGGGAAACCATGTCGGTTTCTTTTGATAAAAGGATGGGGATTGTTTTTTCTTGTACTTCAGAGGGTGTTTCAAACCCCATATCGGCCACTGCCCGCAATAAAGCCTCATTGAGACCTAAATCTGTAAATTTTGTCATATTCTTTTTAAAATTGGCTGCAAAGGTACGCTTATTTATTTGTATTCATATTTTGTATTGTATTAATTATTTGTTAGTTAAAGGCTTAGTGGTTGTTTGATCAGAGTTTAGCTTAATTTATTTAAGTATTCAATGAGTTTTTGAACAGCTTTGCCTCGGTGACCTATTTTGTTTTTTTGTTCTATGCTCATTTCGGCGAAAGCCAAATCAAAACCTTCCGGTTGAAAAATGGGGTCATATCCAAAACCTTTATCTCCTTTTTTCTCTTTAAGTATAGTGCCTTTGCAAATTCCGGTAAAACTTTGTGTATTCCCATATAATATTAAAGCGATGACAGTTTTGAATTGGGCTTTTCGATTGGGTTTTTCTTTTAATTCTGCAAGAAGTTTTTTCATATTGTCATCGGCATTTTTTTGTTCACCGGCATAGCGGGCACTAAAAACGCCAGGCGCACCGTCAAGTCCATCCACTTCGAGGCCGGTGTCGTCTGCAAAACAGTCATAACCGTAGTTTTCTTTTATGTAAGTTGCTTTTTGAAGCGCATTGCCTTCTATGGTGGGCGAAGTTTCGGGAATGTCCTCAAAACAACCTATATCGGCGAGACTTAAAAGGGTAAACTGTTCAGGAAGTTGTGCTTGTACTTCTTTAATTTTATTGGGATTGTTTGTGGCAAAAACGATTTTCATGGGTTTGTGTATTTTATCCTCCCCCTAAATCCCCCTCCAAAAGAGGGGGACTTTCAAAGGATTTTTGGGTTGAGCCGTAATTTATTAGGGCTGTACTTTAGATAGTTTAAAATTTTTCATCGGTGGTGATAAGGTTCATTTTTCAAAATGGTAAATCCTCTGTAGAGTTGTTCAATAAAAAAAAGTCGCACCATTTGGTGGGAAAATGTCATAGATGAGAGCGCTATTTTTCCATGGGCTCTTTGATACATTTCCGGACTAAAGCCATAAGGACCGCCAATGATGAAAATGAGGTTTTTAAGTCCGCTGTTCATTTTTTTTTGCAAGAAATCAGAAAAATCAATTGACGTGTAATTTTTGCCGTTTTCGTCAAGAAGAAGTACGTCATCAGACGGGTCAATTTGCTTTAACAAGAGTGCTCCTTCTTTCTCTTTTTGTTGTATTTCTGATAGGGATTTTGAGTTTTTAATATCCGGAATGATTTTTAGTTCAAATGAAGTGTAAAACCCAAGTCTTTTTGAGTAATCATCAATTAATTGCTGAAGATGCAGATTGTCAGTTTTTCCAATGGCGAGTAATTTGATTTTCATAGTTCAAAAATAGTAAATAAAACCGAGCATTATTGGTGGTTATTTCTCATCGAATTACTTATTTTAGCTAAAAATATATTTCCTATGATTTCTGAGAAACAGTTTGAGAAAGAATTGAGTATCATAATTGCAAATGCCATTAGAGAAGATGTGGGTGATGGCGATCACAGCTCTTTGGCTTGTATTCCTTATGACGCTGTGGGTGAAGCAAAACTTTTGGTAAAAGACGAGGGAATTATTGCCGGTGTGGAGTTTGCAAAACAGGTTTTTGATTTTGTAGATTCAACACTAGAAGTGGAAGTTTTAATTCCCGATGGTTCTAAAGTGAAATATGGAGATATTGTTTTTTATGTTTCGGGCTTATCCCAGTCTATTCTAAAGGCTGAACGATTGGTTTTAAATGCGATGCAGCGAATGAGTGCCATTGCCACAAAAACAAATCAATTTGTTAAACTTCTTGAAGGCACCAATACAAAAATCCTAGATACACGTAAAACAACTCCGGGAATAAGAGCGCTGGAAAAATGGGCGGTGAAAATTGGTGGAGGCGAAAACCACCGGTTTGCATTGTATGATATGATTATGTTAAAAGACAATCACATTGATTTTGCCGGAGGTATTACAAAAGCTATTGAGGCAGCTAAAGAGTATTTAAGAGACCATAAACTTCATTTAAAAATTATAGTAGAAGCCCGCAATTTTAAAGAAATTGAAGAGATTATAAAAAATGAAGGAGTTCACAGAATCCTGATTGATAATTTCAACGTTGAAGATACAATAAAGGCAGTTGCACTCATTGGCGACCACTGTCAAACAGAATCATCAGGAGGTATCACGCTGGAAACTGTCAGAAACTATGCCGAGTGTGGTGTTGATTTTGTCTCAACCGGCGCCATCACACATTCTGTTCACAACATGGATTTAAGCTTAAAAGCTGTAGAGTTTTAAACAATTAACAAATTATGTCTGAAGAAATTGAGGAAGGTTTAATGAAAATTCCTGTTTTACGAAATCTTGTAAAATTTGGTAAAACAATAAAACTTCCCGGTTTTGAAGGCCTTTCACTCTATGATCTTTTGGAAACCTATGTTGTGGGAATTGCAAAAGGTACTTTTTCTGCAAGGGCAGGAGCCATTGCATTTAGTTTTTTTATGGCTTTATTCCCTTTTATTCTTTTTGTTTTAAATCTCATCCCTTATGTTAAAATCAAAAATTTTCAAGAAGAATTTTTAAGGCTTATTGATGAATTACTGCCCCCACAAACTGCAGATTTTTTTCAGCCTGTTTTAGAAGATATTGCTGCAAACCCTAGAGGGAGTTTGTTGTCTTTTACTTTAATTCTTGCTATTTTTTTAATGGCAAATGGTGTAAATGCTATTTTCAGTGGATTTGAATATTCTTTTTACGTGAAGAAAAAGCGATCAGTTCTAAGGCAATATATGATTGCTGTTTTGGTTTCTATATTTTTAGCATTGGTACTTTTTGCAGCTGTAATTGGTTTGCTCGTTGGACAATATTTAATTTTAAATTTAAATGAAGAAGCGAGGTGGCTTGATGACTTAGCGTGGATTTCAATCTTAAGGTATATTTCTTTTGTGATTTTAATTTATATCATCATTGCTACTTTATATTATTTTGGCACTAAAGAAAGTCGATCATATCGATTTTTCTCTCTTGGAGCCATAATCACAACTGGACTGTTTTTATTGACAACGTATCTGTTTGGCATCTACATTGAAAACTTTTCAACATACAATGAACTTTATGGTTCGATTGGAGCACTACTTGTGATGATGTTGTACATTTGGATCAATTCAAACTTGCTTTTACTTGGTTTTGAACTCAATGTATCTATTCACAGACTTAAAAGTCGAAAAAAACACCATTGATTTTTTATGAATTACTTTATTGACGTTATTATTCCAATTCCCATTCAAAACCTTTTTACATATAGCGTCAATAAAGAAGAAGCTCATTTTTTAAAACAAGGAATGCGAGTGACTGTTCCTTTTGGTAAGTCAAAAGTTTACACGGCATTTGTTTACCAAGTTCATACACAAGAACCCGGTGCTTATAAAACCAAAGAAATCGAACAAATTCTCGACGAAAAACCCATCATTACATCCATACAACTCAAGCATTGGGAATGGATAGCTTCCTATTATATGTGTACTCTTGGCGAAGTGATGCGAGCAGCTGTTTCACGCGCTTTTTTGCTTGAAAGCGAAACAGTCATTTCTTTAAACAACCATACAACATTTGATTTAAACACGCTTAATGATGACGAGGTTCTTATCGTTGAAGCTTTTCAAATGCAAAAAGAATTGAGAATTCATGAAATACAGTATATAATAGACAAAAAAGCTGTTTTGCCCTTGCTTCACAGGCTTGTTGATAAAGGAATCATAATAACAAAAGAAGAGGTTGTTGAGCAATACAAACCCAAACTTGTTAAATATGTAAAACTTAAACAGGCATTTACAAAACCTGAAAGTTTAAAAGAACTTTTAGAAACTTTGTCTTCAGCTAAAAAGCAACGAGAAGCTGTGATGCACTTTTTTACATTGACTTCAAAATCAAAAAAACCCTTATCAGTAAAGGAACTAAGTGAAAAAAGCGGTGTTTCTAATGCTGTGATTAAAGCCTTAATTTCTAAAGGGATTTTTGAGGAATTTGAAATCCAAAAGGACAGAATTTCTTATCAAGGTGATGCTCCTAAAGCAATCAAATCATTGAGTGGTTCACAACAAACTGCCTTTGAGGCTATCAAAGAAAATTTTAAAACTCACGATGTTATCTTGCTTCACGGAGTAACGGCCAGCGGCAAAACTGAAATTTACGTTAAGCTCATCAAGGAGGCTATTCAGGAAGGAAAACAAGTATTGTATATGCTTCCTGAAATTGCTTTAACAACACAACTCATAGGAAGGTTGCAGCATTATTTTGGCGAAAAAGTTTCTGTATATCATTCTAAATATTCTGTCAACGAACGGATAGAGGTATGGCACAACGTTTTAGAAATGAAATCAAAAGCCCAAATTATTATTGGAGCCCGGTCTTCATTATTTCTACCTTTTCAGAATTTAGGTCTCATAATCGTTGACGAGGAGCATGAACCGTCCTTTAAACAGTTCAGTCCTGCACCCAGATACAATGCCCGTGACTCTGCCATCGTTTTAGCAAACTTTCACAAAGCAAAAACTATTTTGGGTTCGGCTACACCTGCCATCGAAACGTATTTTAATGCGAAAGACCAAAAATATGGTTTGGTCTCTTTAACAGAACGCTTTGGGGAGGTTCAATTACCTCATATTGAATTAGTAAACTTACGCGAAAGCTACCATAAGAAAAAAATGAAAGGTCATTTTTCTCAGGTTCTCATCGAGGCAATGGAAGCCGTTTTGTCAAATGGTGAACAAGTGTTGCTTTTTCAGAACCGCAGAGGCTTTTCTCCCACAGTGGAATGTATGACCTGCGGTCATTCACCTCAATGTCCCAATTGTGATGTGAGTTTAACCTATCATCAACATAAAAAGCAATTACGATGTCATTATTGCGGTTATCACATTGCGATGCTTGACGATTGTATGGCGTGTGGAAGTGTTCATCTAGATACCAAAGGTCTTGGTACAGAGCAAATTGAAACCGAACTCAAAACGCTTTTCCCTTCTAAGAAAACCGCCAGAATGGATCAAGACACCACAAAAGGGAAGCACGCTTATGAAAAATTGATTGATGGTCTTGAACAAGGAGAAATTGACATTATGGTGGGAACACAAATGCTCGCCAAAGGTCTTGACTTTAGAAATGTGAGTTTGGTGGGAGTGATGAATGCAGACAACCTACTTAACTTTCCAGATTTCAGAGCAATCGAAAGATGTTTTCAGTTGCTGCTTCAGGTTTCCGGTCGTGCCGGTCGCACCCTGAAACAAGGGATGGTAATTATACAGACCTTTAATCCAAAACATCCCGTTTTACAACAAGTTGTTGAGCACGATTATAAAGGAATGTACGATTTTCAGATTCAGGAGCGTTTTGATTTTAAATATCCTCCTTTTTATCGCCTTATAAAAATAACCGTTAAGGATAAAAAATTTGTAAAAATGCAATCGGCAGCAAATTGGCTGAGTCAATCGTTACGAAATGTTTTTGTGGAAAATATATTGGGTCCGGAGCAGCCACCAGTGGGACGTGTTAGAAATGAATACATCACAAATATCTTAATCAAAATCCCAAAGAATCAATCTCTTAAAAAAACAAAAGAAATTATCAGAAAAATAGAGCGAAGTTTTCTTTCGGTAAAGGAATTCAGGAGTGTGAAATTAACGATAGATGTAGATAATTATTAAGTATTAAAAGAAGAGCTCAAAGCCTCAACAAGAGCTGTTTTTTTATTTCTACTCAACGGGAGAAACTCTTTTTCAATTTCAACAGATTTGCTGTTGTAACGCTCCACTCTGTCGAGATTTACAATGTAAGATTTGTGAATTCTCATAAAACGATCCTGAGGCAAAAGAGCCGCAAAAGACTTCATTGTAGAAAGCACAACAAGGGACTCGTGGTCTGTCACCAACTTAACATAATCTCCCAATGCTTCGATATACTTTAATTCATTCAGAAATACCTTCCGCTTTTTTAAATTGCTTTTTACAAAAATAAAATCTTCATCGTCAAAGCCTTCATCATTTTTGAGTTTATAATTTGTAATTGCCTTATGTACAGCATTAAGAAAGCGTTCTTTGGTAATAGGTTTTCTTAAATAATCTACAGCATCATAATCAAAGGCTTTGAATGCATACTTTGTTTTTCCTGTAATAAAAATAATTTGTGGTTTTTGATTTAAATCATCAAGTAAATCAAACCCGGAAAGGATAGGCATTTCAATGTCTAAAAAAACAAGGTCTATTTTGTTATTTAACAAGCCCATCTTTGCTTCAATGGCATTGTTATATTCTGAGACGAGATTTAATGATGGATGACTTTGAACCAATCTAACTATAGACAGTCTTTGCAAGCTTGAATCATCAACTATGACACAGTTTAGTACTACTTTTTCCACAAATTCCCCATTTAATTTAGTAGGACAATATTAGTTAAATTATCGATAAAGTGCAACTATTTTCATTATTTAACGAATTAAATTTCAAAAGTATAGGAAAAAGTGTAGGAAGAAATTGACTATCAAAAGCTTTTGTAGATTCTAAATAAAACACTATTTTTGCACCCTCATTTATCAAAACGAAAATTGATGAATGGTATTTATTATAACTATATAAACAAATTTTTATGAATCATTATGAAACTGTTTTCATCTTAAATCCCGTTTTATCTGAAGAACAGATAAAGGAAACAGTTAAGAAATTTGAAGATTTTCTTGTTTCTAACGGTGCTAAGATGATATCCAAAGAAAATTGGGGCTTGAAAAAATTAGCGTACCCAATTCAACACAAAAAAAGTGGTTTTTATCACTTATTTGAATTTACAGCTCCCGGAGAGATTATCACTCCTTATGAGTTAGCATTCAGAAGAGACGAGCGCATTATGCGTTATTTAACTGTGAAGTTAGATAAGCATGCGATTGCCTGGGCTGAGAAGAGAAGAAATAGAAACAATGAAAAAGCAACTGCTTAATTATGGCAACACTAGAACAACAATCAAAAGGTAAAAAAGACGGAGAAATCAGATATTTGACTCCGCTTAATATTGATACCAGCAAAAACAAAAAATACTGTCGATTTAAAAAATCGGGTATCAAATACATCGATTATAAAGATGCAGATTTCTTATTGAAATTTGTAAATGAGCAAGGAAAATTATTGCCAAGAAGACTTACCGGTACTTCATTGAAATACCAAAGAAAGGTAGCAGTAGCTGTAAAAAGAGCACGCCACCTGGCACTAATGCCTTATGTAGCAGATTTATTAAAATAAAAAGAGCACGACATGGAAGTTATATTAAAAAATGACGTTGAAAATCTAGGATTTGCAGACGACTTGGTAACTGTTAAAAATGGTTATGCTAGAAACTTTTTAATTCCGCAAGGACACGCGATCTTAGCGACATCATCTGCTAAAAAAGTACTTGCTGAAACACTCAAGCAACGTGCTTACAAAGAGCAAAAACTTGTTGATGAAGCTAAAAAATTAGCAGAAAAGGCAAACGGTCTTGAAATTAAATTAACTGCTAAAACAGGAGAAGGTGATAAGCTTTTCGGTTCTATCTCCAATGCAGATTTAGCAGAAGCACTTGAAAAAGAAGGCGTTTCTTTAGAAAAGAAATACATCACTGTTGCAGGTGGCTTAATAAAGCGCACCGGTCAATATGAAGCAGCTCTTCGTTTTCACAGGAATGTAATAACAAACCTTACTTTCAATGTAATTGCAGAAGCAAAGTAAGTTTTAAATACCCTAATTTAAAAGCCTTTTGAAGAAATTCCAAAGGCTTTTTCTTTTTCTGTATCCAAGTACAATTTAATCAGTCTATGAAATACACCCGACTTACCAAAGAACAATTTGAAGAACTTCATATGGAGTTTGCTCGGTTTTTAGCAAGCCAGTCAATCACGGAAGAGGAATGGGAAAAAATCAAACGTGAAAAGCCTGAAATTGCTGACGAAGAACTCGATATATTTAGTGATTTAATCTGGGAAGGTACACTTTCAAATGTTACCCATCTCGAAAACTGGAGTGAAAATCAGGTCTATTTATTTTTTTTCGGCGAAAGCCAAATAGCACTAATAGCCGTTAAAACCACCAATAAAAACATAGATTTCACAACACAGGAAGGAATCGATTGGCTCGAAAAAAACATAGGAGAGGATACCGTAGAAATTTATGAAGGAACAAAAGAGTACACCTTAGAAAAAAATCTTGAAATATTCAATTTTATAAAGCAAGGCGCCATCATTTCAAATGGCGAATTTTACAAAAACCTCAAAGAATTACTTTAAGAACTTATTCATAGCGCAAAGACTCAATGGGGTCAAGACCCGCCGCTTTTGCTGCCGGATAAGAACCTGCGATTACCGCGACAATAAATGATATGATGGCTGCAGCAATCATAGCTGCCCATGGCAAGGAGTAATCAAATTTTAAGAAATAAGCAAATAAAAACCCACCCACTACACCTAGAAAAATTCCCAATGCACCTCCCATTTGACCAATAAGCACTGTTTCAATGATGAATTGGTTGGCAATGGTTTTTCGTTTTGCTCCCAGCGATTTTCTAACCCCAATTTCCCGAGTACGCTCTGTCACTGAAACAAGCATAATATTCATTAGAGCGATGGATGAACCAAAAATTGTTATGATACTTATAATCCAGGCTGCCGCTTCAAGATAGCCTGTAATACTGGCGATGCGACTGATTAAATCATCACTGCGCACCATTCCAAAATTGTTTTCCTCCAGAGGGCTCAATCCACGTATGTTTCTAAATGTAATAATCGCTTCCTCCTGAGCGCTGTCCAGCATTTCAGCATTATCAACCATCACACTGATGTTATAATTGATATTGGGTTGCGTAAAAATACTTCGGGCCGCCTGTATGGGTATCATCACACGCAAATCCTGATTGTTGCCAAAAGTGGACCCTTTTGATTTTAAAACACCCACTATGGTGTATTTTGCCCCACGCACACTAATTACTTTATCTATGGGGTTTTCATCCTTAAAAAGACTTTTTACAATATCTGAACCAATGATGCAAACATTGTTATTGTTTGAGATGTCAAAGGAGTTTAAATTGCGTCCCAAATCAATTTCCAATCCGGAATTGTTTAAATAGTTCTCATTTATCCCTAAAACCTGAACCTCGGGATCTGTTTTGAGATTTTCATATTTGATTTCTGCAGAAATGGTTCCTGTAAAAGATACGGCTGTTCGGGTCAATGGAAAATTATAACTTTCTTCAAAATCCTTAATGTCTCTGTAACTCAAAACAGGATTTACTTTTTGTCTTTCGTTGGAACGTTGAATTTCAAAATCATAACGCTGCAGCGTAAAGGTATTGGAGCCCATCGAGGCGAAGTCGCCTGCAATGGTGTTTTCTAGAGATTTTACAGCACTCAAAATCATGACCAAAGCAAAAACACCAATAGCAATAATTAGGATTGTAAGAATAGTTCGTAAAAGTTGTGTACGGATTGAATTTAAAGCAATGCGTATGTTTTCTCTAAGTAGCTTAAACATAAATCCCCGGTTTTTACAATAAGTCTGTTTTAAACATATAAAGTTACAAAGATTAAAGATATTAACTGAAAATTCTTTAATATGAAGTATCAAAACGAAAGCACCAATCCCGATAGCTATCGGGACCAAGCATGAAATTTGAAAGCACCAAATTCCAAGTCATTGTCCTAATTGTAAATATTTAAATGAATTGCTCTGCGAACCTCTGTGGAACCTCTGTGGAACTCTGTGGTATAACCAGTAATAATCTTATTTTTTTATCAAGCAACAAATTCCAACTACCAATTTCCAAATTGAAGACTCACAAACTCATAAACTCACAAACTAGAAAGCATGTCTTGCATTTTGGGATTTATAATCAGATATTTGTGCTTTAGATACAAACAATGGCAAAAAAACCTTCAGTACCCAAGGGCACCAGAGACTTTTCCCCTCAAGAAGTGGCAAAGCGCAACTACATTATGGAAACCATCAAAAAGAGTTTCAAGCTTTTTGGTTTTCAGCCCATTGAGACACCTTCCTTTGAAAACTCAGACACCTTGATGGGAAAATATGGGGAAGAAGGCGACCGCCTGATTTTTAAAATATTGAATAGCGGTGATTTTTTAAGTAAAGTAGATGATTCCGCTTTGAGCGAAAAAAATAGCAATCAGGTTGTTTCTCAAATATCAGAAAAAGCCTTGCGTTATGACCTTACTGTTCCCTTTGCCAGATATGTGGTGCAACATCAAAACGATATTACATTTCCATTTAAACGTTACCAAATGCAACCCGTTTGGCGTGCAGACAGGCCTCAAAAAGGTCGTTTCAGGGAGTTTTGGCAATGTGATGCCGATGTAGTGGGTTCCGGCTCCTTATGGCAGGAAATAGAGTTGGTCCAATTGTATGATACCGTTTTTGCTGATTTGGGACTTACTGGAATCACCATAAAAATAAACAACCGTAAAATTCTTTCCGGAATCGCCGAAGTCATTGGCGCCGAAGACAAATTGATTGATTTTACGGTGGCGTTGGACAAACTTGACAAAATAGGCGAGGAGGGCGTGAAAAAAGAAATGCTGGAAAAAGGGATTTCTCAAGATGCCATTCAAAAATTACAGCCCCTTTTCAGCTTTAACGGTTCCAATGAAGAAAAATTAAAAAGCCTTTCCTCTCTTTTACAAACTTCCGAAACCGGAAAAAAAGGAATCGAAGAAGTGCAGTTTGTTATTGAAACGATACAAAATTTAGGCTTAAAAGTTGCCCAACTTGAATTGGATGTCACTTTAGCAAGAGGTCTTGATTATTACACCGGGGCCATTTTTGAAGTGGGTGCTCCCAAAGGGGTTCAGATGGGAAGTATTGGTGGTGGCGGTCGTTATGATGACCTTACAGGTATTTTTGGTTTGAAAGGCGTGAGCGGAGTAGGAATTTCATTTGGTCTTGACAGGATTTATCTGGTGCTGGAAGAGCTGAGTCTTTTCCCAAAAACCGTTGAAGAAAATACCAAAGTGCTATTTATCAATTTTGGAGAAGCTGAAGCCCTCTATGCGATGCAAGCCATCTCAAAATTAAGAAGAAATGGTATTGCCGCCGAACTTTACCCGGATACCTCTAAAATGGGCAAACAAATGACCTATGCCGATAAAAGGGAAATTCCTTTTGTAGTTCTCGCTGGTGGAAATGAAATGCAGGCACATACCTATACCTTAAAAAACATGAAAAGCGGGGAGCAGGAAACTGTTGATTTGGATGGGTTGATTGTGAGACTTAAACAGAATTAAATCATACTAATTAGGTTTTGAAAAACCTGCTAGCTAAATATTTTTTACAAACATTTTAATCTCATGGAAAAGATAAATGAGTTTATAAATGAATATTCTTTTGAGTCTGGGATAATATCAATTGGATTGTCTTTGATATTTTTAGTTTATATGGTAAATAAAAATGAATCTGCTAGAATGTCTAATCATGGACTTAACTCCTGGAATCAATATGTAAATTCTTGGCTAGTCATAATATTATTAATGTTTTATGGAATTATTTTATTATTGAAAGAAACTTAAAATTAAAAAATCCCCTTTAGCTAAGGGGATTTTGTGTAGCGTGAGGGGGACTTGAACCCCCGTCCGCCTCTGGCGGATATGAATCCTCC
>CAXBNF010000006.1:0-115719 GCA_963977065.1 uncultured Flavobacteriaceae bacterium | reverse complement strand
CAATTTTATACAAGCCTTTTGCTATATTTGAAGAGGCAGTTGTGCAACAGGCACAATGGCTATACTTAATGCGGGCGAAAGTGCTGAAATGAAAGTAATTACATTAAACAAACTAACTGCTAAACGGAAAGTGAAGTGCCTTGAAATCCCGCACTACGCATAGCCGAGACCGTTGGGCTTAAATTAAGAAGATGCTATTTAGAAAAAAATATAACATAGAAGATATTGGTAGGCTTACTAAATTAAAAAGCCCTGAAAGAAAAAATTATTCCATTGTAATTATTGATGATGATTTGACAATGGCAAAAAAAGAATTGTTGGGCTCACTTGGTTTTGTAGTAACAATTTTAAGAGATATTGATAATATAAATGAAATTCAAAATTTTGACATTATTGTTTGTGATGTTAGGGGTGTAGGAAAAAAATATGACTCAAAATATGGTGGGGCTTTTATAATAAAAGAAATTGCCCATCATTACCCACAAAAATATATAATAGTTTGTAGTGGAAGTACTTTTAAAGTAAATTACGCTCAATACTTTAGATTAGCTGATAGCGAATTAGATAAAGGTTCTGATTCAACTGAATGGGCAAAAGTATTAGATGGAGGAATCAAAAATCTTTCATCGCCTGAATTAGTATGGGAACGCACTCGGAAAAACTTTATTACAAATGAAGTTCCAACTGAAATTATAAATAAAATTGAACAGGCTTTCATTAAATCCATCGTGAAAAAAGATAGCCAAATATTAGACAAATTAGTTACAAAAAACCAAAATTTACTATCAAATGAATATGTTGCGTTTGCGGCAAATTCACTAGTAAGTTATACCTCTTCAATTTTAGGGAGCCTAATAGCGTAGTGATGGATATAGAATACTATAAAAATTTAATTGAATATTTTTTACACGAAACTGTAAATATCAACGATAGTATTAAAACACATACTGAAATAGTTTCAAAAGGGGTTAATGACAAACAAGGAGTGCCTTATCATATTGATGTTATTCACGAAAATTCTTCTTTATTAGCAATTTTAACTACTGTTGTGAAGTACAGTTTAAATAAAAGCTTTAAGGTTGAAGGAGAGAAAGATTTAAGGAATTTACACGGTAAGTTTAAAAAAGCAGGAATTTCATTAAAGCTTAGGCTAAAAAACAAGAACATTAAATTAAACTTAAAGAGTGAAAGGTTTCCGTTAATAAATCTATATCCTATAATTGATACTTTGCCTTATATTCTAATAGATAATGCTATTAAATATTCTCACAAAGATTCTGAAATTAATATAGAAATGATTGATTTAGGTCGTGAAATAACTATTTCCATTGAAAATTTTGGTCCAGAAATTTTTGAAGATGAAAAAGAAAAATTAGTTGAGAGAGGTTACAGAGGCTCTCATGCTGATAGTTCAAATATTCCTGGAAACGGTTTAGGATTATCAATTGCAAAAGATATTTGTGAAAGTCATAACGGTTCGTTAGAAATTAAATATGGTAATGATGAATATAATTTTAATGGAAGGACTTATAAAAAGTTTATTGTTTCAATTATCTTGCCTAAATAATCTAAGCACGACATCACCTATAAGCAAGCAATGGTTTCGTGTTCCGTAGACCAGAAAAGTGTTAAATTTAAAGTTCAGTAGGAAGCTAAGTGGGTAAAATCCCTTTGCGTATAACTGAGAAACGTTATAGTAAAATAAAAAACGACTAAGATGGACATATCTGAGAAATTTTATTTCAACCCAAAAGAGAAACTGACTGTTTCTATTTCAAATGAGGCCTTAAGAAAATACGCCACCAACTTTGATCAATGTTCTAAGCTTGAAGGGGATTTACCAATCATACTTGACACAAATATATTGCTGGGTTATTATGGAATGTCTCAGCGGGAAAAGGATAAACTAATTGAGTTTTTGGATAAGTTTAAAAAGAGAATTATTCTTACTAAACAAGTCGAGTCAGAGTTTTTGAAAAATCGATTGACGGTTATTAAAAAGGACTTCTTTGGTCCATTAAGTAAGATCGCTGATGACTACTTAAAAATGCGAAATGACATTGAAGGAAACCTAAAGAATTTTCGAGAAAACAAGAAGAAAATTCTTTCACAAGATTATCCGGACTTATTCACAAAACTTCAAGCCATTGAAGAAGAAGTAAAAGCTACTATTAACAACGATGACTTCATCGACGAAATAAAAAATCGTGTTGAGGAAACTACATCTGATCATAAAAATATCGCACTATTAGACAATCTACTAGACAAAGTTTCCAACTTTCAGATAACTGAAGAATTGACTTCGGATGAACTTCAGTTTCTTGATAGTAAATTCGCAGAGCATCTTTCAGAGTATAAAAACGAAAAAGAAGTAAGCCGTTGGAAATTAGCAATACCAGGTTGTGGTGAAACAAAAGAAGATGCTGTGGGGGATTATTTAATTTATCATGAGGCGATAAAATATATGGTTAAAAATAAAACATCAATAATCTTTCTGACAAATGATGTGACTAAAGGAGATTGGTTACAATTTGACAAAAATCCACATAACCACTATATAGAGCATACCTACAGACTTACAGACGAAATATTATATATCATTCATGCAGAAAGAACTTTGCCAAAAATATCTTTTGAAAACATCCATATATCACCACAAATAAATCCAGAGATAAATAATCGAGATGAAAAACAGCTTAGTCTGGAAAGTACTATAATTAGTATTGACACAGAAAAAGGATTCGGCTTCATATACACAAAAGATGAAAACCTATTTTTCAGCTACGCAGATTTTGATGGTAATTTTAGAGAATTATGCAAAAATGACATTGTATCCTATGAAGTTTCAACAAACTTTAACAACGAACCAAAAGCCATTAATGTCAAAAAAATAGAATACGAATTTGATTCACCTGACCACGAGATACACCGTAGTCAAATCAGCCATATCAATAAATATAGAGGAATAGGTTTTATATCTCATCAACCTGAAAACTTATATTTCCATCAAGCTTTCCTTGATGATGGAATTGATTTTGACCAATTTGAAATTGGTTCTGAGGTTGAATATTTAATTGGCAAGAATGACGAAGGAGAAAGTATTGCAAGGAAAGTAAGAATGGTCGAAAAAGAACAGGCTTCAAAAACACCTTTGAATAATAGCACCCCGCGGGACGCTGCTACAAATACTTAAACCAGTTATCCGGCAAATTGACCCCGTCCTGAATAAAGACTACAGGTAATCGAGTAGATGGCTCCACCATTAAATAACGCCTAAAAAAGACAAGCTTTCCCAAAATCTGTTTCTATAGTATTACAAAATAAATATCTTTACAAAAACAACATTCACAATGACCGGCACCCTTACCCTCCTCCTTCTCAGCATCCTCTTCCTCGCCATCGGCATCGGCCTGGGGGTTTTTATCAGCAACCTCAAGCAAAAAGCAGGGGTCTCCTCGCTGGAAGAGCGGCTGCGATCCCATGTTGAGAATGAAACCAAACTTCAGGGGCGCATCCACGAACTGGAGCAAGAGCGGGAGGGCATCCGTTCAGAAAAAGACCAACTCGCCCTTGAGCTCACCCGCCGCAATGCTGATTTTGACAACCTCAAGCAACGCAACGACGAGCAAAAAGCCGAAGTGGAGAAACTGCAGGAACGCTTCCAAAAGGAGTTTGAGAACCTCGCCAACAAAATACTGGATGAAAAGTCCACCAAGTTTACCACCCAAAACAAAGAAAACATCGACGCCATCTTAAAACCGCTTCAGGAAAAGATTCAGCATTTTGAAAAACGCGTGGAGGAAACCAATAAGGAAGACATCAACCGCACGGCAGACCTGCGACAGCAGATCATTGGGTTAAAAGAACTCAACGAGCAGATGAGCAAAGAAACCACTAACCTTACCAAAGCCCTTAAAGGCGATACCAAAATGCAGGGCAACTGGGGCGAACTCGTCCTGGAGCGTGTCCTGGAACGCAGCGGACTCAAAAAAGACAGCGAGTATTTTGTGCAGCAAAGCTTCACCACCGAAGAAGGCCGGCGCGTGATGCCTGATGTCATCATCCATTTACCGGGTGATAAAAAACTGGTAGTGGATTCTAAAGTTTCGCTGGTGGCTTATGAGCGCTATATCAACGAGCCTGAAGACACCGAAAAGCCCCAACATTTAAAAAATCACCTGCTTTCCATCAGAAAACGGGTGAGCGAACTGGGCGAAAAGAACTACCACCAGCTCTATGAAATGGAAAGTCCGGATTTTGTATTGTTGTTTATTCCCATTGAGTCTGCTTTTGCAATTGCCTCTATGGAATACCCGGCGTTGTATAGTGATGCCTTTGAAAAGAATATCATTATCGTGACCCCCACTACCCTGCTTGCGGTGTTGAAAACCATCGACAGTATGTGGCAGAATGAAAAGCAAAAAGAAAACGCCATCGAGATCGCCACACAAGCGGGACGTTTGTATGACTCCTTTGTCAACCTCACCGACGAACTCATCAAAGTGGGGAATCAGATAGGTACCGTGCAAAAGTCCTATGAAAACGCCATGGTCAAACTCACCGGAAAAGGCAACCTCATCAAACGCGTGGAAAACCTGAAAAAGCTGGGTGCCAAAGCAAGCAAGCAGCAAAATGAGAAGTTGTTAAAACGGGCTTCGGAGGATGAGGATGAAATGTTGTCTTTAGAATAACCATTAAGGCATTAAGAAACATTAAGTAGAATTGCCTTGCCTTGCCTTAACTTACCTTAACTTCTTAATGGTTTAAGATTAAAAGGCACCTTACCGCACACAACACCGGAACACAGTCCTTAAAACAGTACTTTTATATGAATATATCTGCGGGCAAATAAACTGCTAGAATAACCATTAAGGCATTAAGAAACATTAAGTAGAATTGCCTTGCCTTAACTTGCCTTAACTTGCCTTAACTTCTTAATGGTTTAAGATTAAAACTTACTCCTACTAGATTTATATCCTATTCTCCTTAATCTCCTCAACCACTTCAGGGTTCAGTAAGGTGGAAATATCGCCAAAGTTGGAGAAATCACCTTCTGCAATTTTTCTTAGGATACGCCGCATAATCTTTCCGGAGCGGGTTTTGGGCAAGCCGGAAACGAATTGAATTTTTTCCAGTTTGGCAATGGGACCGATTTGGTCGGTGATTAAGTCATTGATTTCTTTGCACAGGTTGTTTTGGTCCCTTCCTGCCCCGGTTTCTTTTAAGATGACAAAACCGTATAAGGCATTTCCTTTAATATCGTGCGGAAAGCCCACGATGGCGCTTTCGGCAACAGCGGGATGCTCGTTGATGGCATCTTCAATGGGTGCCGTGCCCAGATTGTGCCCCGAAACAATGACCACATCATCCATACGCCCGGTAATGCGATAGTAGCCCACCTCATCGCGCAAGGCGCCGTCACCGGTAAAATACTTCCCGGGATAGGCGGTGAAATAGGTTTCTTTAAATCGTTTGTGATTGCCCCAGATGGTGCGCGCCATCCCCGGCCACGGGAACTTCATACACAAGCTGCCCACTACCTGATTGTCTTCAATTTCGTTGCGCAATTCGTCCATCAAGACCGGTTGTACACCGGGCAAAGGCAAGGAAGCATAGGTGGGTTTTGTAGGCGTTACAAACGGTAAAGGCGAGATAAGGATTCCGCCTGTTTCGGTTTGCCACCAGGTATCCACCAGCGGACAGCGCTTTTTGCCCACGTGGTCGTTGTACCAGTGCCAGGCCTCTTCATTGATGGGCTCACCCACAGAACCGATAATTTTCAGGGAGGACAAATCGTGTTTTTCCACATAGTCCAGATTTTCTTTCGCCAAAGCGCGTATTGCCGTGGGTGCCGTGTAAAATTGGGTGATTTTATGCTTTTCCACAATTTCCCAGAAGCGCCCAAAATCAGGATAACTCGGTACGCCTTCAAACATCACAGTAGTCGCACCGTTTAACAGCGGACCGTACACAATATAAGAATGCCCGGTAATCCAGCCAATATCTGCCGTACACCAATAGACATCGTTTTCTTCATAGCGAAACACGTTTTTAAAGGTGTAAGCCGCATACACCATATAGCCGGCAGTGGTATGCAGCATCCCCTTGGGTTTTCCGGTGGAGCCGGAAGTATAGAGAATAAACAACGGGTCTTCGGCTTTCATGATTTCGGCCACGTGATTGGCTGAGGCTTTATCAAGCAAAGGCTGTAACCAGTGGTCACGACCTTCTTTCATTGTGATTTCGGTGTGGGTGCGTTTAACCACCAGCACGCTTTTTACATCGGGGCAGTTTTTTAAGGCTTCATCCACTATGCCTTTGAGGTCGATGGTTTTACTTCCGCGAAAGCCGCCGTCTGCTGTGATCACGATTCTACAATCGGAATCGTTGATGCGGGTTTCCAAGGCTTTGGCTGAAAAACCTGCAAACACTACGGAATGCACGGCACCTATTCTGGCACACGCCAAAACGGAAACCGCCAACTCGGGAATCATCGGTAAGTAAATACAGACCCTGTCCCCTTTTTGGATACCTTGTTCCTGAAGCACATTGGCCATTTTGGCGACGCGTTCATACAATTGTTTGTAGGTAATATGTTGTGCTTCCTCGCTGGGATCGTTGGGTTCAAAAAGGATGGCGGTTTTATCACCGCGTTTGGTCAGATGGCGATCGATACAGTTTTTAGTTATGTTGAGTTTTGCACCGTCAAACCAGTTGAACTCGGCTTCCTGCATATCATATTCCAGCACGTTGTCCCATTTACGGTACCATGTGAAGTTTTCATCGGCTATTTTGTCCCAGAATCCTTTCGGGTCTTTGACCGATTTTTTATAGGCTTTGAAGTAATGTTCGAGGTTTTTGATGGTGTAGTAACTCATAATTAAAATTTTTCGAACTAAAGTTAGCAAATCTTAAACAACTGTAGTAAAAATCCGGAGAAATTGAAAATACATCACAAAACTTTATTTCTCACAAAGCAAAGTTCTTTACTTACAGTAAACTGACTTTTTCCATTGGACAACATTTTGGTCGATGGAAAAAGTAATATTTTTTATGTAAATTTGGTTTAAATGATATAATTGTTATGAGTACGGTCGAATTAAAAAAAAGGATCACCCACTTTTTAGAACATGCTGATGAACGTGTTTTGAATATCGTCAATAGTGTTTTTGAAAATTATTATCAAGAGGAACAGGTTGCTTATCATCCGGATGGCACTCCCATGTCCCGAAAAGAATATAAAGAAGCCCTTGATATTGCCGAAAATCAAGTCAATGAGGGCGATTACATTCCTGTTGAAGATTTAGAATAATTCAATTCCAGAATGTCTAAGAAAATAGTTTGGACCCGCCAAGCACGGGAATCCCTTACATCTATCTTAGAATACAGATATTCTGAAATTCCATCAGCCTACAAAATCGTGAGAACTGATATCATTCAAGCTTCAAAAAATATTGTTTTTTCAAAACAATTTCAAAAAGACGACGTTTTTCCGCAATACAGACGCATTATAGTGAGAGACTATAAAATATTGTACAAAGAAGAAAACAGCGTGATTTATATATTAAATGTTGTTTGCACAAAGGCAGGCAGTTGACTTTTTTTGCTAAACTTCTCAGCTTGTCATAAATTAATTACTTACTCAAATACATCTTTCTTCTGCTGTACAACTCATAAAAGGCGTCGTCTTTTAAATCTTCAATAAAGAGGATGCTCTCCCCGGTGCTTTTCATTTCGGGTCCCAATTGCTTGTTGACATTGGGGAATTTATTGAAAGAGAAAACCGGTTGTTTGATGGCAAAGCCTTTTAATTGCGGATTGAAATCAAAGTCGGTTACTTTCTTTTCACCCAGCATCACTTTGGTGGCGTAGTTTACATAAGGCTCACCGTATGCTTTGGCTATAAATGGAACCGTTCGCGATGCACGCGGATTGGCTTCTATGATATAAACCATATCGTCTTTTATCGCAAACTGAATGTTAATTAATCCCACCGTGTTGAGTGCTAAAGCAATCTTTTTTGTGTGGTCTTTTATTTGTTGCATTACAAATTCACCGATATTGAACGGTGGCAAGGTAGCATTGGAGTCACCGGAATGAATCCCACAGGGTTCAATATGCTCCATTATACCGATGATATAGACGTTTTCGCCGTCACAGATGGCATCTGCTTCAGCTTCTATGGCTCCGTCGAGGTAGTGGTCTAAAAGGAGTTTGTTGTTAGGTATCTTTCGCAGCAAATCAACTACGTGTTCTTCCAGTTCTTTTTTATTGATGACGATTTTCATTCCCTGTCCTCCCAACACATAAGAAGGTCTTACCAAAATGGGAAAATTCAGTTCATCGGCAATTGCCAGCGCTTCCTCAGCGGTTTCAGCGACGCCAAACTCAGGGTATGGAATGTTGTTTTCTTTTAGTAAAGTAGAAAAGCTTCCGCGGTCTTCAGCTAAATCGAGGGATTTAAAGGTGGTACCTATGATTTTGATACCGTACCTATCTAATTTTTCTGCAAGTTTTAGTGCTGTTTGTCCACCCAATTGCACAATAACACCTTCCGGCTTTTCGTGGCGGATGATGTCATAAATATGTTCCCAGAACACGGGCTCAAAATAAAGCTTGTCTGAAATATCAAAATCGGTGGAGACGGTTTCGGGGTTGCAATTGATCATAATGGTTTCATAACCACATTCGGCTGCAGCCAGTACTCCGTGAACACAGCAGTAATCAAATTCGATTCCTTGCCCGATTCGGTTGGGACCGGAACCTAAAACAATGATTTTTTTCTTATCTGAAACCACACTGTCATTTGCGGAATACCTTTCCCCGCCATCGGCAGGTTCTACTTCATTTTCAAAAGTGGAATAATAGTAAGGAGTCTCCGCTTTAAACTCGGCCGCACAGGTATCCACCAGTTTGTAAACGCGTTTGATGTTCATCTCATCGCGCTTTTTGTAGACTTCGCTTTCCAGACAGTCCAGCATATGTGCTATCTGGCGGTCACCATAGCCTTTTTGTTTGGCTTCCAATACCAATTCGCGCGGCACGGTATCGATCTCATATTTTGAAATCTCTTTTTCGAGATGGTATAGTTCTTCATATTGTTTGAGGAACCACATATCGATTTTAGTAATTTCGTGTATGCGACTCAACGGGATACCCATTTGAATGGCATCGTAAATCACAAAAACACGGTCCCAGCTGGCATTGGTGAGTTTTTCAATGATTTGGTCATAGTCTTTGTACCCTTTCCCGTCTGCTCCCAATCCGTTACGTTTGATCTCAAGGGATTGTGTAGCCTTGTGCAGGGCTTCCTGAAAGGAACGACCAATTCCCATCACCTCTCCCACAGATTTCATCTGAAGCCCCAGAGTTCTGTCGCTTCCTTCAAATTTATCAAAATTCCAGCGTGGTATTTTCACAATCACATAATCCAATGTGGGCTCAAATAGCGCTGAAGTAGTTTTTGTGATTTGGTTTTCCAATTCGTTAAGGTTATACCCGATAGCCAGTTTGGCAGCAATTTTTGCAATGGGATATCCGGTAGCTTTTGAAGCCAAAGCGGAAGAACGCGACACCCTCGGATTGATTTCAACTGCGATGATATCTTCCTTTTCATCAGGGCTTACTGCAAACTGTACATTACAGCCTCCGGCAAAATCACCGATACTGCGCATCATCTTGATGGCCATATCGCGCATTCTTTGATAGGTTTTATCTGAAAGGGTCATTGCCGGAGCAACGGTAATGGAGTCTCCGGTATGGATGCCCATCGGGTCCATATTTTCTATGGAACAGATGATGACCACATTGTCATTTTTATCACGCAACAATTCCAATTCATATTCCTTCCAGCCAATCAAGGCCTTGTCAATCATCACCTCGTGGATGGGCGATATTTCCAGTCCGTGTTCAAGGAGTCTGTCAAAATCTTCAGCTTTATGTACAATAGATGCACCCGCTCCACCCAGGGTATAGGAGGCCCTAATAACGAGAGGAAAACCGAACTCCTGAGCTATTTCTTTTCCTTTTAAGAAGGAAGTTGCAGTTGCCTGTGGAGCCATACCTACACCAATTTTCAACATCAAATTACGGAATTGCTCTCTGTCTTCAGTAATATTAATCGCATTGATGTCAACACCAATTAATTTTATTCCAAAGTCTTGCCAAATTCCTTTTTCATCGGCTTCAATGCACAGGTTTAGGGCTGTTTGACCACCCATAGTGGGGAGCACAGCATCGATTTGAGGATGTTCTTTTAAAATCTGAATGATGGATTTTGTGGTGAGCGGCAAGAGGTAGATATGATCTGCCATTGTTGGGTCAGTCATAATGGTCGCCGGGTTTGAATTGATGAGAATGGTTTCAATTCCGTCTTCACGAAGTGACCGAAGTGCCTGGCTGCCGGAGTAATCAAATTCACAGGCTTGTCCAATAACAATAGGGCCTGAACCAATAATTAAAATGGATTTTAGGTCTTTATTTCTTGGCATTTACAAAAACATTAAAAGTTATTATGTGTTAGGGTATAAAAAAAGGTGTTACTTATAAAAGTAACACCTTGTATTTTTAAATGATATAATCATTATTTTTTGTGTCTCGGTTCAGAAGATACAGATACTTTTTTTCTGCCTTTTGCTCTGCGAGCAGCAAGCACTTTTCTACCGTTTACAGTAGCCATACGCTCTCTAAAACCGTGTTTGTTTCTTCTTTTTCTTTTGGATGGCTGAAATGTTCTTTTACTCATGATTGTATATCTTTATCTTCTGTAATATCTTAAAATCTTTTTGGAATATGAGCTTCTCTCAAAGTCGGGGGCAAATATACAAACCTTTTTGGGTTTGACAAATGGATTTATTAAATAATTTTTATTTGTTTTTAGTACCTTTGAAGCCATAAAATAAAAACCCAATTATGTTTCACAAAAATATAAAATTAGTCTTGGCATTTTTAATCTTTGGAGTTGCTATTTGGCAGTTTACCGAAGGAAATATTGGCAACGGTATTATGTATATCTTCCTTTCTGCGATGTTTATTTTTCTCTATTATAAAAATGAGATTATACTACTTGCTTTTTTACGTTTGCGAAAGCAAGACTTTCCCGGCGCAAAAAAATGGCTTGACAAAATCAAAAACCCTCAAGCATCCCTGGTTAGAAAGCAACAAGGGTATTATAATTATTTAAATGGATTGATGGTATCACAAACCAATATGAATGAGGCAGAAAAATACTTTAAAAAAGCGATACAACTTGGACTCTCTATGAATGCAGATTTGGCAATGGCTAAATTAAATCTTGCCGGTATTGCTATGACCAAACGCAGAAAACGAGAAGCTCAAACACTACTTACCGAAGCAAAAAAGCTCGATAAACACAATATGCTGGGCGAGCAAATTAAAATGATGAAGCAACAAATGAAAAAGATATAACTGTATGTATCTGTAAAAAACTTTCAAAAAACATCTTTACGTCTGATTTTCAGGTAGTTTATCGTAATTATTTGAAATGAATAAACTAATTTAAAACCTCTTTCTTACCTTTATTTAGTATTTTAAATAAAATCTATGGTAAGACTTTTACTCTGTATCTTCTTATCGGTTTCATTTTCACTCAGCAGTCAGGAACTGCCGGAGCAGTATTTTTCTGATGCTATATCAAAAAATATTAGGTCCTATAAAAAGAAAGTGAAAAGTGCTTATCGTGTTCAAGATTTTGAACGTGCTGATTTTTTATTTGATTCACTTGTAAAACATGTAATTAATGGCAGTTATTTTGATGACTTTACTGTCAAAAAGATTAATGGTCGAAAGCTCAGGTTCAGCAAATTCAATAAACCTGTTTTCTTAATGACTTATGCTTCCTGGTGCACACCGGGTTCCGGTGAAATTCCAGCTTTGAATGAGATAGCAAAACAATATAAAGATGAAATAGATTTTGTTGTCTTATTCTGGGATAAAAGAAAGGAAGTCAAAAAAATTGCCAAGGACTATGATCGAAATGTAACTATTCTTTATGTTGACGAGTTAGACAATAAAAATTGCCATATAATTAGAAATTTAAAGCACAGTTTAGGGTTTCCTACTTCCTTCTTTTTAGACCATAACAAAAAAATTGTAGATGTGCGCAGGGGAGTTCTTCATCATTACAATGAAGCCTATTCTGTTTCCTATTCCTTAAATTATGAATCTTTCAGAAATGGCATTTCCTTATTACTCAATCTTGATAATGAGGAAGAAGTACTTGCAAATTCCAGCAAATAGGTTATTTCCAAAAAATCAATCTAAGGGCGACTATAATCAAGACAATTCCAAATATTTTTTTGAGCAGTGCCTGGTCAATTGAGACGGCAAATTTTGACCCAAAATAAGCCCCCACAACAAAGGTTACAGCAATTACCGCTGCATATTTCCAGTTGACATGACCCGCTTCATAATAGTTGTAAGCAGCTATTAAAGTCACCGGAACGGCGAGAACAGCCAAGCTGGTTCCTTGTGCTTCATGCTGTGTAAATCCCAGAGCAAAAACCATCATAGGAATCATAATAACTCCCCCACCAACTCCAAGGAGCCCGCTAAAAATTCCGGCGAGTAATCCAATTATAACCAAGATCAAAATTAAAGACATAGACTTCATATTTTAAAATTTATTCCAAACCGGTGTGGTAGAACCCTTGTTGAGGGATTTCAATTTCATATTTTTTTCGGGAGCGGTTATTGAGTTTAGGCTCTCTTAACCAAGGGTTGTGAATCTTCAAAATTTTATAATTAATCTTGTGCAGTTGTGCAAATTTTGCCAGGTCTGTCACGGCAGTATCTATTTCTACCTTATAAGAGGGTACCATAGTATATAAATCGTTTTCCCTGAAGTTAAACCCATAATTTTTGGGGTTACTCATAATTTCCTTAAGCGCTAAAATGCGAAACATATAGCGTCCTGTTTCTTCTCCCAACAATAAATTGTAGTAGTCTTCTACTTTTTGTCCATCCAATCTTCTATTGATACCGGCATTGCCTGCATTGTAAGCGGCGGCGGCAAGTGTCCAGCTTCCAAAACGCTCTTTCGATGCAAGAAGGTATTTACAGGCTGCCTCTGTCGATTTCTCAAGGTGGTAACGCTCATCAACATTGTCATTCACTTCCAGTCCATATTCTCTTGCTGTAGCCGGCATAATTTGCCATATACCTCTGGCTCCCGCAGGAGAAACAGCGTTTAAAAGTCCGCTTTCAATTACTGCCAAGTATTTAAAATCATCAGGCACACCATTTTTTTTAAGTATGGGTTCGATAATGGGAAAATATTTATTCGCTCTTTTGAACATAAGAAGCCCGTTAGATTGCCAATAGGTATTTACCAGTAACTCCCTGTCCAATCGTTCTCTAACATCCGGGTCATTTATGGGAACCTCTTCGCCGGCAAAATCAATATATTCAGGTATTGGCAAAGCATATACATTGTATTCATTGAGTCGTTTGTTTTCAAAACGCTCTGCCGTAGGCGGATCTTTTTCAGCAAAAATAAAGAGTCCGCTTATGGTTATGATTCCTGCTAAAAGTATGAGTTTAAATGATGTTCTCATGGGTTATAACTGTTTTTGTAAAGTGGGTTTAAGTTAGGAATTATTTTTTAGTTCACTTCTGTATTCTCTAAAATAATTTTAGGCAGGTTTTCATTAAACCATTTGAATTTATTGAGAATCATAATGTGTGTTCCTCCTTTGACAACAATGCAATCTTTAATTTTTTCAATTGGAAAAACCAAGTCTTCATCACCGTGTATGTGAATCACATTTTGGTCTGCTGTTTCTCTATCCCAGCACACCATATTTTCAATTGCCCAATCCAGATAGTGCTCGTTTCTCACAGAGAGGTATTCCTGATACATTTCCAATCTTTTTTTGGTTTTGGGTCCTATGGCAAATTTAGTTAAATCGTCTGCGCTTATTACCAACTTGGTTGGAACAAGTTTATAAGCCAGTGTTTTTCTTGCAAATTGAAGTCTTAGTGGCAACTCATGTTTGGTTTTAACACTCGAAATGATGATGATTTTTTTAAGTTTTAAATAAGCGCTCATCTCCTGAACCATCACTCCTCCAAATGAAACCCCTATGAGTACCGCATTTTCTTCTTTAACTTCTGCCGCCATTCTTTGAGCATATTCCGCAATGGTTTCTTTATTTTCGGGTATTTTCCATTCAATAATATGGACTTTAAATTGGTCGTCAGGAAGTGAAATGTTTTTAAATATTTCTCTGCCGGCGGCTAGACCGGGAACAAAATAAATGGGTATAATTTCTTGATTCATTTTAATTTAACAGCAGATTTTTAATAAAATCAACTTTTATTCGTAAATTTGTACCACAAAATTAAGGATTTATTCTACAGCGATAAAAATCCATTAAAACTATTAATAATTCCCCGGCAGAAAATGATTTTTTCTGTTTATTATTTGTGTTTTAAAACCCAACCTACTTTTTAAAAGCCTTAAACAATACATTGATTTATCATGATTAGCGAAGTAGAAATTAAAGACAACGAGTTCTTAAGACAATTTGAGTTTTACCATCAGGAACAAATGGCGAGAATTGAATACAGCTTGCAGGAGCGTAAAATTTTCCTCACTAAATTTGAAATGCCTGATGAAATGAAAGATGAGGGTCTTCTGGAGCCCTTTATGGAAGCTGTTTTTCAAGAAGTTAAAAATCGAAACATCAGCTTAGTTCCCACCTGTTCTGAGGTTACCTCTTTTGTGAGAAAATACAGAAGAAAATACAAAGACCTACTACCAGTGGGTATCAATATTTAAAGGTAGAAGTGCGAAGTTAAAAGTTAGAAGTGATCTAAATTATTACAAGTTCATTTTCAAATTCAAACCTTACCAGCCCATCCGTATCTATTTCAGTTAGTTTTATTTTGTGTAAAGTGTTTACCAATTCTGGATTCCAAGGGTATTTTACTTTAATATAGTTTTCAGTAAAACCGTTGATGTAGCCTTCTTTGTTTTCGCCTTCAAACAGCACTGTCCTGCTTGTTCCTAATTGTGATTCATAAAAGGCCCTTCTTTTCTTTACGGAAAGTCCGCGGAGCATTTTACTGCGTTTTGCTCTTACTTTTTTTGGAACTACATTTTTCATTTCGGCTGCTTCAGTATTTTCCCTTTCAGAATAGGTAAAAACGTGTAAATAAGAAATATCCAGCTCGTTTAAAAAATGATAGGTTTCCAGAAAATGGTCATCAGTCTCACCGGGAAATCCCACAATTACATCCACACCAATACAAGCTTGCGGCATCACTTCTTTAATTTTTTGAACCCGATCCACATACAATTCACGCAGATAGCGGCGCTTCATTTTTTTTAATATTTCGTTACTGCCAGATTGCAAAGGGATGTGAAAATGAGGCACAAAAGTGTTTGAATTTGAAACAAAATCAATGGTTTCATTTTTCAACAAATTGGGCTCAATAGATGAAATACGCAGGCGTTCAATCCCGTCCACCTCATCCAAGGCTTTCACCAAATCCAGAAACGTATGCTTATGGCGTTTGTTCCCAAATTCGCCCTTTCCATAATCACCAATATTCACACCCGTTAAAACAATCTCTTTGATACCTTGTTCAGAAATTTCTCTGGCATTTTGCAACACATTTTCCAGTGCATCGCTACGCGAAATACCTCTTGCCAGCGGTATGGTACAATACGTACATTTGTAATCACACCCATCTTGCACTTTCAAAAAAGCCCTTGTGCGGTCACCAATTGAGTAAGCACCCACATAAAAATCGGCTTGTTGAATTTCGCAGGAATGCACCTCTCCAAAATCATTTTTGGACAAATCATTGAGGTAATCGGTGATTTTGAATTTTTCTGTAGCACCCAAAACAAGGTCAACACCATGGACATCTGCAAGTTCTTCAGGCTTTAACTGCGCATAGCAACCCACTGCAGCAACAAAGGCTTCGGGATTTATTTTTTGTGTTTTTTTAACGATTGTTTTAAAACGCTTGTCGGCGTTTTCAGTAACAGAACAAGTGTTAATTACATAGATATCAGCTTCTTCCTCAAAGTCAACGCGCTCAAAACCTTCTTCAATAAAGCTTCTTGCAATGGTGGAAGTTTCTGAAAAATTGAGTTTGCAGCCCAAAGTATGAAAGGCGACTTTTTTTCTATGATTCATTCTTGTATTTTTGGAAAATTACAGGGTCGCAAAAATACTAATTTTTTTACAGATAGGATAATCGCACACAGACACTAGATTTATGACAATAGACTTATGAAACTCAACACTATTTTTATAAACAATTTATTTTTCATCGCATTTTGTGTGTCGCTTCTATCTTGTAAAGATTCCCGTAATGAAGAGTGGGACCATTTGGTTTTTAGGTATAACGAACATCAAAATATTGCCTCGCTTGACCCTGCGTTTGCGCGAAATGCCTCGACCATCTGGGCAACCAATCAACTTTTTAACGGTTTAGTGCAACTAGATGACTCTTTAAATATACAGCCTGATATTGCCCATCGCTGGGAAATAAATGACAGCACCCAGACGTATACATTTTTTCTGCGTGATGATGTATATTTTCACAAAAACGGCTTGTTTGGAAAAGACTCAACACGCAAGGTGGTGGCTTCAGACTTTGTTTACAGCCTCAATCGTTTAAAAGACCCTCGAGTGGCATCACCCGGTAGCTGGGTTCTTCAAAATGTGGAGACATTTTATGCCATAAACGATACTGTTTTTGAAATACAACTCAAGCAAGCATTTCCACCATTTATGGGTTTATTAGCGATGCGTTATTGCTCTGTGGTTCCTCAAGAAGTGGTGGGGCATTATGGAAATGAGTTTCGTTCAAATCCTATTGGTACAGGACCCTTCCATTTTAAATTTTGGGAAGAAAATATCAAATTGGTTTTCCGAAAAAACAACAACTATTTTGAAACCGATAAAAATGGAAATCAGTTGCCATATCTCGAAGCAGTTGCTATCACTTTTTTACCAGACAAGCAAAGTGAGTTTTTGCAATTTGCGCAAGGGAAACTGGATTTTATTTCAGGGCTTGATGCTTCCTATAAAGACGAACTTCTCACAGCAACAGGAGCACTCAAGCCAGATTACAAAGACCGCATAACGATGATTAAAGGGCCATACCTCAACACAGAGTTTATTGCGCTTCAAACGCTTTCAGAAAAAAACAGTGCTTTGCAATCACCCTTGTTTAGACAAGCATTGAACTATTCCTTTGATCGAAATTTGGTAATTACTTATCTAAGAAACGGTATAGGCTCTCCCGCTAAAAGCGGTATTATCCCCCGGGGACTTCCTGGTTATGATGGGATTGATGGCTACAGCTACAATCCTAAAAAAGCCAAAATGCTACTTGAGCAATACAAACAAGAAAGCGGTGATACCAAACCGGGTTTAACACTTTCAACAGACAGCAACTATCAGGATATTTTTGAATACTTGCAGCGTGAGTTTGAAAAAATGGGAATCATAACAACAATTGATGTGATGCCTTCATCAGCAATCAGGCAAGCGCGGGCAGATGGTTCTTTGGATGCCTTTCGCTCCAGCTGGATAGCAGACTATCCCGATGCAGAAAGCTATCTCTCCTTATTTTACAGCCCCAACCACACCCCCGCCGGACCTAATTATACTTTTTACCAAAATAAAACGTATGACAGCTTATTTGAATATTCAAAATCGTTAGTTAAAATTGAGGAACGCAAAATCATTTATAAAAAAATGGATTCTCTTATGATTGTAGATGCACCTATTGTACCCTTGTTTTATGATGAAGCCGTGCGCTTTGTTCAAAAAAATGTAACAGGACTAGGTATTAATCCGCAGAATTTTCTTGTTTTGAAATATGTAAAAAAAGGAAAATAATTTTTAAATGTCATTTTTAAGTAACTTCATTCCTTCACTCGTTTCTCTTAAAAACAACAAGAGAAACAGGACTCCTCTTTTTGAAAAAGACATCATTGAAAACAAGGGTGCGTATGGGAAGTTTACCGATAGCAAAAAAATGTCTCCATTGGAATTTAAGAAATTTCAAGAAAAGCTTAAGGAGAATAGAAGAAACAGCCGGCGACGATTTTTGATTTTTTTTACCGTGAGTATAACACTTGTGATTGCCGTTCTGATTTATTTCTTATTCTATTTTAAACTACCCGTCTAAAATACAAATAGTAAATATTTGCCCCAACAATAAATGCATTAGTTATAATGATAGGCCAGGAGGTTTGTAGTAGGAACCCGTAAATGATAAAAGTAATGCCCCCCAACGAATTTATGAGTCGCAGTGTTCTAATATTTTTCATTAAAAATGAAATAATCAAAAGCAAAGAAGCCAAATAACCCACGAGTTCGGTTGAAGAAAATAGTTCAATTTCCATTGATTACATAAAAAAACCTCCAAAGTTAATTACTATGGAGGTTATAAAAATACTGTATTTTTTTAATTGATTACATTTCGCTTTCGATCCACCTCTTTCAGGTAAATTTTACGCAATCTGATTGATTTTGGCGTGACCTCAACATACTCGTCCTTCTGAATATATTCAAGGGCTTCTTCCAAAGAAAACTTAATCGCCGGAACAATCTTTGCTTTATCATCAGCTCCTGAGGAACGCACGTTTGAAAGCTTTTTGGTTTTGGTTACATTCACAGCCATATCATCGCCACGAGAGTTTTCACCAATTACCTGGCCTTCATATATATCTTCATTTGGATCAACAAAAAACTTACCGCGTTCCTGAAGTTTGTCAATAGAATAAGGAATTGCTTTTCCGTTTTCCATAGAAATTAAGGATCCATTTTGACGCTCAGGAATTCCGCCTTTAAACGGTTGGTACTCCAGAAAACGGTGTGTCATAATTGCTTCACCGGCAGTAGCAGTAAGCAGCTGATTACGTAAACCAATAATTCCTCTTGAAGGAATATGGAATTTACATATCATACGTTCGCCTTTGCCTTCCATACTCAACATTTCCCCTTTTCTGATGGTCACCATATCAATGGCCCTTCCGGAAACTTCTTCGGGTAAATCGATGGTTAATTCTTCAACCGGCTCACATTTAACACCGTCAATTTCTTTAATGATTACTTGTGGTTGCCCAATTTGTACTTCATATCCTTCACGACGCATCGTTTCAATCAACACCGAAAGGTGTAATACACCACGTCCAAAAACCATAAACTTATCTGCACTGTCTGTGGGTTGCATCCGCAGCGCCAGGTTTTTTTCCAATTCGCGTTCCAAACGCTCCTTGATATGTCTTGATGTCACAAACTTTCCGTCTTTTCCAAAGAAGGGAGAGTCGTTGATGGTAAACAACATACTCATTGTGGGCTCATCAATAGCAATGGTTTTTAATCCTTCCGGATTTTCAAAATCGGCTACGGTATCTCCAATATCAAAATTTTCAAGGCCCACCAAGGCACAAATATCACCTGCAAAAACTTCGGTTACTTTTTTTCTTCCCAGTCCTTCAAAGGTGTGCAATTCTTTAATTCTGGATTTTACTTTGCTTCCATCTCTTTTTACTAATGAAATGGGCATTCCTTCTTTTAAAGTGCCTCGTTGAAGCCGGCCAATGGCGATTCTTCCGGTAAAAGAAGAGAAATCCAGAGAGGTAATCAACATTTGCACGGTACCTTCTTCAATTTTTGGGGAAGGGATGTGCTCAATCACCATATCGAGTAGAGGTTCAATATTGTTAGTAGGTTTCTTCCAGTCGTCACTCATCCAGTTGTGTTTGGCAGAACCATAAACAGATGGGAAGTCTAACTGCCACTCTTCGGCACCCAATTCAAACATCAAGTCAAAAACGGCTTCGTGTACTTCTTCCGGAGTACAGTTTTCTTTATCTACTTTATTGATAACAACACAAGGCTTTAAGCCAAGGTCAAGGGCTTTTTGCAATACAAAACGCGTTTGTGGCATAGGACCTTCAAAAGCATCTACAAGCAACAACACACCATCTGCCATATTAAGCACGCGTTCCACTTCACCTCCAAAGTCGGCGTGACCGGGGGTGTCAATAATATTAATTTTAGTGTCTTTGTAAACGACAGAGACATTTTTTGAAGTGATGGTAATACCACGTTCACGTTCTAAATCATTATTGTCAAGGATGAGATCACCTGTGTTTTCGTTGCTACGAAAAAGGTTACAGTGGTACATAATTTTGTCAACCAATGTAGTTTTACCGTGGTCAACGTGAGCAATAATGGCGATGTTTTTAACTTTAGTCATAAAAAGGGCTTCTTTTTGAGCGTGCAAAGGTACGGTTTATTTTAATAGATTTTACGTGAGGTCTTAAAATACAGCTTGTTAAATTTTAATTTAAAAGGAAGCCATAAAGGAAGAGTGATCTTTTAAATCCAAATCCAACTTTTTTTAGCTTAAAAAATTTATTTTTAAGTAGTTATAACTTAAAATTGCTTCATTTTTTCAAGTATCCAAAATTTATTTCTATCTTTAACTTTGCCTCAATAAGGTAATGCTTAAATAAATTATCAATCAAATGAAAAATTCATTTACTCTTCTGTTTTTGTTTCAATGCATTCTAGTTGTTGCACAATATGGGCCTCAGCAGATTATTTCCACTACAACTGAAAGACCCTATATATCCATTCCTTATGATATTGACAATGACGGGTTCATTGATGTTTTAACTGCGGGGTCACAAGATTATAAAATGAGTTGGTATAAAAATCTTGACGGTTCTAATTTTGGTTCTGAAAATATTATTAATGAAGTTCCTGTTTTTTATCTTTCTGTTGACTTTGTTGATATAGATAACGATGGAGATCAAGATATTTTATATCTCAGTAACAATAGCAGATACATTGCCTGGTTGGAAAATCTAGATGGTGCGGGAGGCTTTGGTCCGGAGCAAATCATAATGGAACAAGACTTTATCACATCGGTGATTCCTGTTGATTTCGATAATGATGGCGATCAAGATTTGATTGCTTCAATATTTGGCAACTTTACAGGGCGGATAGTTTGGTATGAAAACCTTGACGGGCAAGGCACTTTTAGTGAGGAAAATTTATTGATTCAAAATGCTTCTGAATTTACAAAAAAAGTGCTTGTAGATATTGACAACGATGGTCTTTTAGATATTTTGGCTACAGATTTTGTTTATGCTGAAGGCAATATTTTTTGGTATAAAAATTTAGGGAACTTAACGTTTGGTCCCAAGCAAATTATATATCAATTTGATTGGTTTCAATCAGGAGGAACAAACATCGTTGAATTTCAATATGAAGATATCAATGGTGATGGAAAAAAGGATCTTATTATCACTTCAGTAGATGATGATGGTTTTATAAACACCTTTTGGTTAGAAAACTTAGATAATCAAGGTAACTTTGGCGACCTTCAATTCATAATGGATACTAGTCATCAATATCTTTTTTATGACCTCGATAATGACTTAGACAATGACATTTTAGTTTGGAATAGATTTAGCGACACTCTGGCTTGGATGGAAAACGAAAATGGACTGGGTACTTTTGGTGCCCCTCAAGTAATCAGTACAGAAATAAATTTTATAACAGATGCCAAAGCTGCCGATTTTGATAATGATGGCTTTCTTGATATTGTTTCGGCTTCAATTGCTGACGATAAGTTAGCATGGTACAAAGGCAACACCTTAAGTATTTCAGAAAATGAAAATAACACTTATCTAATTTATCCAAACCCAACATCTGGAATTCTTTATGTTGAATCAAAGCTTCCTATTTTAAATATATCTGCCTATAACATATTAGGACAAGAAATTCGTGCAAAAATAGAAAACAACCAAATTGACCTTTCCGAAATGCAAAAAGGCATCTACCTCATAAAGGTAGAAGACTCTAATGGCAGTTTCAAAATCCATAAAATTTTAAAAGAGTGATTTTTAAAAAAATTGCTTATTTCTTTAAAGTTGAGCAAAAGTTGCTTTTAACTATCTTTGCCAACTAATAAACATACATGATGCAACTCAACTTAATACCCAAAATAAAACACATCCAATCCAACAATTTCTTTTTACTGGCTGGTCCTTGTGCCATTGAAGGGGAAGAAATGGCTTTACGTATCGCTGAGCAGGTAGTAAAAATCACCGACTCACTAGAAATTCCATACATCTTCAAAGGAAGTTTTAAAAAAGCAAACCGAAGCCGTATCGATAGCTTTACGGGCATTGGCGATGAAAAAGCATTAAAGATTCTCAGAAAAGTTTCTGAAACTTTTGATGTACCCACAGTCACAGACATACACGAAGTGAGTGATGCCGCTGTGGCTGCTGAATATGTGGACGTGCTGCAAATTCCTGCATTTTTAGTTCGCCAAACAGATTTGGTAGTCGCTGCAGCCAATACCGGAAAAGTAGTCAACCTCAAAAAAGGACAATTTATGAGTCCTGAAAGCATGAAGCACGCCGTCACCAAAGTAACCGATTGTGGCAATCCACAAGTTATGGTAACTGACAGGGGAACAATGTTTGGCTACCAGGATATGATAGTTGATTTTAGAGGCATTCCCACAATGCGGGAGTTTGCACCCACCGTTCTGGATGTAACACATAGCCTTCAACAGCCCAATCAAAGCAGCGGTGTCACCGGAGGACGACCCGATATGATTTCTACCATAGCCAAAGCAGGAATTGCAGTGGGTGTGGATGGTATTTTTATCGAAACCCATTTTGACCCGGCCAATGCCAAAAGTGACGGGGCTAATATGCTTGACTTACAGTATCTGGAAAAATTAATGCGGGACTTGACGGCAATTAGGAAAACGATAAAAAGTTTATAAACTCTATGAGGTCATTCTTCTTTTTAATTACTGCTTTTCTATTTTCATATACAAGCTATTCGCAACCTGGAATAGTTCATGAATTTGGAAAACCTTCTCAAAATGAAATTGACATGGAGTTTTATGATAAAGATGCAGATGCTTCTGCTATTTATTTATATGAAAAAGGAAATTTATATTTCCAGATTAAAGAAGATAGAGTTTGGATAATTAATGAATATTATGCAAAAATTAAAGTGTTTAATGTTGCAAAGTTTGACGCCAGTATCGAAATTCCCTATTACACTTCAACAACTTTTGGTGAAAGAGTTGAAGATTTAGAGGCCCAAACCATCAATGACAACACAATTTATAAAGTTAATCCTGATGAAATTTTTACACAACATGATTATGGAAGGTGGCACTCTAGGGTTTTTTCCTTTAATAATGTTAAAGATGGAAGTATATTAGAATATCGTTATACCATTGCTTCACCCTACCATTTATCCTTTGACGATTGGCAGTTTCAGGGTAGTTTACCAAAAATTTATAGTGAATTTAGCGCCTCCATTCCCTTCAATTATGTGTATCGAAAATTTTTAATTGGGGAGAAAAAACTTGATAAAGAAGTTTCAGTAATTAAGAAAAGGTGTCTAGTTTCTGATGTATTATTTATAAATGCTGATTGCGAATATTTGGAATTCGCTATGAAGGATATTCCGGCATTTGAGCAAGAAGATTATATGTTAAGTAAGAAAAACTATATTTCAAGAATCGTTTTTAAAATTCAGGAATATACAAATTACTTTGGCAGAAAGATAGTTTATTTTAAACCTTGGGATAAATTGGATGTTGATTATAATAAAAACAATATCATTCAACAGGAATTAGATCATAAAAATTTTTTTAAAAATAAGGTTCCTGAGGAAATTAGAAAAATTGAAAATAATCTTGAAAAAGCAAAACAAGTCTTTGCTTTTTTTCAAAACTATTACACTTGGAACAAAAATTATTTTAGTATCGATGATACTATAGAATTAAAAGATGCCTTTGGTGAAAAATCAGGAAGTGTAAGTGAAATAAACCTTGCTTTATTGAACAGCTTACTTGGCCTGGGCTATGAGTCCTATGTTATCTTGCTTTCAACAAGGAACAATGGTTTGCCAAACCAGATTTATACCAGCTTTCTTGAATTTGACTATCTCATAGTAAAAGTTATTATAGACAATCAAGTTTATTTGCTTGATGCTACAGACAAATTTACTTCCTTTGGCGTATTGCCTCTTCGTTGTTTAAATCATTTCGGAAGATTGATGAATTATAAAGGCAAAAGCAAATGGTTTGATATTTCGACCGCTTCACTAAGTGTTAAACAAATTAATGTAATAGCAACAATTGACTCTATGGGTTTAATGAAGGGTGTAGTAAAAGAGAGAAATTCAATTCATTTTAACAGATTAATTAGGTCAAAACTTGATAATTTTGATGAAGTTGAGTATAAAAAATCAAAAGAAAAAGAATACAAAAACAGCTCAATTAAAGGGCTAAAAACTAACCGTAATACTTCAAATGAGGAGCCCATAATTGAAGAATTTGAATTTGAATTTCCCATAGAAAAGCAAGATAATTTATACTTTCTCAATCCGTTTTTAAAATCTTTCTTTTCTGAAAACCCTTTCAAACTTAAAATTAGAAATTATCCAATTAACTTTGGATATAAACAAAACTTTATTTATCAAATTTCTCTAAAAATAGACCCTTCTTTTAAACTACCCAAATTACCTGAAAATAAAACCTTTAGAATTGGTGACCGCACGGCTGAATTAAAATACTTAATAACTGAAAACAGCAATCAAATTGATTTAAGACTTACTTTTATTATTGATAGAGAAGAATTTGCCAGTGAGCAATACAATGGTATTAAAGATCTTTTCAATGAGTTAGTGTTAATTCAAAACAACTCCCAATTAATTTTGGAAAAGGAATATTAAAAAATTACCTTTTTCAATAAGTCACATAAAATAAAAGTTATAAGTCAAAATATTATAATGACTTTTATCATTTTTAAACTCAAATCTTCTTGCCACATTTGTTTTCTAAATTCTGAAAGCATGACACAACTCACCATCCCTCTTTACAATTATACAAATGGCGCTTTTATAATGATTGTCATTTTTGGACTCGTTATTGTTGGTTTAATCGCCGGGGTCTATTTAATGATGAACAATGATAAAAAGAAAAAATCTGAAGAGTAGTAGGATTAGATAAAATCATTTAGCAAAAAAAGGTTGAAGCTGGCGCTACAACCTTTTTTAATAAAAGCCCGCAGTATTAGCTCCCCAACTAATAAAGCACTGTAAAGATGCGTCAATTGCCTTATACCAGACAAGGGGGTTTTTCCTGTTTTTTAAAGGGGCTTTTTGTTAAATCACAGTTTTTTCATCAACAAACCCTTGTAAATAAGCAAATCGCTGGGTGAGTTTTCCGTCTTTGGTAATTAAGGCTCTCTTTAGTACCCCGTCCTTATCTCCATTAAAAAAAGCGGGAAGCACATTTTTCATAAACATCTCTCCAAAACCTTCACTGGCGTCTTTGGGTAATTCACAGGGTAAATTATCAACGGCCATTACTGTAATCGCACCGGAAGCATCAAAAGCTACTTCTTTTTCAGATTCTGGGTCATATCCATAAAAAGGATTTGCTATGGTTGAAGGTCTTATAGTGCAGGCAATGGGGCCGTCAATGTCACAGGAAATATCAGCCACCAGATTAATTTTAAAGTCGGGCTGTTTAGCATCTTCTCTAGTGAAGAAAAAAGGAGCACCATCACCATAAAAATGACCCGTGATGAGCATGTCGCTTACTTTAGCAAAACGCATAAAGTCACTCTTGTAACCTGAAGGATCCCTGAAAAAAGCTCTTTTATCTCCGGGTTGCCCATCTTTGCGCTTGTTGTAATCCATTACATCAATAAAGCAAAAAACAGCTTGGTTGAATGGTTTAGATAAAAAATCTTCAATGGAAACTTCAGGGATTTGCATATGGTCTAGAATTTCCTTGGCACCATAAGCTACTTTACCCCTTCCGGTAAGTACAATTTTTATGTTGGGTAGTTTTATTTTATCCAATTCAGCTTTTACGGCGTCCAAATCAGCAAGGTGTTCTACTTTGGGCAAATCAAACAATCCATCTCTTTTTCCCAATGCTCTGAAACCATTATAGGCTCCAACCAAACCGGCATAACGTCCAAAACCAATTAAGCGGTGACCACTTTCATCCACTATGGTTTCATGGTCATACAGCTCGATGTTTTTTTCAAGAATTGCTTTAAGTAAGTTTCGGTTATAGGGTTGTTTTTTTATGGTGTGACTGAAGAAAAAATATTTTTTATTCGGAATCAATGCAGAAATGGGTACTTCTTTAACTCCAATCATCACGTCACAGTCACTCACGTCTTCTGCTAATTCAATTCCACTTTCGCGGTAAGCGTTATCAGGAAAAACACGAATGTCTGAAGATTCTACTATAATTTGGGCATCGGGAAACTGCTGTATGACTTCTTGACACTTTTCAGGCGAAAAAACGACACGTCTGTCCGGCGGATTCTTTCGTTCTTTAATAATTGCAAATTTTACAGGCATTTGGAATGTTTTTTGTAATGATACTATAGGTTTGCAAAGATAAACTTTTAAGCTGTATCTTTGCATTTCGCTTAAAGCGAAAACTATTTTAACGGGGTCGACTGGTTTTGACAGCGAGACTAATGGGAAAGTAAGCACGCCGAGCGCTGGGTTACAGCTCGTAAATCTCATAATTCACACTTTTTAAACGGCGAAGATAACTACGCCCTAGCTGCATAATCCGAATTACAGTAGGATAATGCCTCGTCCAACTAGGTTGGAAAGCAGGATGTCTCTCAACGGCCTTGGTTTGCGGCAATTGATATAGAGACATCGTAAAAGTAAACCTAGAAATCACAGGGTCTTGATGTGATTTTGAAACTCAATTGAGACTAAGGACAGCTTTGGATGTTTTTTTCCGGTGTTGTCACAAAAATCAATAAAAAACTAAGCGTGTAGAAAGCTGTTTTATTACTTGTTTGGACGAGGGTTCGAATCCCTCCGACTCCACCAAATAAAACCTTAATTAATTTTAAAACAATTAGTTAGGGTTTTTTTATTTCATTTATTGCACACGATTTGCACACTTAAAATCTGTAAAGGAATTTTTTAAAGCGACTATGAGGGCCGGAACCCTCATAGTCTGTTCAAATTCTACCTCATGGCTAAATGGGAGAATTTATACAAATATAAATATTTCTCAGAAAATTTTTACCATAGGAAACAAAATGAAATAAGTTCATTTCAAACCGTGACGTTTTGTGACATTTATTAATTTTCTACCCTTACCGTAATCTTACCGTAATCTTACCGTTGTTCATCAGGTGAACCGCTTATTTTACTGGTGCTTCATCCTATTTTTGTAATTCCTGTACCCTTGTGGTAATCTTGGGGTAATTAACAATTTCAATGCGAGTAATTGCGAGTATTTTTTAACCTCACACTTTTCGCCCGCGCGAGTGACCCCAACAAAATCGAGAGCACCCTATCATTACTCAATTTTTCACGCGCGCGTAAGTGACCCCAATAAAATTATGAAGCCTTAATTTTAAACACTTTGCCCCTCGTGCATGTTATGACCATCTGAAAACCTTCGGGCCTTGGTATCACTGGGTTTGTAAATGTGCCTAAATTGCCACTCTCTTAATGAAAATAATTCCTATATTGTTGTGTATAAATTAAATACAACCATAATGAAAAAGCTAATAACAATACTTTTTATTGGAGTTCTGACACTTTCCGGATGTAGTTCTGATGACGGTAATAATATACAAGACCCTTTAATTGGAGAATGGAAGCAATACAGTTACATTTTGATTAATACTGATGGCTCAGAAACTGAAACCATACACAGTCCAGAAGATTGTTCGTACCAAAACACATTCATTTTTAAAAGTGACGGTTCTGTAGATTCTTGGTTGTATTTCCTTGACAAGGATCAGGAATGTTCTTTACTTGAAGATCTTTTAACAGAATTCACCTGGTTAAAGACAGATTCTAACAATTATAAATATACCTTCAGGCAGGCTTCTGGTGAACTTAATACAATAGATATAGAAATTGAATTTTTTCAAAATGATGCTGTAAAAATTGAAAGATTTGACGGAACAAATGAAAAAACGAAGTATATAAGACTATGAACTTTATCTTTAGGTATTATGCCAAATTATCAAACTCTCAAAAAAAATTATTCAATTTTCTTTATACGAAAAGAAAATATTTATTTACATTTGCTTCACTATCCGATAGGAAATTTATAAACCTATCTTAATCTTTCGGCCTCAGAGCCAACCCTTCAATCAATTTTAAATGCAGTTTTTCACGTCAGAGGAAGTAGCTAAACTACTTGGTTGTACTGAAAGCAATGTACGCTATTTACGTCGTGACAATAAATTAAAACCGGCTAATCCTCACAAAAAAAGAAACTTCTTGTTTTCTGAAAATGAACTTGAGCGATTCCTTTCCTTAAGGAATAACCCCACTATTTCGCCAACACCCGGCACACAAACATCTGAGCAAGATGGAGAACCCATTTCAAATACTCGAAACAAAAATGCAGAGTATAGAGAAGTCATTAAATGACTTAAGAACTCTGATTGAACAAAACCAGACCCAAACCCCCACACAAAACGATTTAATTTCACCTGAAGAAGCCTGTGAGCTTCTGGGCATATCTCCTGTAACTTTACACCGTTGGGAGAAGCAAAATAAGTTAAAAGTCTATGGGATTGGAGGAAAGAGATATCTGAAGCGATCGGAAATCGAAGAGAGTTTAACATTAAAAGAAAAGGCCAGTTAGTTTTTATGACTACCTGGCCTTTTGTAGTGTGAACCCATATACACTAAAAGCTATGCAAGCCAAATATATAAAAATAAAATCAATAAACAATGCCCTAAAACATTGTTTTCCTATCACTTGTAGGCTCCGGAGAAGGCTATATAATCGAGTTATTAATGGAAGAAAGGAGGTGCGGAATGAGTAAAAAGCCTACACACTTTAATTTTCCAATTCAACTGCTTGAAAATTTCCTTATTGATAGTGATAAAGTTTTAGAGGATATTTTGAGGTATGCGCTATATGAACATTCCGGGGATCTTCAATTTGGAGATGAAACTGAAAAGTTTTTAGCAAGTGCAAAATATTTTGGTGTAACTCTTTATGAACCTGAAATTACGTTAGCGTGTGCTGAAGAGATTTATGAGACTATACCAAAAAAAAGTCCAAGATCAGGTATTGTTATAAAAACTTACTGGCAATACCGTAATGAATATAAAGATGAATTTGAAAAGTTATGCTTATTGGGATTTTTAGCTTTGAAAAGTATTATGGGAGAGAAGCCATACTGCAAAATAACGAATTACTTCTGGTTGGCCCGGATGGATGGGAAAACTCACGCTGTAAAAGATTATTCTGAATTATCAGTTCCCTTGCAAAAATACGCTAAGAGATATCATATTGACAAAATTAAACTTGAGCTTCAATTGGGTTGGGGATTAGTTGTTACTGATTTTAAAACCAGGGGATGGTATGCTTCTTTCAAATTAGACATCAAAAAATTATCTGATGAAGTTTTGTCTAATCAACAAGAAGCAAAAATAAAATTTCTCAAAGCTCAGAAAGCAGCTGCCAAAAAAGAAGCAATTCAAAAAAGGGAAAAGATTGATAAGGATTTACAACAGAAAATAAGTTTTGATACATCATGACAACATCAAGAGAACATCATTACAGCATCTATAATAAGAGATTTACAACTTTACAACAATGACCTGAGCAACATTACAACAATGACCTGAGCAACATTAGAGCATCTATAATAAAATATTATAATAAGCTACTTTAAAAAGGTATTGTAATTAGTTATTATAAAAAGATAATATACAATGTGTGAAAAATGAAAATTTTTCACTGAGAGCTATTAAAGTTTAAAAAAATATGATTGAAAATTTAAAAATAAACTGGCCGGCGGCGCAAAATTTTGAAATTGAATTTGAACCATTTCCGGAAATGCCATGGGTCCCGTTTCCAGTATTTGAAACTGAACCCTTTCCTTTAGAGATAGAAGATAATTTCCCTTACGAACAATATTTTAACAATAATAATTAACAATTCTAAAATTAAAATTATGGAAAACGCAAAATTAAAACCAATTGGAACCCTTCTTTTTGAAGATGTCAAATCCATTGAGAAAGAAGAAAAAAGAATCAAAACCGGAACTGATCGCCTTAACTCATTTGTTGAAGTAGCTCAGGGGCTTCTTGGGCCACTTGACAACGAACAAAGGCACGAACTATGGAAAAGAGGTAGAAAGTTCATTGAAGAACAAATAAAGAGCCAATACCCATTTCCAAACGGTTCAGATAAGTTTAACCTTGAGGCATTGGGAATGGATCCTGAGCCTTTGTATAAGTTCTATCGTGACCACGGTCAGTACTGGCACGGTATCAATTTTAGAATAGATGAAGAAGGCATTTTTATTCCTGAGGAAAAGCAATCTGGTATTGAAACCCATAAATATTTTATTGAAACTGAGAGGCAGCAAAAGATACTCTATTTAGCTGAAAAATTTCAACAGCTTTTTGAACAAGCAGATGAATTGAAGGCGGTTCCATCTAGTGAGTTAGACCGTAGAACCTGTAAGCTTTTACTAGGAGAAATGATGAAGTATGAGAAAGGAACGATAGTTCCGGATGTGGAAAGGATTGCAATGGATAAGCAATTCAAGTAAACCACATTCTTAATTTTTCGCTTTTGGCATCATTAAAAAAAAGATAATGTCAACATTAAAACTAAAACAGGACATAAGAAAAGCAATAGTTACCGAGGTAGGAGTATCAAACCCGGGCAATGATTTCGTTAAAAATTACAACGCCCAATGGGACACAGGCGCGACAAACTGCATTATATCCAAGAGACTGTTAAACGATCTTGGTTTAAGGCAAGTAGGAGAATCAAAATGTGGGTTTTTAACAGAAGGTACTTACAAACTGATCACAATTCCAAACTATTATGTAAACCTGCAGATTGACGATAAAACCATTTTTAAGAATGTAGAGGTCAACGCTCTGGATATGCCTGAAGACATTGATTTTATAATAGGATTGGATATAATTTCAAAAGGTGATTTTTTAATTACTAGCAGATTCGGCAAACCTGAGCTTTCTTTCGTTTCCCGAAAACCTGAATTTTTCACGTTAAAAAGCTAAATAAAATGAGACTTATAATTAACGGCCACGATATGGATTTGAAGGTTGGTGCTGCTATCAAACAGACCAAACAGACAAATGACATTGTCAGTGTTGAAACCCGGCAAACAAATTATACCAATCAATTTGATTTGCCAATGACCGATCACAATGTTGCAGCAATGAAACATCTGTCGTTGGTTGGAAATACTTCAAACATCCCATATCAAAAAAATGAGTGCTATCTCTACAGCAGTACCGGGGAGTGCTTTGTGTATAAAGGTTGGGCAATTATAAAGCAATCAACAAATGTTTATAAGTGCTATGTGTATGATGGCAACCTTGAGCTTTATAAGGCTGTTGAAAACTTCTTGCTTTCAGATTTAGACCTTACAGAACTTACCCACGCAAAAGATTTAAATACGGTATTGTCAAGTCAGACCAACCAAAACTACCGGTATATATTTGCTGATTTCAATGGGGATACAGGGGAGGATATTGGTAAAATCAATATTGACTACCTGGTACCTAGTGTACGAGTAAAATATCTATGGAATAAAATATTTGAGACCTTTGGGTTTACATATTCAGGATCCATTTTTCAAACGCAGGAATTTGATAACCTTTGGATGACTTATCCCAAGGGGATAAACACAAGTGATAGTGAAATTATAATCCTTCAATCAGATGACTATACATTTTTAGCACAGGTGGTCACCTTCATTTCTTCATCTTATTTCGCAAAAGCTGAGGGTTGGACAACAAATGAATTGATAAACTTCAACAATGGCGTCTTTATGCGGGTTGGAGAAACGGCCACTTATAGATTGGACATATCTGGTATGCTCCAAAACTTTGAATCTATTGAAACTGAATTTCAAATTATCATTGCAAAAAATGCTGAAGCATATTACCCAAACTCAAACGATGTGCCCAGTACTTTTATACTAGCAAGTCAATCCGGTTTCTTCACTGAAGAAGCTTTTGAGACAGCTTTTACTTTTGAGCTCAACCAGTATGACAGTATTGCTATTATCTTAAAAAGAAAGAATAGTGGCGATGGTGAGGTTTTTATATTGGATGAGGAAACCAGTTCCCTTCAGGTTACATTAAGCCAGTTAGACCCAAACAATGTAGACTTTAGTGAGGCATTCATTGACTTTTCAATCACTGATTTTGTAAAGGATATTATGGGTGACTTTGGACTGTCATTGTTCAAGGATAAATATACCAACAACTATAAATTCTTGACAATGGCTGAGCGGTTACAATCTGCTGAAGTTTTAGATTGGAGCGATAAATATGACCGTAAGTTATCAGAGAACTACATCCATGGCAATTATGCTCAGCAAAATATATTCAGGCATAAGTACAATGATGATGAGGACAATTACAATGATGGGAGCATAAGTATTGACAATGTCAACCTTCCGGATAAGAGGCCTCTTATTCAGTCAAAGATTTATACACCTGAAAGGCTTCCGGTAGAATATTTTGGTCACCAAATCAACCAGTACAAACTTTTTGATAAAGAAATTAAAGAGACATCTGCAGGTCAAGAAATAACCTATAAATCATTGAGTGGAAGGTTTTATTTTCTAAGATGTGAACTAAAGGTTTGGGTTGATGGGATTCCTGTTGTTTCTAAACAATTGGGAACCGAGCAAATTATTAATTCCCTGTTCATTGCAAGTTATTGGAAGCTTTCAAAAAAAGACCTGGTAAACGAATATTGGTTACCGATAATATCTATTTTCAATAAGGCTTTGCTTGTAAAGACATTGAATAACTTAAGTGAGATTGATATCTGTAAGCTTGATTTTACAAAGCTTATTTATTACGAACAGGAGCAGGCATATTTTTTACTCAACAAGGTCGAGGGTTATGTCCCGGGAAGCAAAACAATAGCAGAACTCATAAGGATAGACAGGTCACAATTCAGCACATCAAGGGCGTTTGTAAACTTTGGATTTGGTGTCAATCAAAAGAGCGTTGAGGTTGGTGATGTGGTTGATGTATGGCTGACCGGGGTTTTCAATTTAGATACTTATGAGATTGATGTTGAGGGCGCTCTTAAAATAAGTGATTACCATTATCAGGTTGTGGCAGAAAATGCCGGTGATTTAAATGTGGTTGTTACCATTAAAAACAAAAAAACAGAAAAGGTTGTGGTAAGTAGTGATGCGGTTTTGAGCGCTGTAATTTCTCCAGAATGACATAAATAATCGTATTTTTACATAACATTTCCAAGATACTTCACCACTTTCGGTACTATATAAATTTAAAATAATGGGAACTATTTATAGTAGAATCCGGGCAAAACTGGATAACCCTGATATTCATAGACAGGTTGAGAGGTCAAAAGCTCTAGATAAAGGGAGCATCGCTGATGGAACAATTTATAAGCGGTTAGTAAAAACCTTTTACCCCGAAACTAATGGCTCAGCTTCAATTACACAACCAACTATGAAGTCAGACACTAAGTCTTACAAACCGCCAACAGGAGTTACAAAGCTTAAAGCCAAACTGAAGGCTAAGACTTACCGTCCATCCGGTTTACAACCCGATCAATACGATCCGGTTAGAGTAGCAAAAGCACGTCAAAAACACCTGCTTAAGCAAAGAGACTCAAGTAGGGTGTACGTAAGATAATAGTTCGTTTTAATACTTGTTTTTGAATTGGGAAGGGTGTAGTTTTTTAGTTCTGCACCCTTTTTTTAGTTTGACTCGGGGCATCAACTTTTATAGAATCTATCTCTGGAATATTTTCAGGAATGGTTTGAATAACTTCAGGTGTGTTTGGTGTAGTATGATCTTGCAATATATTTACATCAAAAGGTGGAGTAGGGCTAGTCAAATGCATATAAAGGGAAATTCCAACTGATATAAGTAATCCACCGGCAGCTATCCATATTGATTGCTTTGCTTTTACAAGGGCTTTCTCAGACGCTATTTGAGATTTTTGAGCTTGCTGTCTGGCTTCGGTCAATTCTAAATAATCAATATATTGTTTTACTGTATATCCATTTATATAGAATTTACTACTTAATTGAGATTTTAAATTAATAAGTCTGGGAGTATTCTTATTGTTTGCATAATCACTTACAAAGTATCTTAACTCTGAATCAATTACTCTATCAAATGTTTCATTTTTAAAATTTTCAAGGAACCAAATTAAAAATGTGTATTCACGTGCTCTACTGAATTTAATACTAAAAACACCTTCCAGTAATTCTTTCATATTTACGTAACTAATCCCATCATTAGCACGATATCCAAGCTCCATTGCTTTTATATAGATATTTGGCTCCTTTTCTTTTTCTACTAATGTAATATTCCCATTCATTTTTATATTTTTACGATAGTGATAAATATATAATATTTTATTGATGTAAAGTTTAAGATAGTACGCGTATGCGAGTAAAGTAATCGTAACAGGACAACAATAAAAAACCACAAACCATTTATTTCTAACGATTTGTGGTTACTTCAGTTTGATAAATGTACGGTGAACGTACTGTAATGGATTTTCGGCTCTATTCTATGACCTCAATTTCATAACCTGGTAGAATTAATCCATAGGGTTGCAAGAACTCCTTTGATATTCCTATGGCTTGAGTAATGCCGGTCTGAGGGTTTAAATCATATAGTTTTGGGCATACTTGCCTTCTTTCACCAAAGTAAGTACAAACGTGAGCTTTGCTGTTTTCAGAGAGGCCTGAGTACTTCTTGAAGTCCACACCAAGTAAAATAAACTCAAGTTCATAGGAAATAGAGAACATATCAAAATCTACAATATCTCCAAAGGTATCAACGTAGTTTTCAAGCTTCAATGCTTCAGCATAGTAAGCTTCCATTTGATTTTCCTCAAATGGCTTTACAGATAAGCAATGATTAATTGCAGTAAAAAAAATATCGGTATTAATGTGAAAATCCAACCCTAATTTTTTGTTACCCTTATTTAGCAATTTGATTGAGTGGATACTCTCCAGAGCTTTTTTACATTGATTTAGGATTTGATCATGGTCAATGGTTACATCTTTGGGGTTAATGGTCTTTACTTCATTAATTACTTGTTCCCTTTCCACTTGGAATAATTCTTTAGCTTTTTGTGCGGTTTCTGGTTTCATAATATTAAAATTTAGTGAATGATTGAACCTGGTTCTCCGGGTCCTGTTAATAGTTATTATAGTTTTTGTTATGCCGGTACTAAACACCCTGCTTCTTCCGGGCCATCATTGTTGTTAGAGACTTGCGCTTCATTGCTTTTTGGTTTTTGAGCATTTTTGTAATCATCAATTGTCACGACAGTGTAAGTGTGAGACAGTTCTCTTGTTTTGGGTCTGATTGAAATGATATACTCATCGAGGGTCATTTCTTTTTTTCTAAGTCCTAAGAATGTAAGTAGCTTTTTCATGATGTGAATAATTTAGTTATACTTAATATTTACCTTACAAATGTAAGCAATACTAAATTAATATGCAAGTGCAACCGTAATTATTTTACATTTTATTTAGTTTTACTAAATTTTGTCTATATTTGCAAACAATCTAAACAATCAATAAATGGAAATTTTAAGACTAAAAGAGATACTCAAGGAAAAAGGGATATCAGGAAAGGATTTATCTGAAAGGGTGAATGTCACGCCGGCCAGTATTTCAAACATTGTTCAGGGCAATAGTTTCCCTAAGCCGGAATTGCTTTTATCAATTGCTAACGTTTTAGAAATGGATGTAAGGGATTTATTCCATCCAACAAAAGAAACGGCCTCAGAAACGATATATGTAAGCCGTAAAGGTGAATTTGTTCCCATTGGTAATATCAAACTCCAGCATGACAAAAATCAATAAGACAGAATTAACCCGGCTCTATAAAGAAGAGCTCCGGGAACTGGAAAAGCAAGAAGAGGTCAGTAAGCAGTTTTTACACTCGATCAGAACCCGGAGACAGACCGTGTTAAACGCTTTAGAGACATTAGGTGCTCAGGTGAAAGAAGAAAAGAAAAACAAAAAGGATGCTCTCACTCCTCAAGAAAAAACTGATATAATCGCAGGCCTCACAAAGTAATTGATTAGAAATATTTACTTATTTCAAGGGCTAAGTCCTTATTGCTTTTTTGAATATATTCAAGGAATAAGTTTTCGGAGGAATGGCCAGTTATGTGGATTAAATAAGATGTGGGCATTTTTCCATAAAAGTTAGTCGCAAAGCTCCTACGTCCTATATGGCTGCTAACTAATTCCCATTTCTCAAAAGTACCGGAGGATTTTCTAAACTTTTTACTCTTTGGCTCAGTTTCTAACTTTTTGCTCCCTTTGACTTTACAGTTAATCTTTGCTTTTTGGCAAACGATTTTAATATAATCGTTGTATTTCTGATGGGATATAGGTTCAGGAAACTCCCCGTTTCTTTTCTCCAGTATTTTAATTACTTTAGGGTGCACCGGTATTGTCATTAATTTCCCGGTTTTCTTTTGGGTAAATTCCAACAAAGCTTCCCCGGATTCATATCTAATCATTTCGGCTGTAAACCGCATAAAATCTGAAATTCTTTGACCCAAATAACAACTGATTATAAGCCAATCACGGACGTTTTGCAAATGAGGTAGAAGATCCTCTGCTTTTTCGATTTTTTCAATCTCTAATATTGATAAATAAATGTTTGAAACTTTAGCACGCTCCAGTCTTAAACTGTCTAATTGCGGGTGAGTTTCCAACCCCATAAACCTAGCATGCTTGCAAAATGATTTTATAAATACCATTTCTCGCTGCATTGTGTTTTGAGCGTATTTTTCATTTTTCAGATAGGTAACAAAATCATTCTTAAACTGGTCGTTTACATTTTTGATCAGGATGGTAGATTTTCTATGCTTTTCAAATCTCAGAAGTTTATTTTTTATGACCTTGTATTTTTTAATGGAAGGTTCTTTTAACTCATTCTTTCGATAGTCAATGTAAAAATCAATATAACTTACTAAGTCCAACGGGATTGAATTATCTTTTTCAACTGGTTGGTAAAAAGTCTCAATTTGAATTTTAAGCCAAGTTTTAAGCCGCTTTTTTATTTCGGCATCTTCTTTATCAATACACTCAGATTCAATCAGGGAAAACGAATTTAAAATGTATTCGCTCAATGCCTTTATTTTTTTTCTTATTGTGATTTGCTTTTGTTTGATTTCTTCAACCTGGTTTTGTTTTTTAACATCACGGTGATTTGGAAATTCAGTTTTGTTGTGAATCTCACGCCAATAGGTCTTAGTTACCTCAATTTGTGATCTGCCATAAAAGGAATAGGGATTTTCTTTGCCTTCTGGATTAAGATTCCGGCCTTTAATTCTAAAAGATAAACGAACCTCTAATGGTGCCGTTTCCTTTTCTGAACGATAGGAAAATGTGATTGTAGCCATGATGTATATCTGAACAATTCAAATATACAAAAATGCACACAACTTGCACACAAAAAAGTTATCTAATGCAATCTAGTGAAATAAATAGTAAATGTATTTTGGTATCCCTTTCAGCATTTACAAGGAAAAGCCACGATTTTAAATAACACCCATCACTTAATGAATTTCATATAAGTAGACCCTCCGACTCCACCTTCGCCCTCCGAAGCTTTTGAGTTTACGAAAAAGCGTAGGAGGGCTTTTTCATTCCTGCAGTTTTATAAAGTTTTGGAGAGGGCTTCGGTGGACGAAGTCCACCGGTTTTTCTTTAAAAGAAAACTAAAGTTTGATTGGTAATAAACCAGTTAAATTTTTTCATATTTTTAAAACTCTACTTAAAAATATGTTTATGTATGTAAATAACGAAAAGCTTTGGTTTGTCTATATTTTGCTTTGTAATGACAATTCTTTTTATACAGGTTGTACAGATAACCTAAAAAGAAGATTTGAACAACACAACAAAGGCTTCGTAAAATCAACCGAAATGAAATTACCAGTTTCAATTGTTACACAAATAACATTCACTGATAAATACACAGCTTATAATTTTGAAAAATACCTAAAATCGGGTTCTGGTATTGCTTTTAGAAATAAAAGATTGGTTTAAAATTGTTCTGTTATTTTTTTTCATTTCTAATTAAGGGCTTCGATGGACAAAGACCAAAAAAAATATATTTATAGCAAAATAACACAGCATTTAAAATATTTAATTTTTTAGGGATAAAAACTAAATTTTATTTATATTTGCTTTAACTTTATTAAACAATGAATCCAAAATTACCCATTCAATGTCCTGCGTGTGAAGATGCTTTAAAAGTTTCTCAACTGCGTTGTGACTCTTGTTCAACCCTTGTGAGTGGTAATTATTCCATGCCTGTATTTTTAAAACTTGCTTCAGAGGAACAAGATTTTATTCTTAAATTTTTACTCAATAGTGGCAGCCTCAAAGAAATGGCAAAACAAATGAACATAAGCTACCCCACCATAAGAAACCGACTGGATGACCTTATTGAAAAAATAAAACAATTGCAAACTAATGAAGACTCTACTCTTTAATCCTTTTGCACGATACAGTGAACAACAATTACTCCTGTTTGGCCTTATGACAGCCATTGCCGGAGTTGTCTTTGCATCGTTGACAAACACCCATTTTGACGGTGTGCTGGATACGCATTTTGGGCAGAACGTTGCTTTTAAAACAGCTGCTTTTCAATCTATAATTAATATAGTAAGCATTGTTTTGGTTTTTTATCCTGTGGGAAAATGGATCAATTCTAAAACACGTCTGATAGATATTTTTAATCTTTCGCTCATTGTAAAAATACCGGCGTATTTTATGATGCCCCTGAACATCAATAACTGGGCCTATTTAAAAACAGAACCACTGCTGGAAGCTGTTTCAAATCCTTTTAATCTGCAGTTTACACCAGAAATAATCTTGTTCTTGTCAATATCGTCACTTTTAGCCATAGGGGTTTTTGTATGGCTTATCATTTTGTTCTATAACGGCTTTAAAGTAGCCACCAACCTAAAAGAAACCAAACACATCATTATGTTTATACTCGCAATAATTGTCGCAGAAATTGTTTCTAAAGTTTTATTAATGATTTTGTAAAATGGCCTTTGATAATCCCTTTTTTCTGGTATTAAGTTTATGTGGAATTGTTTATATTCTGGCAGGTTTCATTATGCTCAAACGACCACCTAAAAAAATTAATCCACTCTATGGATATCGTACCAGACAATCTATGTCATCGCAGGAAAAATGGGATTTTGCTCAAATCTATTCTTCAAAAGAAATGATTAGACAAGGTATTTATATGATTTTTATCGCTACACTAAGCCTTTTTATATCGCTAAACAATATGCTAAGTATGATGTTAGCACTTCTTGTCATTATACTTTCTGTGATATTCTTATTAATATCAACCGAAAAAAAACTAAAACAAAAATTTGATTCTGATGAAACCATTTAAAGAAACCCAACGATTTGACCAGTGGTGGGTAAAACTCATCCTGATTATTGTAATAGCAGCCACAGCAATTCCACTTTATATGGTTTTTAATGAAGCTGCATTTAGAGAAGAAATGTTCTGGCCTGTTTTGATACCTGTCCTCATCACAGTGGGAGCTATCCTGTTTATCTATATGTTACGTTTAGAAACCACTATCGATGCAAAGGGCATTCACTATCGTTTTTTCCCTTTCGGAAAAAAGTCTCTTTCCTGGCAAGATATTTCAGAATGTTATGTAAGAGAATACAGCCCCTTAAAAGAATTTGGGGGTTGGGGCATTCGATGGGGGTTTAATGGAAAGGCATTTAATGTTAAAGGCAACAAAGGCATACAAGTGATTCTTAAATCAGGAAAGAAAATTCTTTTCGGAACACAAAAAGAAAGTGAAGCAAAAAACGTTATTCTATCTTATAAAGACAACTTTTCATGAAAAACATAATCACAACAATCACAATCTTCGTTTTTACTTTTGGCTTTACTCAGGAAAAAAACTACACCGAGGAAGAAATCACGCTCACAAATTTAATAGAAGGAACGTTGCTGCTACCACAAACTGAAAATCGGGCTCCGCTTGTCATTATCATTCAGGGTTCCGGTCCCACAGACCGCAATGGCAATCAGCCTAATATGAGAAATAATTCATTAAAACACCTCGCCGAAAGTCTGGCAGAACAACAAATTGCCACATTCAGATTTGATAAAAGGCTGGTTAAACTTGCCCGGCAAGGTCGTTTAAAAGAAGAAGACATCAATTTCAATGATTTTATTGATGATGCTATTGTAGTGATGGAACATTTTCAGGGTGACAATCGATTTTCACATCTTGTTATTGCAGGGCATAGTGAAGGTTCGTTAGTGGGTATGGTAGCCGCAAAAAATGGTGCAGATGCATTTATCTCCATCGCCGGTGCCGGTCAGCAAATTGATAATGTAATTGTTGAACAATTGAGAAGGCAAAGCCCGGAACTGGCAGACGAAGCAAGAAAAAACTTTAATGAGTTACGCGAAACCGGAGCCGTAAAAAATTACAGTGTGATGTTGTCATCCATTTTTAGGGAAAGTGTTCAACCCTTTATTTACAGTTGGATGCAATACAATCCAAGAACCGAAATCGCCAAACTGGATATACCGGTTTTAATTTTAAACGGAACCGAAGATATACAAACAGATGTTGAAGAAGCCAGATTATTGCATCAGGCAAAACCGCTGGCAGAAATGTATCTTATTGAAGGAATGAATCATGTCTTTAAGGAAATTACAAAAGGGGACACCATTGAAAATGCAAAATCATACAACGAGCCACAAAGACCCATTATGACGGAGTTGGTTGACAAGATTGCTGTTTTTATAAATGGTCTAAACAACTAAGATTTAGTGGTTAGTGATCAGTAGCCGTAGGCAGTTTTTGTGAATAGCAATCATTTTCTACCTTCTAAAATCTTACATCTAAAGTCTTTTTCACTACCACCTCATAATCACACTCCCCCAGGTAAAGCCACTTCCAAAAGCGGCAAGCACCACCAAATCACCCTCTTTTATTTTACCATTTTCCCAGGCTTCAGTTAAAGCAATGGGAACGGAAGCTGCTGTGGTATTTCCATAATGCATAATGTTATTATACACTTGATCGTCTGAAAGTCTGAAGCTTCTTTGAATAAACTGAGAAATTCTCAAATTGGCTTGATGTGGAATCAACATATTGATATCTTCTCTCTTCAAACCATTGGCTTCAAGGCCTTCCATAATCACTTCCGAAAAACGAACAACAGCATTTTTAAACACAAACTGCCCGTTCATAAATGGAAAGTAAGATTCATCATCAGGATTGTTATCTTTTAATATATCGTTGACCCATCGCTTTCCCATTCCCGGTGCAATGAGCGAAAGCTCCTCTGCAAATTCGCCTTGGGAATGTAAATGTGTGGATAAAAGGCCTCTGTTATCGTCCTCAGAACGACTTAAAATAACGGCTCCAGCACCATCTCCAAAAATAACGGTTACTCCCCTGCCACGCGTGGTTTTATCCAATCCGTGCGAATGCAGTTCAGAACCAATTACCAATATGTTTTTATACATACCTGTTTTAATGTATTGATCGGCCACAGAAAGTGCATACACAAAACCTGAGCATTGATTACGCACATCCAGCGCCCCAACAGTTTTGATATCCAGGGCGTGCTGCACTTGCACCCCGGGTCCGGGAAAGTAATAATCAGGACTCAAAGTGGCAAAAATGATAAAATCAATATCGTCTTTAGAAATTTTTGCACGTTCTATGGCAATTTTTGCAGCTTTGACTCCCATAGAGGAAGTGGTTTCCCCGCTTCCGGGTACTACCCAGCGTCGTTCTTGTATTCCTGTGCGTTCCTGTATCCATTCATCATTGGTGTCCATCATTTTGGACAAATCGTCATTAGTAACCACATTTTCAGGAACATAACTTCCCAGTCCGGAAATTTTTGAAGTGTATAATTTTCTCATTTCTTATGCTATTTAACTCATGGCAAGATAAAGATTAATAATCAATGACAGAACGGATTTAGACCTTGTTTTATATGCATGCATAGAAATTTCCTAAACGTGTTTATAAAAAATAAGGCAACTGCCTTATGGTATTGAAAAGCGTGTTTGAAGATATTTGAAAAGACTTAAAAACCAATTAATTATGAAAAAAATTGCATGTATAGTGTTTTTATTAAGCGGAATGCTTACGATTGCACAAGTATCAGAAAAGGAGCTTGATCAGGTTTCATTTGTAGCAATGGACGACGGGCAAGGCGGTATGTTATATGGTTTTTCTATGAATGAAAAACTCATTGGGCCAAACTACAACATCAAAGGAGATGGCACAAAAACCTATAACTATTTTAGTATTGAAGGACTTGCAAATGGATTTCAAATGTTTGAAGTTCCTACTACAGGTGAAATGACACTTCTTGAGAAAAAGGACAACCAATCCCATGGCAACGCTTTTAAAATGGTCGGTTCTGAACTTGCCTGGGCACAAACCTACAAGAACGATGTTTTGGATAAAGTGGTTGAAGTGGCATTTACATCAAACAGCAGTAACCGCGTCAATTGCAGAGGAAACTGTATCAATGGATTTGGAATGTTACAAACAGAAGGCGGACAAATGATTTTAGGGTACTTCAACAAATCTCAGCCCACCACTCCGGTAATTCATATTTTCAAAAGCAATAGTATGTATCAGGGCGCTATGAATAAATGGGATCGGGAAGGTTTTGGAAAATATACCTACGCCAATGACGGTAGTTACTACATAGGTATGTGGAAGAAAAACAAACGCGAAGGCTTGGGTATGTGGTTCAATAGTGATGGCAGCTTAAAAAGTAAAGGATACTATAAAAAGGATGATTTAATCAAAAATATGTAATTATGATTCGCTTTTTATGCCTTCTATTAATCACTCTCTTTACAGCAAACTCAAATGCTCAAAACGAGTTACACCAGTGGTATGAAAAAAACAACCTTGGAATCTCTTTTAATGAAGACCGTTCTAAAGTGCTCATTGTTGGTTATGACAGAATTACCCTTTGGAATACGGCTGATGGTAAACTCATACAATCTTCTCCAATACCCTTAAAAGATGGAAAAGCTGTTCAAGACAACACATTTGAATTTATTGGAGCCGCACCAGATTTAAGTGAATTTGTCTATATCGCAAATGGCTCATATCAAAGATATATGTTGGATATTGAAGATGTCGATTTATTTCCCGATTTTCAGGACAGAAGGGTAAAACAAATTCTGGGTTATGATTCCCAGGGCTGGATGGTATTTTTTTCTGAAGGATTTTATCAGGGATTCTACAGGGTAAAACAGGACGGAAACACTTCATTTGTAGAATTTCTCTCAATGGAGTATATCAACAAGGCCACTATGAGTAACGACCACAAATTTATACTTTTCACAAGAGACAATACCTTTAGATACCTCAACATTGAAACCAAAGAAGTAACAGACACCAAACTTCCTGCTGCTACCTGGAGAGACAACCACTTACCGCCTGGACAAGTGACCCTATATAGCTGGAACTCAAAAAATAAAAAAGGGCGAGAGGTAGAATGGCGTTATTTTATTGAATTGGGCAATTCAACAGGCAAAAAATTATCAGGCAACAGTGCTCAAAGCCACTTTCCATACAAAGATTTTTGTGCAGATTTTCCTTCTTTTGTTTATGGAAATACGGGAGAGGAGCATTGGGTTATGAAATACAACGTGCGGGACGGCGATCGTGCAAAATTTGCATACCAATATGTGCTAATACGTGAAAACCACTCAGACTGCAAGCAATTGGGAACAATCAACTTTACTGAATCTGAAGCTGAAAACCAAAAGCGTAAAGAACAGAAAAACGAACAACATGCCTATGTTCAAAAACAGCAAAAAGAAACAGCAGAAGCTATGAAACCCAGCTGGTTTCAGGAGTATATTACAAAATTTATTCCGCTTCCAGCAACCTACACATTTGATTATAACAAAGCAATGGGTGTGGATGTGAGCAATCTGGCTTTTGTTAAAAATGAACAATTCCGCATTGGCAATCCAACAGAATATGCCATTGGTAGATTGATGAACTGTTCAAACGGGAATATTGTTGTACTTCGAGTTACTAAAAATCAAAAAGGGAATTTGGAACATCAGAATTTTCACGTTATTACCTATGATTCTCAAGGCAATCAATTAGACTTTAAGAAAATTGCTGAGACCCAAAAAGTGAATAACCAGTTTCCGGTAGTCTCGTTTTTTACTATAACTACATCGGGTGACCAGTGGACAGCAAACATTAACAAGGAGCATAGAACAACAAACAGAACCAGTACTGACCGGCACAGCGGTAGCTGCCAATAATTAAAATAATTCATTATGCTAAAGAAAATAAGTTTAAGTATTCTGGCAAGTGTTTTTTTCGTCAATACGTTTTCAGCTCAACAAGCTATTCCAGAATACAACACACTAATTAATAAGTTCTTAGCTGCTATTGAAAACCGCAGTTACAAAGATATGAAGCAAAGCGCTGAAGAACTCATTTTAAACTATAGAGACGATTATGCAGGATATGCACTCTATGGGTATTACTTTCTATGCCGTGGCCAAAACAATCAGGCAGAAGAACAATACAACGCCATGCTTCAGTTTGCCCCGGTCGATCCCGGTGCTTATTATTTGGCGGCCCTAATGCACTATACTCTAAAAAGAAATGACCTGGCTGAAAAATATTTACACTGGGCATTTCAATTAGGAAACACAGAATATATTCTGGAACACGCAATAAAGGACGCGCAGGTGGTTTTGGAAATGGCAAACAGACCCGATCTTCAAGAATTTCAAAAAATGGCCGGTCGCATTGCTCAAGAATACCGCAGCAATAACAACACAGATGGAACAACCTATGCAAACTGTTTAGGAGCACATTACAATGGAGAAGATTGCTCCGGTTTTGAAAGAGCTGTTAGCAATCTCAACCTGAAAAGACCCCACAACCCACTCATAGAAATTGTGAGTGTGTATTCAAAAGCATTCAGAGATTATATGCGCTATGAACCGGATAAGGCTATTGACGGTTTTGATAGCTTTTTAACAAAATCAGAACCTTATAAGGAGCAATTGCGATTTTTAAGAGCAGTGGCATACAATTCAAAATCATATCTCAACGATGTGAATTACCAATACAACATTGCACTTCTCAATATCAACAAAGCAATTGACGAATTAAGGCACATGAAAATACCCACAGCACACGAAGCCGGGTTTCAGTTTTCTAAAATCGGTTTTCAGTTATCACTTAGAATGGAAAAGGAAAGTGTTCAAACAGCAAACGATCTGCTTTCCGTTGCAAACAAAATTGACAATGACTATTATAGAGCGCAAGCAAAAAGTATTTTGGGCGGTGAGTTGCTTTACAGTGTTTTACCGGCAGATCAGGCACGGGGCACACAACTTATTTATGAAGCCTTGCAATTAGCCATAAAATCTAATGATGAAGAACTTGCGAATAAAATAAAAGGAAATTATACTGTGGCACTCTGGCAACAAGGTCGAAAAGAGGAATCAAGAAAAACCTTTCAAGAGAGTTATAACTATTATATAGCAAGAGAAAATTACATACTCGCTGAAGTTACCTCAAACAACATGGGCTATTTGATGATGTATGACAACAATTATGAAGAGGCAGCGACTTATTTTAAACAAGCCATCGACTTAACTGAAAGAGTAAAAAAAACACTGGAACCCAAACAGCGACTTACTTTAATGAACAACCGAAGCAGCTCCTACTACGGATTGGTTATGGCTTATGAAAAAGTGGGTAATGCGGCTCAATTGTTTGAAGTGCAGGACAACAACCGCAGTCAGTTTCTGAGAGATCGCTTGAGGCCCAACACACCTCAGGCAACACTAAAAGAAGCCCAAGAAATGCTGGGTCCTGATGACTTGTTGCTTTATTACACTTTGGCAGCACCCGGTGAGGTCATCATCAATGCTATCACACAAAATAGTGCCCAGGTTTTTCATAGCTACCCCATTGAAGATTGGATTAAAATGAAAAAACAATGGACCGATAAGACAAAGAAAATACCACCCTCCTACAATTCTTTTATGCAAGGCTATTCAAATGATATCGTTGATGGAAATTTCGTGACTTATAAAAGCATGGAGCAGAATTTCAATGCCGATGATTTTAAAAAACAAATAGATTGGACAAGGGATTTATTAAAAGCCACAGAACCTGAACTCACTCAAGCTAGAAACTCTTTTTTAAAGCAATGGTATCTCTTTACGCTTTCACCCGTTCAATCGCTTTTAAACTCAAAGAAAAACATCATCATCAGTCCGAGTAATCAATTAAACTATTTACCATTTGAAGCTTTTATTTCTCCAAATGGTAATTACCTAATTGAAACACATAACGTAAAATACATCCCCTCTGTGAGTGTTTGGAAAATTTTAAATGACAGAAATTACAGCCCAAACAGAAAACCAGCACTGGCAATGGGAGGCGCCATCTATCAGCCAAGCGGCAATGTAAAAGGTACTGCAAGGGGTATTGATGATTTTTTTGCTATCAGCGAAAGCATCAACCGTAAAATTGAACGAAGCAATTTCAATTTTAAGAAAGAACTGGAACAAATGGGATTTGGAGGTGCTACTTATCTTAAGGGTACCTTGGACGAGGTAAAATATGTAGGAGAAATTGATCCTGAAATAAAAGTAGTCACCGGTATGGATATGAAAGAAAGCTATATCAAAAAGCTCAACACTAGCGGCGAACTCAAAAATTACAAAATAATTATGCTTTCTTCACACGGCTTTACAACAGATATTATCCCTGAATTTAGTGGGGTAATGATGTCTCAACCCAATGAAGGGGATGGTAATGAAGACACCTTTTTACTCGCCCCCGAAATAGCCAATTTCAAACTGGAAGCAGATCTTGCGATTCTAAGTGCATGTGATACCGGCCTGGGAGCACTAACGGAAGGCGAAGGAATCAACGGTCTCAACTCTGCATTTCTGGTCGCCGGCGCAAACAATACGTTACTTTCTCTTTGGGCAGTGGACGATTATAGCACAGCACTCACAATGAAAAATTTATTCAGGTTGATGCTTAAAGAAAATATGGATAGTTTTGAAGCTATTAATTTCATCAAACGAGCAATGGCAAAAGGAGAAGGAGGTGAAAAATACAGCGCACCTATGTACTGGGCACCATTTGTGTTGAACGGAAGATAATGGAAATTTATATTAAAAAACAAAAGAGGTACACTCCTTTGAAGAACGTGAGCATACCTCTTTAAAACAACCTAACCAATAAATAAAAAATTCACTGTGTTTGTGTGAAAATTAATTTTTCATAGCAATTTATTTCCCACAGTATTTATCTATGATGTAAATATAATACTGTTTATTCTTTACGCAAAATATTTAAACAGAATATTTTGTTAATATTTTATTAGGCAATATATTAATTCTCAGTGTAAATACGATAGTCATTAATGCGCACGCGTGCCCCCAAATCATTCATCAAATTATAGAGTCCAAAAAAGGTGCGGTTAATATATAAAAAGTGTTTGGAGCCTCTATTCCCATTCATTTTTCTAATTTCGGTGTCTTTGGAATATTTATCACTTAACTCGGCGATTTTACCAAAAAATAGAGGGTCTGAAAAGTCAAAATTATCACAGTGGAATGGCTGCGTAAATAAACTGAGTATTTCATGAAACAACTCTGAGAAAAATTTCAGCTCTTCATCGGTATCTTCTTTACGTAAAATTTCCAAATCCATCATCTTTTCAGTAAAGATTTTTGGGTTATTGATATTCTCAGGCTTTGCCAGCTCAAAGTAAGGATCATAAAACTCTTGAGGTACCCGCTTGATACAACCAAAGTCAATGGCAATCAATTCCCCCTCAGGACTCACTAAAAAATTTCCGGGATGGGGGTCTGCATGCACACTTTTTAAAACGTGCATCTGGTACATATAAAAATCCCAAAGGGTTTGGCCTATTTTGTCTGCCAGTACCTTGTCTGTATTGCGCCTTGTGAATTCAGAAAGGTGTTCGCCATCCATCCAGTCCATTGTGAGTATGCGTTCGCTGGAGAGGTTTTCATAGTAATCCGGAAATTTCAAATTGGGAATGTGTGCACAGGCTTCAGTTATTTCACGACTTTGCTTTAATTCGAGGTTGTAATCTGTCTCTTCCATGAGTTTGTCTTCAACCTCTTTAAAATACTTATCTGAATCTTTAGCTTTGATGTTAAACATTTTCAGTGCCACCGGCTTTACTAACGCGAGGTCACTACTAATACTCTCTGCAATACCGGGATATTGAATTTTTACAGCCAGTTGCTTTCCGTTCAAAGTGGCACGGTGCACCTGCCCGATACTTGCTGCATTGACTGAATCTGCTTCAAAAGTATCAAACAAAGCTTCGGGCTCCTGACCCAGATATTTTTTAAAAGTCTTGCGCACCAGCGGAGCAGACAAGGGCGGTACCTGAAACTGTGCCAAAGAAAATTTTTCCACATAAGCCCGCGGCATAATGTTCTTTTCCATACTTAGCATTTGCGCCACTTTCAACGCACTGCCTTTCATACTTTTAAGCCCGTCATAAATATCTTCAGCATTTTCCTCATTAAGCTTATCCTTGGTCAACTCGGGATTTACTAACTTGCCTCCATAATATTTCAAATAGTTTCCACCCACTTTCACGCCGGTCTTAACCAATTTGGATGCACGCTGGATTTTTCCCGTTGGGATATGGTCTAATGTTTTCATTCGATAACTGATTTACAGATTAACACGAATTTGCTAATCCCTTTTAACTTCTAACTTCATACTTCTAACTTTGTACTTCCTAAGCCATTTTCTCTTTCCAGATAAACTTTCCGAAGTCAATGACACTTTCAAGGGGTGTGGTTGCAAACACATCAAAGATAGCACGCACTGATTTTTCGATAACCACATCGGTTTTTTCAAAGGAGGGCGAATTGTCATCCATCCAGAATTTGAGGATAAATACAAATTGCAACCAGGCTCCTTCAGAGAAAATCACCGCAGGTTGTTTGAGAAATTTAAGTTGTTGCTCATCGTTCTTTTCTTCAATGAGTTCGCTGGCAAATGCTTTTATTTTTTTTCGCAAAGGCGAAAGCTGCTGCATCATCTTCAGTTTGTCTTTGTCTTCGTGAAGCGAAAACAATACATAACTGCGGTTTGCCGTGAGCAATTCAAAAAAGGTGTAGAAAAATGTGAGCATTTTTTCCTGATTTGAGAAGCTTTCATACTCTTTATTCTTTTGAGAAAGATCTGTAGTCATCTGATAAAAAGTAGTCCAGATACCCGATTTCAAACCTTCAAAGGAACCAAAGTGCTTGTAAAAGTCCTGTTCTGTAAAACCATGTTCTTTGGAGAATTTGTAAATTGAAACAGGGGCCTTTTCGTGCTCCAGCACATACTGCATATACATATCAATAAGTTGCTGACGTGTTACTTTTTTTGTAGCGGAAGTCTTTTTTTTAGTTGCCATAAGTGTGATTTTTAGTGCTATACAAAGATACGAAATGTTTAACCTAAACATTCCTTTTATTAAACAGAAAGTTTTGTTAAAAATAATCAGAGGTCCCTTTTTGAAACACAAGGAGTCGGTAAATCATTAGTACTTTTTTCTCATTCAAATAATCGCTAACTTTCGTATCTTTAAATTCAAGTAACACGAGTAAAATGCTCAAAGACACTTTCAATAGAACCCACGATTACCTGCGCATCTCCCTAACCGATGCTTGTAACTTCCGATGTGTGTATTGTATGCCCAATGAGCAAATGAAATTTATGCCTGCCAAACATTTGATGCAAGCCTACGAAATTGAAAGCATTGTCAAAACCTTTGTGGACTTGGGAATCAAAAAAATCAGGTTGACCGGCGGCGAACCTCTTGTGAGAAAAGACGCTAAAGACATTATTGAACGAATTTCAAAATTTCCTGTGGAACTTTCTTTAACGACTAACGGCGGTTTGGCAGATGATTTTATTGAAGTTTTTCATCAGGCAGGAATCAGGTCTGTTAATGTGAGTTTGGATACTTTGAAACGGGATAAATTTCTGGAACTTACCAAACGTGATTTGTTTGATAAGGTTTGGAAAAATATTCAGCTGTTGATTGAAGAAGGGTTTCACCTTAAAGTGAATGTGGTGGTGATGAAAGGCATCAACGACAACGAAATTCTCGATTTTATAGAATGGACCAAAAACCAACCCGTTCACGTGCGCTTCATAGAGTTTATGCCCTTTGATAAAAATCAATGGAACAGCTCAAAAGTATTTAGTTATCAGGAAGTTCTCAACTTAATTGAAACGCAGTATAGCTATATCAAGATAAAAGACGAAGTCAATGCTACCGCAAAAAAATACAAACCCCTCAATCACGAAGGGACTTTTGCCGTTATCAGCACGATGAGTGCCCCTTTTTGTCACAATTGCAACCGGATGCGACTCACCGCAGACGGCAAAATGAAAAATTGTCTTTTCTCAAAAGGCGAAGCTGATATCCTTTCCGTTTTGCGAAATCAGGAAGACATCACACCCATAATCAAAAAATGTGTGGGGCAAAAAGAAAAAGCACTCGGCGGACAGTTTGAAGGTGATTTCCATCAAATAGATAAGAATAAAATAGACAATCGGAGTATGATACGCATTGGAGGTTAACTTTTACCCACCGTTATTCCCAAAACGTCATAACCAGAATAATCAATTAAAAATGATCTCAGTTTTAGAAGCTAAACAACACATTATAAAACACGGTAAATCACCACGTGTTGAAGAAATATCACTTTCTGATGCATTGGGATTTGTCTTGGCTGAGACGCTTTTTGCAAAAATAGATACACCGCCTTTTGACAATTCAGCGATGGATGGCTATGCGTTTTCATATTCTAAATGGGATAAGAAAAGTGCCCTGACCGTGATTGGCGAAGTGCAAGCCGGAAGTGAAAACAGTTTAAAAACAGGCGCCAATGAAGCCATCCGGATTTTTACCGGTGCTCCGGTTCCTCCCGAGGTCGATACCGTGATTATGCAGGAAAAAGTAGAGCGCTACGCTAATAATATAACTTTGCTTGACGAAGGTCTAAAACAAGGAAGCAACATCCGCCCCAAAGGTTCGCAGACTAAAAAGGGAGATGTCGCTTTACAAAAAGGACAAATATTAAATCCTGCCGGCATTTCCTATTTGGCAGGAATGGGATATTCAAAAGTGAAGGTGTATACCAAACCCAAAGTGAGCATCATTATCACAGGAAAGGAACTCATAAAAGCAGGAGAAACGCTCGAAACAGGTAAAATCTATGAATCCAACGGAATTGGATTAACAGCCGCTTTGCGCCAACTGGGTATTGAGCCGGTTTCGGTGGCACTGGTTGACGATGATTCAGAGCTTATTGAAAATGCAATTGAAAGTCAATTGAACAGCGACATTATCATTCTCACCGGAGGTGTTTCTGTGGGGAATTATGATTTGGTTCCCGCGGCTTTGGAAAAATGTGGCGTGGAGAAAATTTTCCATAAGGTGAAACAAAAACCCGGCAAACCTTTTTATTTCGGCACGACCTCAAACGCACTCATTTTTGCACTTCCCGGAAATCCGGCAGCGGTAATGACCTGTTTTTATGAATATGTAGTGACCGCTATTGATGCATTGATGCAAAAAATACATTTAAAAACGTTGACGCTGTCTTTGGTAAATGATTTCAATAAAAAACCGGGCTTGACCCATTTTTTAAAAGGTAAAACCACAGAAAACGGAGTCAAAATATTAGACAGCCAACTCAGTTATATGCTCAATTCATTTGCAATAGCAGATTGCTTAATTACGCTTGACGAAGATAAAACGGAATGCAAAAAAGGTGATTTAGTAGTTGTTTTAATGCTTGCTTAAAATGGACATAAAAAACTACCAAATAAAAGGACGCATCTGGCTGGAAACCGACCAGGGACACCAATTGGGACCCGGGCGACAAAAACTGCTTTTAGCCATCAAAGAACTGGGCTCCATCACCGAAGCGGCTAAAAAAATGAAGATGTCTTATCGACACGCCTGGGAAATAATCAAAGAACTGAATTCCGTTTCCGGCCAACTCATTGTAGAGAAAAATAGCGGCGGTACAAATGGAGGCGGCAGCAAACTAACAGCCGCAGGCGAAACTTTGCTAAAACAATTTGAAGTGTGTCAAAAAGCCTTTGAAACTTTTAAATCACAAATCAATCAGGGAAATAAATGAATATAGAATTCACCATCTTGTTTCTTACCTTGCTTTTTAGTGCAGCATTCTTCTATTCCTCTGTTGGACACGGAGGTGCAAGTGGGTATTTGGCATTGATGGCTTTGTTTTCATTCCCTCCAGAAACAATGCGCCCCACGGCATTGGTATTGAATATATTTGTGTCGGGTATCGCCTTTTACCAGTTTTATCGAAAGGGTTATTTTCAATGGAAACTATTTTGGCCATTTGCGGTAACTTCCATTCCGGCGGCGTTTATCGGCGGTTTAATCACCGTGGACGAACAGATTTATAAACGCATATTAGGAATTTTGTTGCTTTTTGCCATCGCACGCTTTTTAGGATTTGGGACCAATGAAGGTAAGAATCCGAAAAAACAACTCTTGTTACTTTCATTATTGATAGGGGCTGTTATAGGGCTTTTCTCCGGAATGATTGGTATTGGTGGAGGTATTATTCTAAGTCCGTTGATACTCCTTTTGGGCTGGGCAAACCTAAAACAAACGGCTGCTATTTCTGCGCTTTTCATTTTCGTAAATAGTGTATCAGGTCTGTCGGGCTTGTTTTTACAAGGCGTTCAATTCAACGTTTTAATGTGGACGATGCTCAGTGTGGCGTTTGTAGGCGGTTTGTTGGGCTCTTATTTTGGCGCAAATAAATTCAATAGTAAAAAACTAAAGTATTTGCTCTCCTTTGTGTTGCTCATCGCTTCGGTCAAATTAATTTTAACCTAAATGAAACCACCCATTCCACATACCACAGCCTACATTCTCGCCGGCGGGAAAAGTTCCCGAATGGGCGAAGATAAAGGACTGAAACTATTCAATGGAAAAGCACTAGTACAAATCGTTATTGAGCAATTGCAACAAGTGGTTAAAAAGGTAGTGATAGTCTCCAATAACAACGCATATAAACAATTCGGGCTGGAAGTCATAGAAGATGTGGTAAAAGACATCGGACCGGCAGGAGGTATTTACAGTGCTTTGCAACACAGCACTTCGGATAAAAATTTTATCGTAAGCTGTGATATGCCTAATATTTCTGCTCAGGCAATTCATTTCATGCTGGATAATTGCTACACAGATGCAGTGTGTATTCCTCAATATAAAAACAAATTAGAACCCCTTTTTGGTATCTATCCAAAATCTTGTTTGAAGAGTTGGAAAACAACCATGAATAAAGGGATCTATAAACTTACAGACTTAGCAGCAAATTATAAATTGGAAAAAATAGTTGTTGATAACAACCCCCTCTTTTCGGAATTATTTTTCCAAAACATCAACACCCGGGAAGATTTAAAGAATGCATTGAAAAATCTATAAAATGGAAATAACATGTTTATTTTTTGGACAGTTAGCTGAAGTTACCGGAAAATTAAGTCAAAAACTTACCGGTATTACTGACACTGATGATTTGAAAAAAAGAATACAACAGCAATACCCGGCATTAGAAAAGTTGACCTTTTCCATCGCCGTAAACAAGAAAATGATCCAACAAAACACGACTTTAAAACCTGAAGACGAAGTGGCATTGTTACCCCCGTTTTCAGGTGGATAAAATAAAAAAATGAATACAGAAAACAGATATCAACGGCAATTGCAATTAAGCGGCTTTGGAAAGAAAGCTCAGGATAAACTGGCTGCCACCAAAATTTTGATGATTGGCGCCGGTGGCTTGGGTTGTCCCGCTTTGCAGTATTTGGCCGGTGCAGGAGTGGGCACTCTGGGAATTGTAGATTTCGATACCATTACCATTACCAATTTACATCGGCAAACACTTTTTACAACTGCAGATATTGGAAAACCCAAAGTGGAAGTCGCTGCTAAAAGACTAAAAGCACTTAATCCGGAAATTACTGTAATCACCTACCCTGCCCAACTTACCAATCAAAATGCATTAACTTTATTTAAAGCTTATGACCTTATCATTGACGGAACGGATAATTTCAGCACCCGATATTTGGTTAACGACGCCTGTGTATTGCTCAATAAGCCTCTTATTTATGGAGCGGTGATGCGCTTTGAAGGCCAGGTGGGTGTGTTCAATCTCCAAAACAATAATCTTAAAACCAACTACCGCGACTTGTTTCCCACGCCTCCTGATGCAGCATCTGTAGCTTCTTGTAATGAGGTAGGTGTTTTAGGCGTTTTGCCCGGTATAATCGGTACGTGGCAAGCTTCAGAAGCTATCAAAATCATCACGGGAATTGGTACACCTTTGGTAAATAAAATTTTAACTTTGAACCTGTTAAACAATACAGTGTATGAATTTCAATTGGCTAAAAATAATCAGTTTCAAAAAGAGATGCCAAAAGACAAAAAGGATTTCTTAAGCTTTAATTACGATTGGTTTTGCAACAAAAACCTTCAAAACATTATTACTGTGGAAGCCTTCGACATACTTCGGAAGGCAGAAGATTGCAGCATCATAGATATTCGCGAAACGGATGAAACACCAATAATTTCTGAATTTGAAACACAACAACTGCCTTTAAGCTGCTTTCGCGAAAGCATTTCTGAAATTAATTTTAATACAACCGTTGTACTCCTTTGCCAAAGTGGGCAACGTAGCTTAAAAGCTTTGGAACTATTAAAAAAACAACAGCCAATACTGAAACTATTCAGCCTCGAAGGCGGAATAACCGAATGGAAAAAACACAATAAATCAGAACACTATGAATAATCACAAACCTAAAAAAGTATTTATGGAAAGCGCCATTCCGCCGGAATTTATCGGGGAATCCATTGCCAAGCACAGCAGTAAAAAAAATATTGGTGCCCACAGTATTTTTCTGGGACAAGTTCGTAACGATGTGATCAATCACAAAACCGTTGCAGCCATTGACTACTCAGCCTATGAAGAAATGGCAAATGATAAGTTTCACGAAATACGCGAAACTGCCTTTGAAAAATATCCACTAAACTGTATGCATATCTATCACAGTTTGGGCAAAGTTGCCACAGGAGAAATTTGTTTGTTTGTCTTCACCTCATCCAAGCACCGCAAAGACGCTATGGCCGCTTGCGAATATCTCGTAGAGCGCATCAAAGCAGAAGCACCCGTTTGGGGCAAGGAAGTTTTTGAAGACGAAAGTCATAATTGGAAGATTAATACTCAATAGACAATATTCAATCATCAATATTCAATCCCAATGGTCGATATCACATTCAAAATCAAATCACACCGCACTGCAATTGCACAAGCGACTGTAAAAGTGAGCAAACAGGAAACCATCGATGCCATCAATAACAAAACGGTGCCTAAAGGCGATGTGCTGGAAGCAAGTCGTGTTGCCGGACTTTTTGGAATCAAAAAAACCAGCGAACTAATTCCCGATTGCCATCCCTTACCGGTAGAATTTGCAGCGATAAGGCATCGCATTGAAGGCTTGGAAATCATCATCGAAACCGAAGTGCAAACCATTTACCGCACCGGTGTTGAAGTCGAAGCCATGCACGGTGCCTCTATTGTAGCACTTACCCTTTACGATATGCTCAAACCCATCGATAAAGAAATAGAAATAAAAGACATCAAACTCATCAAGAAAAAAGGGGGCAAATCGCAATACAAAGATAAACTGAGCAGAACCATCAAAGCCGCAGTGATTGTGTGTTCAGATAGTATTTCTGCAGGAAAAAAGCAAGATTTTGCCGGCAAGGCCATCATCAAAAAGCTGGAAGATATTGGTGGTGTTAGTATAGAAGACTATGCCATTATTCCTGATGAGGTAGAAGATATTCAAAGCAAAGTCCTAAATCATTACGATCAAAAAACAGACCTCATCATACTTACCGGAGGCACCGGATTATCACCCCGCGATGTCACTCCTGAAGCCATCAAACCCCTATTAGACCGGGAAATTCCAGGTATTGGTGAGGTGGCGCGAGCTTATGGTCAGGAACATATGCCTTATGCCATGTTGTCAAGAAGTCTGGGCGGACTCAAAGGACAATCACTTATTTTGGCACTTCCCGGTTCAACACGAGGTGCCGCCGAAAGTATGGATGCATTGTTCCCCTACCTTATGCATATTTTTAAAATAATGGAACATTCGGCACACGATTAAGTTTAGTCACTTTTTATAAAAATAGTCTCTATTTATTATATATTTATCGTAATATTGCAATATAATAATCATATCAATATGGGCGTCACAAAAACCGATTTATTCACTAAAACACAAAATGAGTTGGCAAGCTATGCAAAGGTACTTGCGCATCCGGCTCGTATTGCCATTCTAGAGCAACTTTTCAAAACAAAAGATTGTATCTGCGGGCACTTGGTAACTGAAATTGGTTTGGCACAACCCACCATTTCACAGCATTTAAAAGAATTAAAAAATAGTGGTCTTATAAAAGGCACTATTGAAGGAACCAGTGTTTGTTATTGTATCGATACCGAAAATTGGAATAAAATGAAGCGTTTTTTAGGCGAATTCTTAAATCAAGATTTGAACTCCGATAAAATATGCTGCTAAACTATCCTTAATTAAAATCAACTATTTTAAAAATAATAAAGATGAAGCTTTCAGAAATTAAATCCAAACTAAGTGAATTAAACACCATCGCTTTCCAATTACCCGATGGCAAGCTCGTGCCCGGTCATTTTCATGTAACCGAAGTGGGTAAAATCACAAAACATTTCATAGACTGTGGAGGAACCGTAAGAAATGAAGAAGTAGTCAATTTCCAGCTTTGGGAAGCCAATGACTATGACCATCGTTTACATCCTGAAAAATTAATTCACATCATTGAACTTTCTCAGTCCAAACTTGGTATTGCAGATGATTTAGAAATTGAAGTGGAATACCAGGGAGCAACCATTGGAAAATACGGACTTGATTTTGACGGAAAACACTTCCTTTTAACCACAAAAATGACAGATTGTTTAGCCAAAGACAACTGCGGCATTCCCCATGAAAAACTGAAAGTGAAACTGTCTGATTTAAACAAGCAGCCTTGTTGTGCTCCGGAAAGCAACTGCTGTTAGTTTTTATACATCCCATTTAAAATGAAAAGTAGCGGCACCTTATTTCAAAATCTAGGAAAACACATAAGCGACTTAGATATAAATTCTATATCTGAAGATCGAAAAACAACCCTTCAACCCTTGATTGAGTATCTCCAATTAAAGGTAAATCAACAACAGGAAATCAATCTTAATTTTATCTGCACACACAATTCGCGCAGAAGCCACTTGTCACAAGTATGGGCCCAGGTGATGGCATTTCACTTTGGGATTAATCGAGTTATGTGCTATTCTGGTGGGACTGAAGCCACAGCGTTATTTACTGTTGTTGCAGAAACATTAACGCAGCAAGGTTTTGAAATTTCCAAGCTTTCTCAAAGTAACAATCCGGTGTATAGCATTAAGTTTGCTGAGAATGCACCTGCTGTCATTGGATTTTCTAAAACCTTTGACGACGCCTTTAATCCGAAATCGGAGTTTGCTGCCGTTATGACCTGCGATTCGGCCAATGAGGCCTGTCCATTTATTCCCGGAGCTGAAAAGCGCATACCAATCACCTATGAAGACCCAAAAGCTTTTGACAACAGCCCACTGCAAGCAGAGAAATATTTGGAGCGAAGTAGACAGATAGCTACTGAAATGAAATATGTATTTTCCTTAATTAAACAATAACAGATGGCTGCTAAAAAAGAAATTGCATTTTTTGAAAAATACCTGAGTCTTTGGGTTGCATTATGTATCGCCGGCGGTATTGGTATTGGATACATTGCCGGTGATGCTATGTTAATCATGAGCACCTGGGAAGTGTATCAAGTAAACATTCCCATAGCCATTCTTATATGGATGATGATTTATCCTATGATGCTTCAAATAGACTTTAGCAGTATTAAGGAAGTGGGAAAAAAGCCTAAGGGTATTTTTTTAACGCTTATTATGAACTGGCTTATCAAACCCTTTACTATGGCCTTTTTTGCCTGGATATTTTTTACAAAAATATTTGCAGCATTTATAGACCCGTCTTTAGCAGGGGAATATATTGCCGGAGCCATCATCTTGGGTGCAGCACCTTGCACAGCAATGGTCTTTGTGTGGTCTTATTTAACAGATGGTGACCCAAATTATACACTAATGCAGGTTTCCATAAACGATTTAATCATTTTAGTTGCATTTGTTCCCATTGTTGGGTTATTACTTGGTATAACAGATGTTGTAGTTCCTTATGAAACACTCGTTTTAAGTATATTGATTTATGTAGTCATTCCTCTTATTGCCGGGGCTATAACAAGTAAATATCTCATTAAAAAACACGGTGAAGACTGGTTTAAAACGCAATTTTTGCCAAAATTTAAACCCGTAAGCATCATTGCCTTATTACTTACCTTAATTTTATTATTTGCCTTCCAGGGCGAAAACATTCTTAACAATCCGCTGGTTATTTTATTCATTGCGATACCTTTAATAATTCAAACCTATTTTGTTTTTTTTGCTACCTGGTTTGCCGGAAAGAAACTAAAGCTAACACATCCAGTATGTGCTCCTGCAGCATTGATAGGCGCCAGTAACTTTTTTGAACTTTCAGTAGCTGTAGCCATTGGCTTGTTTGGTCTTCAAAGCCCGGCAGCATTGGTGTGTGTGGTGGGTGTTTTGGTAGAGGTGCCCGTTATGTTAAGTTTGGTAAATTATGCAAACAGAAAGAAATACTAAGGAGGCCATTTAATTAAATTACAAAAAAAGGCGATTCAATTTTGAATCGCCTTTTACATAATTTCAGTTTTGAAATTGAATTAAACCAAATCAAAACGATCCAGGTTCATCACTTTGTCCCAGGCTTTTATAAAGTCATTTACAAACTTCCCTTTCGCATCTTCTTGAGCATACACTTCAGAAATTGCTCTTAATTGTGAATTTGAACCAAAAACCAAATCAACACGTGTACCGGTTCTCTTAACGGCTCCGGTTTTACGGTCGTGGGCCTCAAAAACATCCCCTTCAGTGCGAGAGGGTGCCCAGGCAACACTCATATCAACCAGATTTACAAAAAAGTCATTACTCAATACACCGGGTTTGTTCGTAAACACACCGTGCTTTGAATTTTTATAATTGGCATCTAAAACACGTAATCCACCTACAAGCACAGTCATTTCCGGAGCACTGAGCTCTAAAAGTTGTGCTTTGTCTATCAACATTTCTTCATCAGAAACGGTGAATGCCGTGCGTCGGTAATTGCGGAAACCATCAGCTTCGGGTTTTAACCAGTCAAAAGATTCGGCATCAGTTTGCTCAGCCGTTGCATCGGTGCGACCTGGCGTAAAAGGCACAGTCACATCATATCCTCCATCTTTCGCAGCTTTTTCAACGGCAGCGCAGCCACCTAATACAATTAGGTCTGCAAGAGATACTTTTTTACCGGAAGATTGCGCTCCATTAAAGTCATTTTGAATACCTTCAAGAGTTTGAAGAACTTTTGCCAGTTGCTGAGGTTGATTTACTTCCCAATCCTTTTGAGGTGTTAGACGAATGCGCGCTCCGTTTGCTCCACCTTTCTTGTCTGAACCTCTAAATGTAGAAGCAGAAGACCAGGCTGTATAAACCAATTCTGAAACTGATAAACCGGATGCAAGTATCGTTGATTTTAAATTAGCAATATCATTCTTATTGATTAGTTCGTGATTCACTTCTGGAATGGGGTCTTGCCAGATTAAATCTTCAGCAGGGACTTCAGAGCCCAGATAGCGTGATTTTGGCCCCATATCTCTGTGTGTTAATTTGAACCAGGCACGTGCAAACGCATCGGCAAATTCATCGGGGTTTTTGTGAAAGTGCTCTGAGATTTTACGGTATTCAGGGTCCATTTTCATGGCCATATCTGCCGTACTCATCATAATACCCACTCGTTGAGAAGGAATTTCAGCATCAGGAGCGTGGTCTTTTTCGGCTAGACCGACAGCTGCCCATTGTTGAGCCCCCGCAGGACTTTTTGTAAGTTCCCATTCATAACCAAACAATACATCAAAATAACTCATATCCCATTTGGTGGGTGTGGGTGTCCATGCTCCTTCCAGTCCACTAGTGATAGTGTCTCTTCCTTTTCCACTTTTGAAACTGCTCTTCCAGCCAAAGCCCATTTCTTCCAAGCCGGCGGCTTCGGGCTCTGCTCCCACAAGTGCTGCATCTCCGGCTCCGTGAGTTTTACCAAAAGTATGACCTCCTGCTGTCAATGCTACCGTTTCATAATCATTCATGGCCATTCTTTTGAATGTTTCACGAATGTCTTTCGCAGAAGCTAAGGGATCGGGATTCCCGTCTGGACCTTCAGGATTTACATAAATCAATCCCATTTGAACAGCCGCCAAAGGATTTTCAAGATTGCGTTCGCCAGAATAGCGTTTGTTTCCTAACCAGGTATCCTCTGCTCCCCAATAAATATCTTCTTCAGGCTGAAAAATATCTTCTCTTCCACCGGAAAAACCAAAGGTTTTAAAACCCATTGATTCTAATGAAACATTTCCGGCCAAAATAAATAAATCTGCCCAGGAAAGTTTATTGCCATATTTTTGTTTAACGGGCCAAAGCAATCTGCGTGCTTTGTCTAAATTTCCATTATCAGGCCAGCTGTTCACAGGTGCAAAACGCTGGTTTCCTGTTCCTGCTCCACCACGCCCATCGCCTGTTCGGTATGTACCGGCACTGTGCCAGGCCATTCTTATCATAAACGGGCCATAGTGTCCATAATCTGCAGGCCACCAGTCTAGTGAAGTTGTTAATACTTCTTCCAAATCTTTTTTAACATCTGCTAAATTGAGTTTGCTGAACTCTTTTGCATAGTCAAAATCTTCACCCAGCGGATTTGATTTTGGCGCGTGTTGATGTAGAATATTAAGGTTGAGCTGATTGGGCCACCAGTCTTTGTTCATAGCACCTCCTGCTCCAAGCTTAGTATTTGAGCCGTGCATCACCGGGCATTTTCCTGTTCCCTTGCTAGATTCATTGATGTCCCAGACTTTACTACTATCAGAATTGTTTGGGTTGTTTTTGTTGTCCATTTTTATTGATTTAAAATTTTTACTCTTTATTCTGCTAATTTACCAAAAAGTATTCTTATTGAGTATGAATTTCAATAGATAAAACCTATAGTGGATGTGGAAATTTAATAGGCCTCTAAAGCGTTTAATTATATAAATTGAAAGAAGAATTTAATTGTACGGTATTTTTAATCTTAAACAAGTAAAAGAATTCTTTTCCATTTCAAAATCATTAAAATCTAAATCAAGAAAAATGTATCTTTGCCCCACTATGACTGAAAAAGATTTCCTTGCAAAACCCTATAAAAACACACTTGCAAAAGCCCAAGTGACTTGGCAATCACCTAGTAATATTGCTTTGGTAAAATATTGGGGAAAATATGGTGAGCAATTGCCTAAAAATACATCTATCAGTTTAACTCTTTCCAGTTGTTTTACAAAAACAACCTTGTTTTATGAGCCAAAAGCCACCGGAGACATTGAATTTGAAGTCTTTTTAGATGGCAAACGAGAAGCAGGTTTTGAACCAAAAATCCTAAAATTCTTTCAACGCATAGAAAACTATATTTCTTTTTTAAAAGACTACAGTTTTAGGATTGAAACGACCAACAGTTTTCCACACAGCAGCGGGATTGCCTCTTCTGCGAGTGGGATGAGCGCATTAGCACTTTGTTTGATGGAGATGGAGCAACAATTAAACCCATCGATTACTTCTGATTATTTTAATCAAAAAGCTTCCTTCCTTGCGCGTCTGGGCTCAGGAAGTGCGTGCAGAAGTGTGGAAGGCCCACTAATTGTTTGGGGTGAGCATAAAGCCATTCCCGGAAGCAGTAATTTGTTTGGCACCAAATATCCATTTGAAGTACATCCCAATTTTGATAAATATCAAGACACCATTCTTTTGGTTGACAAAGGAGAAAAGCAAGTTTCCAGTACTGTGGGTCATGACTTAATGCACAAACACCCTTTTTCTGAAGAACGTTTCGCGCAAGCGAATTCAAATATGGCAAAATTAATTCCTGTATTAAAGGATGGAAACCTAGATGAATTCATCAAAATTGTGGAAAGCGAAGCCCTTTCATTACACGCGATGATGATGACCTCGATGCCTTATTTTATCCTGATGAAACCTAACACCTTGGAGATTATCAACCGAATATGGAATTACCGAAAAGAAACCGGAAGCAAGTTGTGTTTTACGCTGGATGCCGGCGCCAATGTGCATGTGTTGTTTCCGGAACGTGAAAAAGAGACGGTTTCTAAATTCATTGTCAGCGAACTTTCTATTTATTGTAAAGACAACGAATTTATAAAAGATCAGACTGGAACTGGAGCTTTTCAGCTTACTTCTTGATTACTTTAAAAGTCTCTATCTTTCCTCCAGCTGTTTTAGCAGTTATAAAATAAATGCCTGCAGCACCATCTATTGTGAGTTGGTGAGAATCGGTGTTTTGAACGGTGTGTGTAGATAGGGTTTGTCCTAAAACGTTGGTTATTGTTAGTTTAATTTCAGAAACCTGAGAGCCAAATTGAATTTCAAATGTACCATAGTTTGGGTTTGGTAAAGCAGAAAGGTTCATACGGTCAAATTCCTCTACATTCAGTATTTTATCAACTACTTTGAGAATAACCTCATCAAAAGTACAGTTTACCTCAAACTCATACTGCACGCCCTGGTAAACAGTAAAAATAGATGGCGGCAAATCACATCCACTTATTCCTTGAGTTGAAGTGATAATTGTAAATTCGTCATTGATTGCAGCTTCATAGTGCAAAGTGACTTCTATAGCACCCTCAATAAACGGATTGTCTATCACAAATATGCTGTCATATTCCTCAAGTTCATTACCATAAATATCAAGCTCAATTATAGATTGAGGTGAAAGGTTAAAGGTGTTGATAAAACCTAACTCAGTTCCTTGATCACCATCAGGAATAATCCTACCATTGTTTGTAAATGGAGAAGTGATATCAAAAGACCCCTCACCTGTTAATATACCTGTTTCAAAGTTGTTTAGGGAATTTTGAGAGGTAAGAATAAGTATATTTTGAGACTTTTCTACTTTAATAACCCCATAATTGTTAACTGTGAGGAGTAAATAAAAAACCCCAAATTGACCAATATCCATTCTTCTAAGGGTTCCAAAATTATTTAAAGTGGCCCCTGTTTCATTTGAGCTAAAAGCTCCTCCTGCTCCATCAACTAGAATCAATGCGCTTTCTGCATTATTTATAATCATATTATTTCTCAGGTTTATGTTTCCAGATTCATTGATTAATAACAAATTTTCATTGTTGATGGTCAATTGGCTGATAAGTTTATTGGGAACTCCCGTTATTTCAAAAGTTCCTTGATTTGTTATAATCGCGTTACCAGAGAGACTTCCTAAATTAAATTGAAATAAGGCATCTTTCAATATGTTGATTCCGGTTGTAATTTCAATGGAATTGTTTACTTCAATGATTGCTTGGGATTCTATTGTAATTTGATCAACCAAAGCAGGACTTGTAGTTATATCAACCGTAAAACCCGCGGGAATAAGTACATCGCTTGAAGTATCAGGAACTGAGTTTACATCCCAGTTTGAACTGTTGAACCAGTTGGTGTCCCCTCCGTTTCCGGTCCAAGTATGTGTTTGACCCAATGAAGTAATTGGGATGAATAGTAGAAGAATGAACAGGTATGTGGTAAAGGTTCTCATGATTTAAATGAGATTGATGTCACTAAAAATACTAAAAATTAGTGAGTTACAAAAAAAGGTGCTAAATATTTAAGTTATTTTTTTAATATAGATAATCTAGAACAACTATATTTGCACCAAAATATTTAGGATTGTTAGAAATTCTTTATCTTTACTTTGTAAATTAAAAAAATAATGCGAGGACCCCTTTTTTACTCAAAAATACTTCTCTTTGGTGAATATGGTATCATCAAAGATTCCAAAGGCTTGTCCATCCCCTATAACTTTTACAACGGAGCACTGAAGATTGACGAGCAGCATACAGTGGCGACTCATAAATCAAATCTAGGCTTAAAACGTTTTGCTGAGTATCTGGAAACCTTGCAGGAAGAACAACCTCATTTGGTCACTTTTGATTTAGAAAGTTTAAAAAAGGACATTGAAGCCGGTTTGTATTTTGACAGTAGCATTCCACAAGGTTATGGTGTTGGAAGTAGTGGAGCACTTGTAGCCGCCATTTATGACCAATATGCAAACGACAAAATAACTGTTCTTGAAAACCTCACCCGAGAAAAACTATTACAACTCAAGTCTATTTTCAGTGCGATGGAGTCTTTTTTCCACGGAAAATCTTCCGGACTTGACCCATTGAACAGCTACTTGAGCTTACCCATATTAATCAATTCACAAGACAATATAGAACCTGCCGGAATTCCTTCCCAACTCAAAAAAGGCAAAGGCGCCGTGTTTTTATTGGATAGCGGTGTCACCGGTGAAACGGCTCCCATGGTGCAGATTTTTATGGAAAACATGAAGCAGGAAGGATTTAGAAATATGCTGAAAGACCAGTTTGTAAAACATACAGATGCCTGTGTGGACGATTTCCTGAAAGGCGATGTAAAGTCTTTGTTCTCCAACATCAAGCAACTCTCCAATGTGGTGCTGGACAACTTCAAACCCATGATACCCCAACAATTCCACAAACTCTGGAAGCAGGGTATCGATACCAATGCTTATTATCTAAAACTTTGTGGCTCCGGCGGCGGCGGCTACATTTTAGGTTTTACTGAAGACCTTGACAAAGCACAGAAAGCCCTAAAAGACCATAAACTGGAAGTGGTTTATAGTTTTTAGTCCTCCCCCAACCCCTCCAAAGGAGGGGAGCAATTGTTATTTATGATTATAATACTTTAATAGAAATTCTATTCATTAAATCTATTAGTATATCTTTATCTTTGAGATATAAATCATAAATCTAACATCTCAAATCTGATATCATACATCCAATGTCTCTCCTCAACTACAAAACAAAAAAATTGATGCTCAAACTATTAAGCTTGGTTTCAGTTGTGAGGGGCTATAACATTTTGATTATCGTCATTGCACAGTATCTTACGTCCATTTATATACTGGCACCGGGGAAACCATTTTTTAGTGTGTTGTTTGACCCCAATTTGTTTATCATTGTTTTGGCATCAGCACTTGTGATTGCAGGAGGCTATATCATCAACAACTTTTATGATGCCGAAAAAGATTTAATCAACCGGCCTAACAAAACCTATCTCGACAGTTTTATTAGTCAGAACACCAAGTTGTCAGCTTATTTTGTTCTTAACTTCCTATCAGTCATTTTGGCGAGTGCCATTTCATTTAAGGCGGTGGTGTTTTTTTCGTCTTATATTTTCTGGATTTGGTTCTATTCGCACAAGCTTAAAAAATATCCGTTTATTGGTAATTTAACTGCTTCTGTGCTTGCGATCACGCCCTTTTTTGCGGTGTTTATTTACTATCAGAACTTTGCTTTGGTCATTTTTGTGCATGCTACCTTTTTGTTTTTAATCATATCGATGCGGGAGCTCGTGAAAGATCTGGAAAACATCAAAGGCGATTTGGTGCTTGATTACAAAACCATTCCCGTGGTGTATGGCGAGCGGTTTTCGAAACAAATACTTACTTTTCTAAGTTGTTTTACAGCTATTCCCATCTATTTATTGCTTACGCGGTTTGAAATTGGATTTATGTATTTCTATTTTCTTTTTGCGGTACTTCTACTGGCAATCTTTCTGTTTTATCTCTGGCGGTCTTCAGCCAAACTCGATTATATGATTCTTCACGCTATTTTAAAACTCATCATCGTTGTGGGAACCCTAAGCATTGTGCTTATTGATATAGATTTATTGCTCAGCAGAATTATGTAATATTCAGTTGACAGAAAGCACATAAAATAACCTACCTTTGCAAAAAATAGTAGGATTATGGCAAAAGAACAAGACAAACGCGGCGGAAAACGAGAAGGAAAATCCAAATCCAAAGACGTTTTTAAAAAGAAACCCTTCAGCCCAAAGGGACCCCCAAAAAAACAAGCTCCTAAACCCAAAGCGCCTTCAGACGAAATGCGCCTTAATAAATACATTGCCAACTCGGGCATGTGTTCGCGTCGTGAAGCCGATTTGTATATCTCTACCGGTCAGGTACAGGTCAACGGACAAGTGGTTTCAGAAATGGGCCATAAAGTAAAGTTGACTGATGAGGTTAAGTTTGACGGAAGGCGCATCAGTCCGGAGAAAAAAGAATATGTCCTCCTCAACAAACCCAAAGGCTTTGACACCTCCACCAGTGAGGAAACCTTGCATAAATCGGCTATGGGTCTTGTTGCCAATGCTTCCAAATACAAACTGGTGCCCGTGGGAAGATTGCAACGCAACACTACAGGGCTTTTGTTGTTTACAAACGACCATGATATGCAAAAAAAACTAACCGATACCGGTTTAATGATTAGAAAAATCTATCAGGTTTCTTTGGATAAAAACCTCAAGTATGAGGATTATCAAAAAATAGAAGAAGGCCCCATTATAGAAGGAAAGAAAGTTTGGATTGATGCTATATCCTATGTTGACAACGCACCCAAAAGCGAAATAGGCATTCAGTTAAACAGCAATCGCAACAACATTGTAAGAAAGATTTTTGAAAGCTTTGGTTATGATGTAATCAAATTGGACCGTGTTTCTTATGCCGGTCTCACTAAAAAAGATTTACCCCGAGGTCACTGGAGACATTTGACCAAGCAGGAAGTGATTAATTTAGGGATGATGTAAGTTAAATTCTTAAAAAATGACCGTCTGCAACTTCAAAACTTTTGGGCTGTGATATCATATGCTCTGAGCGTAATCAATCCTATCGGTATTTAGCTGATGGGTTTTTTTATTTATAAGGGTCTTTTTTTTTAAATCCTGTGTTGTAATTCAATTTTTTTTGATTTCATTTGTAATGTGCTAAGACGATATATTTCACAAAATAGCAATAGCACATTGTGTTGCCTTATGAAGTTTTTTTTACGGTTGGCACTTTTGGATTTCAGGAAGTTACCTTTAAAAACTACCTCCAAAAGAAAGCACCAAATTTTATCAACCACCCCCGCTTTAATCATCGCATTTCCGGTGCAGGTTTTTACTGTTTTAACCCCCATTCGCATTTGATAGTGAATTATTCTTTCGTTAATTTATGCGATACACTTTCGCGTTCTGTAACTTTTTATTAATTTATACGAAATTTTAAAACTCAAATGAAGACCCGATATATAGATTTAATTGACCAAACCTTTTACTTTCCGCAAGAAGAATTTACACTTGAAGACAACGAGCTCCAATTCCACGGTATTGACCTGATGGAATTGGTGGAGGAATATGGTGCCCCGCTTAAGTTTACATACCTTCCAAAGATTTCAGACAACATCAAACGCGCTAAAGGTTGGTTTCAATCGGCCATTAAAAAGAATAAGTACAAAGGGAAATACTATTACTGTTACTGTACTAAAAGTTCTCACTTTGAGCATGTGTTGCACGAAGCTTTGAAAAATGACATCCATATAGAAACCTCTTCGGCTTTTGATATTGACATTGTCAACAAATTAAAGGAGGATGGTAAGATTGACGATAAAACTTTTGTGATTTGCAACGGCTTCAAACGCGATCAATACATTACAAACATCGCTAATCTTATCAACAGCGGACATAAAAACTGTATTCCCATTATTGATAACTTTGAAGAAATAGGTCTGCTCAATGAGGAAATTAAAGGCAAATACAAGATTGGTATTCGCATCGCATCAGAGGAAGAGCCTAAGTTTGAATTCTATACCTCCCGTTTGGGCATTGGATACAAAAACATTGTACCTTTTTACAACCGCCAGATAAAAGACAACAAGAAAGTACAGCTCAAAATGCTGCATTTCTTTATCAATACCGGAATTCGTGATACAGCTTATTACTGGAACGAATTATTAAAATGTATGCAGGTGTATGTACAGTTGAAAAAAATATGCCCCACACTCGACAGCCTGAACATTGGCGGTGGTTTCCCCATTAAGAATTCGCTGGCTTTTGAATTTGATTACCAGTATATGGTGGACGAAATCATTCATCAAATCAAGTTGGTTTGTGAAGCGGAAGAAGTACCGGTTCCCAATATTTTTACAGAGTTTGGAAGCTTTACCGTGGGCGAAAGCGGCGGTGCTGTTTATGAAGTTTTGTACCAAAAACAACAAAACGACCGGGAAAAGTGGAATATGATCAATTCCTCATTTATTACCACCCTGCCCGATACTTGGGCCATCAACAAGCGTTTTGTCATGCTCGCGGTTAATCGCTGGAATGACGAATATGAACGCGTCTTACTGGGAGGATTGACCTGTGACAGTGATGACTATTATAACAGTGAGCAGCATATGAACGGAATTTATTTGCCAAAATACAAAAAGGAAAAACCTTTGTATATTGGCTTTTTTAATACCGGCGCCTATCAGGAAACCATTGGTGGTTTTGGAGGCTTGCAGCACTGCTTGATTCCTATGCCTAAACACATATTGATTAACAGAGACGAAAACGGTAATCTTACCAAAAAACTATTTAGTGAACAACAAAAAAGTGAAGACTTACTCAAAATTTTAGGTTACAATGACTAAGAGAAATTATGCCGGTATTCCGGACAAGTATGCCCGCATAGACGAGGCAAAAGTGGTGCTCATTCCTGTTCCTTATGACGGGACAAGCAGTTGGCAAAAAGGAGCCGACAAAGGACCTGAAGCTTTTTTGCACGCTTCAGAAAACATGGAACTGTATGATATTGAGACCCGCAGCGAGGTATACAAAAAGGGAGTCTATCTTGCTCCTGCAGTCACAGAAAACTCTTCTCCGGAAAAGATGGTAGAAGCCGTTCACAAAACAGTGAAAAACTACATCAATCAGGAAAAGTTTGTGACTATTTTTGGTGGAGAGCATTCAATTTCCATTGGTACCATTCGTGCATTCAATGAATGTTTTGAAGACCTAACTGTTGTACAACTAGATGCCCATGCCGATTTGCGTCCTGAGTATGACGGCTCGACCTGCAATCACGCCTGCGCAATGCATGAAGCCAGCAACAATACAAACCTCATTCAAGTGGGGATTCGTTCTATGGATGTTTCTGAAAAGGAGTTTATGGATGAAAACCAAACCTATTTTGCCCACGATATGGTAACCGATGACGACTGGATGGATGATGCCATTGGCCAGATGTCGCCCAATGTATTTATCACTATCGACCTCGATGCTTTCGACCCTTCCATTATGCCTTCTACCGGAACCCCTGAGCCGGGGGGGCTGCTTTGGTATGAAACTTTGGAGTTTCTAAAGCTGATGTTTAAAAAGAAAAATGTAGTGGGCTTTGATATTGTAGAGCTTTGTCCTAAAGAGGACGAAAAATCATCAGATTTCCTTGCGGCAAAATTGTACTACAAAATGTTAAGTTACAAATTTAAATATGAAAACCGAAAAAACGACGACGATGACGAAGAGTAAAGGAGCCATCACACAATTTATTGAAAAATACTATTTACACTTTAATGCCGCGGCATTGGTCGATGCAGCAAAAGGGTATGAAGACCAGTTAAATCAAGGTTCAAAAATGCTAGTTTCCCTTGCGGGAGCGATGAGCACGGCAGAGCTTGGTAAAATATTTGCAGAAGTTATTAGACAAGATAAGGTACATATCATTTCATGTACCGGTGCCAACCTGGAAGAAGACATTATGAATCTTGTGGCACATTCCCATTACAAACGCATACCCAATTACCGCGACCTTACGCCACAGGAAGAATGGGATTTACTTGAAAAGGGTCTCAACCGCGTGACAGATACTTGTATTCCTGAGGAAGAAGCCTTTAGAAGATTGCAAAAGCATATCTATAAAATTTGGAAAGATGCTGAAGACAAAGGTGAGCGCTACTTTCCTCATGAGTTTATGTATAAAATGCTACTTTCAGGTGTGCTGGAAGACTATTATGAAATTGACATCAAGGATTCCTGGATGTATGCTGCCGCCGAAAAAAACCTGCCTATTATTGTTCCCGGTTGGGAAGACAGCACGATGGGAAATATCTTTGCCTCCTATGTGCTGAAAGGCGAACTCAAAGCAAGCACGATGAAAAGTGGTATTGAGTATATGACCTTTTTAGCCGATTGGTACACTGAGAATTCCAAAAAAGGCATTGGTTTCTTCCAAATTGGTGGAGGGATAGCCGGAGATTTCCCCATTTGTGTGGTGCCTATGCTCTATCAGGATATGGAACGAACAGACACCCCATTCTGGAGTTATTTTTGCCAAATATCTGATTCTACGACCAGTTACGGTTCCTATTCCGGTGCTGTACCCAATGAGAAAATAACCTGGGGAAAATTAGATATAAAAACCCCAAAATTTATCATAGAAAGTGATGCTACAATTGTGGCACCACTTATATTTGCCTACTTATTAGATATGTAATTTATGAAATGCCTACTAACTAATTATAATGCTATGGATATCCTTTTTGAGGCATTCCATCTGACCTATAAAAAACAATAGAAAAGCACAGATGAAAAGAATTATAGTTGATTTTAAGAAACTAACCCCCGAAATTTTAAAACTTCTGGTTGAAAAATACCCTGATGGGTATGATGATTTAAACATCATTTCTTTTAAAAACGCTGCCGGCGAAATTGTAGAGTGCGTGGAAGTGCGCACCGAAGATACCATTTACCTTGTCAAAGTGAGTACTAAACTGGAACGCACTATGGAAAACTATGACGAAGATGATTATGAAGACTTTGCAGACGACGATCCGGATGCAGTACAACCACCGGAAGAATTGGCCGATGAAGTGGATGATGAGGATGTAGATCAATAAACACTCCATTAATAATGAAAACCGTCTCCGGGTATATACAGAGACGGTTTTTTTGTTTTCAATAACAGCCCAATCGCATAAATTTTTAAAAATAGAAGATTAGATCTTCGCTCCTTTTTGAACAAAACCATAAATATTACTTGAAGTAAAAAAACAAAGAATTGGGTGGGGTTTTTGCGGAAATGTGGAAAACCGCAAAATCACTTAAAAAAATCTGTTTATTTTTGAGACAGAAAGGTTTATTACAAATTATAGTATATTTGAGTACTCCCCAAATTAAATAAAACATGTTGTATATATTCCTAATTGGGTGTATATATGCAATAAAATAGTATAGAGATAAGAAATATATCAACAATAGTAACCTAAAGCATGTTGTATATACTAATGTTAGCAACAAGCTGAAAAAACTCACACACAAAATTTGAAATACACACTATCGATATTTATTACGCTTTTCATTTTATCGTGTAAAAGCACCATAACCGAATCAGAATTGGAATACCAAAAATGCGTTAACACCAAAACATTTGAAAGAGGAATATTTTATCCATTAAACACATCGGAATCAGATATTAAAAATTCAGTTAACGTATTTGATTCTATTAAAAAGTTCGAGAATTATTTAGAAAACAGAAATTTGCTCTCTGGAATTAATAAAAATGATTATTTATCCTTTATCTCAAAAATCGACAAAACTGACTTTCTAAAAAGAGAATTTAAAGAATTTAATAATGACAATTATTTCATCAAGAATAATTTAACCACACAACTCTTTCGTGAGGAATTATTGCATATTTGCTATTTTAATTCTTTTACAGACCATCAGAAAAATTATCAAAAGCAATTATCAATTTATGATAAAGTGTTTATGAATTCATATGCGGATTCAAAAATATTGACTGAATTAACCAACGAAATGAATTTTGATAGCAAAATACAAAGATTAATACTCACGTTTCTGATCTATGACAACTTATATTGGAAATACAAATTGGAATAAAAGCCAGTTGCTAACACCGTGTAACACGCATTGCTTCTGATTTTCCTATCGGAAAATCCTCGCAAGCGCGAACGTTCGTGTTTTTTTAAGTATCTTAGTTCTTAAACCACGCAACGCCTGTTACACAAAACCGTTAGCCACAAGTTAAATGAACCTATTAACTAAAAGTCCACATATAGTTTTTCTTGTATTTGCAATAATCACATTCATACTCGGATTTAATGCAAACGGAGGAATTGATATAAATATTCACGACACATATTTCGTGATGAGTAATTATCATTTCGCTACGATGATTTCAATTCTTTTCGGAATAATTGGACTGATTTATTGGATTGTGAAAAAAGTTAACGGAAACCTCTCTAAACGTCTGAATTTGATTCACTTTGCGTTGACTTTTGGTGGAATTTTTCTAATTCTGATATTAAATGAATTTTTCAGAAAGTCAATTATGGAATATGATTTTAATGAAAACTTGACAATGGTAATTTACTTAATATCTGCTATTGTTATTATTGGACAAATTATATTTCCGATTAATATAATAAGCGGACTAATAAGAAAACGGAATAAAACCTAAAAATGAATTACGAAATACCCAACTCATATAATTGGTTTTCAAAACTGAATTTGACTCAATTCATTCCTTGGAATTTTGATACAGAAATTAATCCTAATTCAACAGTCAACGAAAGATTTAAAATTGAGTGTGAACAAAATCGTGAAGTTCTGACTTTTGGAAGAAGACAAGATATGGACACATTTGTCGGATTTGAAATTGTGAACGGAAAAGTTACGGAAAATGTTATTGTCTTTCATCCTTCATTTGGGACAAATGTAAAAGGGTGGAGTATTATCGAATCTGAACACTCGGATTTTTTTGATTTTATGCAAAAAAGAGTTTTACCTGAAATGAAAGAATGGATTCCAGAAGATGACGTGAATGATTATATTGAATAAAAAACCAGTGGCTAACACCGCGTATAATTCATTGCTTGGTTCTCTCCTACTCGGAAAATCATTCTGATTTTCCTCTGGTTCGGTTTCTTTTGTTAACTTAGTCCTTGCCATCGCAACAAATCATACTCGAACACGTTACCGCCAATGCTAAATAAGCAGCGCTTAAAACAATGAGAGCAGATAATAATTAACTTTGCTCTTGAAGTAAAATATATGGACAGACAAACAAAAATTAATATTAAATCAATTAGTTCAGAAACACTAAATGGGAAACATTATTTAAGAAATGATTTCGCAAGAAGTATTTTGAATTATCCAGCAATGATGGTGCCGTCTGTTCAGGAACCTATCATAGAACATCTTTCAATGGCTCTTAACGGAAATGTTTCTCTTCTCGACCCTTTTATGGGAGCATCAAATACACTTGTAACTGGAATGAAATATGGAATGAATGTTTATGGACAAGATATAAATCCTTTATCCATTTTAATAAGCCAAGTTAAGACCACATTTTATTCAATTGATGAGCTTATTGAGGCTGAGCAGAGAATTATTAATTTTATAAATGCTGACAAATCAAGTTGTATTGAAGTTTCATTTGCTAATATAGATAAATGGTTTACAAAGAGCTCACAAATAGATTTATCTAAAATACATAGAGCTATACGTAAAGTTCCATCCTTAAAAATTAGAAAATTCTTTTGGGTAGCTATAGCTGAAACAGTCAGGCTTACAAGCAATGATAGAACATCGACATTTAAAATGCATATGCGGCCAATTGAAGAAATTAGTTCAAGAAAGACCTCTTCAATTTCAACATTTCTTAATATTTCTCATAAAAACATTAAGAATATTTGTGAATACAATACGGTTTTAGTGAAAAATGGATATATCAAAAATGAGCAATACATTAAAAATGCCGAAGTTGTTTGGGGCGATACTTATTCAGGAATTAAAACACGAAAAACCTTTAATTTATTAGTTACTTCTCCTCCATACGGAGATAATCAGACCACTGTAACTTATGGTCAATTCTCATATTTACCATTGCAGTGGATTCCAATGGAGGATATTGATGAAAATATTGAATTAGATTATCTTAAAACCACTCAAGAGATTGATTCTAAAAGCTTAGGTGGTCAATCCAAAAAAAGTATAAAAGAGATAGAAGAGATTATTTTCGAAAAATCTAAAACTTTAAAAAAGTTTATTAATCAATTCAAAGACGTGGAAAGAAAAAAAGCAGAAAAGGTAACACGTTTCATTTTTGACTTGGATTGTAGCATTGATAAAATTCTACCGAGAATGAGAAGGAATTCATTTTTAGCTTGGACGATTGGAAATAGAAATGTAAACAAAAGAATAGTCAGAAATGATTTAATCCTTAATGAACTCTTTCAATCTAAGAAAATTAAATTATTTACAGATTTAGAAAGAGAAATTTTGAGCAAAAGAATGCCAGGTCGAAATAATTTCTCAAACACTATGAGTAAGGAAAGGATTTTAATCTATAAAAAAACAAGCTAATGGGCAGAATGATTGATTTAGACTCCTTTTCAGAAAGTCAAAAAGAGGCTATTACTACAAATGATAAGCACCTAAGAATAATAGCTTGTGCTGGTTCTGGAAAAACAACTACCGTTGCGGGGAAAGTTGCTTATTTATTAGAGCCTGAGAATGAATTTGGGATTAAACCAGAAAATATAATTGCTTTTACATACACAGAAAAAGCAGCTGGAGAATTAAAAAACAAAATTCTTAATAATGTAGGGCAATACAGAGGTATGGCTAATATGTATATTGGGACTATACACGGTTGGTGCTTAAAATCATTACAGGAGAATGAGTATAAATATCAAAGCTTTTCTGTTTTAGACGACATTAAATTAAAACTTTTTATTGATAAACATTACGACACTATTGGAATGAAAGATGTCACTAAACTTTCAAATCCTTCGGTTTGTCTTCGTAGGTTTATTGATACTTCACTTTTTGTGAGGGTAATGGATATTGTTAGGGAATCTGAAATAAGAAATGGAATTGAATTTCCAAGCAATATTCTAAAAGCTAAAGAGAAATATCAAGAAACACTTATTTCGAAAAGATATTTTGATTTTTCAATGATAATGGAAAAAGCATTGGAAAGTTTAAAAGAAGGTACAAATCTTTCGAAGTACATTAAGGAAAACCTAAAATACTTGATTGTTGATGAGTATCAAGATGTAAATCCTTTACAAGAAAAGTTAATAAATAGACTTCAAGAGATTAGTGATTGCAAATTAATTGTGGTTGGTGATGATGACCAAAACATATATCAATGGAGAGGAAGTAACAATAAATACATAATAAATTTTGAAAAGAAATTCAGTAATAATGAAGTTAGGACTATACCTCTATCTGTTAACTATCGTAGTTCAGAGGGGGTAACTAAGTTAGCTGAAACATTGATATTAAATAATTCAAAAAGAATTCCTGATAAGAGAATGGAGTCTCATAATTCTCAAAGTTTTCAGCGAGGAAAAGATATTCTTTATAATAGATATCAAGATACAGATGAGGAGAATGAGGCAATTGCACGATATATTGATGATATATTAGGTGTTAAATTTAAAGAGAATGATGAAGATGCTAGGGGGATTACCTTTTCAGATGTAGCTATACTATTAAGAACTTGGAATAAAGCAAATTCGATTGTTGAAGCATTAGAGCGACACAATATACCTTACATAACCGCTGGGGTCAATCAATTATTCGAGATGGAAGAAGTCCAAGCAGCATTATCTATCTTCAACTTTCTCTATGGCGATATTGATGAAATTGAACTTAAGCAAAAATGGCTAAATATACCCAACATAAAAATTTCTCAGGAAAAAATTGAAAATGCAATAGTTAATCTTGCAGAGAAAGACCCTGAAAGAGAAAAGATAAAAGATAATTGGGAATATTCTCTTCAGGATATATTTTGGAATTTCCTCAATGATGCAGAGGTTTATGAAGAAAATTTCATTAACAAAGAAACACCCGACATAGAACTAAGGACTAAAGAAAGAGCCGAAATTATGTTTTTCAATTTAGGCAAATTTAGTCAAGTAATAAATGATTTTGAAACGATTAATTTCAATAGCACAAGTCCGTCTTTTCATCTTTTCAGTTTTTTAAGTTTTATAACTTATGTAGCCAAAGATTATTACCCTGAGGGTTGGTTGAATAATCCTTACAAAACACCAAATGCCGTTCAGATAATGACAGTTCATCAATCAAAAGGATTAGAATTTCCCTGTGTTATACTGCCAGGACTAAATCAAAATTACCTACCGTCAAAAAAAAGAGGGGGGTTAAGTGAATGGCATTTTTTAGATAGAAGTTTAATTGATGAGCAATCCCGTTATGAAGGTGATGATGATAAAGAAGATGAGAGACGCTTATTATATGTTGCATTAACACGTAGTCAAAAATATTTACTATTAACGCAAGCTCCAGATTTAAATAATAGACTATACAAAAAGGAGTCTCAATTTATTCCAGAACTTTCCAATGCTAAAGTAAAGTCATTTCCAATACTAATATCTGATTTAAAACATAAATTTTCAGAGGGTGAAAAAGTAGAACAAAAACCAAAAGAAAAGGTAAAAAATATCTCCTTAGATTTCACAAGCTTGAAAGATATTTTCGAGTGCCCTTATCGGTTTAAATTAATTTCAGTTTTTGGGTTCTGTTATCCACTAAATCAGAGAATGGGAGTTGGCAGGTCTTTTCATAATTGTTTGATGGAAATTCATAAAGAAGCTAAAAAAGGAATTCGACTAACAGAAGATGAATTGAAAACTTTGATTGAAAGGCAGACCCATTTTCCATATTTGACAAAATCGACAAAACTAAGTCAACCTTTATATGATAAGGTAAAAAACAATGTTGAAGATTACTATAAAGACAATTTAGATGAATTCAATAACATTGAATTTGTGGAACAGGAGATACAATATAAAATTGATAGAAATATTCTTGTTATTGGTAGGATTGACTTAATAAAAAAAATTGGAGAATCAGGTTTTTATGAAACTACAATAGTTGAGTTTAAAAGTGATGAGGAGGATGCAGACGCTCCTATAACAAAAGACCAATTAAAGCTATACGCACTTGGTCATAGAGAATTAACAGGTGAAACTGCTAATTATATAATGACATATGTTATAGGAAAGAACCGTTCAAAAACACCTGAAAAACTATATGAAGAGGACTTGGAAGAGATACAACAAAAAATCAAAGATGCTGTAAGTCTAATAAGAGATGAGAGTTTTATAAAAACAGAGGAAGGCAGAATATGTAGTGAAAATTGTTTTCAAATCAGATTATGCAGCAATCGGATTAAGTACAAAATAAAACCTAAAAGATAATGGGTGTTATCAAAGATAGAAAAGCAGCTGTCAATAATCTAAAAAAAATAACCGAAGATTCGAGTAAGGTTTTGTTTATACATTATTCAGCAAGTAGAACATTTGATGATGATGATTACGGAAATATTTCACCAATAATCACTTCAATTGTAATAAAATCTCTAGATGGTCAAATAGATAAGCAATTTGCTATTCATCTCGAAGCAGATAAGGCACATATACCTAAAGACCAGATACAAGACTCTTATAGGGAATTGGAATTACGTATTTTAAAACTTTATAATAATTTTGCTAAAAGACACTTAGACTGTTATTGGATTCATTGGGATATGAAGAACATCCACTTTGGATTTGAAGCTATAAAACATAGATACGAGAAAATATTTGAAGATTTAAGTGATTATTGTGATATCCCTAGCAACAAAAAGAAAAATCTAAGAAGTATAATTGAAGGTATGTATGGGGAAGGTTTTGTTAATGGTGCAGACACTCTTAAATCTTTAATGATATGTAATTCCAATAATGTTGAAGATAGCACTTTTTTAAGTATAGATGATGAATCTTCTCAATTTGAAAGCAAGAACTTTTTTGCTGTAATTAAATCGGTTGACTTAAAGGTTGATTTTATAAAAAAGGCCACAAATAAATTGATTCAAAAAAAACTAATAGTTTCAAATAAAAATAACTACGCTGTTTTTATTGATGTGGTTAATCACCCTATTTTTACATTCATAGGTTGGCTAGCAACTGTTGTAGGTCTTATAGTTGGTTTAATTACAATTTTTTAGTGAAATTTATACTAATTTAAAATAAGGTTGATATTAAAATTAATAAGAACAAAGAAGCACTAGGCGGTAACAGCGTGTATAAGAAATAGCGGGTTCAGTGCTAAATCAAAAGTTAGTGCATTTAATAAAAGTCAGTGCCAAACTGAAAGTGAAGTGCTTTTTAATCCGCTACTTCTCATACACGCAAAACGTTAGCAACAATTTAGATGAGATTAAATATTAAAATAATTTCTTGGTTTGCAATAGCAATATTATTAGTCACACTAATTATTAAAATGACTAATCTTCCAGCGGCTTTTAGTTTTAATTCTAGATTAACTTTATCCATCATTTTCTCTTTAACGACTGTAATCATAGGTGGAATTATACTTGCTATCCTAACTAACTTACTATTAAAAAAGAATTCATTTTGGCACTTTTTTAGAATTTGGTCTTTACTTATTTTGACCGGCCTTCATATTTACTTTTATTCCCCTCCCTTGAAAATTATTATACCAAATAATTACTCTGGCGAAATAAATCTTTTAGTTTTTCCAAATTCTAAGAAAGACTTAAATATAAATCAAGACGGTATTGGGTACATTAATGAATCTATTCTTTTAAAGTCAAGAGGTGATAAAAAACCTATTGTTTATTATAGAAACGGAAAGAAGGTTTCTCCTGATAGAATTATTGGGTATGATTCTATTTTCTTTTACGGTCGAACTACAATCAATCAAAAGAAAGCATTAACTTTCAAAGTTGTAGCGGAATAAAAACTGTTGCTAACACCGGCGATAAGCTATGGCTTTTACCGGCTCACTCGGAAAATCCTATCGGATTTTCCTCAGGTCTGGGTTTTGTTTGCTAAATTAGTGCTGAACCAAGCCACTGCTCATAGCCTAAAGCGTTATGTGTGATGAAACAACCAAAAACACCGAAAATATAAAATACTAATTAATGAAACACTTATGTATTATTGCTATTTTTTTGCTGAGCATTGCCTGTAATACCAAAAATAAAGATCAGAAAAAGTTAGATTTTGTGAAGTTTGACTTTCATTTTGATACAGAGTCAAATGAGATGCCGTACAATTTTTCTTCATATTGGGATACCTTTCCTACAATTGTCGATAGAAAAGCATGGGAATTTGCCAAAATCGGAAACATAGAAAGGATGCATGAGATTTGGGATACGAAAGAATCAATTGAAATTGGACTTACGCAGGAACAACGAGATAGTTTTGGGCACTACAAAGCAATAGATGCAATAGATTACATATTGAATGAAGCTGAAGAGCACCAAGTAGTCATCATAAATGAAGCTCATCAAATGCCCCAACATCGAATTTTTACCACTCGACTACTTGAAGGACTCAAAAGAAGAGGCTTTAAGCACTTAGGAATGGAAGGATATTTTAATACGCCTCAAGCAGACTCAATTATGCAAGCCAATGGTTATCCTATTCTTGATTCTGGATATTCTACACAAGAACCTCAATTTGGCAATTTAATAAGAACTGCCTTTGATATGGGGTTCAAAATATTTGGATACGAAAGCAGTGGACATGCAAATGGGAAGGAAAGAGAAATTAATCAAGCCCGGAATATTGCATCCTATCTAAATCGATACCCCAACGAAAAGATATTAATTCATTGTGGATTTGATCATGTGTACGAAGGAAATATGCCTAACAATTCCATGGGTTGGGGAAAGGCGATGGCAGGGAGGTTGACGGAATTTACAGGAGTCGACCCATTAACCATAAATCAGACAATTTATTCCGAAAAGGGTAATAGGGATTACGAAAACTCGTTTTATCAGATTACAGATCTAGAAAGACCTAGTGTTTTTGTCAATGAATCTGGTGAGCTATTTGGTCAGCAACGAAAGGAAGCCTCTCTTGATTTACCTCCTATGGGCACATTCAGGTATGACATAGCAGTTTTCCATCCAAGAAGTAAAAAGTATGATCGTCCGCAATGGATGGTGTATGGTGATCGTAAAGAAGTGGAAATATCATTTGTTGAAGAAAATATCCAGTGCCCATGTTTGGTACTTGCCTACAAAAAAGGTGAGAAAGTCGGCAAAGCCGTTCCTTATGATATACAAGAGACGGATGATAAGAAGGTTACATTAGTTTTAGATAAATCCGACTTTGAAATTGTCATATTGAATCAGAAGAATATAGCCCTAAAAGCTGAATTTAATTAGGCATCATAGCAAAAACTTTATTTTCACAATGATAACCAAAAGATTTTTATGGGATGGGAGATATGGTAGAATAGATGAATTAATCCAAATGAAGAATAGAGTCACCACACATAACAACGTATAAAAATAATAGGGCAATGAATGCTTAACCCAATGACAAAGGCACTTTTGCGAGGTCGCCAAATTTTTAAATTTGGCTTATTGATAAAAATAAGATAATAAGAAAAATTTTAAAATTCGGCTTGTGTTCAACCGAATGGTTAGCGCTCTTTTTCAGCCCTACTATTCTTATACACGACCGCGTTACCCAAAATAAAAAGTTCTGCCACCGCTCCCAAGACATCAAGAGCATCGTGTGGGGTTTTGTAGCCTGGCTTTTTTGTGCTTTCTAAAAATGCTAATTCACAAAGTACATTTTTAATTGTCCTCTGTTTTTAGCCTCAATTTCGCCACGGTATTCACAAGTCCATTTATCTTTAATCAATTGATAGGTGCTTTCACTAATATTAATTTTTCCGGGTTGTGACATAGACTCCATTCTGGAGGCCACATTTACTGTATCTCCCCAAATGTCATAAGCAAACTTTTTGCTTCCCACGACTCCTGCAACAACAGGTCCTGAGTTTATTCCTATTCTGATATCAAAAGTCAATTTATTTTCAATATCGTTCTCCTTTGTTTTTGCAACAAAACTTATAATCTCACTGGCAGCTAAAATCATTTTATTGGCGTGATCTTCTTCATTGCCGTGCAAACCACCTGCACACATATAAGCATCACCGATGGTTTTTATTTTTTCAAGACCAAAAGACTCAATGATTGCATCAAATTTTGAGAAGTAAAAATCCACTGTTTTAACCAATTCCTCCGGGGAAAGGTTTTCAGAATAACTTGTAAAACCTTTAAAATCTGAAAACAATACAGTAACCGAATCATATTTTTTGGCTTTCACCTTGCCATTTAATTTTAGTTCGTTGGCTGTTTCTTCTGGTAAAATATTCAACAATAAACGGTCTGATTTGTCACGTTCACCCTCGATGATTTTTTTGGTTTTTCTGATAAAGAGATACCGCCTGTACCAAAGTATGGCAAGTATTGCGATGAAGAATAACACTACTGCAATTGCAAATGTAACTATGCGCTGGTTTTTTCGTTTTTGCTCCAGCAGGTCAACTTCAATTTGCTTTTGAGAGACTTCAAAATCTGTTCGCAAATCAGCTATTTGCTGAACATTTTCTATATTTATTATGCTATCTCTAAAGGCAATGTGGTCTTTATAATGTTTTAAAGAGGCCTCTTTATTTCCGGCTTTTTCAAATAGTTCAGAGAGGGTTAAATTTGCTTCACTTATTTGTTGCTTCAATCCGTATTGAATGGCTAAATCCAGACTTCTTTGTGCATAATTTAAAGCTATAGAAAACTCATTACGTCTTGAATAAATATCAGACATATAAGTCAAATAAATTGAAATAGGGTAGTAATCTTCTAGCTCCTCAAGCAATAACATTGCTTCGTTGATATATTGTTCTGCCAAGGCATCTTTGCCCTGTTCTGCATATACCATTCCCACATTTCCAAGGTTATAAGCCGTACCAATGGGATAATCAACTTGTTTAAAAAGAAAACCCGATTCTTCAAAGTAATCCAAAGCTTTATCAAATTGTTCATTTTTAAACGCTTCGTCTCCGGCATTCAGTAACGCAGAGGCCAGGGTGAGCGAGTCATTGGATTTTCTTAAAAGGTCAATAGATTTTGAATAATAACTTTCAGCATTGGTTGCATTGCCAATTTTTGAATACACATCAGCAATAGTCAGATAAGCCCCACCCTCAAATGATTTATCTTCAATTTTTGTCGCAGTCTCACTTGCTTTTATATAAAACTCCAACGCTTTTGTCAAGTTGCCGGCTCGTTGATAAACCTGACCACTTAAACTATAGCCTCTGTATAGATACAAAAAGTTTTCACTTTTTATTGAGAGCTCAATTAATTCCTTGGCATACTTCAAGGATTCTTCTGCATCGTTAGCACTATTGAAAGACAAATTACGCAAGAGTTCAAGTTTATCCAAACCCTCTATGTTGCCTGCATCATAGATGATTTTTAAACTATCTGCAAGGTTTCGATCTTGAGAAAAAGTAATTTGTAAGCAAAATAAGAAGCAAAGCAACCATATACTTTTGCTCTTGCTTTTGAAATTCATGACTGAATTATTTATTAATCATAATTTTTGGGTCCTGATTGTAAGTTACCGCTCCCACAGTATAACTTATGCCATAAGACTCTATGGTATTTGCAGGAAAATTGCCAATCACCCCTTTCCAGGTTCCGTCAGGTTGTGGTGCTGGGTTTGTACTGAAGACGTTACTGCCTCCTGTTTCATAAATCCCTGTGAGGGCGCCAATATCACCCCCTTTTTTAAAGACAATGATGTAGCCTGACTTTACAGCTGTTGTCAAATTGTCATCATCCATTTGAGTACTGGCGACATTTGTCCCATCAGAAATAGTGGGAGGAAATGGATTTGCATTTGTTGCACTAATAGTAATGGTTACTGTTGTTGATCCGCACATAATTGAAAGTTTTTAGGTTAGTAATTAGACTGTTAAGATAAATCATCTTTCAATATGAAATACATCCTATGGTATGAAATGTGCTTTTTTTTGTCCGAATATGCCTTTTTACTTTTCAAAGGATTTTGTAAAAAAAGTCAATATGTTCACTTTAGAATTCATTGAAAAAACTCAAGTCCATATCAGAAAATTGATTGGCAGCTTAAAATGAAGGACTATTTGGAAGAGGAAACATATTCAAAATAGCGCTTATCTCCAAGGTTCCCATCAGGTATGTAAGTAAATCCTAAAAATCTAAACCAATTGATTTGTTTGGGATGATCTGAAACTGAATATAAAAAACAAGTACCCCCTTTAAAGATTTTTGATTGTTCGCTTAAAATCTCACGCATGTCAAAACTAAGTTTTAAAGCGTGTTCTTCCATATGTTTACTGGCTATAAAAAATGTTTCAAATCTATCCACGTCCTTTTTGAGACATCCCAGAATAGCAATGGGATTGTTATTTTCAGTTTTCCAGATTTTGGAATACCCTTCCTTTTTAGCCAAAATCAATTGATGTTGAATATCTTTAAGTGTACTTTTAGGAGAACTCTGCAGGTGAAGTGCCCACTCATTTTCAGTTATTTTCCAGGGGTTTTCAAGGATATAAAGTATCTCTTCAGAACTTATTTCATCAATATGTAATGGCATAAAATGGAAGTTTATTAATGAATTTTGAAATGATAATTATATTCAATCAATATACAAAGTTTTTATGAGTTATCATTGTGCATTCTTAACCCAATACCTATTTTTGTAGTTCAAAATTTATCCATTTGATATGAAACCAGATCTTTTTGAAGCACCCGATTATTATAACCTTGATGAATTATTATCTGACGAGCACAAACTCGTGCGTGATGCAGCCCGTGAGTGGGTTAAAAGAGATGTTTCTCCCATCATTGAGGAGTATGCTCAAAAGGCAGAGTTTCCTTCACAAATCATCAAAGGATTGGCCGATATTGGAGCTTTTGGACCCTATATCCCAGAAGAATATGGCGGTGCCGGTTTAGACCAGATCTCTTATGGTTTGATAATGCAGGAAATAGAAAGAGGCGACAGTGGTGTGCGCTCCACTGCTTCAGTACAGTCTTCTTTAGTAATGTATCCCATCTGGAAATATGGCAATGAAGCCCAACGACAAAAATTCCTTCCAAAACTGGCGAGTGGTGAATGGATGGGTTGTTATGGCTTGACCGAACCTGACCACGGAAGTAATCCCAGCGGAATGACAACTAACTTTAAAGACAAAGGCGACCACTATCTTTTAAACGGAGCTAAAATGTGGATTTCCAATGCACCCTTTGCTCAGGTTGCTGTTGTGTGGGCAAAAGATGAAAGCGGAAGAATTCACGGTCTCCTTGTTGAACGTGGCATGGAAGGCTTTTCAACACCTGAAACACATAACAAATGGTCGCTGCGAGCTTCAGCTACCGGAGAGCTTATTTTTGACAACGTAAAAGTCCCTAAAGAAAATTTATTGCCCAACAAATCGGGACTTGGGGCACCACTGGGATGTTTAGATTCTGCCCGTTATGGTATTGCTTGGGGAGCCATTGGAGCGGCTATGGATTGTTATGATACAGCACTTAGATACTCTAAAGAGCGTATGCAATTTGGAAAACCCATTGGTCAATTTCAATTGCAACAAAAGAAACTAGCTGAAATGATCACCGAAATTACAAAGGCCCAATTACTTACGTGGAGACTGGGCGTGTTGCGCAATGAAGACAAAGCCACTTCGGCACAAATCTCCATGGCAAAACGCAACAATGTCGATATGGCCATAAACATAGCACGTGAAGCCCGTCAAATTCTAGGCGGAATGGGTATTACGGGTGAGTACAGCATTATGCGACACTCCATGAACCTGGAAAGTGTCATTACTTATGAAGGCACACACGATATTCACTTATTAATCACCGGACTCGATATTACCGGCTTGAATGCTTTTAAATAAATTCTCGCGTAGGCGGGAATGTTTTGATTTTTTATAACAAGTTAAGATTGTATTTTTTTTATTAAATCGGAAAATTACGCCTAAATTTTTAGAAAAGACTCGATAGTTTGATAGATATCATTAGGGAATACAAATGATGAGATTTCCGCCTTCGCGGAAATATTTACTCTTCTGGTGCGAGGGTAACTTTGAGCCCATCGAGTTCAGGGCTCATTTTAATTTGGCACCCCAAACGGCTGTTCTCTTTTACAAAAAAGGCTTCTGAAAGCATTGCCTCTTCGTCATCATTTTTTTCAGGAAGTGTGTGGTCGCTTTCAATATAACACTGGCAAGAAGCACACATCGCCATGCCACCACAAATTCCAATGGTGCCCTCGGGAGCAAGTTCATAAGAACGCACTATTTCCATCAGGTTCATATTCATATCTGTGGGGGCCTCCACAATGTGAGTGTCGCCCTCTCTATCTGTTATGTACACTAATATGTCCAGCATATTTTATTTAATTTTTCAAACATTCCCTCCCCGCTAAGAGCAAGAGGATTGGAAATTACTCAATCGACTTTACTACCGCCTTTGGAGCTTCTTTTACACTTCCATCAAAACCATGAACGCCTCCAACAGTTGTATATTTCATCACATATCTTTTATCAGGATGAATGCGTTGATAAGCACTTTGACACATCATTGTGGCTTCGTGGAAACCACATAAAATCAATTTTAATTTTCCGGGATAGGTATTGACATCACCAATAGCATAAATACCGGGAATATTGGTTTGATAGTCGAGTGTATTATCTACTTTGATGGCATTTTTTTCTATTTCCAAGCCCCAGTCTGCAATGGGTCCCAGCTTTGGCGAAAGTCCAAATAAAGGAATAAATGCATCTGCATCAATGCTTTCTTCTGAAGCATCTGCTTTTTGAAGAATAACAGATTCAAGTTGATTGATACCGCTTAAACCGACAACCTCAGCTGGTGTGATGAGTGTAATTTTCCCCAATTTTTTTAATTCCTGAACTTTTTCAACTGAATCAAGCGCACCCCGAAATTCATTTCTTCTGTGAACAAGCGTCACTTCAGCCGCAATTTCAGAAAGGAAAATACTCCAGTCGAGTGCAGAGTCACCACCCCCGGCAATGACTACTTTTTTATTGCGATAGACATCAGGGTTTCTTATAAAGTAAGCAACGCCTTTGTCTTCAAACTGTTGAATGTTTGGAATAAGCGGTTTTCTGGGCTCAAAACTTCCCAGGCCACCGGCAATCGCTACCACAGGAGCGTGGTGTTTTAAACCACTTGTAGAGGTTACGATAAAGGTGCCGTCTTCTTGTTTCTCAATGGTTTCAGCACGCTCACCTAAGGTAAATCCCGGTTGAAAAGGTTCAATTTGTTTCATCAGGTTGTCAACCAAATCGCCTGCGAGAACTTCAGGGAAACCGGGTATGTCATAAATGGGTTTTTTGGGGTACAATTCGGCCAGTTGACCACCGGGTTGTGGAAGCGCATCAATCAAATGGCATTTTAATTTTAAAAGACCTGCTTCAAAAACAGCAAAAAGTCCCGTAGGACCTGCACCTATAATGAGTATATCGGTTTTAATCATGGATTCTTTTTCAAATGTAATGAACAAAAATAAGTTTTAGAAGATTGTGTGAAAATGACTTTAATCATTAATTAAACACCTAAATTGATGACACTTTCAATTTGTGGAGCATATTTTTTTATGGTCATTTCCACGCCACTCTTTAAGGTCATTTGGTTTACTGAACAACCCACGCAAGCTCCTTGCAACTGAACAGTAACACTTTTACCATCATCAATAGAAATCAATAAAATGTCACCGCCATCACTTTGTAAAAAGGGGCGAATTTCTTCCAGCGCCTTTTCAATATTCATTTTTAATTCCTGTTCAGTCATAACTTATTTTTTTATTGCGCTACAACCTGCCATCGTGGTTATTTGAATGGCCTGTGTGGGCGGAAGGTTTTCATTTCGGTTTACGGTTTCTTGTACCACATTTCGCGTAAGCGATTCAAACGCATTTTCCAGTGGGGTTCCTGTTTGCATAGCAGCAGGTCTTCCAACATCTCCGGCTTCTCTGATGCTTTGCACCAGTGGAATTTCTCCTAAAAAGGGAACTTCAAGATCTTCAGCCAGGTTTTTTGCTCCTTCTTTACCAAAGATATAGTATTTATTTTCAGGCAACTCTTCCGGTGTGAAATAGGCCATATTTTCTATGATGCCGAGAACAGGCACATTGATGCTTTCCTGCTGAAACATGGCAACTCCTTTTCGTGCATCGGCAAGGGCTACATTTTGTGGTGTACTAACTATTACAGCTCCTGTGATGGGCATGGACTGCATAATTGAAAGGTGAATATCTCCGGTTCCGGGAGGAAGATCGACCAGCATAAAATCGAGTTCGCCCCAGTTGGCGTCAAAAATGAGTTGATTGAGTGCTTTTGCTGCCATAGGCCCACGCCAAATAACCGCTTGATTGGGTTGGGTAAAGAACCCGATGGAGAGCACTTTCACGCCATAGTTTTCAACGGGCTTCATTTTTGATTTCCCATTGACGTTGACTGAAAGAGGTTTTTCATGAGCCACATCAAACATGATGGGAATAGAAGGTCCATAGATATCTGCATCAAGCACACCCACTTTAAAACCCATTTTTGCTAAGGTAACTGCTATGTTTGCTGTTACCGTAGATTTCCCGACTCCGCCTTTACCGGAAGCGATGGCTACAATGTTATGAATGCCGGGAATGTGTTTTCCTTTTATTTGTGGTTTTGCCGGGGCATTGACTTTGATATTGACTTTTACCTGTGCATCTGGGTGTACCTTGTCTTTAATGATTTTGATAACGTCTGTCTCTGCACGTTTTTTGATGTGAAGGGCGGGTGTTGAAAGTACTAAATCAACAATCACCTCATCTGCAAATGTGATCACGTTTTGAACCGCACCACTTTCGACCATATTTTTTCCTTCGCCGGAAACTGTGATGGTTTCCAAAGCGGCAAGTATGTCTTTTTTATCGAGCTTCATCATTCTTTTTCAATAGCTTATATAGAATTATTCTAAAGTGCAAATATACAAGGAAAACTTTAGATTTTAAAGGGCGTTGATGGAAATGATTGATGGTTGTATTTATGAAAATTATATTGTTACTACAACTCCTTTCCGGGATCCCAAAAGTATTTTTCAAAGTCCTGAATTTGATTGTCTATCACAGTAATACCTTCATTTTCCAGCAATTGCTGCATAAGATTTGTTCCATCAAAATGGTGTTTACCGGTGAGGAGGCCTTTTCGGTTTACAACACGATGTGCGGGCACATCCGGTAGGTGGTGTGAAGCGTTCATTGCCCAGCCCACCATTCTGGCACTTCCTGCTGCACCAATGTGTTTTGCAATGGCACCATAGGAGGTTACTCTTCCATAAGGAATTTGTCTAACTACTTCATATACCCGTGAAAAAAAATTGTCGCTTTCTTTTGCCATTACAAATCATTGATAATTTTGATGAGTGTAATGATTGAAATGAGTGCTGTAATTCCACCAATGATGTAGTTGATGTTGACACGAAACTCTTTCCTCTTTTTCTTGGCATAGTCAAAATAATGCGCATAAAGAACTAACATGGTTAAAGTCCCTATAGCCGAGCCCACAACACACAAGGCTATAAAACTTTTGGAAAAGTCAAACCAACCAAAAGCAGAAAATGTGATACTTAAATAGACCCAATAGGGTAATGGAAAAATATTGAGAAAAGCCAAAAACATTCCCTGAAAGTAACGATGTTGTTTTGATTTAAATGATACTTCTGTCTGTGGTCTCTTTTTCTCTTTTGCTATAAACAAAAAATAGAGTGTGAGGCATATAAAAATTCCCAAGCCCACTTGTTGAAGTATTTCAATGATTTCAGGGTGTTTGTCGAGATAACGGGCAAAAAGAAGAGCTAAATATGTCTGTATGCTTACTGTTGTAATCACTCCCAGAGAAAAAAGAAACGCATTACGCCTGTTTTCTTTGACACTAATTTTTGCAGCCGTCATATTGAGCAAACCAGGGGGTATAACGCCGAGAAGTGCAAAGGTATATCCAAAAACTAAATACAGAATGAATTCCATGAAAATTCAATTACTGAGTGAAGATAAATAAAATTATTTACCCAAGCTTAAAGGCAATGTAAGTTATTTTTTTTCCTACTTCGAGATATTGCTTTTCATAAAATGTTTGAATACCTGTAACTTCTTTTGGGGAGTATTCATTGCCATACACATCGTGATGTGCATAAAGTATTTCCTGATCTAAACCGTGCAAGAGTCCCAGTGTGTAACCGTGCATAAACTCACTATCCGTTTTAAGGTGGATGATGCCCTGTGGCTTGAGCACTTTTTTGTAGCGATTCAGAAATTCCCGGTTTGTTAGTCTGTGTTTGGTGCGTTTGTATTTGATTTGCGGGTCGGGGAAGGTTATCCAAATTTCTGAGACTTCATTTTGACTGAATAGATATTCAATCAGTTCAATTTGAGTGCGTATAAAAGCGACATTGGGTAAATTTTCTTCTAAAGCCGTTTTGGCTCCCCGCCAAAAACGAGCTCCTTTTATATCAATACCAATAAAGTTTTTATCAGGAAATTGGTGTGCTAATGCGATGGTATATTCTCCTTTGCCACAGCCCAATTCCAAAACAATGGGGTGATCATTTTTAAAGAAGTTGGAGTTCCAGTTACCTTTTAAATCAAAAGTGCCTGAGGTGAGCTCTTCCCTTTTAGGCTGAATGACATTAGAGAACGTTTCATTCTCATTAAAACGTTTTAATTTGTTTTTGCTTCCCACAACAATAAGATAAAGTTTTGGCAAAATTAAGGAAATAATACCCGGTGATAATAATGATTATCTTTGTTTTTATGCAGCAGCAAAAAACAATTTTGGTAGCACCTTTGCATTGGGGTTTGGGACATGCCACGCGATGTATTCCCATTATCAACGCCCTTTTAGAGAGCAATTACAAGCCCTTGCTGGCTTCAGATGGTGCTGCACTTGCGCTGTTGCGAAAAGAATTTCCAAATTTAGAATGGTTGGAGTTGCCTTCTTATCAAATTACCTACGCCAAAAGAGCTTCCGGGTTTAAATGGAAATTGTTATTTGACAGCCCAAAAATGATGAAAGCCATAAAAGCTGAAAAAAAAATAGTAAAGCAATTGGTTGTGGATGGGAAAATCCAAGGGATTATTTCAGATAACCGTTTGGGCGTGCGCAGCAAAAATGTTCCTTCAGTTTTTATTACGCATCAATTAAATGTACTTACTGGGAGTACCACATGGCTTAGCACAATGATGCATCTTGATTTTATTAAAAAATTTGATGCTTGCTGGGTACCAGACTTTGAGGGCATGGGCAATTTGAGTGGCAAACTGGGTCATCCAGATAAAACACCTTCAATTGTTCAATACATTGGCCCTTTAAGCCGAATGAAGAAAAAAGAAACTGAAAAGAAATATGACATCCTGGTGTTGCTTTCCGGTCCCGAGCCGCAACGCACCTTTCTGGAGGAAAAGTTGATGCTTGAATTGCGCGGGCTGGATAAAAAAATTCTTTTTGTTCTGGGTAAGGTCGAAGAGAAAATGCATTGTTATACTGAAGAGAACTTTAGAGTGTATAATTATATGGACTCAAAGGTTTTGGAAAAGGCAATCAACGAAAGTGAATTAGTTATTTCCCGATCGGGTTACACAACGATTATGGATTTGGCTGTTTTAGAAAAAAAAGCGTTTTTTATTCCCACACCGGGTCAATTTGAACAGGAATATCTTGCAAAAAGACTTAAGTCAAAAGGAATTGTGCCCTCATGCAAACAGGAAGATTTTAAGGTAAGTAAACTTAATAGTAGTTTTTTATTTACAGGATTAAAAAGTCAGGAAAACCCGGTTGATTTAAGCTTGTACTTTAGACTTTTCGAGGGTGAATGAAAATTCTGAGCCCACTTCTGGCTCGCTTTCAACATAAATTTTTTCGCCGTGAGCTTCCAATATATGCTTTACAATAGAGAGTCCCAATCCGGAACCTCCTTCTTTTCTGGAGCCGCTTTTGTCCACTCTAAAAAAACGTTCAAAAATACGGGTGAGGTGTTCATTAGCAATACCTTCTCCATTATCGGTAATCCTTACAATCACTTTATTTTTGATTAAATCCTCTATACTCACTTCAGTAGTACCTGCTTCTTTTCCATACTTAATTGAATTAACAATTAAATTTGTGAGCACTTGTTGTATGCGTTCCCGATCTGCATAAACAAAAACGGAACTTGAGTAGTTTCTGTCAAAAGTGAGGGTAATATTTTTTTTTGTTGCCTTCATTTCCAGTAAATCAAACACATTTTGAACCAATTCAATGATGTTAAATTTCTCTTTATAAAGATTTAAATCACCCATTTCCAGTTTGGTAATCATATCGAGGTCTTTAACAATGTAAATGAGTCGATCGACTCCTTTGCTAGCACGTTGCAAATATTTTCTTCTCACTGATTTGTCTTTCATTGCACCGTCGAGAAGTGTGAGTATGTATCCTTGAACTGTAAACAAGGGTGTTTTTAACTCGTGTGCTACATTGCCCATGAATTCTTTTCTATAAGCTTCTCGCACTTTTAGTGTTTCAATTTCCAGTTTTTTATTTTTAGCAAACTTTTCTACCTCACGAGTGAGGGAATCCATATCTGTAGTAATATGCTTTGGATGTAAAGTTGAAGCATCAAGCAAACTCACATCGTTGTATATTTTTTTAACTTGATTGTAAATAAAGTGTTTAACACGAAATTGAATTATTAAAAAAGAGAAGAAAAAGAAAAAAATCCCAAAGGCTCCAATGTAGTAAAAATTTAATAGGTCAATTAAGAATAAAAAAAGGGTCAATAAAACAACCCCTGTGATACTAAGGTATAGAGATGTAAAAACAGCAAAACGGTATGTTTTTTTTATCTTTTTAGACATTAAACAACAAATTTATACCCGACTCCCTTTACAGTTTTAAAACTTTTATCTCCAATTTTTTCACGTAATTTTCTAATATGAACATCAATCGTTCTTCCTCCAACAACCACTTCGTTTCCCCAAACTTTATCAAGAATGTCTTCCCGCTTAAACACTTTGCCAGGTTTTGAGGCTAAAAGGGCTAGTAATTCAAACTCTTTCCGCGGAAGCGTAATTTCCTTTTTGTTTTTAATCACTTTGTATTCCTCACGATTGATAACCAAGTTTCCTAAATTTACTGTTGCTTCCTCTGAAGAGGTTTCTTTGAATCTCCTCAATAACGCTTTTACTTTACTTACCAGAACTTTGGGTTTTATTGGTTTGGTGATATAGTCATCTGCACCGGCTTCAAAACCGGCTACTTGTGAGTAATCTTCTCCTCTTGCAGTTAAAAAGGTTATGATTGTATTGGCTAATTCTGGTACCCCTCTCATTTTCTCACAGGCTTCAATACCATCCATTTCAGGCATCATCACATCGAGGATAATTAAATGTGGAAGGTGCTTTTTTGCTTTTTTAACAGCTTCTATACCGTTTTCAGCTGTATAAACCTGATAGCCTTCAGCAGTTAAATTGTATTCAACTATTTCCAGAATATCTGGCTCATCATCAACCAGCAAAATTTTAATGTCCTTTTTCTTCATAATTTAATTTGATAAGTACTATTTTGACAAAGTAAAGATAGTATTAAATTACTTTCAGGTGAAAATTTGTGTGTGAATAATAACAATATGGTAACACTTTGATAAAATTAAGAAAAAAGGCAAACCAATTAGCTATTAGTTTTGTTTTGAACATGTTACATAATTATTAATTTTTTTATAAAATGAGTATTTATTCATTTATGCAATTCTTTTTTTATACATTTGCACCATAAACAATCACACAATATTTTTTAAAATGAAAAAAATTACTTTATTCTTGGGCTTAGCCCTTATTTTCTCAATTCCAAATCAAGCACAGGATATTGTTGCTTACTGGAATCAAAACAGCAATGATTTACCAGGTGGGGGCTTTGGCTTTTTAGCTGATCCCGACGCTTTCCCACAAGCTGCTGATTTAGGAGCCGGCTCCTTAACTGTTGGTGGCGGAATTTTAGATGAAACAGAAACCAATGGAGATGGAGATCTTGTTTACCGATGGATTCCTAGTTTTGCCGGAACTGAAATCAACGCGGAAGTTGGAGATGTTTCAGGAGGTTCAATTTCTATTCAAGGTGGTACAGATAATGCAAACAATGGTTCTTACATCCAGTTTGAGTTTTCAATGACAAACAAAGAAAATCTAGAAATTAGTTATGCCACAAGAGGTACTGCTTCAGGTTTTAATACTCAAACCTGGTCTTGGAGTACAAATGGTACAGATTTCACAGATTTTGGAACTATTCCTGATACTAATGTTACTGATTTCTTTCTTGTTGAGGCTTCAGCCCCTGCAGACTTGAATAATGCTGCCACTGCTTTCTTACGTGTAACTCTTGATGGAGCTACTTCCTCAAATGGTAACAATCGTTTTGACAACATCAAATTTGTTGCGGGTACTTTGAGTACAAGTTCATTTGACAAATTAGGTTTAAACCTTTACCCAAACCCAGTTAGAAACGGTCTTGTAACTATTAAAACAAATAACAATCAACCGCTTCAGGTTGCTGTATTTGATGTTTTAGGCAAACAAGTTATCTCTAAGACAGTTACAAACAATACTTTAAATGTTTCTGCTCTAAAATCAGGAATTTACTTAGTTCAGGTAACTGAAAACAACATTACATCAACAAAAAAGTTAGTTGTAAACTAAGACATTTAAGTCATAAAATTTAAGAAAGCTTCCGTAAATTGCGGAAGCTTTTTTTTATACAAGTTTGTCTTATAAATGAGTTTGGATTCAATTTTTACAATCAGTTCTGCTAAGGAGTTTGAACAAAAAGCCCTAGAGGTTTTTCAACATCAGTTTGAGAACAATGCCGTGTACCGTTCATTTTGTGACTTGTTGTATAAGCATCCTTCAGAAATAAATACAATAAATGAAATCCCGTTTTTACCCATTGAATTTTTTAAGTCAAAAAAAGTAGTTTCCACCCCAAGTAAACCACAAGCCATTTTTACCAGCAGTGGCACCACCGGAAGCCAAACAAGCAACCATTTTATAACCGATTTAAATCTTTATAAACAAAGTTTCAATAAAGGGTTCAATCACTTTTATGGTCCAGTTGAAGACTTTGTTGTACTGGGATTGCTGCCTTCTTATCTAGAAAGAGAAGGATCTTCTTTAATCTATATGGTCAATGACTTTATCACCCAAAGCAATCATGCCGAAAGCGGTTTTTACCTCAATCAATTTGAAGTACTTGCTGAAAAATTAAAAAGTCTTGATGCCGCCGGGAAGAAAGTTTTATTGATTGGTGTTTCCTTTGCATTACTCGATCTTATTGAAAAACAGCAGTTTTCACTAAAAAATACCATCATCATGGAAACCGGCGGAATGAAAGGAAGAAGAAAGGAACTCATAAGAAGTGAGTTACACGCTTTTTTAAAAGACGGTTTTGGGGTTCCACAAATACACAGTGAGTATGGAATGACTGAACTGCTGTCGCAAGCCTACTCAAAAGGCAATGGAATTTTTAAATGTCCGCTCTGGATGAAAGTGCTCACCAGGGATACTGAAGATGCCCTCACATTAGTAAACCATCAAACCGGCGGATTGAACATCATTGACCTTGCCAATTATCATTCCTGTTCGTTTATAGCTACTCAAGATTTAGGTAAAGTGTATACAGATAACAGCTTTGAAGTACTGGGAAGGTTTGATGCTAGTGATATTAGAGGCTGTAATTTGATGGTGCTTTAAAATTGTTATTTTTTTCTTAAAAATGTAATGTCAAACAGAAAGTTACGACCTAGATTTTGAAAGTTTGTCCATTGGAATAAGTAAAGTATTATATCCATTTTGGGCTTTCATAATTGGTTAGTTAGTTGATTAAAACCCTTGGAAAAATTTTTCAAGGGTTTCTTTCATTAAGCTATTTTAAGAATGAAGTAGTTTTTCTTTCCTCTTTGAAGCAGTACAAAAGTGTTGTTAATTAAATCTTTTTCAGTGATTTTATGGGTGTCATTTACTTTTTCCTTGTTCACTGAAATAGAGTTTTCTTTCAAAGCCCGTCGTGCTTCACTGTTTGATTTTAAAAACCCCCCCACGTCGGCTAAGGCAGCGATTATATCCATTCCGTCTGCAATTTGCTTTTGCGAAACCTCTGTTTGAGGCACCCCTTCAAATACATCCAGAAAAGTTGCTTTGCCAAGTTTTTTTAAATCATCTGAAGTCGAGTTTCCAAAGAGGATATTTGATGCGGCAACAGCATTATCCAGGTCTTCTTTTGAATGTACCATAATTGTCATTTCTTCAGCCAAACGCTTTTGAAGTTGCCTTAAATGAGGTGCAGTTTTGTGTTCTTCGGTTAAGGTTTCAATTTCTTTTTTAGATAAGAAAGTAAATATTTTGATGTATTTTTCAGCATCTTCATCGCTGGTATTGAGCCAGTATTGGTAAAATTTATAAGGCGAAGTTCTTTCGGCGTCAAGCCAAATATTTCCACCCTCGGTTTTGCCAAATTTGGTCCCATCTGCTTTTGTAATCAACGGGCAGGTGAGTGCATAGCCTTTTCCTCCTGCTATACGTCTTATAAGTTCAGTTCCGGTAGTGATGTTTCCCCACTGGTCACTGCCGCCCATTTGCAGGCTGCAATTGTTCTCGCGGTATAAATGCAGAAAATCATAGCCTTGAACCAGTTGGTATGTAAATTCGGTAAACGACATGCCTTCTTTGGCGTCTCCGCTAAGGCGTTTTTTAACTGAATCTTTTGCCATCATATAGTTTACCGTGATGTGTTTTCCCACATCCCTGATAAAATCCAAAAATGAAAAATCCTTCATCCAGTCATAGTTATTGACCACAACCGCTGCATTCTCTATAGTACTTTCAAAGTCAAGAAAACGGGATAATTGGTTTTTTAAAGCCTTTTGATTGTGGCGCAGTGTGGTTTCATCCAGCAAATTGCGCTCCTGAGATTTGCCTGAAGGATCCCCAATCATTCCTGTGGCTCCACCAATGAGAACATAAGGTTTGTGTCCGCTTTTTTGGAAATGCCTCAACATCATCACACTTACTAAATGCCCAATATGTAAAGAATCTGCAGTGGGATCGATACCCACATAAGCAGCACGCATTTTTTCAAGTAAATGTTCTTCAGTCTCAGGCATGACATCTTGTATCATACCTCGCCATTGCAATTCTTCTACAAAATTTTTAAGCATCAGGAAAAGTTTTTGCAAAGATAGATTTATCAGGCAAAAGATGAAGAAGAAATTTAAAAAAGAGTATTTTAGTGATATGATATTAGTAACCGGAGGTACAGGCCTTGTTGGGGCTCATTTAATCTATTTTTTGCTCACAGACGGGCAAAAAGTGAGGGCAATTCATAGAGCAAACAGCAATCTTGAGGGGGTGAAACAAGTGTTTTCTTATTATACAGAGGCGCCGGAAAACTTATTCAATCAAATTGAATGGGTAGAAGCAAACTTGAATGACATTCCCGCTTTGACTAAAGCCTTTGAAGGAGTAGAATATGTGTATCACGCTGCTGCTTATGTAAGTTTTGACCCTAAAAACTTTCAGAAATTAAAAAGGTCAAATATAGAAGGCACTGCAAACATCGTCAATTTGTGCCTGCATTTCAAAGTGAAAAAATTATGTCACGTGAGTAGTATCGCCACTTTTGGAAAAACAGGAAATAAAATGACAACGGAAGATTCACAATGGAATCCTGATGATGATAATAATGTGTATGCCATTACAAAATATGGTGCAGAGATGGAGGTTTGGCGAGGAACTCAGGAAGGTCTTGATGCAGTTATTATCAATCCCGGTGTGATTTTGGGCAGCGGTTTTTGGAACAAGGGAACCGGAGTTTTATTCAATAAAGTCTTTAAAGGACTTTCCTATTATACTAGAGGCGAAATGGGATTTGTGGATGTTGTTGATGTAGTTAAAATTGGTATCGAATTGATGAAAAGCCCTATTAAAAATGAATGTTTTATTCTTGTTTCTGAAAACAAATCTTACAAACAATTGCTTTCAAATATTGCAATAGCATTTAATAAAACCCCACCAAAAAAAGAATTAAAACCATGGATGCTTGGAGTTGCATGGCGATTGGAGTTCTTAAAAAACAAGCTTTATTTTGGCAAACAAATGCTTTTCAAAAGCACAGCGGAAGCATTAGTCAAAAAAAGGCATTATGATAATAGTAAAATCAAACAAGTGCTTTATTATGATTTTATTCCACTGTCAAAAACCATTGAGATAATTACAAAAACTTATATAAATAGTCACTCTAATTAATCGAATCCTGCTCTGCCTTTTTCAGTGTTTTTGAATCTTTTGAAGTATCTAAACCTTCAATTCTTTTAAGTTTGAGCGAATCTGTAACAAACTTAATGGAATCAATCTTTCTTTTTTCCCTGGCGATTGTAGTGTCTATTTCTCTTTTTTCAGATTCCAGAAAGTCTTTAACGCTGTTGTGAATGCGTTCATATTTATTTAGGTCAGCTCCATAGTAGGCATTGCTTTGCTCATATTGAATACTATCAATAGCGTGCTTTTCATAAATAAACTGATGTGGGGTCATCCCCGTTTGTTGTAACGGAAGCCGGTTTACACTTTTTGCAGCATTGAATAAATGTACATCAATCAAAACTTCCACCATTTTATCTTCAGGAATAAGGTCTTTGGGTCGTTCAGGATATTTTATATCCTGGCAGCCCATAATGAACATCCCCAAACTCATTAAGAATAGTTGAGAGGTGAGCAAGCCTTTTTTTATGTTACCGATTGAATTCAACACGTTGTGCTTTACTTGTTTTTGAAAATTTAGAATTGTTATATACAATTTTTCCATTTACGAATGTATGAGAAATTCTCGATTTAAAAGTAAACCCTTCAAAAGGTGACCAGCCACATTTGTATAATATATTGCTTTTATTAACAGTCCAGGGTGCGTGTAAATCTACCAAAACCAAATCTGCTTTGTAGCCTTTTTTTATAAAACCCCGACCTTTAATTTCAAAGAGTATTGCCGGGTTGTGACACATCTTTTCGACAATTTTTTCCAATGTTATTTTTCCATGGTGGTAATTTTCAAGCATTGCTACAAGAGCGTGTTGAACCAATGGCCCTCCTGAAGGAGCCTTTGTATATACATTTTTCTTTTCATCAAGCGTGTGCGGGGCATGGTCTGTAGCAATAACATCAATGCGGTCATCTAGTAATGCTTTCCAAAGTCCTTCACGGTCTTTTGCGGTTTTAACTGCAGGGTTCCATTTGATGAGTGTTCCCTTTTCTTTATAATCGGCATCAGAAAACCAAAGGTGATGAATACAAACTTCTGCCGTTATTTTCTTTTTTTCAAGTGGTAATTTATTGTCAAAAAGTGCCGTCTCCTTAGCGGTTGAAAGATGAAAAACATGCAATCTGGCTCCGGTTTTTTTTGCCAAAGCTATAGCATAAGAGGATGATAAATAGCAGGCCTCTTCACTTCTTATCTTTGGATGATATTCTATAGGAATATTTTCACCATACTTTTCAAGATGTTTCTCCAAATTGTTCTTAATGGTCGTTTCATCTTCGCAATGAACTGAAATTAGTAATTTTGATTTAGAAAATATCTCCTCTAGTGCTTTGGGGTCATCTACAAGCATGTCTCCAGTTGAAGATCCTAAAAACAATTTTAAACCGGCGACTTTCTTTGGGTCAACTTTTAAAATCTCATCTAAATTATCATTAGTACCTCCAAACATAAAGGAATAGTTTGCCCAGGAAGTGTTTTTAGCAATTTCAAATTTATCTTCAAGCAGATCAACAGTGGTTGCTTGTGGCGATGTGTTTGGCATCTCAATAAAAGTGGTGATTCCCCCGGCAATGGCTGCTTTGGATTCTGTTTCAATAGTTGCTTTGTGAGTGAGACCGGGTTCTCTAAAATGTACTTGATCATCAATCACTCCTGGAAATAAATATTTTCCCTCAGCATCTATAACTATGGTGTCTGAAGATTTTGCGCTAATGCTTGTTGCAATTTCCTCAATTTCTTCATTTTGGATGAGCACATCACAATTTGTAATAGTTCCTTCATTGACTACATTGGCATTTTTGATTAAAACAGTGTGCATACGTTATATTTCATAGCGGTTAAACAAGCTTTTAAATTTCATTGACAGTACCCCAAACACAGCTTCAGAAATGATGCCACCACTCATTTTTGATTCTCCTTTTGTTCGGTCTGTAAAAATTACAGGGATTTCAATAATACTAAATTTACTCAGGTATGCTTTAAATTTCATTTCAATTTGAAATGCATAGCCCACAAATTGTATTTTATCAAGATTGATGGTTTCAAGCACTTTTCTTCTGTAACAAACAAACCCGGCAGTTGTATCAAATATGGGCATTCTGGTGACGAATCGCACATATTTAGATGCCAGCCACGACATCAACACCCTGCTCATGGGCCAGTTGACGACATTGACTCCTTTGACGTAGCGGGAACCAATAGCGACCTCATATTCCTGTTTTTCACAAGCGTTGTAAAGCCTAATCAAGTCGTTCGGATTGTGTGAAAAGTCGGCATCCATTTCAAAAATAAACTCATATTTTCTTGCTAGCGCCCACTTAAACCCGGCGATGTATGCTGTGCCCAATCCTGTTTTTTCAGCTCTCAAAAGCAGGTGTAGTTTTTCAGGAAATTCTTTTTGGAGTTCCTCCACCTTTTTTGATGTCAAATCGGGCGAATTATCGTCAACAACCAGTATTTCGAAATTTCGTTGTAGCGAAAAAACATTTCGAATCAGTCGTTCTATGTTTTCGATTTCGTTATATGTTGGTATAACAACCAGTGCTTTGGACATTCCCCAAATTTTTGCACAAATGTACTCATTTTTATATTGACAGCTTGTTTAAAAAATGTTATAGCTGCTGATAAAATGCGTTTATTTTAAAGTAAATTTGTCTAAAGAAAACAAAGCATTGGATGTAATTATTAGAAATACGGCTATACCTGATTGGATTACACTTTTAATCTTCCTCTGCTTAGCATTAGTTGCAACAGCAAAACTAATAAACGCCTCCCGATTTAATGAGTTTATCCAGCTCATTTTCACAAATAAATATTTTTTGGTGCACGGCAAAAATTCACAAATTTTTAATCCTTTTAACACGCTTTTGCTTCTCGTTCAAATAATCTCAGCTTCCTTATTTGTATTTATTATTCTCGTTTATATTAAGGAAGATATCAGCCTTCAAAATCAGATTGTATATATTCAAATATTTGGTTTTTATACCTTGTTTATTGGTTTGAAATTTTACATTGAGAAGATTATCGCGACCCTTTTTTCAGTGGAAAAATATATGGATACTTATTTGTATCAAAAATTGAGTTATAAAAATTTAATAGCTCTTTTACTTCTGATTTTCAATATCATTTTACTTTATACCATTGCTCCATCAACTTATATTTTAATTTCCATGGTTGTAATCATTGTTGTTTTCAACATCATTTCACTGGGATACAGTTATAAAGTTCAGGAAAAGTTAGTGAGAGGCCATTTGTTTTATTTTATTTTATATCTTTGCGCACTTGAAATTTCACCCTATTTTATATTGTATAAGATACTGGTAAGACAGTGAAATTTTAACCAAAAAAATAACCAGGTTTATGAAAGTGAAAACAATTTTGGTTTCCCAACCAGAACCTATTATCGAAAACTCTCCTTACTTTGAACTTGTAGATAAGCAAAAAGTAAAAATTGATTTCAGACCCTTTATTCACGTTGAGGGGGTTTCCAGTAAAGATGTAAGAGCTCAGAAAGTTGACTTGAATAATTATACCGCAATTATTCTCACCAGCAGAAACTCTGTGGATCATTTTTTTAGAATTGCTGAAGAAATGCGCTTTAAAGTTCCTGATACATTGAAATACTTTTGCCTGTCTGAAGCCGTGGCTTTTTATCTTCAAAAATATGTTGTTTATAGAAAACGTAAGATTTATGTGGGGAAACGTACCTTTTCGGAACTTTCTCCAATGATTAAAAAATACAAGAATGAAAGCTTCTTATTACCATGTTCAGATGTTTTAAAACCAGATGTTCCTGAAACTTTAAACGCGCTTAAAGTTAAGTGGAAGCAAGCCACATTCTATAAAACTGTGGTAAGTGACCTTTCAGACCTGAAAGATGTATACTATGATATTCTGGTGTTTTTTAGCCCCAGCGGTATCAAATCACTTTTTGAGAATTTCCCTGATTTTGAACAAAATGAAACACGCATAGCCGTATTTGGAAACACCACAGTACAGGCCGCTAAAGAAAGTGGTTTGCGTGTGGACATTCAAGCTCCTACTCCAGAAACACCTTCGATGACCATGGCATTGGAGAAGTACATCGTGGAGGCCAATAAAAAGAAATAATTGACAATAAGATAGAATTAAAAAAAGCGGCACTTTTTAAAGTGTCGCTTTTTTTATCTATTTATTTTCAAGATTAACCCATGGGAGCACCGCCAAGAATTTCTTTATTGGCATACGACTCAAACTTGGCAAAGTTTTCCCTGAAAGAAGCTGCGAGCTCTTTGGCTTGTACATCATAAGCTTTGGCATTTTTCCAGGTGCTTTTTGGATTTAGCACTTCGTCCGGCACGTTGGGACAATGTGTGGGCATTGCAAGTCCAAATATAGGATGTTGCTCAAAATTTACATCATTTAATTCACCATTCATCGCTGCGGTAATCATAGCTCGGGTGTATTTTAGTTTCATTCTGCTTCCAATTCCATAAGGACCCCCTGTCCAACCTGTATTAATTAACCAGACATTAACGCCTGCATCCTTCATTTTTTTGCTGAGCATTTCAGCATATTTGGTGGGATGTAGTGGCATAAAGGGTGCTCCAAAACAAGCAGAGAAGTTAGGCATAGGTTCGTCCACGCCCGCTTCAGTACCGGCTACTTTGGCAGTATAACCACTTATGAAGTGATAAGCCGCCTGTCCCGGTGTTAATTTTGATATGGGAGGCAATACACCAAAAGCATCTGCCGTGAGGAAAAATATATTCTTTGGGTTTTCAGCAATCGATGGGGTTTGAATATTGTCAATGTGATAAATGGGATAACTCACACGGGTGTTCTGCGTTATGGTGATGTCTTTAAAGTCCACTTCACCATTGCCATCCATAATCACATTCTCCAGAATCGCTCCTTTTTTAATGGCCCTGTAAATATCAGGTTCTTGTTCTTCGGTTAGGTTAATTACCTTGGCATAACAACCACCTTCAAAGTTGAATATCTTATTGTCTGAAGTCCAGCCGTGCTCATCGTCACCAATCAATTTTCGGTTGGGATCTGCAGAAAGAGTTGTTTTTCCTGTTCCGGAAAGACCAAAGAAAATAGCGGTTTCACCGTCTTCACCCACATTGGCTGAGCAATGCATCGGTAAGGTATTTTTATCAACGGGCAGAATGAAGTTCAAGGCTGAGAATATTCCTTTTTTGATTTCACCGGTATAGCCCGTTCCGCCGATTAAGGCAATTTTTTTTGTAAAGTTAAGGATGGCAAAATTGTGCTGACGAGTTCCGTCTTCATCAGGGTCTGCCATAAAACCGGGAGCGTTAATCACCAGCCAGTCCGGTGAAAAGCCTGCCAATTCACTTTCTTCAGGACGCAAGAACATATTGTAAGCAAACAAGTTGGACCAGGGGTATTCATTGACCACACGAATGTTCAATCTCAAATCGTCATGTGCACAGGCATAACTGTCTCTCACAAACAGTTCTTTTCCGGAAAGATAATCTGTGACCTTGTCATATAATTTGTCAAACATATCTGTGGGAAAAGGAATATTGATATTGCCCCACCATACTTTATCACGGGTGATGTCGTCTTTTACAATAAACCTGTCTTTGGGCGAACGTCCTGTAAATTCACCTGTATTAACAGCTAATGCGCCTGAATTTGCTTCAACGCCTTGGCCTTTATCGATGGTGATTTTGTGGAGTTCATCCGGAGAGAGTTGGTAGTTAACTTTTGCGTTTTTGATTCCGTAGTTGTCCAGCGAAATCGTTTTAGTTGCTTGGTTACTATTGACCATAACTTATTTTTATAGGATTGTTGTGGGCTACAAAAGTAAAAAATATTTAGGTAGAAAGCCCTTAAAAAAAGAAGATTTATATCGACTTTAACTTAAAAATTTTCAACAAAAAGTACAACCAGCCAATGATAAAGCAAGTACCGCCAAGAGGCGTGACAAATCCAATCACTTGAGCATCAAATGGCAATAGGGCATTGAGAGAAAGCAGGTAAATGGATCCTGAAAATAAGAAAATTCCTAATGTAAATAAAATAAAAACCGGCTTTTGAACAGATCGTTTGAGCAAATGAGACATTCCAATAAATAGAAGTCCAAGCGCATGATACATTTGATACCTCACTCCCACTTCAAAAGTAGCCAAAGCATCAGTAGTTATCATTGATTTTAATGTATGTGCACCAAAAGCACCAAAAACTACAGACAGCATCGCAAACACCGCTCCCGAAATAACCATATTTTTATACATACTTCCTTTTTTGAAACGTGAACAATTTACTACATTCGTATCCTAATAATTCAAGTCTCAAATTTACAAAATTAGAATGAGGAATATCTTAATAATTGGAGCAGGAAGATCGGCAAGCAGTTTAATCAAGTATCTATTGGACAAGTCTGATGCAGAGGATTTGTTTTTAACCATTGGTGATGTAGATATCAAAGCGGCAACAAGTTTGATTGGCAAACATCCCAATGCGCGCACTGTTGTTCTTGATGTTTTTAATGAAAAACAAAGAAAAGAAGCTGTTTATGGAGCTGATATTGTCATATCAATGCTTCCTGCACGCTATCATTATGAAGTCGCTAAAGACTGTCTGGAATTTGGTAAAAACATGGTCACGGCCTCATACATCAGCGATGAAATGATGAGCCTTGATAGCCGTGTGAAATCAAAGGGTCTTGTCTTTATGAACGAAATTGGTGTAGATCCGGGAATCGACCATATGAGTGCCATGCAAGTCATAGACCGCATTCGCGAAAAAGGAGGGAAAATGCTCCTTTTTGAATCCTTTACCGGTGGTCTCGTTGCGCCTGAAAGTGATACCAATCTTTGGAATTACAAATTTACCTGGAACCCGCGCAATGTCGTTTTAGCAGGACAGGGTGGTGCAGCCGAATTTATTCAGGAAGGAAAATACAAATACATTCCTTACCACAGACTCTTTAGAAGAACCGAATTTCTTGACATCAACGGCTATGGCCGTTTTGAAGGCTATGCTAACAGAAACTCATTAAAATATCGGGAAGTGTATGGTCTGGAAGACATTCTCACGTTATACCGTGGTACCATTAGAAAAGTAGGCTTCAGTAAAGCCTGGAATATGTTTGTGCAATTGGGAATGACCGATGACTCTTATCGCCTTCAGGATACTGAGGACATGAGTTATCGCGATTTTGTAAACTTGTTTTTGCCTTATTCTCCAACAGATTCAGTTGAACTCAAAATGCGCCATAACCTCAACATCGATCACGATGATGTGATGTGGGATAAACTGGTCGAACTGGATATTTTTAATCCCAAGAAAAAATTAGGCCTCAAAAATGCCACTCCTGCAGAAGGTCTTCAAAAAATCCTGATGGATAAATGGATGCTCGAGCCCGATGACAAAGATATGATCGTGATGTACCACAAATTTGGTTATGAACTCAATGGAGATAAACATCAAATCGATTCCCATATGGTAATAAAAGGTGACGACCAAATCTTTACAGCTATGGCAAAAACCGTAGGATTACCCGTTGCCATTGCCACACTCAAAATTCTGAATGGAGAAATATCCACACCCGGCGTGCAACTTCCCATCACAAAAGAAGTATATGAACCCATCTTGAAAGAACTGGAAGACCACGGAATCATCTTTAAAGAATATGAAATGGATTATCTGGGGTATAACCCTGATAATGTGTACGAATAAATTTAACATTTGAAAACACTGCTTTTACTTCACGGTGCCATAGGTGCTAAAGACCAGCTCGAACCCCTTTCTGAGTATTTGAAAGGGCAGTTCGAGGTTCATAACATCAATTTCAGCGGGCACGGGGGTCAACCCTTTTACGGCACATTTTCCATTGAAAAATTTGCCGATGAAATTTTAAACTACCTTCAGGAAAACCAGCTTGAGAAGGTTTCTTTTTTTGGGTATAGTATGGGCGGTTATGTGGCCCTGTACCTCGCTTCAATATATCCTGAAAAGGTGGAAAGTATTTTTACGCTGGCTACCAAATTTGACTGGTCACCTGAGATTTCCCAAAAGGAAACCAAAATGCTCAACCCTGAAATCATTAAGGAGAAGATTCCCGCTTTCGCGAAAGCTTTACAGAATAGGCACCACCCACAATCCTGGGAAATGCTACTGGAGAAAACCTCTCAAATGATGCTAGATTTGGGCACTAAACAACCCTTAGAAAAGGATGATTTTCATAAAATCAAAACACCCGTAAAACTCGCCATTGGTGATGAGGACAAAATGGTGAGCATTCTTGAAACCAAGCAGGTTTCAGAATGGTTGCCCAATGCAACACTCCTCATTTTACCTGATGTTCAGCATCCCATTGAGAAAGCTCCCATCACACTTTTAGCTGAAGAAATCACAGCATTTATAAAATAAAAAAGCACCAAAACCCTTTTGGGTCCTGCCTTTGCCGGCAGGCTGGTTTGGTGCTTATCATTTGTGATTTTTTATGTTTAGTCCCTTCCGAGATAAATCATAATAAAGTAAAGCAAGGTTGCCAGTGAACCCACCGCAGCGACCACATAAGTGCGTGCCGCCCATTTTAAGGAGTCTTTGGCTCCTGCGTGCTCTTGTGGCGTCAACATATTTTTGTTGGTCATCCAGGCCAGTGCACGATTGCTCGCGTCATATTCCACAGGAAGGGTAATAAAACTGAACAGGGTTCCCATACCATACATAATGATACCTACCAGTAGAAGTGTGTTTCCAAAAGCAGTTCCTGCAGCTAAAACCAGACCACCCAAAATCACCCATTGTGAGTATTGAGATGCCACGCTTACCACGGGTACCAGTTTGGAACGCATATCCAGCCACGAATACGCCTGAGCGTGTTGCACGGCGTGTCCCACTTCGTGAGCTGCAACTGCCGCGGCGGCGGCATTGCGTTGCATATAAACGCCTTCACTCAGGTTAACGGTTTTTTTCATCGGGTTGTAATGGTCTGTCAGCATTCCCGGTGTGGAAATAACCTGTACATCACGAATGCCGTGATCTGCCAGCATTTTTTCTGCTATTTCTTTACCACTCATTCCATTTTGCAAATGGACTTTTGAGTACTTTTTAAACTTGCTTTTTAAGCGATTGCTCACATAGAAACTCACTCCAAAAATGAGCGCGGCTAAAACATAATATCCTATCATTGTTTTGTTCTTTTTTTAATTTTAATTGCTTGATATATACCAAAAATCTTGCCGATTTTTTTGGCTGTCATTTCGTCTTACCCTACAATATTCACAATCTTTCCGGGAACGACAATCACCTTTTTGGGAGTGCGTCCTTCCAGGTATTGCAGTGTTTTTTCGTTGGCCATTACCGTTTTTTCAATGTCTTCTTTTGATAAATCCAATGGCATTTCCAGCGTAAAACGCATTTTTCCGTTAAACGAAATGGGATACTCCTTAGTGCTTTCTATCAAATGGGAGGCATCAAATTTTGGGAATGGCGCTGTGGAAATGCTTTCTGTATGACCGAGTTTGTTCCACAATTCTTCCGCAATGTGCGGTGCATAAGGCGAAATCAAAATCGTCAATGGCTCCAGCACTTCGCGCGAACTGCATTTTTGAGCAGTCAATTCATTTACCGCAATCATAAACGTAGAAACCGAAGTATTAAAGCTAAAGTTCTCAATGTCTTCTTCCACCTTTTTAATAGTTTTATGCAGGGTTTTTAAACTGTCTTTGGAAGCTTGGTCTTCACTAACATAAAAATCCTCCCCCGGTGGCTGAGCGGAGTCGAAGCCGGGGGAAGTGTGATAGAGCTTCCAGAATTTCTTTAAAAAACTATGCACACCGGTGATGCCGGCCATATTCCATGGTTTGGCTTGCTCCAGCGGACCCAGGAACATTTCATACATACGCAAGGTGTCGGCGCCATACTGGTCGCAAATGTCGTCAGGGTTGACTACGTTGTACTTGGATTTGGACATTTTTTCGACATCGCGGCCAACCTTAAATGTTCCGTCAACTTCAGTTATAAAATGAGCTTCCTTATATTCAGGCAACCAGTTCTTGAAAGCTTCTATATCAAGTTCATTTGAAAGATTAACAAATGTTACAAATGAATGTAAAGGGGTAAAGTTTTTCCATGTAGTTTCATAATCTATTCCAAACCAGAAAAAACCTTTTTGGGTTTTATTTTCTTGAATTAAAATATTCTCTATCTTTTTGTATTCTTTATATTCAGTAAATGGTTTTTTTTCTGAAATAACTTTTTCTACGAAGTTTTTACTGAAAAAAATTGGGTTTTTAGTCTGGTTTGAATTTAATCTAAAAACAAACGCACTCTCCCCCAAAATCATCCCCTGATTGATCAACTTTTTAAACGGCTCGTCCACCTTTAAAAATTCGCGGTCATACAAAAACTTGGTCCAGAAACGAGAATATAATAAGTGACCGGTGGCGTGCTCGCTACCGCCGATGTATAAATCGACATTTTCCCAGTAGTCCAAGGCTTCCAGGCTTGCAAATTCGTCGTTGTTTTGCGCATCCATATACCGGAACAAGTACCAACTGCTGCCGGCCCAACCGGGCATGGTGTTGAGCTCTAAAGGAAATACCGTTTTATGATCAATCAGTTCATTGCTTACAACAACACACTTTTCTGCATCCCAAGCCCACATATCAGCACGGCCTAAAGGTGGTTGGCCGTCTTCGGTGGGGAGGTATTTTTCCACTTCGGGCAATTGGATGGGCAGATGCTCGTGGTCGATGGTTTTTGGGATTCCATTCACGTAATATACGGGAAATGGCTCACCCCAGTATCGCTGGCGGCTAAACACCGCATCGCGCAATCGGTAATTTATTTTTCCGGTGCCTTGCCCGATTTTTTCGAGTTCTTCTATGGCTTTTTCATTGGCTTCTTTATAGCCAAGGCCGTTTAGGAAATCAGAATTGACTATTTTAAAGCCTTCTTTTTCGGTAAAGGCATTTTCAGAAATGTCCTGATCAAAGATGTTAGGAATAGGGATATTAAAATGTTTTGCGAAAGCATAATCACGCTCATCGCCACAAGGCACTGCCATTACAGCTCCCGTTCCGTAACTCGCCAACACATAATCGCCAATCCAGATAGGAATGGGTTCTTTTGAAAACGGATGCTCGGCATACGCCCCGGTAAACACACCCGAAATGGTCTTTACATCAGCCATTCGCTCACGTTCACTGCGCTTTGCCGTCTGCTCGATATAGGCTTCCACCGCTTCTTTTTGCTCCGGAGTGGTGATTTTTTCAACCAATTCATGCTCAGGTGCCAGTGTCATAAACGACACTCCGAAGATGGTGTCGGGGCGTGTAGTAAATACATCAATCTTCATCTCCGACCCTTCAGAGTCCTCACCCCCGGCCCCTCTCCCAAGGAGAGGGGAGCTGGATTTGTCTTTAAATGAAGGTCTATTGTTAAGTTCTGTTTTTATTTTTTCAAGAACATTTTCAATTTTATTTAAAACCTCATCATTAGAAAACCGAATGACTTTGTATCCTTTTTTTACTTCCAGCAAAAGCTGTCTCGATTCGTCTACATCTTTTTGATTTTTGTGAATTTCTCCATCAATTTCAATAATTAGCATTTTTTCAAGACAAACAAAATCTACTATGAAAGTATCAATGGGTTGCTGCCTTCTAAATTTATCCCCCAGCTTTTTATTTCTTATTTCCTGCCACAAAGTTTCTTCTGCTTTTGTAGGACTTTTACGCATTTCTTGTGCCTTATCTAAAAGCATAGAAATTTTACTGTGCTTTCCAGTTAAGTAGCCGGCAGTTCCCCCTCCTTGGGAGGGGGCTAGGGGGAGGACTTTAAACGAAACGGCCGCACCAACGGACCTCCCAATCCAATTCGTCTGCGAATCCTTCAACGGTTGCGGCCAGTCAATCTGGTTGAGTCCGTCGAGCAGGCGTTGTGCATAGGCGGTGATGCGCATGCTCCATTGTTTCATTTTTTTTCGCACAACGGGATGCCCGCCGCGTTCGGAAACACCGTTTACGATTTCGTCGTTGGCCAAAACGGTTCCCAAAGCGGGACACCAGTTGACTTCGGTTTCGGCGAGGTAGGTGAGGCGGTATTGTAACAGAATTTTTTGTTGTTGCTCTTCGTCATAAGCATTCCACATTTCAGCAGTAAAGGGAACGATATCATCATCACAAACCGCGTTTACCAATTCGTTTCCTTCATTGGTAAAACGGGTGATGAGGGTTTCTATGGGTTCAGCTTTGTCAGTGTCTTTGTTGTACCAGGAGTGGAACAATTCAGTGAAAATCCACTGTGTCCATTTGTAATAATCAGGGTTGGAGGTGCGCACTTCACGGCTCCAGTCAAAAGAAAAACCAATGCGGTCCAGCTGCTCTCTGTAACGATTGATATTTGTTTCGGTAGTGATCGCAGGATGCTGTCCGGTTTGAATGGCATACTGTTCCGCCGGAAGGCCAAAAGAGTCATAGCCCATGGGGTGCAACACATTAAATCCTTTGTGGCGTTTGTAACGCGCATAAATGTCACTGGCAATATAGCCCAGCGGATGTCCCACGTGAAGTCCCGCTCCCGAAGGATAAGGGAACATGTCCAAAACGTAGTATTTTGGCTTGTCGCTTTGGTTTTCGGCTTTAAAGGTTTGGTTTTCTTCCCAGTATTTGCGCCATTTGGCTTCTATGTCGTTGAAATGGTATTTCATGATCACCTTCGGATTTAATTCGGCAAAAATACAGTTAATGTGTGAAAGTTAAAACTATTAAAACACTTTTGACTTTTTAAGATTTCTTTACCTTTGACCCAAACCAAATAATTACTTTAAATCATGAAATTTTTTACAACTTTATCCCTACTTTTTTGTTTTTCAATCGCCCTAGCACAGTACACTACACCCGGCACAGGTGTTGACTGGATTCTGGATGATATTGCATCGGCGAGTCCCGGAACGGTTACGGTCTCTGGGACAACTTATACCTTATTGGAAGATTTGACCATAGCGGCTGATGATATTCTCAGAATAAACACAGACCTTACACTTGAAATTGAAGCCGGAGTGCGGATAACTGTGCTTGGGCTTGGTTCTTTTTTAGTGGAAGCAGATGCTGTTATCATTACAGCTGTGAATGAAGCGGCTCCTTATGATGGTTTTCGGTTTGAAGAATTTTCTACTATTGACATTCAAAACGCAACCATACAATTTGGTGGTGGACTTCAAGTATTGACTGAAAGTTTTGTCCTTAACAATTGTGTGCTTTTAAATAACGTTTCCGGAGTAGCAACCGGCGCAACGGTCACATTATCTCGTGGTATTCCTGTCATTACAAATAATGACTTTTTGTTTAATGCCAATCCGGCGATTAGTTCGGGTGCAAATCAAAGTGTTTCTGCTATTATCGAAAACAATTTAATTGAAGGAAACAATCAGACAAATAACAACCGTCCACAAATCAATATGGGAGCCACCCGTTTGAATGATACTTTGAAAATTCGCAACAATACTATTTTGGGAGACAGGGACTTGGATCAGGCCGGAGGAATTGCTGTTGCCAATCTTGTGGGAGGTGCTTTGCGTGTTATTATCGAAGGAAACACAATCAAAGACAACCGTTATGGAATGACCATTGTAGGTCCAAATTCCTATGCGCTCATTAAGGATAATATCATTGAGGATAACGATACACAAGGCAACCCAAACCTGGGAGGTAGCGGGATCAATTTCAATGCACCAACAGGAGACTTGACTGCTGATGTTACCGGAAATCAAATGAGAAGAAACCTATGGGGCGTGACGATTCAGGGCCCGGTTGATGCAAACTTTGGTGATGATGAAGACAATCCCGGGTTGAATGTGTTTGCTGAAAATGGCAACAATGGCGAAATCTTTGCAATTTACAACAACGGACCCACTACTATTACCGCAAAAAACAACTGTTGGGTAGAAAATGGCGAAGGTACTTTGGCTGAAGCCGAAGATGTTATTTTTCATGTTGAAGATGACCCAACGCTTGGCGAAGTGATTTTTGATCCGGTTTTCTGTGAAGTGTTACGTACTGAAGATCCTGCATTGGCGGCTTTTTCTGTGTATCCGAACCCAGCAAACAACAAACTCACGTTCCAAAACACAAACAATTTTGAAACAGTGACTTTTTATAGTATTTCAGGTCAGGAACTTTTTACACAGAAAGTAGTGGTTGGAACCAATACAATCAATCTAAACCTTAATACAGGTGTTTATTTTATCGCCTTTGACGGCGAAAGGAATCAGATGGTTAAAAAAATTGTGGTAAAATAACCACATACATCAAAAAATATTTCAAATCCGGGAGTTTTGCTTCCGGATTTTTTTATGTCTAAAATCATTTTCATCCCCAACTGAATGCCTTAACTTTGCATCTCCTAAAAAAATGAAGCGGTGATTTTAACCAAAACAGAAAAATTAGAACTTACCAAAGAAGAAATGCAGGACTATGGCCATGCTGTAGTCAGTTCCATCGTGGAACATTTTGACACCCAAAACCAAAAGTATCCGGTGGCAACCGCTTCCAGAAAAGAAATGGACAGTTTATTTTTAGAAGATGTCCCCGAAAAACCAACTGATGCCCGCCTAGTTTTAGATTTTGTTCTTCAAAAGGTAATGACCCAAAGCAATGTGGTGAGTCATCCCAAATCTTACTCTTTTGTACCCGGCCCCAGCAACTTTATAAGTGCAATGGGCGATGCCCTGGCCAGTGGATTTAATATTTTTTCAGGAGGATGGGCCGCTTCGCCCGCTGCTGCCGAAATGGAAATTGTAACCATGAACTGGCTCCTTAAAATTTATGGATTTCCAGTAAAAAGAGGTGGCGGCATTTTCACCAGTGGGGGTTCTATGGCAAATCTGACAGCCATTGCCACTGCCCGAAAAGTAAAATGTGGTGACGATTTTTCAAAAGCGGTGATATACCTTTCAGACCAGGCACATTCTTCTAATATCAAAGCCATTCGTGTTCTGGGCTTTCGAAAAGAACAAATCAGGATTATCCCTACAGACGGCGAATTTAAAATAGGCATCAACAAATTAAAAAACGCTATTGCGAAAGACAAACTTGAGGGGTGGCAACCTTTTTGTTTTATTGCTTCCGCCGGAACCACCAATACCGGAACGGTAGATCCGCTCAACGAACTTGCAGGCATTTGTAAAAAAGAAAAAATCTGGTTTCACATTGATGCCGCTTATGGTGGTGGTGCCATCTTGGCAAAAAACGGAAAACAATTGCTCTCCGGAATCGAAAAAGCAGATTCCATTACTGTCGATCCTCACAAGTGGTTTTTTCAGCCCTATGAAATTGGTTGTCTTTTAGTGAGAAACCACAAATGGCTGAAAGGCACCTTTACTGAAAAACCGGAGTACCTGCGCGATATTGAAGGCAACGAGTCTGAAATCAATTTTTATGACCACGGCATTGAGTTAACACGTCGTTTTAGAGCTTTGAAGTTCTATATGTCCATTAAAACCTTTGGGTTGAAAGCGTTTCGAAAAGCCATCACTTACAACATCAAACTGGCCGAACAAACGGAAGACTACCTGCGAAAAAGCAATACCTGGGAAGTGGTTTCACCGGCAACATTGGCGATTATCAATTTTAGGTTCCATCCCATCAGCGGAAAATTAACTGACAAACAACTCGATGCAATCAATCAGAAAATATCAGAAAAAGTGGTGACTTCCCGGGAAGCGCTTTTGGTTACTACCATTTTAAACAAACAAGTGGTGTTGCGGATGTGCCTCATTAACCCTAGGACAACGCTGGAAGATGTCAAAAGTACGTTGCAATTGTGTGAACAATTTGCACAGGAATAAATGAGCAGAAACTTTGACATACTCATCATAGGTGGAGGAGCCGCCGGTTTCTTTACCGCCATCAACGCGGCTGAGCAAAAACCACAAGCCAAAATCGCCATTCTGGAACGCGGCAAGGAGGTGCTGACCAAAGTGCGTATCTCAGGTGGGGGACGTTGCAATGTCACCCACGCCGAGTTTATTCCCAAAGAGCTTTCTAAAAAATACCCCAGAGGAGAAAAAGAACTGCTGGGACCATTTCATAACTTTATGACCGGCGATACCATCGATTGGTTTGAAAAGCGTGGCGTTGCACTAAAGATTGAAGAAGACGGCAGGATGTTTCCCGAGAGTGATAACTCGCAAACGATTATTGATTGTTTTCTATCGGAAGTGGAACGCTTAGGTATTGAGGTACTGCTGAATCATTCTGTTCAAGAAGTTGTTAATGAAAATGCCTCTTGGATGGTTGAAACAACACAAGGCTCTTTTCAAGCCAAACACCTCGTTATCGCTACCGGTAGCAATCCAAAAATATGGAACTTACTAAAAGGATTGGGACACACCATCGTTCCACCGGTGCCATCATTGTTTACATTCAATATCAAAGACAACCGCATCGCTGACTTGCCCGGGGTATCAACGAATGCCACTTTAAAAATAAAACCCTCCCCCGCCATTTGGCGGGGAGCCGGAGGGGGACTGGAGAGTGAAGGACCGTTACTCATTACCCACTGGGGGTTGAGCGGACCGGCGATTTTAAAACTTTCGGCCTGGGGAGCTCGCGAATTAAATCAACTGGATTATAAATTCACACTTCAGGTCAATTGGCTTGAGTACCTGAGTTTTGACGAAACTTTAGAGCATTTAAAGGAAATCAAAAATGACAACGCCAAACAGCTAGTCGCAAAACACCCACATTTTGAATTGCCAAAACGCCTTTGGCAAAGTCTTGTCAGTGCCGTTGGAATCGGTATCGAAACTAAATGGGCTGAAATTAATAAAAATCAATTGCAAAACCTCGCCAACCAACTCACCCAAAGCCAATTTGAAGTCGATGGTAAAAGCACCTTCAAAGAAGAATTTGTTACAGCCGGCGGTGTGGAATTAAAAGAAATCAACTTTAAAACCTTTGAAAGCAAACTTCATAAAAACCTTTATCTGGCAGGCGAAGTACTCAACATCGACGCCATCACCGGCGGCTTTAATTTTCAGAATTGCTGGACGGGTGGGTTTTTGGTTGCGAAAGCAGTAAGTGTTACTCACGGGTAACCATTTCCTTTTCATTTGAACTACCCTGATTTAAAAGGCTGTATATTTTTTGAATTTCATTTTTTAAAGTCTCATTTTCTGCTTCAAGTGATTCAAGTTTGTTGTTCAACGCTTTTATAGCTTGTACATACATTGCATCGTAAGTGCCATAAGCTGTTTGATAATAACCTAAGTTATCTAATTCAACATTTTCAGGAAATACTTCCTTTATCTCTTGTGCGATAAATCCGTATTGAATTCCTTCAGGACGTTGGCTTCCTGTTTGTTTGTCGTTCCATTCGTAAGTTACACCACGCATCTGTAGCAGTTTATTTAAAGCTTCTTGTTCTTTAAAGGTTTCAATATTCTTCTTTAATCGAGAATCACTATTAGCGACCCAGTCTCCAGCAGAATTCTTGGAAGCTTGGCCTCCTACTTCAAGAATGTTGGTTGTTGGAATTCTCATAATACCGGTTCTTCCGTTTTTTAGTATGGTGAAGGCGTTATTTTCGCTGGGAAGGCCCAATGTTACATCTCCATTTCCAATAACAAACAACCTGTCATTTGCACTGTTTGAATTTGTACTGATTGGAATATATGTTTCCTGATGATAACCTAAAACAGTTTCGCCATAGGAATATGCTGTAATATTATTTCCTATTGCAATTGCATTAGTACCCAACGCCTGTGTTCCTTGACCGATGGCAACAGCATCGTTTGCCTCGCTGCTTGCGCTGTTCCCTATTGCAATGCCCCTAGTCGCAGCTCCGGTTACTGCACCTCCCATGAGCGCCATGGAGTTTTCACCTGCTGCGGTACCCGAAATGCTCACTGCTCCGGCTCCACTTGCCGAACCGTTTAAGGCTATTGAATTGGTCCCGCTTGCAGTGCCAAATAGTCCTGCAAGTGAAAAGTTTCCTGATGCTATTCCATTAGTGAAGGAAGTTGAACTTATGCCCGTTGCCAAAGCATTTTCGCCAAGGGCCATCGAATTGGCGCCCGATGCCTGTGTTGCGCGACCGATGGCAAAAGCATCGTTTGCCTCGCTACTAGAACTATTACCTATTGCAATGCCCCTAGTCGCAGCTCCGGTTACTGCACCTCCCATGAGCGCCA
>CAXBNF010000005.1:0-150324 GCA_963977065.1 uncultured Flavobacteriaceae bacterium | reverse complement strand
TTTGGATAACGAGCCGGGATATTGGGGACACCATAATGAATCACACCGTTTTTTATTACAATTGGATTGTCATGTGAAGTCGTTTCTGATGTTTCAAAACAGCCACCCATATCAATGCTCACATCTATAATTACAGCTCCTTTTTTCATATTTTCTACCATCGTCTTAGAAACTATAACCGGTGATCTGTTTTTTCCTCTTAAAGCACCAATAGCAACATCACAGCGTTTAAGCGCTTTTAAAAGATTTTTAGGTTGTAAGGTCGATGTATAAAGTGGACTCCCTATGTTTGTTTGTAAACATCGTAATTTTGTAATTGAATTGTCAAAAACTTTAATACTGGCTCCCAGGCCTAAAGAAGAACGAGCTGCAAATTCACCTACAGTGCCGGCTCCAATAATAAGAACTTCAACAGGCGGCACTCCACTGATGTTTCCAAACATCAAACCGTTTCCTTCTTTAGCATTTGCCATTAACTCTGCTGCAATTAGAACCGATGCCGTTCCTGCAAGTTCACTTAAAGCTCTAACAACTGGAAAAACACCATTCTCATCTTGAAGAAATTCAAAGGCCAGAGCTGTGATTTTCTTTTTGGATAGCGCTTCAAAAAAAACTTTTTCTCTGGTTTTAATTTGCAAAGCTGATATTAATACCGCTTTTGGGTTAATCATCTCAATTTCTTCGAGAGTAGGGGGTTCTACTTTGAGAATAATAGGGCAGGAAAATATTTTTTTTGTATCTTGAGTTAAGATAGCACCGGCATCTGCGTAAGCTTTATCACTAAAGCTGGCTTCTTCACCGGCACCTTTTTCAATGAGAATTTTATGGCCTTGAGCAACTAAACCCGAAACAGCATCTGGAGTAAGACAGATTCTTTTTTCCTGAAAATAAATTTCTTTAGGTATGCCAATAAAAAGATCGCCTTTGGTTTTTTGAATTTCCAAAGTTTCCTCTTTTGGTATTAATTGTGATGCAGTAAATGGAGTGATTGACTTTGCCATTAAAGGGGTGTTATTAAAGAGTAACTAATTTACAACTTTAAAGCATATGGTGCAAGTGTCAAAACTGGTTGAGATTTTAGTGGAATAACTCTTTAAACTCTTCCCAAAGGGTGCGTTTCTTTTTAAGGTCTTCTTCAAAATCCCTTAAATTATCACCGCGCATTCTGTTAAAGACTTTAGCTCTGATTAAATAAACAGCAGGTACTATAACCAACATGACAGGAATCATGTATAGCAATTCAACTTCATCCAAATTCAAACTCTGATTTATAATTCCCCAAGTTTGAAACAAATACATAGTGATAGGGATTAGAATAATCCAATGCCACCAGTGTTTACAAGTGAAAAACCAAATAAATAACAAATAAAGGGGGATTACTTTACTGGTTAAAAACCACATAAAGTGTTGATAAGATTGATAGTTGGTAGTTACCTCAAAAAAATAAGTTTCCCAGACATTTGAATCTGCTGGGAAACTTTCGTATAAATAAAAAAGATATGGTGAAATGGTTATTAGTAGAATTACTATACCACTACCAATAGTAAACTTTTTTTTATCCCTGTCTTGGGAGTTGTACGTTTGATACGTCGATTTGTTGTTCATTAGAATCTATACTTTCCGGTGTACAAGATACAAATAATCCTGTAAAAAAGAGAGCAACAAATAACATTGCTTTTGACATTTTCATAATATTAGTTTTTGTGAGGTTAATAGTACAAACCTATATAAAAAAAACTAAAGTATTTTAAAAACTATTTCCGTATCTTAGTAAGTTATTTTTTGACAAAAAAAGCCTAGGCTTATTTTAATGTCGATTTGGGGTCTTTACTAAAAAAGGAGTGTTGATAAACGCAGTGCTTATCTCAAAAGCGGGTATGTTATTAACTTGTTACTTCTTCACCGGCAATTATTTTTAAGGTTCGTGTTCCGTCATTATTTTGGGTCAAAAAAATTTCATTTTTATACTTTGGTAATAGTTTTGAAATTTTTTCCGGCCACTCAATTAAATTCCAATGAGTGTCATATAAGTATTCTTCAACCCCTATATCAAGCACCTCTTTTTCATCTTCTACTCTGTAAAAGTCAAAGTGGTATATAAGGTCTTCTTCTAAATTGTATTCATTAACTAAAGAAAAGGTGGGACTACTCACCAAACCGTGATATCCTAGTTGTTTCGCTATTTCTTTGATTAGTGTTGTCTTGCCTACGCCCATTGTTCCATAAAATAAGAGTGTCTTCCCAGAAACATTGGTAAGCACAGCATTTGCAGCTTGAGGCAAGCTTGATATGTTGTAGGTATAAGTCATAACTTTGGGGTTACGAGTTCAAATATAGTGAAAAAATCATTACCTCGGCATTAATACCGCAAAAGGAATAATCATTTCTTCTAACGATACCCCCCCATGTTGGTATGTATTCCTGTAATAGCTAACATAATGATTGTAATTGTTAGGATAGGCAAAAAACAAATCACCTTTTGCAAAAATGAATGAACTACTCATATTTATGCTTGGCAGATGAATACTTTTTGGATCCTTGGCTGCTAGTACATCCTTGTCTTCATAGGTCAAACTCTTTCCGGTTTTGTACCTTAAATTTAAACTCGTATTCTTATCACCGATTACTTTTGAAGGATTTTTTACATTTATTGTACCGTGGTCTGTTGTGATAATAAGTTTAAATCCAAGTTGCGCAGCTTGTTGAATCATTTCAAGCAATGGTGAATTTTTAAACCAGCTTTGAGTTAATGACCGATAGGATTTGTCAGTGGATGCGAGTTCTTTAATAACATCCATCTCAGTTTTAGCATGTGAAATCATGTCAACAAAATTATAGACAACAACGGTGAGATCTTTTTCCTTTTGGGTTTTAAAGTTTTCGACTAACTTTCTACCTTGTTTTAAACTTGAAATTTTAAAATAGTCATAATTTATATTTTGACCAAGCCTCTTTAATTGAGCATCAAGAAACTCTTTCTCAAACATATTTTTTCCTCCGTCGTCTGTATCATTCAGCCACAAGTTAGGATGTAACTTACTCATATCATCTGGCATTAATCCAGAAAATATTGCATTACGGGAATATTGAGTAGCAGTGGGTAAGATACTGAAAAATGCAGATTCTTCTTCTTTTTTATAAATGCCTGAAAGTATGGGTTCAAAAGTCTTCCATTGATCATAACGCAAATTATCAATAACAACAAGTAGGGTGGGTTGTCCTTTTGTAACTTGAGGAAGAATTTTCTCCCTAAAAAGTGTATGTGACATTACTGGGGCATCTGAATTTTTATCAAACCACTTTGGATAATTTTTATCTATAAATTTACAAAACTGTGTATTGGCTTCAGATTTTTGAGATTCTAAAATTTCAAACATTCCAGAGTCTTCTATTTCTTCAAGCCGCAGTTCCCAATAAAGTAATTTTTGATACAATTCTATCCATGCTTCATAAGAATTAACAGAGGAGAGGTCCATTGCTATTTTTCTGAACTCTTGCTGATAATTTGAAGTTGTTTTTTGGGTAAGTAACCTGGAGTGATCCAGGTTTTTTTTGAGACTTAATAATATTTGATTTGGGTTAACAGGTTTTATCAGGTAATCTGCTATTTTTGAACCAATAGCTTCTTCCATAATATATTCTTCCTCACTTTTAGTAATCATTACTACAGGGAGGTTCGCTTTTTTTTCTTTAATTTCTTGAAGTGTTTCAATCCCAGTTAGTCCGGGCATATTTTCATCAAGAAATACAATGTCAAAGTTTTTACTTTCAATTTCTTCTAATGCTTCGGTTCCACTACGAGCTTTAGTAACGATATAATTTCTGGCTTCTAGAAAAAGAATGTGTGGTTTTAATAAATCAATTTCATCATCAACCCAGAGAATATTAATCTTATTCATTATGCTTGTCGTATTATTTTACTTGTTTATAATCCTTATATTTGTGAGCCTTTAAAAAAAAACAGCTCAATTGAACAGCCTGAAAAAGCTTCACATACTTAACGACCCAATTTACGGTTTTATTACCATACCAGATACTATTGTTTTTAAATTAGTCGAAGACCCTTTTTTTCAGAGACTCAGACGCATCAGTCAAATGGGACTTTCTTATCTGGTATATCCGGGTGCAAACCACACTCGTTTTCACCATGCGCTTGGATGCATGTTTTTAATGCAAAAAGCAGTCCAAGTATTAAAGTTTAAAGGAGTACGCATATCTGAAGAAGAAGAAGAAGCTCTTTATATAGCAATATTATTGCATGATATTGGTCACGGTCCTTTTTCTCATGCAATGGAAAATAGTATTGTTGAGGGTGTTTCTCATGAAGAAATTTCTCTGCATTTTATGGGTTTACTCAATAAAAAGTTTAACGGAAGATTAACGCTGGCAATTGATATTTTCAAAGGTGAATATGATAAAAAATTTCTTTGTCAGTTAATTTCAGGTCAACTTGATATGGATCGACTTGATTACTTAAAACGAGATAGCTTTTATGCAGGTACTCCTGAAGGAAACATCAACTCAGAACGTTTAATTACGATGCTCAATGTTGTAGAAAATCATCTTGTTGTTGAAGAAAAAGGTGTTTATTCTATTGAAAAGTTTATTATTGCCCGAAGATTTATGTATTGGCAGGTTTATTTGCATAAAACCAGTATTGTTGCTGAACAAATTTTAGTCAATATTTTAAAAAGAGCTAAAGAGCTAGTGGTTTCAGGAGATACTTTACCTGCCAGTGAAGCACTACTTTACTTTTTAAAGTACCAAGTAAAAAGTTCAGATTTTAATGAAAAAATCCTAAAACTTTTTTCTGAATTGGATGACTATGATATTATAGCTTCCTTAAAACAATGGAAAAGCTCAAATGATTTTGTCTTAAGTAATTTATCAACAAGACTTTTGAACAGGGATTTATTAAAAATTAAAATAAAGGATAAACCCTACTCTAGCGAATATATTGAGAGTAAAAGGAAAAAACTCATCAAAAAGTTTGGATTGTCAGATCATGAAGTGAACTATTTTTGTTTTTCCGGAGAGATTACAAATTTGGCTTACAGTGATTCAAAAGAAAAAATTAACTTAGTTACTCAAAAAGGAAAAATCATTGACATAACTGATGTAAGTGAGCAAATCAATAACAAAGCATTGACAAAATTAGTGACAAAATACTATTTCTGTTATCCAAAAAGTAAAGATTAGGAAGTTTCTAAGCCTTTTTTCCTATTTTTGCCAGAATAAACGATAAGGTCTTGAATTTGTAACTATTTGAATTTCGATTTTACCTTACTCAGTAATGATTTATGTCAACCTGAAGAAACCTTCCAGTTAAAATTTGCCATTAAGGAATGACTTTCTAAGGATGTTTATACTGCTTGCACAACGCAGGTGTGACCAACTAAAATAACTGTTATAGACACATGAAATTTACAGCATTACAAATTGCAACGATACTTGAGGGTGAAGTAGACGGAAATCCTGAAATTGAGGTTTCTAAACTTTCCAAAATAGAGGAGGGAGAGTCTGGTTCATTGACCTTTTTATCAAATCCAAAATATACTTCATACATTTATTCAACAGAGGCTTCCATTACTATAGTTGATAAAACTTTTTCTCCTGAAGAAAAATTAAATACAACGCTAATAAGAGTTAAGGACCCATATAAAGCATTTTCAAAACTTCTTGAATATTACAATATGGTAAAGCTTAACAAAACAGGAATAGAAGAACCTGTTTTTTTATCATCATCAGCAAAACTGGGTAAAAACATATATTTGGGTGCATTTACATATATTGGTGAAAATGTAATCATTGGTGATAATGTTAAAATTTTCCCCGGTGTTTATCTTGGCGATAATGTATCAATAGGAAACAATGTAATTGTTTTTGCAGGAGCTAAAATATATTCAGAAACTACTATTGGAAATGACTGTGTAATTCACAGCAGTGTAGTTTTGGGAGCTGATGGTTTTGGCTTTACACCAAATGAAAATGGTGAATATAAAAAAGTACCACAAACTGGGAATGTGATTATTGAAGATTTTGTTGATATTGGTGCCGCAACAACCATAGATCGTGCAACTTTGGGATCTACAATAATAAGAAGAGGAGTAAAGTTGGATAATCAAATTCAAATTGCCCACAATGTAGAAATAGGTGAAAATACTGTAATAGCAGCTCAATCTGGAATTGCCGGCTCCACTAAAATTGGCAAAAACTGTATGATTGGTGGCCAAGTTGGAATAGCAGGTCATCTTGTAATAGGCAATGGAGTAAAAATTCAAGCGCAAAGTGGTATTGGAAGAAATGTAAAAGACAATGAAACTCTTCAGGGCTCACCAGCCTTAAATTATGGAGATTATAATAAAAGTTATGTGCATTTTAAAAATTTTCCTAAAATAATTGACAGATTAAATACTATTGAAAAAAAGAACGGTAATGAATAATTGTATTGCAAGGCAGCGCACACTAGCAAAAGAAGTCTCCCTCACCGGTGTGGGACTTCATACAGGTAAGGAAGTGACCCTTACTTTAAAACCTGCTCCCATCAATTATGGGTACGCATTTATTAGAACAGACCTGGAAGGAAATCCGGTCATTGAAGCAGATGCAAACTATGTAGTAAATACCCAAAGAGGAACAAATCTTGAAAAAAGAGGCGTCAAAATAAATACATCAGAACATGTACTAGCGGCTCTTGTGGGCATGGAAGTTGATAATTGCATTCTTGAACTCAACGCGCCAGAACCTCCCATTATGGATGGCTCATCAAAATACTTTGTAGAAGCCATTGAAAAAGCAGGAATTACTGAACAGGAAGCGCCCAGAGAAGAATATATTGTTAAAGATGTGATTTCTTATGTTGATGAAGAAACCGGAAGTGAAATTATTGTGATGCCTGCAGAAGACTATCAGGTAACTACAATGGTTGATTTTGGAACGAAGGTTTTGGGAACACAAAATGCAACTCTTAAAAAATTATCAGATTTTAAAGATGAAATTTCTAATGCAAGAACATTCAGTTTTTTGCACGAAATCGAAATGCTTCTTGAGCACGGCCTAATTAAAGGTGGTGACCTTAACAATGCCATTGTTTATGTTGACAAAGAACTCTCTCCGGCTACTATGGAAAAATTAAAAGTAGCTTTTAAAAAAGATTCTATTTCAGTAAAACCCAATGGTATTTTAGATAATTTGACATTACATCAACCCAATGAAGCAGCTCGACATAAATTATTGGATGTGATAGGGGATTTAGCTTTGATTGGAACAAGAATTCGCGGAAAAGTGATTGCAAATAAACCCGGACATCAAGTAAATACCCAATTTGCAAAAAAACTTTCTAAAATAATAAAAATCGAAAAACGCAATAACATCCCAAAATATGATTTATCACAAACCCCTTTAATGGATGTAAATCAAATTATGGAAATGTTGCCCCATCGACCTCCTTTTCTTTTAGTCGATAAAATTTTAGAGCTTTCAGATTCTCATGTTGTAGGAATTAAAAATGTCACCATGAATGAACCATTTTTTGTGGGTCATTTCCCCGGCGCCCCGGTTATGCCCGGAGTTTTAATCGTTGAAGCTATGGCACAAACCGGAGGAATTCTAGCATTAAGTACAGTACCTGATCCTGAAAATTATCTCACATTTTTTATGAAAATTAATAATGTGAAGTTTAAACAGCAAGTCTTACCGGGAGATACTTTAGTTTTTAAATTAGAACTTATTACTCCCATAAGACGAGGAATTGTTCATATGCAAGGAAATGCATATGCCAATGACAGACTCGTCACAGAAGCCGAATTGATGGCACAAATCGTAAAAACAAAAGAGCAATAATGAATCAACCTTTAGCATATGTCCACCCGGGCGCAAAAATCGCAAAAAATGTTGTTATAGAGCCTTTCACAACAATTCACAACAATGTCATCATTGGCGAAGGAACCTGGATTGGTTCAAACGTTACTATCATGGAAGGTGCGCGCATTGGTAAAAACTGTAATATTTTTCCGGGAGCTGTGATATCAGCAATTCCTCAGGATTTAAAATTTCAGGATGAAGATACCACAGTCGAAATTGGCGATGGAACCACCATTCGCGAGTTTGTGACTATAAACAGAGGTACTGTAGACAGAATGAAAACAGTCGTAGGAAAAAATTGCTGGATTATGGCATATTGCCACATTGCTCACGATTGTATCGTGGGAGACAACTGTATCTTTTCAAATAACAGTACACTTGCAGGACACATAACAGTGGGAGACCACGTGATACTTGCCGGGATGGCTGCTATTCAACAGTTTTGCATGATTGGAAATCACGCTTTTGTTACCGGTGGCTCACTGGTGCGAAAAGATGTACCACCTTATGTAAAAGCTGGTAGAGAACCCTTATCCTATGTGGGTATTAATTCAATCGGATTAAGAAGGAGGGGCTTTAGCACAGAAAAAATTAGAGAAATTCAAAACATTTACAGAATTCTTTACCAAAAAAATTATAATAATTCGCAAGCTGCTGAAATTATAGAAGCAGAAATGGAAGCGACTCCCGAAAGAGATGAAATACTTCAGTTTATAAAAAATTCACAACGAGGCATTATGAAAGGCTACGTAAGTTCAATTTAATTTAATTTAATTATTCAATTTAGCATATAAATTATGGCAACAACATCAGATATTCGCAATGGGCTCTGTATTAAATACAACCATGACATCTATAAAGTTATCGAGTTTCTTCACGTAAAACCAGGTAAAGGCCCTGCCTTTGTAAGAACAAAATTAAAAAGTGTAACTAACGGAAAAGTAGTTGATAACACCTTTTCTGCAGGGCATAAAATAGATGAAGTCAAAGTCATCACAAATAAATATCAGTATTTATACAACGATGCAGATTTTTATCATTTTATGGACACAGAAGACTTCTCACAAATTCAATTAAAAGAAACCGCTCTTGATAATCCTGGCTTACTTAAAGAAGGCGAAGTAGTAACTATATTGATTAATACTGAAGACAATATGCCTCTTTCAGTTGAAATGCCCGCAAATGTGATTCTTGAGGTCACAGCAACAGAGCCAGGTGTTAAAGGAAACACTGCCACAAACGCTACTAAACCCGCCACTGTTGAAACAGGTGCAATCATAAACGTCCCGTTATTTATCAACGAAGGTGATAAAATTAAAGTAGAAACTGAAAAAGGAACATACAAAGAAAGAGTAAAAGAATAAATAGCAACTTAAATGAAATTCAATCCTGCTCAGACCCTTGAACAAATTGCCAGAATTATCGATTGTAATTATGTGGGCGATGCTGATTTTCCTGTTTTAGGGATGAATGAAATTCACGTGGTTGAAGCGGGAGATATCGTTTTTGTTGATCACCCCAAATATTATGACAAAGCATTAATTTCAGCTGCTACAATCGTTTTAATTAACAGGCAAGTGGAATGTCCTAAAGGTAAAGCACTTTTAATTTCAGATGATCCTTTCAGGGATTTTAATAAACTTACTATTCACTTTAACCCTTTTATTGCATCAAAAGAATCGATTTCCTCATCTGCACAAATTGGCGAAGGGACTGTGGTTCAGCCAAATGTGTTTATTGGAAACAATGTTAAAATCGGAAAAAACTGTTTGATCCACTCTAATGTCTCCATTTATGACAACACAATAATTGGAGATCATGTCACTATTCACGCGGGTTCTATTTTGGGTTCAGATGCTTTTTATTACAAAAATCGGCCGGAAGGATTTGATAAATTGATAAGTGGTGGTCGTGTAGTAATTAAAAATCATGTTGACATTGGCGCAGCCTGCACTATTGATAAAGGAGTTACAGGAGATACAACCATTGGCGAAGGAACAAAAATTGACAACCAGGTGCACGTGGGACACGATACAGTAATAGGAAAAAAATGCCTCATTGCATCCCAAACAGGAATTGCCGGCTGTGTTATTATTGAAGATGAAGTGACCCTATGGGGTCAAGTAGGCGTTACTAGCGGCATAACAATTGGTAAAAAGGCTGTTATATCAGCACAATCAGGTATTAGCAAATCATTAGAAGGAGGAAAGTCCTACTTTGGTACACCTGCTGATGACTTTCGATCAAAATACAAAGAAATTGCCTCCATCAGGCTAATCCCTGCTATTCTAGAGGATATTAAAAATTTAAAAAAGTGAAAAATATGAACTCGCAGGCAAAAGATATTGTAAAAGCATTTTACAATTCAGACTTTATAAATGATGCTGCTGTGATTGAAACTTTTGTTCATCCAGAAGTCACATTGATATGGAATAGTGCCACAGACGGTTTATCAATTTTAAATTTTGATGATTTATCTGATTTTTTTCAGGAGGTGAGCCGCTCTTATATAGATATGCGCATCGAAGTGAGCCATATTCTTCAGGATGATAATTTTGTAACCATCAGGTATAAATACTACATAAGAACCGTTGAAAACCCAGATGAAGAAATGGGTATTGCTCATTTTATTACAATTTGGGAACTTAAAGATAACAAACTCTACAAAGGCTATCAAATTAGTCAACCGGTTACAGAAAAAGACGATACACAAAAATCCTATCACAGAGTGAAAGTATAATTTTTATACTCGTTATAAAAGTTTATTTTTGCAGTCAAATTCAATAAAATTAAAATTCAATGAGCGTTTTAGTAAACAAAAATTCCAAAATAATAGTTCAAGGTTTTACAGGTAGTGAAGGCACCTTTCACGCAAGTCAAATGATAGAATATGGCACCAACGTTGTTGGCGGTGTAACTCCAGGAAAAGGAGGTCAAACTCATCTGGACAAACCTGTATTTAATACGGTTTCAGAAGCGGTCAAGAAAACTGGCGCAGACACTTCCATCATTTTTGTTCCTCCCGCTTTTGCAGCAGATGCCATTATGGAAGCAGCAGATTCAGGAATTAAAGTTATTATAACAATTACTGAAGGAATTCCGGTTTCAGATATGATCAAAGCCGCCGCTTATATAAAAGATAGAAATTGCACCCTTATTGGGCCCAACTGTCCCGGAGTCATTACCCCGGGAGAAGCAAAAGTGGGTATTATGCCCGGTTTTGTTTTCAAAAAAGGAAACGTTGGATTGGTCTCAAAATCAGGCACTTTGACATATGAAGCAGCAGACCAAGTCGTAAAACAAGGCCTTGGAATTACTACAGCAATTGGAATTGGTGGAGACCCAATCATTGGTACTACTACAAAAGAAGCGCTGGAAATGTTGATAAATGATGAAGAAACAGCCTGTGTTGTGATGATTGGTGAAATTGGAGGTCAATTGGAAGCCGATGCTGCAAAATGGTACAAAGAAAGCGGCAGCAAAAAACCTGTAGTTGGTTTTATCGCGGGTGAAACCGCTCCGGCAGGAAGAACAATGGGTCACGCAGGGGCCATCGTTGGAGGAAGCGAAGATACCGCTGCAGCAAAAAAGAAAATCATGAGGGAACACGGCATTCACGTGGTGGACTCTCCCGCAGAAATTGGAAAAAAAGTCGCTGAAGTTTTAGCTTAATGACTCAAAACAAGTAATAAAAACAATATTAATCCGTTGACTTTCTTTAGTTAACGGATTTTTTTATACTAATTAATAACCACAAAAAACATGAACAAAAACTTCATTCTCCTCATTACCTTTTCAGTCCTAATCCTCCAGGGATGTAAAAAACAACCTACAGAGGAAATTTCACAACACACAGACGCAAATGGTTTTACTTATGAAACCATAAAAGATGACCCTACCGGGTTAAGACTTTACACTTTAGATAATGGCTTAAAAGTGTATTTGAGCAAAAATACAGACGAACCAAAAATTCAAACATTTATTGCTGTGAGAGCCGGTTCAGTCTATGATCCTGCAGACAATACCGGTCTTGCACACTATCTGGAGCATATGGTTTTCAAGGGAACTGATAAGATTGGAACTCAGGACTGGGAAGCTGAAAAAGTTTTACTCGATAAAATAGCTGATTTGTATGAACAACACAAAGCAGAACAAGATCCCGAGAAAAAAATTGCGATTTACAGAACCATTGACAGTGTTTCACAGGAGGCTTCAAAAATTTCAATCGCCAATGAATATGATAAAATGGTGAGTTCTTTAGGGGCACAAGGCACAAACGCCTGGACCTGGCACGAGGAAACCGTTTATACAAACAGGATTCCTTCCAATGAGTTGGACAAATGGTTGACGCTTGAAAGCGAAAGGTTCAGCAAGCTTGTTTTAAGATTGTTTCACACAGAACTGGAAGCAGTTTATGAAGAATTCAACAGAGCGCAGGATAATGATTTCAGAAAAGAAAATTACGCTCTTATGGATGCACTATTTCCAAATCACCCCTATGGTCAACAACCCACGATTGGTGTTTCAGAACACCTGAAAAACCCATCTATGGTTGCCATACACAACTATTTTGACAACTATTATGTGCCAAACAATATGGCAGTTGTCCTGGTGGGTGACATCGATTTTGAAGAATCCATTCAAAAAGTGAACAATCACTTTGGGAAGTTTGAAAACAAAGAATTAACTCACCCAGAGAGACCTTCAGAAACCCCTATAACTTCACCCATTGAAAGAGAAGTTTTTGGTCCGGAAGCAGAGCGGGTAACCATTGGTTACAGAACTGAAGAAGTTGGATCAGAGCAGGAAAGATACCTTACTTTGATTGACCAGATTTTAAGCAACGGGACAGCCGGATTGATTGATTTAAACCTCAATCAAAAACAAATTGTACAACGCGCTTTTTCGAGAACTTCATTTTTTAATGATTACGGAATGCATACTTTAACCGGATATTCCCGTTCTGGTCAGTCATTGGAGGAAATCAAGGATTTGCTTTTAAACGAAGTAGAAAACATCAAAAGTGGAAATTTTGACGAGTGGTTGCTGGAAGCAGCTATAAACGATTTGAAACTATCAGAAATGAGTCGTTTTGAAAATGCTTCGGCATTGGCAAATGCTTATGTAAAAACCTTTACTCAGTTTCAGGATTGGAATGACAGAGTAAAGTTTTTAAACAGCTTAAGCGAAATCACCAAAGACGAACTAGTTGCCTTTGCAAATGATTTCTTTAAGGACAATTATGCAGTAGTTTACAAGAGACAAGGGGAAAGCCTCGATGCAGTAAAAGTTGAAAACCCGGGTATCACACCGGTTCAATTGAACAGGGATCAAAAGTCTGCTTTTTTAGGAGAGTTTGAAACGTTGGAATCACCTGAAATCGAACCCTTATTTATTGACTATAAAGCAACTATCGGGACCAAAACACTTGCTAATGGTATCGAGGTATCACACATCAATAACGAAAATAACGACCTCATGCAGACTTATTTCATATTTGATATGGGAAAAGACAATGATAAAATGCTTGATTTGGCAGTAGGTTATTTGACTTATTTAGGAACTGATACCTATTCGCCTGAAGACCTTAAAAAAGAATTTTACAAGATAGGGATTCGTTATGGTGTAAGCTCAGGTTCAGACAGATCTTATGTGTTTTTATCTGGCTTAAAAGACAACCTTCCCAAAGGAATTGAGCTTTTACAGCACGTTTGGGACAATGCAGTAGCAGATGAGGAAGCCTATGGAAAATACATTGAAAAAATTGAAAAAGACCGCAACGATGCCAAGGCAAACCGAAGCCAGATTATGTTCAACGGTTTGATGAATTATGGACAATATGGACCTGACTCACCGTTAAGAGATATTTATACCCTGGAAGAACTAAGAGCTCTAAATCCAGATGCACTTGTACAGGTAATTAAGGATCTGAAAAATTACAAGCACCGGATTTTCTATTACGGGAAAGATGTGGATGGGGCAGTTGCTGCCTTAAATGAAAAGCACAATGTACCTTCAGAATTGAAAGCATATCCTGAAGCAAAAAAATACACTGAAATTGAGACCGGAAACAAAGTGTATTTTGTTGACTATGATATGGTGCAGGCAGAGATGATGTTCTTATCAAAAGGAGATACATTTACTCCTGAAAAACTGGCAGCTTCTCGTTTGTTTAATACTTATTTTGGTAGCGGGTTGTCTTCCATCATCTTCCAGGAAATCAGGGAGTCAAAAGCGTTGGCTTATTCAGCTTATTCGGTGTACCGAAATGCTGCTGAAGTTGAAAAACCAAACTATGTACAGGCATACATTGGAACACAGGCAAACAAAATAGAAGAGGCTGTTGAAGCCATGATGGAATTGATGAACAACATGCCCGAAGCACAAGAGCAATTCAATAACGCCAAAGACGCGACCCTAAAGCAAATCGCTGCAGAACGCATCACAAAAACCAATATTTTCTGGAGTTATGAAAGACTCAAAAAACAAGGCATCGATTATGACATCAGGGAAGAAATGTACAACACCATCCAAAACATGACGATGGAAGATTTAAAAGCATTTTTTAATGAAAACATCAAAGACGGTAACTATACAGTAATGGTCATTGGTAACAAAAAAGACGTTGACTTTAATGCTTTGAAAAAAATGGGACAAGTTGAAGAAATAGACCTTGATTATTTATTTAACTTCAAAGAGTAAAACAACTTTAATTATTTAAAAATAAAACCTTCTGATTGATTTCAGGAGGTTTTTTTGTTTTTATGGTTAGTTGAATTATTATTTATTTAGTAATTTGGTTGAATTGAATTTGTTAATAAATGGATTTGGTGGACTTGCTTACCCCAATCGCCTCATAGTTGAACGAAAAATAACTCCAATTAAAAATCAACAATGGATATTATAGATGTCATTTTAGGGGTTTTATTGATTACTTTAGGTATATTTTTAATTAAATATTATCTATCACTTGTTAAAAAGGAGAAACACGGTGGCTTATCAATAAACCTGCTTGGTGCTGGTGTTGGATTTATAATTATTGGTATTAGTCTAGTTATAAGAGAATTATTTTAAGTAAAGGTTTACTAATAGTTCAGTTACTTTAAGCTTTAAAAATGTTTATATGACTTAAAAACTCTAACAACATCTTCTTAACTGCTCTTGAAATTCATAAATCACTTCAGTCTCATTAAATTAGTTTTTTGTAAATTTGATTAAAGAATTCAGTGTTATGGATACGAGCGAATTAAAATTAAAAATATCAAGGCAAATTGAAACCCTTGAAAAGTCTAAATTGCAACAAGTATATGACTTGGTTCTTAAACTTATGAAAAAAGAACCTGCTGCAAATCAATGGGATGATCTTTCAAAAGCACAGCAACAAGGATTGTTGGATGCTATTGAAGAAATGAACATCTCAGAGGGAGTTGAACATCAATCAGTTATTGACAAATACAAACAGAAATATGAGTAAACCTGTAAAATGGTCTTCTCGTGCTGATGATGATTTTGCTGATATATTGGAATATCTAAATAACCATTGGAATGCTTCTGTTGCCTCAGATTTTATATCAAAAGTAGACAGGTGCATTTTTTTAATTCAGCAAAACACCAAACAATTTCCTTTTATTAATAAAAATTTCCAAATAAGAAAGTGCGTGGTAACTAAGCATAATTCTATTTTTTATAAAGAAACAGAAAGTAGGATAGAAATTTTACGTTTGTATGATACCCGACAAAATCCCGATACACTTCAATTTTGATTTTACACTTTAATTCAAAAGGTTTTTTTGTTACTTCCTTATCCAATTGCTTATATTTGATGACAACATTTAATTGAAACTTAAACTATGAAATTACTTGAAGGAAAAATAGCCATTATCACCGGTGGAAGCCGTGGAATTGGTAAAGGAATCGCAGAAGTTTTTGCAAAACATGGTGCCCATGTTGCATTTACATACAGCTCCTCTGAAGAGGCAGCCATTGCACTTGAAAACGAATTAAAAAGAGAAGGCGTCAAAGCCAAAGCATATAAAAGTGATGCTGCAAACTATCAGCAAGCACAAGAACTGGCTGAGGAAGTGGTGAAAGATTTTGGAAGCATTGATATCCTTATCAACAATGCCGGTATTACCAAAGACAACCTCCTAATGCGCATCACCGAAGAAGATTTTGACAAGGTGATTGAGGTGAACTTAAAATCAGTATTCAATATGACCAAAGCCGTGCAGCGCACTATGCTTAAACAACGCAAGGGCTCTATTATTAATATGAGTTCGGTGGTGGGAGTAAAAGGAAACGCCGGGCAAACCAACTATGCTGCTTCAAAAGCAGGGATCATTGGGTTTACCAAATCGGTGGCTTTGGAATTGGGTTCGCGTGACATTCGTTGCAACGCCATTGCACCGGGCTTTATTGAAACCGAAATGACCGGAAAACTCGACGCAGCAACCGTTCAGGGCTGGAGGGACGCTATCCCATTAAAAAGGGGAGGAACTCCGGAGGACATCGCCAATGTATGTGTGTTTCTTGGCAGTGACCTTTCCGCTTATGTGACGGGTCAGGTATTGAATGTCGATGGAGGAATGCTAACCTAAAGAGGTTCCAGGTTTCAGGTTTAAAAACTTCAATTTTATATCACAAATTTTGAGATTTGAAATAACCTTTAATTTAAGTTGAAATTACTCAACTCAATAACTCAAAAACTCACAAACTCATATGCATGACAACGCCCTGCTTTATATCATTCTTGCTGCTTTAATCGCTTTTGGTGTAGCAGGGTATTTTTATGGATATAAATCAAAACTCAACCCAAGACACAGGTGGTTCTTTGGGGTGCTTCGGTTTTTGACGATTTTTGTTTTATTGCTGCTTCTCATCAATCCAAAATTTTACCAAACCTCATACTTCAATGTAAAACCGGTACTTGCAGTAGCAGTAGATAATACGCAATCTGTAAGTTATTTAGATAAGAGTAATAATGCAGAAGAACTTGTGGACTTTTTAAAAAACCATGAGGAATTAAATAACCGGTTTGATCTTTCTTTTTATGCTTTCGGCGAAAGCCTGAAACGTTTGGACACCCTTACTTTTTCAGAAAGGCAAACCAATATTTCAGACCCTTTACTTTCTCTTAACGAAATTTATAAAAACAAAGTTGCTCCGGTTTTATTGGTAACAGACGGTAACCAAACCCTGGGAACAGACTTTGAATTTTCAACACAAAACACAAAGCAACCCATTTATTCGGTTATCCTTGGTGACACAATCACTTATAAAGATTTTGCAATTACTCAAATCAATGTTAATCGATATGCATATTTGCGAAATGAATTTCCTGTTGAAGTGTTTTTAATTTATACAGGAGATACTTCAGAAAACACAACCTTTACTGTTAGACAAGGAAATACAACTGTTTTTCAGCAGAACCTGACTTTCAATGCTCAAGAAAGTTCAAAGGTGATTGAATTCAAACTTCCCGCAAACAGCGTGGGTGTCCAAAAATACACGACAGAAATAAGTCCGCTTGAGAATGAAAAAAACGTAGATAACAATAGCAAGTTTTTTGCGGTTGAAGTGATTGATCAGGCGACAAATGTATTGTTAGTTTCAGATATTTCTCATCCTGACCTGGGGGCGTTGAAGAAATCAATTACCAGTAATGAACAACGCAAATTACAAATAAAAACACCTGAAGAAGCACTTGAGCATCTTGATGATTCTCAATTGGTAATACTTTATCAGCCCACAAATAGATTTAATGTTATTTATGACAGATTGGAAGAGAACAATCAAAACACACTTATAATAACTGGAAAAAACACCAACTGGACATTTTTAAATGCCCGTCAAAACCGGTATGCAAAAGCAGCTTATAGCTCTGAGCAAGTTCAAGGCAGGTTAAATAGCGGATTTGCGCTCTTTTCAATTGAGGACATTGGTTTTAATGGATTTCCACCTTTAGAGACTTCACTTGGCGACTTGAAAGTAAATGTTCCACACGATGTACTTTTAAGCCAACAGATTTTGGGAATTGAAACTGAAAATCCATTGTTGTTTACTTTTGAAGAGAACAACAGAAAAGAGGCTGTTTTGGATGGAGAAGATATCTGGAGATGGAGGGCTCACGTTTTTGTTAAAAATAAAAGTTTTAAGCCATTTGATGATTTTGTGAGCAGCTTAGTACAATATTTATCATCTGACAAACTTCGATCACGGCTTGATGTCAAAGCGGAGTCTTTTTATTATAATAGTGGTGATGTAAAGTTAAGCGCTCAGTATTTTGATCAAAACTATGTTTTTAATAATAAAGCCTCTATAACAATCACTGTTAAGAACCAAGAAACTGAACAAGAAAGTACATTTCCGATGCTGTTGAAGTCTAATTTTTATGAAGTAAATTTAAGTAGTCTGACAGCGGGTGAATACTCATATACTGTCTCAGTTACTGATGAGGCTTTGCGGGCATCCGGAAATTTTAGTATTATAGATTTCAATGTGGAACAGCAATTTTTAAATGCTCAAACAGAGAAACTTCTTAGGGTCTCTAACGCAACAGGAGGAATTAGTTATTTTGTGAATGATTATTCAAAGCTTGTGGAAGATTTAATTCAAGACGATAGATATGTTTCCATTCAGAAAAGTGAACAAAAAATTGTAACTTTGCTCAATTGGAAAATTTTGTTGTTTATACTTGCTTTTTTACTTGCATTGGAATGGTTTAGCAGAAAATACAACGGATTGACATAAAAATATTCACTTAAAATAAAAAAAGCTTAAAATGGAAAAAATGCCAAAAATTGGATTGCCTTTAATAATAATAGGAATCATTGTGATAATTGTATTGACAAAATCAATAGTTACTATAGGTGCCGGTTCTGCCGGGGTGTTATACAAACCACTTGCAGATGGTGTAGTAACTGATAGCCCTGCTATGGGTGAAGGATTTCATATCGTTGCTCCCTGGAATAGTGTAACAGTATTTGAGGTTAGACAACAAGAGCTATCTGAAAAAATTGAAGCACTTTCTTCAAATGGTTTGGATATTAGAATCGATGCCTCTATCTGGTTTCAACCGGAATATGAAAATCTTGCAAACTTGTATCAGCAAAAAGGAGAATCCTATGTTCAACGTGTTTTACAACCGGCAATTCGTTCTGCTGCTAGAAGTGTTGTGGGACGTTATACACCAGAGCAACTTTACTCTAGCAAAAGAGATGCTATTCAAACTGAGATATATACTGAAACAAACCGTTTACTTGAAGGGCAGTTTGTACAATTAAACGAAGTACTTGTGAGAGATGTAAAATTACCTACCACAATCAAAGAAGCAATCGAAAGAAAATTAAGTCAAGAGCAAGAGGCTTTAGAGTATGTATTTAGACTACAAAAAGCAGAACAAGAGGCAGAAAGACAGCGAATTGATGCAGAAGGTAAAGCAACTGCAAACAGTATTCTAAGTGCTTCATTGACAGATAAAATTCTTCAGGAAAAAGGAATACAAGCTACACTTGAATTATCAAAATCACCGAATGCAAAGGTGGTGGTGATTGGCGGAGGTGAGTCTGGAATGCCTATTATCTTAGGAAATAACTAATAAGTGAATTTTCATCTGAATAAAAAAGCCACTTTAGTAAGTGGCTTTTTTTATTAATATTTCTTTTGCTTGTTCCACCCATTTATCACGTTCAATTCTCCCGGGAAAATATTCAATAAGATGAGTGAGAGCTTTGATGTCTTCATTTGTAAAACGACTTATTTGAGAAAAAGAATAAATACCAATTTGATTTAACTTTTCTTCTATAAAAGGATTGAGACCTTCAATTTTTGTCAAGTCGTCTTTGTTTTTTTCATCTCCATAACCAAAATTATCAAAATCTAATCCTTTTTCAAATTCTTTATCATCATTTACAACCGTCAAGGTTTTTTTGCCGTTTTTATGATCTTTAATGATTTTTATAAATTCGGGCTTTAATTCACTGAAGATTGTTTCAATATCATTGATATCAGTTTTCTTTTGATCAGGTTTTGGTTCTGAAGAATCTAATTTGGTTTTTGATTTTTGTTTTCCAAAAAAATAACCAATTAAAAAAGCAACAAACATCAGTAGAAATATTTCTACCAAATAAAACCAATCTATAGCGTGTTCATTAAAAAGATCCATATTATTCTATTATGAATTCTATGCGCAAATTATTTTTCCTTCCTGCTTGTGAATTGTTATCATCAATAGGATTTGATTCTCCTTCAGACAGGGCAATAAGTCGCTTTGGGTCAAAACCTTCTGTATTAATTAAATACCACCTCACTTGTCGAGCATATTTTAAACCTTGTTGATAGTTATCTGCTGCACTTCCAATATTGTCTGTGTGTCCTATGATTTTTGCTTTGCGATTTGGATTTGTCTCAAAAAGTTGCTTCAATTCTTTTGCATAGTCCTTTAATTCTTTATTAGCTAGAACTCTTGAAAAAGTAAATGTAGGGTAAACAATTTGAGAGATAATTCGTTTACTTTCAATTTCCTTTTTTCGCTCTTCATCTAGTGGTTTAACTTGAAATGAAAGTGCACCTTGAGAACTATTATTCTCATCAAACTCTATTTCTCTAATAATGCTCTTAACACTCAAAATATATGGATTCACACCTATTTTGCTAAGTTCTTTTATTAGAAAATCCCCGCGCTTTTGCCCAATATTTGGTGTATCAAAGCTCTCGGTAGCACTGTACTCACTATTAATAATAATTTCAACATTTTCGTTTTCATTTAAATAGTCAGTTAGCGACTCAAAATAGATTTCTTTTGAGGATTTAAAAAAGACAGAATCTGTATTTTTTTTAATTTGAATACTATCTAGCGAAAATAGAACCTCCCCAGATTTATCACTTACATGAAGTAATGCTTTGTTTTTTTCAGGCTTTAGCGGGATTTCCTCTATTATTTCTTGTGATATGGGGGCAACATCAGATATTTTTTCAACGTCACTCTGGTTGATATTAAAATCATTTAGAAATGTCTTAAATTTTGAAGAAGCATCTGATGACAGATACAAAAAGGCAATACAAAACCAAGCAATAAACACTAAAAAGGCTTTCAAAAATGTACGCATAATTTCCCCAATATCTTAACTTTCAAATCTACTAAAAAGATGAATACCTATTTAGATTCAAAAAAATCTTTATTAACCGTCTTTCCACAATTCAACAGATGATTTATAAATTATAATTAAGGGAAAAAAAAGGGAACTGTAAAATTAAAAGTGCTATTTTATTATGGATGACTACCACCAAACTATAAAAAATTGTTCAAAACCTCCAAGAGAGGTTTTCTTCCAGCATAAAATAGATTTCTTGTTATTAAGAGATGCATTTATTTTGTATAGTGATTCATCAAGTGAAATCCAAACATTTGAATTTTCTGGCTGAATTAACCAGTTTTCTTTTTTTGGCAAGCAATAGAGCTCATTACCTTGATGCCTACTTAGCAAAGTTTCTAATGTGAGCCAAAAACCCACAATGCAATTGTTGTTAATTTTAGGAAAATGGGTTCCGTATAAATTTACAGGGACATACAGCTTACCAAGAAAGCAAACCTGTTGAATAAATTCTTTGGAAGACAGGTTGAGCTCATTGAGATAGGGTTGCGTGGCTTTGTTGTGCAGTAAAGGAAGTTGATTCTTTTGTAGCTTATTAATTTTACACATCAATGTATCCCGCCGGTTTGGACCTATCCAGCGTTGAAGATTACCGTTTAATACAGGATCATAAAGGTAAAATTTATAAACCAGCTCAATGTGGATATTTTGATCTTCAAATTTGTCTTTGATTAAAAAATCCAGTTCGCCAAGTGTGACTTTGTTTGCTATAACCTGAAGATTTGCCGCAAGAATGGAATATCTTCTTGAATTTTTTGTATAATCCCGAAAAAATAACTCCACACGTTTACCCAGCACCAGTTTTTCAGGGGTAATACTTATTTCTAAATCTTCAGATTGTTCATCAGCAAATAAAAATAATTCAAAATTTTCTAGTTTTTTGAAAAGTGAAGGTGTGTTGATAAACCCTTTGAATTGTTTTGCGAGTTGGTTTTGAGAATCCATGAACTTCAAATTTAAAGAATTAATGGTTTGTATCCATTTTTTTTGCAAAAACACTTAAAGACTTATTTACTAACCCCTCAATTCATAAAAATTGTTTTATTTTAGAAAACTTAAAGGAATAGTAAAATTAAATTTTTTGTATGGCAAGAAAAAAACACAAGCGTAAGTCAAAATTAGGATTGGCACCGGGCACACTTCTCTTTACAGGTCAGCAAAAAATGGAAAAAGCTGTGTTTTCTGTTTTGATTTACAATGAAAATCAAGTCAAGGAAATCACACCAAAGAATCTGGAGGAAGTTATCCATTTAATAGATACCACAACAGACACTCTTTGGGTAAATATAGACGGAATTCACGACGAATCAATCATAGAAAACATTTGCTCAAAAATTTTAGTTCACAAGTTGACCATGGAAGATATTTTAAGTGTAGGACAACGCCCAAAAATTGATGAACATGAAAATTATATCCACATTGTTCTTAGAATGTTTATGATGGAAGTTGATGGCGAAAGTGTAAATGATGAGCAATTGAGTTTCATTTTGCATAAAAATATTTTGATTTCCTTTCAGGAAAAAACAGGTGATGTTTTTGAAGGCGTTAGAAAACGCATTATCGAAGGAAAAGGTTTTATTAGAAAGAGAGGATCAGACTATCTACTGTATGCTTTGGTTGACTCAGTTGTTGATCACTACTTTTTGATTTTAGAAGCGCTGGGTGAAAAAATAGAAACCCTGGAAACAGAACTTTTGATGAACCCAACAGAATCTGTTTTGGCAAAACTGCACCATTTGCGACGAGAAACGCTAGAACTGAGGCGTTCTGTTTACCCTTTACGCGAAGTTATCAGCAAATTTGAAAAGATTGATGATTCTATTTTAAACCCAGATGTAAGGGTTTTTATCAGAGACCTTTATGATCACACTATTCAAGTAATTGAAACCATTGAAGTGTTGAGAGAATCTGCTTCAGGCTTGCTCGATTTGTATATGAACAGTGTATCAAACAGAATGAATGAAATCATGAAAGTCTTAACCATTATGGCTTCTATATTTATTCCGCTTACTTTTATTGCCGGTGTGTATGGGATGAATTTTCAATACATTCCAGAGTTGGATTACCGCTATGGATATTTTGTTATTTGGGGTGTGATGATTCTTGTTTTTGTGGGGATGCTAATTTATTTTAAACGAAAAAAATGGTTGTAATTTATGAGAATATCTGAAACTCTCTTTCCGTTTTTGAACGAACTAAAAGAAAACAACAATCGCGAGTGGTTTGCCGAAAACAAAACCCGTTTTCAAAAAGAAGAAAAGGATCTCAAATTGTTTTTCAATGAAATAATGAAAGCAATCAACATTTTTGATGAAATTGAAAAAATGAAAATTTTTCGCATTTACCGTGATGTGCGATTCAGTAAAGATAAACTTCCATACAAAACTAACCGAAGTGCCAACTGGATCAGGGCAGGAGCACACCGCCGCGGAAGTTATTACTTACAACTCGAACCCGGAAACTCTTTTATAGCCTGCGGTTTTTTTCAGCCCAATCCGGTAGATTTACTTCGCATTAGAAAAGAGTTTGAAATAGATGATTCAGAAATTAGAGAAATTTTAAATCAACCCTCATTTAAAAAGGTCTATGAAGGGTTTGATACGACAGATCAGGTAAAAACTGCTCCTAAAGGGTTTGATAAAAACCACAAAGCCATTGATTTGATTAAAAACAAAAACTTCTTTGTAGCACATTACTATTCTGATAAAGAAGTTATGTCCTCAGGTTTTTTTGAAATGATGGTCCATCATTTTGAGTTGGTGCAGCCCTTTTTTAAGTACATGAGCGATGTCCTCACTACTGATTTAAATGGAGTTTCTCTGCTAAGTAATTAAAAAACTTTTAGGATTTTATAATTGATATTGTTAAAGTTAAAGCTATCACCCGCTTTTTTACCTTTTAAATGTTCATAGATGGGTGCAGCTGTTGAGATAGAATAATAATTTTTATTGTCCTCCAAGTCTAGTTTTCCCAATGCTACAGTGATAAAGAAAAAATTGTTTTCTGTTTCTACCAAACTCCCATTAGCAACCACTTGATGCTCTTGTGAAACATCGATGCGTTTGAGTTGCTCTTTGGTCTTTTCTGTAGTTTCAATATAGCGAGCATATTTTTCCAGTTCGTTTAGCATTTCGCCTTTTCCGCCATCGTCATCTTCAGAAGGGGAGCTTTCACTTTCTAATGCTTCTCTCACAACACTCATCTCCTTGTGATATTTATCTAACTGTAGATTCAACAGTTCCAAACACTTTTTGTAAAGTTGATTTTTTATCATTAATTGCTATTTAAGACCACAAAAGTAGTTTCAATTCCTTTTATATTAAGAATATTGTTGATAAAAATTCAGGGAGTCATTTTATATAAGCCTTATGACTTATAATTGCCATTTATAAGCCTTAAAGCTTATAATTTGTTTTTATAAGCCTTTTGACTTATATTTGAATAAAATTAGCTGGTATGGTTGCTGTCTTAACTGCAGATTTAATCAATTCAAGAGGGTATGACAAGCCTTTTCTTAAAGGTGTACTTACTCTATTAAAAAAAGAGTTTGAAGTCATTTCTAAAGAACATGATGCTATTTTTACCCTTTTTAGAGGCGATAGTTTTCAAGGGATTATCAAACATCCTGAAGATGCACTGCAAATCGCTTTGCGGCTTAAAACCGTTGTTTTAAAGGTCGAAAATCCTGGGCAACAAAAATCAAACATTCCAATGGCAGATGTACGAATTGCAATAGGAATAGGTGAAGCAGATTATAATGAAAAGGCAATAACCGAATCAAATGGCGAAGCATTTCACTTTTCAGGTCTTACACTTGATACGATGAAAGATGAAAATAAAAAAATAAGTCTAAAAACTGTAAATAATAATATCAATGATGAATTCAAAGTAAGTCTTAAATTTTTAGACAATCTGGCTGATAAATGGTCTATTGCTTCAGCAGAAGTCATCTATTATCTGCTCATGGGAATGAAAGAACAGCAAATAGCTGATTTATTACAACGCAGTCAAGCTGCAATCAACCTCAGGAAAAAAGCTGCCGGTTGGGAAGAAGTACAGTTATTATTACAACGATTTAAACAGGTATTCTCAAAACCTTAAACCATGAACGAAACACTGCTCATCGCTTTACAATTATTACTAGCTCACGTTCTTACAGACTTTGTACTACAACCTGCAAAAGCGATTAAACACAAGAGAAAACACAAGGCAAAAGCACCATTTTTATATGTTCACGCTTTTTTAGCAGGATTTTTAACCTATATCTTTTTACAACAATGGACAAGCTTTTTGGTTCCGGTATTTATCATGGTGACTCATTTTGGAATTGACTTGTGGAAACTTAACAAAGAAAAAGATAATTTAAAGCTTTTTTTATTAGATCAGTTTTTTCATATTTTGATTTTACTCTTTGCTTGGTTATACCTCACAGAAAACTTAAACTCTATAATTCCTTTTTTTGAAGCACTTTTTAGTTCACAAAATACTTTAATTATAATCTTAGGATATTTGATTGTTATTTTTCCTTTTGGATTTATTATAGGAAAAGCAACGCAACGCTGGCAAAAAGAAATTGAAAAAGACGAAAAAATAAACAGCCTGGAAAAGGCTGGGCGTTATATCGGTATTTTTGAGCGCATTCTGGTGCTTACATTTGTATTAACTAATAATATCGCAGCAATAGGCTTTTTAATCGCGGCAAAATCCATATTACGCTTTAGTGATAAAGGTCAAAGTGGCGGTCGCAAACAAACGGAATATGTCCTCATAGGCACATTGATGAGCTTCGCATTGACAATTATAGTTGGTTTTTTAATGAACGCACTCATGCTCTAAAAGTTGGATATTGCTTTTAAGTCTTTCAATAACAAGATTCATCATTCTTTTGTTGAGTGAGGAAGAGTTTTGAATATACAATTCATATTCCTCAATTGTAAATTGTCCAATAACCATTCCTTTCAACGAGTTTCTGAATTTGATATCTTTTTGAATGGCGTTTTCAATGTATTGCAATCGCTTTTCTAGCGAAAGCGTGTAAAACACATTTTTATGTTTCGAAATATAGTTTCTAAAAACTAAAATAAACAAATCATTTTGCAACTTTACGATGGGCCGCAAGGTTTTATTTTGAAACTTTTCATCAAAACTCATTAAAGATGTCACTATAGCTGAAGGAATTTCGGGGCGTAAAGCAACCAATTCAAGATCACGGGAATTCATAACTAGAAGTTTTATTAAAAATAACGAAAGCATGCTCCATGAAATAGTTAAAAGAGATGGAGTTATAAACGAGGTTATCAACAAATAAAACCTTAAAAATCCCTTAAATTATAGGGTACAGCAAAGAATATCTTTAACTTTATAAAACTAAAAATAAAAAAAATGGCTACTGTAAAATCCATAAACCCTTATAACAATAAAATCATTGAAACTTATAAAACTCATACCCAAAAGGAAGTTGAAGATTTATTAAACAAAGCACATCAACGCTTTGATGATTGGAAAAATGTTTCGTTTCAGGAACGAAAAAAACTTATGCAAAATGCTGCAAATGATTTGAAGACAAACAAACAGGAGTATGCAGAATTAATAACTTTGGAAATGGGAAAGCCCATTAGCCAAGCCATCGCTGAAGTGGAAAAATGCGCCTGGGTCTGTGAATATTATGCAGAGCAAGCTGAAAACCATTTGGCATCAGAAAAAATTGATACAGACGCATATAAAAGTTATATCAAGTATGAACCTTTGGGGGTCGTTTTGGCAATCATGCCTTGGAATTATCCATTCTGGCAGGTGTTTAGATTTGCAGCTCCGGCATTGATGGCCGGTAATATTGCCGTTTTAAAACACGCATCCAATGTGTTTGGCTCGGCTTTAAATATTGAAAAAGTATTTGAAAGAGCCGGTTTCCCAAAGCATTGTTTTACAACTTTGCTAGTGGGAAGTGATACTGTCAAATCAATCATTGAAAATTCTGTTGTAAAAGCAGTGACATTAACCGGAAGTGGACCGGCAGGAGCCTCTGTAGCCTCCATCGCCGGAAAAAATATTAAGAAAACAGTGCTTGAACTTGGAGGAAGCAATGCGCTTATCGTGTTCAAAGATGCTGATATTGATAAAACTGTATCCACTTGTGTACAGGCACGTTTTCAAAACACCGGTCAAAGTTGCATCGCCGGAAAACGATTACTCATTGATGAATCTATTGCCGAACTATTTTTAGAAAAACTTTGTAAGAAAGTAAAAGAGCTGAAAAGCGGTAACCCTTTAAACAGTGATACTTTTATTGGTGTGATGGCAAAAGAAAACTTAGCAGAAGAGTTGGAAGAACAACTTAAAAAATCAGTGAAGGCGGGTGCAAAAATTTTAATAGGAGGAAAGCGGAAGGGTACTTATTTTGAACCAACAATTGTTAAAAATGTAAATCCCAATATGGAACTCTTTAAAGAGGAAACCTTTGGTCCTGTGCTTTCAGTAACCACTTTTAAAACTGAAAAAGAAGCTGTAAAACTTTCCAATAATTCAAAATTTGGTTTGGGTGTTTCTTTATTTTCAAAAGATATCGATAGAATGGAGAAACTTATCCCTCAATTTGAGGAAGGAGCTGTTTTTATTAATGAACTCGTAAAAAGTGATCCCAGACTTCCTTTTGGTGGAATTAAAACTTCCGGTTATGGTCGTGAATTGAGTAAAGAGGGGATAAGGGAGTTTGTGAATGTAAAGACAGTATATATTAAAAAATAAAGGGGAAATTTTTATTTCCCCTTTGTATTATATAGCTTTTAATTTTATTTTAAAAATTCCTCTTTCGTTTGAAACGAAACTGCCTCTTTATTATTCTTACTCAAGTAAGATTCATATTTAGAAACCTCTTTCTTTTGAATATTTTCATAACGGTCCATAATCTCATCATAAAGTGCTTTTACACTTTCATAGTTAGCCATTTGAGCACCGGTGGGTTTGTCATAATTATTTACGACGCCACTGTATAAATCGGCTAATTTTTCTCTGAGTTCAGGTTCTGCACTGGCAACATAGTTATCACCGGTGGTGATCACCATACTTTTTAATAAAGTATTTAACTCATTGATGACCGCTTCAGACACTTTTTTAGATTTTGGGTCTTCAGCGAGTAATGATTCAGCGTGTTGAATGGTGGTATTGACTTTATAAACCTGGTAAGCCAACTCTTCATTCATATCAAAGAGAATTTCAACCATCTCTTGTCTTTCTTCACGACCTTGAGGAGTAACAATAGTATTTGGGTCATAAACTACTTCAATGGGATGAGTAAACGTTTCTTTGCCTTTTGTCATCACCACATTATAAGTTCCTGCAGGAACTCTGGGTGTTGCAAAACCACCAAAACTCAAAGTTTTTGCTTCAGCAATTTTAGGCCCTCTGCTGGTGAAACTCCAATCGACGATGTTTAATCCTTTTGATTTTCCGGCGTTAAGTGTTGCTATTTTATTACCCTCCAGGTCATGAACCTCGAGTTCCATTTTTCCAAAGGTATGTCGTTTATTTAGGTAGTAAACAATGCGAGCATTTGAAGAAGGATTCTGACCAATAAATTGAGTTTCTGTACCAAAATTTTCAGCAAAACCGCTGTCTTCTTTCATAATAAATGGTTTTGAGGAAAAGAAATGAACTTCTTTATCAAGTATTTCAGGCGTGATTTCACGTAAGGGAGATATATCATCAATAATGATAATACCGCGACCGTGGGTAGCCAAAACTAAATCACTTGTTTTTTTGTGCAGCGCTATATACATCACAGAAGCTGCGGGCATATTATTTGTAAATCGCGACCAGTTTTGACCACCGTCAACTGTTACAAAAAGTCCAAATTCTGTACCTAAAAAAAGTAAATTCTCATTTTCATAATCTTCGTGAATACTTCGTGCAAAACCAATAATATCATCAGTAATGATACTTTTCCAGGTTTTACCAAAATCAGAAGTCTTGTAAGCATAAGGATTCATATCTCCGGTAGCGTGGCCTTCAAATACAGCATAAGCGGTTCCTTTATGAAAGTTACTGGCATAGATTTTATAACACCAAGTGTTTTTGGGTAAATCAGGGATATTTGCCACTGTATTTGTCCAGGTTTTTCCACCATCTTGAGTAATTTGAACATTACCATCATCTGTCCCCACCCAAATGATATTTTCGTCAAGAGGCGACTCTGCAATTGTAAAAATAGTGGTATGTGTTTCAGCTCCAGAATTGTCAATAGACAAACCACCGGATGAAGATTGATCTTGCTTCTTGGGGTCGTTTGTGGTTAAATCCGGAGAGATTTTTGTCCAGGTATCTCCCATATCATCAGAGCGATGTAGAAACTGACTTCCCATATAAAATCGGTCAGGGTAGAAATTGCTCAATGCCATTGGTGGGTTCCAATTGAAGCGTAATTTTGGATCTCCTTTTTCGGCCATTGGTTGAATGGTTTTGGTTTGGTTTCTGTCCACATCATAGCGCCACACGTTGGCAGCACCTTGCATTTCAGAATAAATGATATTTTTTGTGGGGTGTTTCAATACCCGAAATCCATCACCATAACCCACACTGTTCCAATGCTTAGCTTTTACTCCTCCCGGAGCTGCTGAAGGGCCATACCAGGATCCATTGTCTTGCAATCCTCCATAAACATTATAGGGTTCAGCGTCATCCACACTCACGTGATAGTATTGTGAAACGGGAATATTTTCAACAATTTCCAACGTACTTCCACCATTCCAGGACCGATAGACCCCCCCGTCTGTTCCCACATACATAATTTCTGAATTATTTATGTGAAAGGCGATATCGTGGATATCAGGATGCATATTTCCTAAGTTTTTAAAAGTTTTGCCACCGTCACGACTAATGGCCCCATACAAGCCGGCTTTCACTAAAACATCCGGATTCTTTGGGTCAACTGTGATTCTCGAAAAGTAAAATGGACGCACAACCAGTTCAAAATTATTGTTTAAATGCTCCCAGGAATTTCCGCCATCGTCTGAACGATACAATCCGTTTGATTTTGCTTCTTCGGTTTCTAAAACAACATAAACAGTTTCAGGTTGAGAAGGTGCTATGGCAAGTGCAATTCTCCCTAATTTTCCATTAGGGAAACCATTGTGAATTTTATTCCAATTTTTACCTCCATCTGTGGTTTTGTACAAAGCACTATGCTCTCCGCCTGAGTTGAAACTCCAAGGGGAACGTCTCACTTGCCACATGGAGGCATAGAGTATGTTTGGATTTGTGGGGTCCATCGCAATATCTGCAACACCAGTCGTTTCGTTTATATAAAGTATTTTGTTCCAGGTTTCACCACCATCAGTTGTCTTGTAAACTCCTCTTTCTTCACTATCACTCCAAAGTGCACCCAATACCCCTACATAAACCTCTTGATTGTTATTTGGGTTTATTTTGATTCCGGAAATGCGTTCAGAGTTTTCAAGTCCCATTTTTTTCCAGTTGGTTCCTCCGTCTGTTGTCTTGTAGATACCATCTCCAACAGAAACACTATTGCGCACCCAGGTTTCCCCGGTCCCCACCCAAACAATATTGTCTGGATCTACAGGATCTACTGCAATACAACCTATGGATTGAGCGTGTTCATCAAATATTGAATTAAAAAAAGTACCACTGTCTGTTGATTTCCATACGCCACCGCCGGCAGCACCGGCATAAATAATATTGTCTTTGGTGGGGTGGAGGTCAATATCAGTGATGCGACCACTCATAACTGCCGGACCAATATGACGCGCTTTAAGATTCCCAAATAATTGGTCGCCTTTGATGGGTATCTCTTGTGCCATCGTAACCGGAAAAATTAAGAGAATGGCGATACCTAAAATACTGTTTTTCATAGTTAATGTTAATTAAAAAATCCCCGATCTAACGAGGATTTTGATGATTATTAGTACTATTATTCTTCTGGAAAAGCAAAAACTTTATCTTCTACTTCAGGGTTTAAATCAATGGAAATAATTTTAATACTTTGCCCACCCATTCCCATATCAAATGGGAAATACAAACCGTCAACTTCTTGGTAATCGCTCATTTTTGAGATTGATTTTTGACCAGTCATTGGACCTTGTTGAATTTCAGCTTCAGATTGTATGAGAGCAAAACTATCTGTATCAAAATAGTGATAACTTATATTGGGTAGTTCTTTACCATCAACCATTATGGGTTTTTGTGTCAACTTTATTTTAAAGGTTTCTGCGCCATCAATAGTTTCATTTTCCATGAGTTCAACGGTATAACCTTTGTCCTGATAGTTAAAAAGAGCTGAAGGGAAGTCAAGAGACTGTTTTTTGAAATTTTCGGTCATTTCACTATCACTTTTTTCTGCTTGCATAGTCATAAAATTTGTACCCCACATGGTTTCACCATCAAAGGCAAATTGAGTAATTTCCTGACCTTGGAAACTAACAATTACTGCTTGACGACCGTCTTTCAATTGATAAATTTCAACGGGAATATCCACCCCTTGATTAACAGAGGCATTCATTTTTATACCATTGAGAGCAGCCCAGTTTTCAACACCTCCTGTATTTTCAAAATAAGTATTTATTATCTCATCTGCTGTTTGCGCCACTATGGGCATATTAAAAGTGATGAAACAAACTAAAAATAGTAATTTAAATGTTTTCATAATAGTGAATTTGTTTGTGATTATTGAATGAGTATCTTTATGTTAAAGAAAGTTACAAATAATTCTTTAATAAATAATCGATTTTTAATAATGTAACACCCATGAGAAGACAATCCATTTTTGTGACTGTTGATGCAGTGGTATTTTTATTTGAGAATAATAAAGAATATGTCTTATTAATTCAAAGAAAAAATGAACCATATAAGGGACAATGGGCTTTACCGGGTGGGTTTGTAGAAGAAGATGAAGACCTTGAAACGGCTGCACGACGGGAGTTAAAGGAGGAAACGGGCATGGATTTGGAATCGTGTGAGCAGTTATTTACGTTCAGTAAACCCGGAAGGGATCCAAGGGGTAGGACAATTTCAATTGTATATGCTGGTCTTGCTTCAAAATCAAAGGAGCCTAAGGCGGCAGATGATGCGAAAGATGCCCGATGGTTTCCCATAGAAAAACTTCCCAAACTGGCATTTGATCACAACGAAATCATTGCATTAGCAATTTCAGAAATTTTGTGAGCAATAAATTATTTTTTGTAAGTTGTTTTAAAAGCTGTTTGTAGGTTTTTTATATCGCTTCCTGTAGGTTCTTCAAAAAGCTCCAAATCAAAATAAGGAACAGCGGCAATCAAATGATCAAAAACATCAGACATAATTGCTTCGTAATTTTCCCAACGCTTATCTGTACTAAAACAATAAATTTCTAATGGAATTCCTTGTGTAGTGGGTTGTAACTGACGCACCATAATCATCATATCATTATTAACTCCGGTATTGTTTCTAAGTGTGCTGTCTAGATACTTTCTAAAGACACCAAAATTGGTTTGATTTCTACCGTTGATAAGCACACTTTTGTCTGCTTCAACACGTTTATTATGCCTGTCAATTTCAAGTTGTCTGTGTTCAATATAGTTTTTAACTAATTGAATTTTTTTAAGATCCTCCATTTTTTCTGGTGTTAAGTATTTGATGGAAGATTGCTTGATGAAAATGGAACGTTTGATCCTTCTACCCCCAGATTCCTGCATTCCACGCCAGTTTTGAAATGAATCTGAAATCAATGCATAGGTAGGAATGGTAGTGAAGGTATTATCAAAGTTTTGAACTCTTACTGTCGCCAGATTGATGTCTATAACCGTACCATCTGCACCATATTTACTAAAAGTGATCCAATCACCAATACGAACAATATCATTTACTGAAACCTGAATAGACGCAACAAACCCCAGGATAGTATCTTTAAAAATCAAAAGCAAAATAGCAGAAGCTGCACCCAAAGAGGCAAGGCTTAACACGTCTTTACCTGTTAATTCATAAACAACAAACATTCCGGCTAAACCCCATAAAAAAATCAAAATAACCTGTAAATAGCTCTCAAGTGGTTTATCGGAATATTGTTCTTTTGTACGAAGAAAGTTTTTTGATGACCTCAATACACTCCTTATAATTTTTACAATCAATATAATTCCATACACATTGATGGCAACATTAAAAATTTCAAACCAAAAGGGTAAATCAACAAATATTATCGGAAAAGTTAGTTTTAATAAAATTAAAGGAATAATATGAGCTACATATCTGGGAAACTTGCTTTGTACCAAAAAATCATCAAAAGTTGTTTCAGTTTTTTCAGAAAATAAAATAAATAACTTGACTATAATTTTGCGTAAAATTCTATCCAATAAATAAGCCAGTCCACCAAGAATAATTAAAACCACTACAATATTTATGTGCTTGGCAGTAAAAGCTGTGAGGCCTTGATCAATTAAATAGTCTTTTAATATATTACTGAATGAAATGATTTTCTCCTTATCCATTGTAAATTATTGAACTGTATTTTTTATCCATATAAAAAGTTCCGAAGGGGAGTAGTGACGCAAGTAAAACTCCCGCGAGTGTTTTTAATGACCATTTTAGCTTACTAAAAAATACAAAAGCCAAAACAACATATCCTAAAAATAAAATGCCGTGAGCCAAGCCTATAACACTTACAAATACAGGTAAGTCCCATATGTACTTTAATGGCATTGCAAAAAACAAAAGTAAAAGAAGCGAAATGCCCTCCCAAAAGGCGACTGTTTTGAAGATCTTTATCATTTAAAATAATTTGTTACAAATGTACGGAAAGTAAGAGTGTTAAAAAACAGTTGGCATCAATTTTCACAGGGAAAGGAATCGTCAAGAATAGGCGCTCCGGATTTATTTCTAAAGTTAAAATGCCACCATTCAGACTGAATAGTGGCAAAACCAAATTGCAACATCCCTTCCTGTAATAACTTTCTGTTTGCAAGAACTTCAGCGGGTAAATTAAAATTATCAATATGGGCTGCTCTACCAAAGAAATCATAATCGGTTCCCATATTCATCGGTTCCCCATCAAGTGTGATCAGTGTTAAGTCAACTGCTGCTCCGCGATTATGAACAGACCCTTTTGATGGATCTGCTACATAAATGGGATTGGGAACTTTATTCCACATTTTCTTTTGAACCGAAAGCGGCCTGTAACAATCAAAAAGTTTTATTTTATAACCACGATCACAAAAATAATAATTGGCATCTATAACAGCTTTAGCTACTTCGGGAAGTAAAAGGCATTTCGCGCAATCATAGAGCACTTCTTTCGTAAAATTATTTGTAGTAGCATAACGAATGTCAAAAACAAACTCATTTGCGTATTTTTCCAGATCAACAAGTTTTGTTTCGGTTTGTGAAAATGAATTTGAAAATGTCAAATACAAACAAAAAAATATGAAGCGTTTTAACCCAAAATTAAATTTTAATAAATTAGAAAACATAAGCTTAAGCCGATTTAACCTTGTAAAGCAATTCTTTTTTTTTAATTTAGAGGAATCTCTAAACAAATAACTTAAATATATGCAATTTATTGAAGACAAAGTAGCCTTAGTAACTGGAGGAAGTAAAGGCATTGGTTTTGGAATTGCTGAAGCACTTCTTTGGCAGGGGATTAATGTAGCGGTAACAAGCCGAACAAAAGCTGCTGCAGTAGATGCTGCTAAAAAACTTAACGAGCTATGCAAAGGAAAAGCGAAAGCAATTGGACTCAAAGCAGACGTAAGAAATTTTAAAAGCCAGGAAAAAGCCGTAGCCCAGCTTATTGAAAAGTTTGGAAAACTTGATATACTTGTTGCTAATGCCGGTTTGGGACATTTTGCACCCATTGACCAATTGACTTTAGACCAGTGGGAGGAAACTATTGATACCAACCTTACCGGAGTTTTTTACAGCGTAAAGGCAGCTCTTGAGGAATTAAAAAAGTCTAAGGGGTATATCATCACGATTTCCAGCCTTGCAGGCACCAACTTTTTTCAAAATGGTGCTGCTTATAATGCAAGTAAATTTGGTTTGACCGGCTTTTCACAAGCCATTATGCTAGATTTGCGAAAATATGAAATCAAAGTCACCACCATAATGCCGGGTTCTGTTGCAACCCATTTTAATAATCATATTCCGGATGCAAATGATGACTGGAAAATACAAAAAGAAGATATGGGCTCTATTGTTGTTGATTTATTGAGGATGCATCCCCGTACATTGCCCAGCAAAATTGAAGTTAGACCCTCTGTGCCACCTTCTAAATAAAAAAGCCGGTGTTGAGAACGACACCGGCTTCAAGATTTTTTTGAAGGCTAATTCAAAATCTTCTTATTGGTTATTTACAGTCATTAATTTAAGGCTTAGTAACTGAATCGCCTTTTACTGTTCCAAACGTCTCTTTTATTATTAAAATTTAAAATGATGCGTTTGCTCATTAATAAGTTGTCTCTGGTTTCACTTACTGTTTGTAAAATTCTTTTAATAGGTCTCATTGCTTTAAATTTTTATGATTAATTGATTGATGATTTTCTATTTGTTTACAGCTTAATAACCATATCGTCTTCGGCTGTTCCATACATCTCTTTTTTGACTAATATTCAAAATGTCTCGTTTGCTCATTTTTTGAGCTTCTCTGTTTTCACTTGTCGTGCCAAATATTCTTTTTACAGTTGTCATAATTTTAAATTTTAATTGATTTACTTAATAGACGATAGATTATTTGTTTTGTTACAGTACTTTGCATAACAAAGTAGTATTTAACAAATAATTAACTATAATTGACTGTAAATAAGAAAAATAGAGAGAGGAGGTAGAGAGCGTTTTAACTAACGATATTAAAAATTGCTAATGCATAAATATAAAAACGCAAAAATCGCAATAAACCAAAAAGCAATAAACTGTTGAGAGGATACTTTATAATACCCGCAGTCATTGTAGTCAATGAATAGGGTATGGGCAGTAATGCTCCCACAACAATTAAAAATCCACCCCATTTTCTGGTATTGCGAATGTGCTTTGCCATTTTTATCTCCAGATACTCATGAACTGAAGGAATTTTAGTAATGGCTTTTCCAATGTAGTATGATACAACGCCACCGGCATAAGAAAGTAGGGCTAATAATGATAAATGAAAAACAGGAGTAACAGATTTACTTGACCAAGCGATAAAAAGTTCAGGAGGAATGAGGCCTAGAAGAGATTCAGAAATAAAGAAAACTGTAAAAACCCCAAAAGCGGGAAAAGTTTCTGTGACTATATTGAGCAAAACATTCACATCAATCACATAATAATGTATAGCAAACAAACCACCAACAAATAAAAGTATTAATGGAATAGCCTTCAACAAACTACTACCTAAAAAGCCATAAAAGCCAGTATAGCTGTAGTATTGATGCAACAATTGCAAACGTGATTTCTTTTTCGGTTTTTCTTTAGACATGGGGTATTCTGTAACAAAGCACAAATGTAACATAACAACTTGAAATTTAAAACTAACAAAATGTTATTCTTACCTTAAATTTAAATGTTTCAAGTTTTTATTCTAATAATTAAGAATTCAGATTAACACACTTTTAGCTTTATTTTATGGAATAACTTAATAAAGGTGTTATTTTTGTAAAAATGCACAAGAAACAACGATGATTGAAGTAGCCGAACAAGATAAAATAAAAGAAAGAGAACTCTATACCTATCAAAAAGATGCCATAGAAACCATTTTTGATCGATTTAATAGATTTCCTGAAAGCTATAATATACTTTATCAACTTCCTACAGGCGGTGGAAAAACCGTCATTTTTTCTGAAATAGCAAAAAGATATATTCAAGAAACAAACAATAAAGTACTCATATTAACCCATCGCATAGAGCTAAGTAAACAAACTTCAAACACCCTAACAGAAATTGGTGTCAAAAACAAAGTCATAAACAGTGCGGTTAAAGAAATTCCAAATCAGGAGGACTACACTTGTTATGTTGCAATGGTTGAAACTCTCAACAACAGGCTGAAAGAAAATGAGTTAAACATGAAAAATATTGGTCTTGTTATAGTTGATGAAGCCCATTACAATTCCTTTAGAAAATTATTCAAGTATTTTAAAAAATGTGATATTCTTGGGGTGACCGCAACCCCTCTAAGTTCAAATATTAAACTACCAATGAAAGATACTTACAATGAACTCATTGTGGGCCATTCTATCGCTGAATTAATTGATAAAGGTTTTTTAGCTAAAGCTACCACTTATAGTTACAATGTAGGACTTGGCGCTTTGAGAATTGGAATCAATGGTGACTATACAGTTAAGTCTTCAGAAGTGGTTTATATTGATTTTGCTATGCAAGAAAAGTTAATTTATGCATATGAAGAACGAGCAAAAGACAAGAAAACCCTTATTTTTAATAATGGAATAAACACTTCAAAATATGTTTATGAATCATTTAAGAGATCGGGCTATGACAACATTCGCCATCTGGATAATAAACACAATGATGCAGAACGAAAAGAAATTATTGATTGGTTTAGAGAAACACCCAATGCAATCATTACCTCAGTTGGGATTTTAACAACCGGTTTTGATGTGCCTGATATCGAAGCCATCATTCTCAACAGAGCCACACGATCATTAACACTCTACCATCAAATGATTGGACGTGGCTCGAGAGTTACAGACTCAAAAAATGAATTTACCGTTGTCGATATGGGAAATAATTTGGCTCGCTTTGGTCTATGGGAAGATAAAGTGGATTGGAATTTAGTCTTTAAAAACCCTGATTATTTTCTGGAAAACCTCATTCCGGACGAGACGATTGAGCGCAACTTTTCTTATGAGATGCCCAAGGAAATCAGAAAAAAGTTTAAAAACTCAAAAGAAGTTGATTTTGATGTAGAAGAAGCATTTCATCAGGCAAAAAAGAAGGGCTTAAAGCCAAAACTTGCCATAGATCAAGCCATAGAACAACACGCTCAAATGTGTCTTGAAAACAGTGAAGATGCCTTTGAAGCCATGAAACTTGCGCTTCTTTTGGAAGATGCAATCTCTTTCAGAGTGCAGAAATATGCTTATTGTTTGAGCAAAACAACCAATAATTATATCGACTGGCTCACAGATGATTACAAAAGAAGCTTAAGAGCATTACTTAGAAAAAGTATGTAAATTAGTTTTTATTTTTTTTCTTGAAAATTGAAAAAATACCGCCTTTCTTTTTCTCTTCCTTTTCCACTTTTGGTTTATCCGGATTGGTAAACAGTCTTTTAAAAAAGCCGTCTCTTTTAGTGTCTTCACAAAGCGTTTGTTCTATGAGGTGTTCCGGGATTTTTTCAAAACGGGAATTGGTAATCTCATTGTACTTTGAATTTGCATTCAAACTGCTGTAAAATTGAGCAAACAATGGAAGCGCTGCATTTGCGCCTTGGCCCAATGAAGTACTCCTGAAAGGAATGTTCAAATCATTTCCCACCCAGGTAACTGAAGTTAATTTTGGTGTTATGGCCACAAACCACGCATCACGATTGTTTTGAGTGGTTCCGGTTTTACCGGCAATAGCATTGTTAAGCCTATACGTACTACGCAATCTGGATGCAGTACCAGTATTGACTGTTTCTTGTAACATATCAAGTATCAAATGGCGGGTATCATCAGAAAAGGCTTTTTCATCAGCAATTTGGGGGGTGAAATCTGCGATAATTCTTCCGTCTTTGGTTTCAATTCGGGTAATATAATAGGGAGTACTCACAAATCCATCATTACTGTAAGCTGTGTAAGCTTTTGCCAATTCCAGCACACTCATTTCTGAAGTTCCCAAAGCAAGAGATGAAACCTGAGGCAGGGGGGAGGTAATCCCCATTTTTTCTGCTTGCGCAATCACATTTTCGATTCCGGTTTCCATTTGGACTTTCACAGCAATGGTATTGACCGATTTACTCAGGGCATATTTTAATGAATAGTTTAAATAGGGGTCATCATCTTCGGGCTTAGATGAGTTAGTGGGTTTGTAATCATCAGCATACGTCACTTCATCCATAGAAAAATAGGAACAAGCATCCATACCATTTTCAAGAGCTGCTGTATAAACTATCGGTTTAAAAGTAGAACCCACTTGACGTTTGCTTTGTGAAATATGATCAAACTGAAACGCACTGAAATCAACCCCGCCAATCCACGTTTTAACTGCACCGGTTTTCGATTCAAGTGTTACACTCCCGACATTCAAAAATTTCATATAATGCTTGATACTGTCCATCACACTGGCATTAATTTTTAGTATGGAGTCATAAGAAAACAGTTGTCGTTCTTGGGGTATTCTCAAAGAATCAAATATTTCATCTACTTTATAACCCTCTTGAAGCATTTTTTTGTAAATGGGTAGTTTTTTTGCTTCACCTTCAATAAGCTTCGTGTTTTTACGCCAAGGGGCTTGAGTTCCCCAAGAATCCTCATAAGCTTGTTGAAGTTTACTCATGTGTAGTAACATTAATTCCTCAGCATATCGCTGCATTGTATAATCGATGGTGGTGTGGATTTTTAAACCGTCATTGTACAAATTATAAGGTTTTCCGTTTTCATCTCTTAAAGTATCCAGAATGCGTGTTACATCTCTGCGCAACTGTTCTCTGAAATAAGTTGCCAACCCTTTATTGTGATTAAAGTATTGATAGTCTAGTTTCAAAGGTGCTCGCTTGGCATCATCTGCCAATTGAGGCAGGAGGTATTTGTATCGTTCCATTTGAGAAATAACAACATCTCTTCGGTCCTGGCTGCGTTCAGGATACAAACGCGGATTGAAAAAATTGGAAGCTTTTAAAGTACCTACAAGTGTTGCTGCTTCAGCAATCGTTAGATCGGTTGTGGGTTTGTTGAAAAACTTTTTAGACGCACTTTCAATTCCATAAGTATTGTCACTAAAAGGCACCGTGTTTAAATAGAGGGTCAAAATTTCTTCTTTGGTGTACAACTTTTCCATTCTCCTTGCGATAATGGACTCTCTGAGTTTGGTAACAACAATACCAATTTTATTAACATCTTGTCTCCCATAAAGATTTTTGGCCAATTGTTGGGTAATAGTACTTCCACCACCGGCAGAAGCATCCTGTAACAATATGGTTTTAAAAAACACCCTGAATAGACTCTGCCCGTCAATACCGTTGTGATCATAAAAGCGAGCATCTTCTGTTGCCACCAAGGCGTGGATTAAGTGTTCCGGAAACTCCTCATAAGAAATGGATTGTCTGTCAAACCGAAAGTATTTTCCAAGCAATTCACCATCCTCTGCCAAAACTTCTGAAGCTTCACTTTGTTGTATTTCTGAAAGTTGTTTTTGAGTTGGAACAGGACCCCATAAACCTAATAGAACACTCAGATAAAAGAGAATTAAGAGTATAAGGATTCCTGTAAAAAAATAGACAATCCTTTTTAGAAGTTTTCGTTTTGAGAAAGTCAATGGTTAAAGTTTTATACAAAGAAAACGATGTTCTGAGTACCCTATTGCGATTTTAGATTCTTTTAACTAAAAAAGCCCCTCTAACTTGAGATGGGCATCTAAAAATAAGACCTAACAGGTTAAAGAAACCTGTTAGGTCTAAAATAGAATCTAAATGGTTGGCTTATTAATCTAATCCGCCACGGCGATTACCATCCCGGGGTGTTGGCCAGGTCAATTGCTCGCCTGTGCGTGTACTGATTGGTAAAACAGCACGTTCACGAGATGTTTTCTCTGGGTCTTCACTGGCGAGATACGTCATAATTGCAATGAGAGCCACATTGTTTTTCACATCATCAAAGACAATTTTATCATAAGTATCTAAATTGGTATGCCAGGTATAATTCCAATAAGACCAGTTTAACGAACTCATCATAAAAGCAGGGGCACCTGCAGATACAAATGAAGAGTGGTCAGAACCACCACCGGAAGGTGTTCCCGGGAAAGTGGTTTCAATTTCAGATTTGAATTGTTGAGGCACATCGTGTAGCCACTTTCCTAAAAAATCATAAGCGTGTAAAAATCCTTGTCCGTTGATACTAGCCACACGGCCTGTACCATTATCTTGATTAAAAAGCACGTGTATGTTTTCAACGATAGCCGGATTGTCTTTTACAAAAGCTCTGGAACCATTAAGTCCTTGTTCTTCACCTCCCCAAAGGCCCACGATGATGGTGCGTTTGGGATTTGGGTAGTGTTTTTTAAGGATGCGTGCTATTTCCATCATAGTGACATTGCCCGTACCATTGTCAGTAGCTCCGGTACCTCCGTCCCAGGAGTCATAGTGGGCAGAAAGTAAAATGTATTCTTCGGGTTTTTCTGTGCCCTCAATGCGTGCTATGGTATTGAATGTGGGTACTTCACCCAGCTCTTTGGATTCAGCATACAACTTGATTTGAGGTTTGGCACCGTTTTGGGCAAGTCTGTATAAAGTTCCATAGTCTTCAAGTAAAATATCTATTGTTGGAATGGATTTAGTGCGCGAGCCAAAAATTTTATTGGCACCAAAACCTCTTGACCATTGGGATTGTATGATTCCTGCTGCACCTGCATTTTCTAAAGCAGCATCTATGGAGCGTGAGGAATACCCTGAATTTCTCATATTGGCATTCCATTTTGAAACTTGCTCAGTGCGTGCTTCTTTCATTTTTTCAAAAGAAGCTTCTGTAGCAAACTCTTCCCAGTTATAATCTGGTCTTCCTGTCATTTGTAACATAGAGACCAAAACAAATTTTCCTTTCACAGAGGGCAACCAGCGTGCAAAACTCAATGAGTCCTGAATGGTTTCCGGCAGTGTGATGACTTCTGCTGTAATTCCTTTTTTGGAAGTGGGGGCACTCCAGGCGAGTTGCATTCCGGAAAGTGATTTGATCCTGGGATGCACCATATCAATATGTGTGACACCTCGTTCCCAGCCACGCCAGGTGCCATATTGTTGATTTTCTGCTTGAATTCCCCACGAATTAAATTTGGCTACAGCCCACTCATGAGCTTGTTGCATTTGGGGGGTGCCAACCAGTCTGGGGCCGATTTCGTCAAGTAATTCATAAGCGAGGCGTTCCACTTGTGAGTTTTCTTCAACTTCCTGAATAATGTTGTTAATAATCGTTTCTTTGTCTTGTGCAAATAGTAAAACTCCCGATATAAAAAAAGAGAGAACGAATGTGATTTTTTTCATGAAATAAGTTTTATGTTGGATTTTTCAAATATAGGAAAACCCAAGCTTGTTTTATTGTTAAAAATACAAGCAAAAAAAATGCCCGAAGAATACATTCGGGCATTGAATATAGAATTATAATTTGTTTACTTGATTTCAACCAATTCAAGTTCAAATGTCAAATCTTTTCCTGCTAGCGGATGATTTGCGTCAACAACGATGGTTTCGTCTTTGATTTCGTGTAAAATAAGCTGTCTTTCAGAACCGTCAGGAGCTTTTGATATTAAGCCCATACCCACTTCGAGTTGCATTTCTTCCGGAAGCTTGTCTTTTTCAACTTCGTGGAATAATTCTTCTCTTACCTCACCATAAGCTTCTGTATGTGGAATGTTAATGGTTTTCTTTTCATTGACTTTCATGTCGATAACACCTTTTTCAAACCCGGGGATTAATTGACCTTGTCCTATTGTGAATTCCAAGGGCTCGCGTTGCAACGAACTGTCAAAAATTTGACCGTTTTCTAATTTTCCGGTGTAATGTACTTTTACTGTGTCATTTTCTTTTACTTGACTCATACTCTTTGTTTTGTGATTAATTTTTCAATAATTGCGAAACTAAAGGTTTAAGCTAAGAACACAAAAGTTAAGGACTAAAGATTGGACTGATTAATAAAATTTTAACATTAATACCTGTTTCTGATATTTATCATTCTTTCTTTTATGTTGTTGAACTACTTTTAAAATATAAATTTAAATACTTTTAAAATGAAAAAGAATGTTCCTGTTTCAAAAATAATGACCACAAATGTTGTGAAATTAAACCTCAAAGATGAACTTACGAAAGCCGAAGCTTTATTCAAAAAACATAAAATTAGACACATTCCCGTTGTTAGCGGCACCAAGATTATTGGAATGCTCAGTTATTCAGATTTATTGCGCATTTCTTTTGCTGATGCTGTTTATGATGATGAAGAGATAGATGCTGTAGTTTATGATATGTTTGACATCAGTCAAGTAATGACAAAAAATATCGTAACCATTTCTGAACAAACAACAATTAGAGAAGCCGCAGAAGTTTTGGCGTCCAAAGAGTTCCACGCGCTTCCGGTAGAAAAAGATGGACACTTAGTGGGTATCGTTACTACAACAGATTTGATTAAATATCTTTTAGAACAATATTAATTTCTTTTCGTTTGCATAACTTTGTTGAAAAGCAATTTTTATGTCAAACATTGGATTAATAATCGAGGAGCGCAGCAGGGATATAGGTGATTTTTTAGTGGGTCGCTTGTTGCCTTTCCGAAAAAAAAGAATGGTGGGACCTTTTATTTTTATTGACCATATGGGCCCAACACAACTTGGGCCAAATAATTATATGGATGTTGATCAACACCCACACACAGGGCTTTCAACACTCACCTTTATGCTCGAAGGCGAAATTGTCCATAAAGACAGTTTGGGCTCCAATCAAAAAATCACTCCCGGTTCTGTAAACTGGATGGTGGCAGGGAAAGGAGTGACTCATACAGAAAGAACTCCACAAGAACTTAGAAACGGAAATACATTCACCGCCCACGGGTATCAAATTTGGGTAGCATTACCCAAAGAACTGGAAGACTGTGAACCCGAATTTCATCACATAGAAGAAACTCTTTTACCCAAATGGAAGGAGGGAAGTGCCCAATTTAAACTCATTGCAGGCGAAGGTTATGGAAAAAAATCTCCTGTTCCTGTTAAGTCTGAATTGTTTATGATTGAAGTAAAGACAGAAGATTCATTTCAACTCAATACCAAAGAAAACCTTAAAGGTGAAATTGGTATTTGTATTGTGGAAGGTGGAATAGTGGCATGTGGCGAACCCATTGATGATGGGAATATGCTGGTTTCAAAAGTGGAAGACGTTTGCAATGTTCTTGTTCAGCCAAATAGTCATTTACTGCTTTTTGGAGGAAAACCCTTTGAAGAAGAACGTTTTATATATTGGAATTTTGTATCCTCCAGCAAAAAAAAATTGGAAAAAGCAAAAGATGATTGGCGCAATAAAGCTTTTCCAAAAGTTCCGGGTGACTCGACTTATGTAGCAATGCCCGAATATTAAATTTCTACTAAAACTACTTCTTAACTTTACTTTGATTCAAAATTAATGTATATTCAAACTTTAAAAAATTAGCTATAATGAAAAAGTTTGTGAACCTTATTTTTATACTTTTTAGTTTTTTGGCAACTGCACAACAACCCACTCACGTGCCAAGTCCACAAAACAATTCCCCCATAAATCTTAACAGTTGGTTTGATGTAATTGTTTTTATCATTCTGCCAATTATTTTGATTATTATCTATTTTATGTGGCGCAGACAAGTTAAAATTGACAAAGAGAATGAGAAAGACAACAAAAAATAAAAAAAGACAATCTTTCGATTGCCTTTAAATTTATTTATCAAATAGTTACTTTTAATTTCCTGAAATTGGTGCCTCAGAGTCTAGCATAGCAAAAAACTTATCTAAATCAGGTATCAAAACAATTCTTGTTCTTCTGTTTTTAGCCATGTTTTCACTGCTGTCATTTTTAACAAGAGGAATCGAACTTCCTCTTCCTGCAGCAATTAGTTTCTCTGGTGCTACATTAAATTTATTTTCTAGCATTCTTACAATGGATGTTGCACGCTTTACACTTAAATCCCAGTTGTCTTCCAATACCGCTGTATTAATACTTCTGGGGTCTGTGTGACCTTCAACCATAACTTCTAGGCTTGGTTCAGAATTGATGACGTCTGCAAGTTTCTGAAGCAAGTCATTTGCTTTTGGATTTACCCTGTAACTTGCAGTGTTAAAAAGTAACTTATCAGAAATTGAAATCATAACTACAGTCTTGTCTATATCAATCTGTATGTCATCATTTCCGTCATCTTCAGAGATAGAATTCATTAGGTTATGTGAAACTGCTATGTTGATTGAATCTTCTAGAGTTTGTACACCTCTTAAAACTTCAGGATCTACATTGGCTAAAGTTTTGCGCATGTTTTCCTTTGTCTTTTTGTTCATCATCGCGATATCATTCATTTCATATTTTTGCTCAGAAGTTTCCTTTAAGGAGTTGATTCTGTCATTATAGTCGGCAACACGTTGCTCAATGATTGCAAAACGTTTTTCAAGTTCTTCTTTTTCAACTGCAGTCTTTTGAAGGGTGGTCTGCGTGTTTGAAAGCTGTTCCTCAAGAGCAACATACTTCTTTTTGGAGACACAGGATGTTAATATACCTGCGGCAACGATGGCTAGAATTAGTGATTTTTTCATTTTGGTTTTTTTTAGATTAAATAAAATTTTGGGATGTTAATTCACATTCCAAAGAATGTATTTTTAAAGTTAACGGTTTCCAATTTTCAATCGTATTAAATTGGCAAACCCTTAAGTTACAATTAACACTATTTTAAAAGGGGTCAAATGGGATGAAAATGAATCAAACAGTTTGTGGATATGTCCTTTATAAGAATTATTTTAATTTGACATTTAAAATCTAGCCCAAGCTATCTTGATCTTTTTAAGATATTTTAACTAAAATTATAGATTTTTAGTTCAAAATTGGGAGCATGAAAATGCCGTATTCTATCTATTTACAATAAATTTGAAACTAGAACACAAACCAGAATTTGAAAAAGGAGAAAAAAGCAAAAAAAAACACAAAGTATAAATTGCTAAGAAGGCTTGCGAGGGTCCTATTAGCTCTTTTAATATTCATTCTATTGCTCATACTATTTATAAGAAGTCCCTGGGGACAGAGCATAATTATTAATAAAGCCACTTCTTATGTTTCTGATAAAACCAAGACAAAAGTTGAGATAGATAGACTCTTTATAACATTTTCTGGAAATGTGTATCTCGATGGCTTGTATCTTGAAGATCAAAAAGGGGATACTTTAATTGCATCAAAAAGTCTTGAAGTTGATGTCCCGCTATGGCCAATCATTAAAGGTAATGCTATAGGAATTAACCTTGTTGAATGGGAAGGACTCAAAGCTAATGTTTATAGAAAAGATTCCATTGATGGTTTTAATTTTCAGTTTTTAATAGATGCCTTTGCGGCTGAAGATGTTAAAGCCGAAGAAAAATTAGAAGACCCCAACGCCTCTTCCACATCGTTTTTTATTAAAGACATTTTTTTTACTGATTTTGATCTCAAATACAATGACCAAGTAACAGGCATCGACACCAGGCTAATCCTAGGAAAACTTGGCCTTCAAATCAAAGATATGGATATGGAAACGATGAGATTCCATGTTTCAAAAGCCGAAATCTCAAACACAGACTTACAATACTTTCAATCACTACCATTTCCTGAAAGTGAAGAAAAAGTAGATTCAGCCGGCCCGGTTCTTATTGTTGATGAATTATTGATTAAGAATCTTACTGCAAATTACCAGTCTTTACCTGATGGTATCAATGCGGTGGCAGCTATTGGCGAACTTGCCATTAATCTTCCAGAAGCAGATCTATCTAATAATTTTATTGACCTCGAGTACTTGGGACTTCATAACTCAACGATCAGTCTTAACATCACTTCAGAGGAATATAAACAAGGGGTTGAAGGTTTAGAAACTGACAATACAACCGAAAACACTACTGAGTTTGAATGGCCACAATGGACAGTTTCAGTTTCAAAAATTGATTTAACAAACAATGACATTCGTTACACAATGAATGACTCAGAACCTCAACCTGGAATTTTTAATCCAGAAGCGATTGTTTTAAATAATTTTTATTTTGTTGCAGAAGCTATTTCACTACAGGATCAAGCCTTTGGAGCAAATATCACCAAGATTGAGTTTGAAGAGGGTTCAGGGGTGAATTTAGATGAGTTGACTTTTGAAGCACTAATTGATGAGAATCAAAGCAAACTTAAGGATTTAAAGTTTCAGCTCAATGATAATAGGATAAATGGTTCTATTACAATGGAATATAATTCCATAAGTGACTTTATTAATAACACTGAGAATACACTTTTAAAACTCAATCTTCAGCATTTTGAGGTGGGTTTAAATGAGTTATTCCGTTTTCAACCGGAGTTGAAATCCAATGAATCCCTTTTCGCTTTAAGCAAAAAAAGAATCAATGGAAACCTTAATGCAGCAGGCAAACTTTCATCTTTGACAATACCAAAAGCTCATATTAATTGGGGTCAAACAACACAAATACAAGCAAAAGGAAAACTTGAACACGTAACAGATGTTGACAATCTAAGAATGGATTTCCAATCTTTTACCGTTGAAACGGTCAAAAATGATGTACTTGTTTTTGTAAATGAAGAAGACTTGGGCATCTCCATTCCTGAAAAAATTTCGCTGGAAAGCAACTTTAAAGGAACTCTCGATGACCTTTCAGCAGTGGCTGTTCTTAAAATTCCTGAGGGGCAAATAGATCTCATTGCAAATTACACAGATCAAGAAGAAATTGCCTTTGATGCAGATATAGAAGTCAAAAAACTCCAATTGGGTAAACTGCTGCAAAATGACCAATTTGGAGAACTGAATCTCACCTTAAAAACAACTGGAAAAGGAAATGATATCAATTCGCTGGATGCAGATTTTGAAACAATCATTCAAAGTTTCTCATTGAACGATTATGCCATTCAGGATTTAAAAATAGGTGGAACTATTGAAAATGGTGAGGGAACAATTGCTTCTGCTTACAAGGATGAAAATCTCGATCTTGTTTTTGAAACTTTCATCCAACTGGATTCTATCTCACCTCGTTTTGTGATTGATTTGAATTTAAAGGGAGCCGATTTAAGATCTCTGGGAATCACAGATAAAGACATTAGGACGGCTTTTATTTTGCAAGCCGATTTTAAAGGGAATTCAGATAGTTTTACACTTTCATCAAACATTCTGGATGGAAAAGCAATTTATAATACGCAATCGTATTTATTAGGAGATGTCAACATCAATGCTTTTGTTCAACCTGATACAACTTCAGTGGATATCAATAATAAAATGATTGATTTAGCTCTGCGGTCAAATGCAAGTCCTCAAGGTTTTAGTGAGGCACTGCAACGGCACTTTCAAAAATATTTGTCTGATTCTGTTTCAAATGAACCCACTGACCACATTGAGAAAGACAGTCTTACAAAAGCCGTAGAACTCAAACTGGATGCAAAAATAAATAAAGCACCCATCCTGAGTGATGTTTTTATTGATCGTTTAAAACAGCTGGATACCATTGATATTAATATAGATTTTAATGAAGTAAATCAGTCGCTTTCTGCAAACATTTTTATGCCACACATAGATTATGATGACAATGTGTTGGACAGCCTGGCTTTGAATCTAATTTCAGACTCTGAAAATTTTGATTTTGATTTTGGTTTTCAAGCTTTGAAAGCCGGTCCCTTAGCAATTAGTAGAACAGCTTTAAATGGAAGCATAGCAGACAAAAAGTTGTTTTTAGACTTCAATTCGTTTTATGAGGATGAAAAAATTGTTCAGGTCAATTCAGAAATTACGAGAAAAAATGACACCATTCGTTTACACATCAACCCTTCAGAGCTATTGCTGAATAAAAAAGAATGGTCAATTCCTCAGGAAAATGAAATTATTTACACAGAAAATCACCTTTCCTTCACTTCGTTTTCAATCGCTAGAAACAATCAATTATTTCAATTGAGTAGCACACTGCCCGAAATAGAAAAAGAACACCTAGGGGTGCATTTTGAAAATTTCAGGCTTTCAGATTTTCTCAATTATTTAAATCCTGAAGAAACCCTCGCCACAGGAAGGCTTAACGGAAACTTAATCGTTGAAGAACCCTTTTTAAGTCCTGGTTTACTGGCTGATATGCAAATTGAAGAATTGAATGTGATGGAAGTACCACTAGGGAATTTATCACTTAATGCAAGAGAAATCAATGAGGATACATACGACTTTAACCTTGACTTAAATGGCGGCGACATAGACCTTGACCTTACCGGTGATTATCAGGCAGATGAAGAGGCTGCAAAACTCAACATGAATCTCGTTTTAAACGAAATAAAAATGAGTGCTATTGAAGGTTTTTCTGATGGGGAGATTACTGACACACAAGGAACCATTTCAGGTGAAGTAAAAGTAAGTGGAACCACTAAAGATCCAATCTACAATGGAACTATAAACTTTAATGAAGCAGGTTTCAATGTTGCAAAGCTCAATGCCAATTTTGAGCTTCAGAATGAGACAATGAACATCAATAATGAGGGGCTTTTTCTAGACAATTTCAGACTTTTGGATGAAAGTGGAAATGAATTTACTATCAATGGAAAAATTCTAACCGATAGCTATACCAACCCTGATTTTGATCTTCAATTTAACGCTAAGGATTTTTCAGCTCTCAACTCCACAAAAGACGACAATGAGCTTTTTTATGGTACAGCCATTTTTGATGTGGATGCTAAGCTAACCGGAAACCTCAATCTACCCCGTTTGGATTTAAAGTTAAATGTGGGTGGTGCTACTGACATCACATACATACTCACTGATTCTGAACTTGAAATTGAAGAACGCGACGGTGTTGTCATTTTTGTTAACAGGGAAAATCCTGATGACATACTCACACAAACCAGGGAAGAATCTATAACTGTAACCGGTTTTGCAGTTAATGCCATTATTTCTATTGATGAAAACGCACTGTTTAATGTCATTATTGATGAGCGCACCGGGGATAATTTACAAGTGGGAGGAGAGGGCGACCTGAATTTTAATATACAACCCAATGGAAGGACCACACTCACCGGAATTTACACTATGCAAAAAGGGCATTTTGAAATGAATTTATACAATTTGGTAAAAAGACGTTTTGAAATTTCTCAGGGAAGTAGTGTTTCTTGGTCTGGAGATCCCTTTGATGCCAATCTCGATGTCAAGGCAATTTATCGTGTCGAAACTTCAGCGTCGTCGTTAATGACTTCTTCAGCAACAGGTATGGATGCCGGAATGAACAACAGTTACCGTCAACAGATTCCTTTTTTAGTCTATCTCAATGTAAATGGCGAACTTACACAACCTGTGCTAACATTCAATCTTGATATTCCGGAAGACGATCGGGGGGTAGCAGCAGGTCAAGTATATGGCCGCATTCAACAACTCAATCAACAAGAAGAAGAGCTTAACAAACAAGTGTTCTCCTTATTGGTTTTAAACCGTTTCTTTCCACAATCAGGCAGTGATGGGAGTGGGGGAGGTACCATGGCAATTGCCCGTGATAACTTAAATCAGGCACTTTCAGACCAGCTCAATATGTTTTCAAACCAGCTTTTGGGGAAGACCGGTATTGAATTGGATTTTGGAATTGATAGTTATACAGACTACCAGGGAGATGGTGCTCAGGACAGAACCCAACTAGACATCACAGCAAGAAAAAGACTGTTCAACGACAGGGTAATTGTGAGTGTGGGCAGCGAAGTAGATATTCAAGGAAGTAGTCAAAATCCTGATGAACAAAATCCGGTTATTGGCAATGTAAGCATTGAATATTTGTTGACTGAAAATGGACGATTCCGTTTAAAAGGCTTTCGCCGAAATCAATTTGAAAACGTCATTGATGGCCAGCTAATAGTAAATGGAATCGCCCTTATATTTACACGCGAGTTTAATGAGTTTAAAGAGTTGTTTAAAAAAGCAGTGGAAGAAGAATTGGAGAAACCTCAATCAAATGATGAAGATGAAAACTAAGAATCAATTGGATCTCATTATAAAATATCAATTTATTTTGATACTTGTGGTTGCTTTTGCGATTCAATCCTGTAGTGTAAAACGTTTCATTCCTGAGGGCGAACAACTATACACTGGAGCTGATATTGATATGAGCAGTGACACAGCTGTGGGTAATTTAAAAAATGTACAAAGTGATATAGAAAACCTGATGAGACCCGAACCCAATTCAAAATTTCTGGGTATGCGACTGGGACTGTTAGTGCATTACAAAAATCAAAGGGACAAGCCCGGTTTTATTAATAAGTTTTTAAATAAACGCATAGGTGAAGAACCGGTGTACCTTTCAGATATAAACAGGGAACAAACAGAAAAATTGATTTTAAACCGACTTGAAAACAGAGGTTTTTTCTTCAGCAGTGTCGCTTCTGAAACCATTGTAAAAGAAAAGAAAAAAAGGGCAGCGATTTTTTATAATTTAAAACTCACCAACCCTTATTTAATGGAAAACTATGTGGTCGATCAGGATTCACTTGCTATTTATGAGAAATTAGAAAACTTAAAATCCAAAACCCTTTTAGAAACAGGAATGCGATTTGATTTCGCTTTGCTAAAATCGGAGCGGGAACGCATCGACCTCGGACTCAAAGAAAAAGGGTATTATAACTTCAATAGTGATTTTTTGATCTTTGAAGCAGATACCAATCAATATCGAAACAAGCGGTTTGATTTATTTCTTCGACTCAAGAAAGATGTTCCTCAAAAATCAGTTATTCCTTATAGAATATCAAAAGTTAAAGTATATCCAAACGCTATATTGGGAGAAGAATACACAGAAAATGATACGGTAAAACTCGACAAAAAAACTTTTTACCAAAAAGAAGAGTTTTTTAAACCCAAACGATTATTGCCATACATTTTGCTGGAAGAGGGAGATACTTTTAGTCCGAATAAGTCAAAGAATACCAGCAGACGACTGGGTTCTGTAGGCGCATATAAATTTATTAATATACGGTATGATGAAATTGACTCGCTTTCAACAGATAGTCTTGGTATTCTAGAAGCCTCTATTTTTTTAACCCCCATGGACAAACGCGCCATAAGGGCCGAACTTCAGGCAGTTTCAAAATCCAATAATTTTGCAGGCCCAAATCTGGCACTTACTTTGACCAACAGAAATCTTTTCGGTGGAGGCGAAGTATTGAATTTAAGTGTAAATGGTGGCTATGAGTTTCAGATAGCATCCGGAGATCAATCCGGTTTAAGTAGCACCATTATTGGTGCAAATGCTGAACTTGTATATCCTCGAGTTTTGTTTCCGTTTAAATTAAGTGACGATTGGTTTAAATATGCCATTCCCAAAACAAGAATGAGCTTGGGCGGTGATTATTTAAGCAGGAGTAAGTTGTTTAGTTTGGCTTCGATGTCTACCAATTTTGGTTATGTCTGGAATGCCAACCGATTCGTGACTCACGAGTTTAATCCCATTTCAATTAACTATGTGAATTTGGCAAAAACCTCACCGGAATTTGAACAAATACTTGAAGATAATCCTTTTTTAAGAAGCAGTTTTGAACAACAATTCATTGCCGGTATGACTTATGTTTACACCTATAATGGCTTGGTTAGTGCGGCTAAAAATCACCAATTTTTTCTGACCTCCACATTGGACATTGCCGGCAATGGTCTTTCATTGTTTAGTGGAGGAGAATCAGCACCTCAATCTATTTTAGGCTTGGAATATGCTCAATATGCAAAAGCCGATGTCGATTTGAGATATCATCTCAGGCTGGGGTCTGATACAAAATTGGCAACCAGAGTTTTTGGTGGTATTGGTTTACCCTACGGAAATTCAGAAATCATGCCTTTTACAAAACAATATTTTTCAGGAGGTCCCTACAGTGTAAGAGCATTTAGAATTCGCACGCTGGGTCCGGGAACTTACGCGCCTGAAGCAGGGAGCAATTCCTTTTTTGATCAATCCGGAAACATCAGGCTGGAAGCCAATATTGAATATCGATTCCCCATTTATTCCTTTGTAAAAGGAGCCATCTTTGCCGATGCCGGAAATGTCTGGAACACCACCGAAAATGAGGCTGTGCCTGGTGGAGAATTTACTTCAAGTTTTATGGACGAATTTGGTATTGGTACCGGTGTGGGATTGCGAATTGATATTCAAGGGTTTGTCATTCGTTTTGACCTGGCGGCTCCTTTAAGAACGCCCTCCTTACCAATAGGGGAACGCTGGGATTTTGATTATAAAAACCCTATTTTGAATTTTGCAATTGGGTATCCGTTTTAATTTGCAAGCAGGTTGGACTTAAGCAGACGCAATTGAGTCAACACTTTTTCTGCTTCATAATAAAACACATCGCTTAAACTGTCATCAGATTGACGTAAATTGTATGCGCGCTCAATTAAATGCTTGTATTTTTTCTCTAAGCGCTTGAGATTTATTTTGCCGGGTAGTGAAGTTGTGCTTTCCATAGAAGGACTTTTATAATACTCAAACTTAATTATTTAAATATCGTGAATTATTTTGATATAACAATCTTACAGTGAAAGAATTAACATATTTTTTTTAAAAAATTTTATTGAATTCAACAGAGAATGTTAAAATTTATGGCTAATGCTGGAATTTTAAATACTTTTAAAAAAAAATAGAAGTATATGAGCTCAAAAAACTATTCCACCATTTTAAACCTAAAAAACACTGATATTGCCCTCTTATTATTAAGACTTGGAGTTGGCGGATTGATGTTAACCCACGGAATTCCAAAGCTGATGCGGCTATTTGGAAGTGACCCAATCCAGTTTGGAGACCCCATTGGGATAGGAGTGGAAGCGAGCTTAACACTTGCGGTATTTTCTGAGGTGATATGCTCAGTTTTAATCATCATTGGACTGGGTACACGACTTGCATCCATTCCATTAATCATAACCATGGCAGTTGCCTTTTTCATCGTGCATGCAGCAGACCCGTTTCAAAATAAAGAATTGGCTTTGTTTTTTTTGATCGTTTATGTGGTACTTGCACTTACAGGAAGTGGTAAGTACTCATTAGACCATTACTTTTTGAAAAGAAAATCAACAAAGTAAACGTACAATTTCGGTATAAAAATTGATACTAATTGAAGTAAAACAAAACAAGATGAAATTCATATTAAGTATAATTTTTACGGTATTTCTTTCTTTTCCGGTAGTTTCGCAAATTGATAACCCCAGAGGATTTACACCAATCCAGTCTCAGGAAAGCCAAACCAATTTAGACAAACCATTGATAAATAATCAACCCAAAGGTCTTTCAAATACACAAAGCTATTTAAACACGGCAAAGAAGCCCAAACCAATGGATGTCGAAGAAGAAAATGAATTTTCGATGTCAACAGACAATGGTTTAATGACCCGCAAGTTTGATTACAAACCCAGCTGGTTGACCAAAGATGAAGAAATTAAAAGTGAATATGCAAAGGGGCAACTTTTGGGAACCTTTGGAACAGATAGCAAAACCGTTGAAATACTTTGTCGCGACCACCAATATGTAGACGGAGACAGAGTAAAAATAGTTGTCAACGACCAGGTCATTATTCACAACATCAATCTGAGAGAAGATTTTCAAAGTTTTATAATCGATTTGAAAGAAGGCAGAAATGTAATTGAATTTGAAGCCCTTAATCAGGGAACTTCAGGCCCCAATACTGCTCATTTTAGAGTGTATGATGAAAGTAGCAACTTACTTACAGAAAATGTATGGAATATATTAACAGGTGTAAGAGCCAAACTTGTTGTTATGAGAAATGATTAAAATGTATTTTATTCTCTTCAAAATAAGGAAATTTACAAATATATGTAGGAAAAATACTTACAAATATTAGGTAAATACCTGATATATAAATGGATATAGCTTGTTAGTTTTACCTCTCTAACAAAAACCTATATCTATTATGAAAACAAAAAATGTAGTATTTTCATTTTTGCTTGTACTAATCTTACTTTTACAAGGTTGTTGTACACCAAGCGAAACAATTGGAAGTGTGAATAACACACTTCGCCCACAAGAAACAAATAACTGGTGCTGGGCAGCAGTAACACAAATGATTGCTCAAAATGAAGGAGTCAGTATCTCACAGTGTGACCTCGCAAATCACCGTTTTGGAAAAACCAATTGTTGTGATTTTGAAAATGATGGTGAAAGTTGTCCAAAAACAAATGATTGTAACACTCCCGGCTGGCTCGAACTTGATTTTGCAGGCTTAAACTTCACAGAATCTGCAACGGCGCTTACACTTTCAAAGCTTAGAAAAAGTATTTATTGCAGTAAAGATGTTTTAGGATTTGCTTATGGCACACCGGGCGTGGTTGGCCATGTGGTTGTAATTAAAGGTTATGTGAGCATTGGTGGCACAAATTATGTTGTACTCAATGATCCCTGGAGCCCTTGTGAAGGCACAGAGCGTTTAATTACATATGAAGCCTATGTTGATCCTGCCGGTAGCAGTACCCATTGGGCAACTTGGCATGCAATTAGTAAAAAATAGTTTAACTTTAAAAATGAAAAAAATGAAAAATCTTATAAAATATCTAGCCATAATTGTAGTAATCACAAATTTAAGTGTAAGCGCTCAGGAAAATAACCCTATGGAAAAAGCAATTGAAAAAGGAAAATCAGACTTACTGGAAATTCTTTCAAAATCACAAAATGAATTTAATTTTGGTGTCAATTCAGAAAAATTGAGAGGTGCCCGTGGCGCAGAGCCTGTTCCGTTTAAACAAATGGATTTTCAAAAATTGCTTGAATACAATGACGGTCCAATAGAAAGATTAATATCCCCCACTGAAAAATTTATTATTGCATTGGTAAATCAAAACCAATTAGTAACAACTATTTCAATAGAGGAGAAACAAGGTAATTTTCAAGTTTCTGAATTAATCAATCAACAATATACTAAAGAGATGAGTATGCTTCCTGCTGAAGTGAGACAGAGTAATTATAAGAATGTAAGCATAGTTCATGTTCCTAATTTAAGAGCGACCCTTTATAATGTAGCCGGTAAAACATATACCGCATACAACGGAAGAAGTCTTCGTGAAGCACAGGATATGAGTATCTTTATGCAAGAACTTAAACGCGACGCAGTTATATTTCAGGAAAAATATGGTGAAATGCTTAAAAATGGTCGTCTCATAGACTAACATAAGAATAGATTTGCGTTTAAAGCCTTCTAAATGTCATTTTTAGAAGGCTTTTTATATACATATACATTCGGAAAGAAATATTAAATTGACTGTGAACCTGCCGGAAAATCATAAAACTTTTGCTTGATTAAATGAATACAAACAGAAACCAGCTTTTATAAATCTTCAAAAATAACAGTTGATTAACACTCTACAGGCTCTAATTTTGTTATATTATTATAGTAACCAAATATTTATAAATTATGAATTCGAACTATAAAAATTTAAGAAAAACATTTATTGCAATTTTAGCAATCTTTTTAATCAACCTGACAACCGGACAAACAAAAGAAGACTTAAAAGTTATTAGTGCAGCCCAAGAAACAAAAACAACTTATATAAAGAACAATCCTGAGTTGGCTGATTTAATTTTAAATGCGTATGCTTATGTCATTTTTCCTGAACTAAAAGAGGGAACTTATGCAAAAGAAGGAGTTGCCGGTCAGGGAGCATTATATTCAAATGGAAAAGTAATTGGTATTGTTCAAGTCACACAGCCCGATGCAGGATTTGATTTGGAAGACAAATCATTTAGCCAATTGATGCTATTTGAAAATGAGAGGCAATTTGAACGTTTAAATAAAGGCGATTTGAAATTAGTCACAGATATGCACGGTGTAATGATGGAAAAAGGGCAGACAAAGAGTTTTCAGTTCAGAGACGGAATGACAGTAATTACCCTGCCCCATAACAAAGCACAGATTGATATTTCAGTCGAAGGTCAAAGCTTTAGTCTTACTAAATTTTAAAAAATATTTTATTTAGTGAACGGTTTTAAAATGATAAAAAAATCCCAAATCAAAAGATTTGGGATTTTTCATTCAAAACGAGAACATTATAAATCATTTCGTTCAGCTAAATTTTCTAGCGTCCTGACTTGTGAAAGGGTTGTTTGAATTTCATTTAAATGTTTATTGAGCACATTTTCTACCTTTGGCGGAAAGTGATTCTCTTTCAGAGAATTACGGTATTCTTTTTCACTGGCTTTTTCACCGCGAATGCATTCTTCCAGCACCGCCTCATCATTGTTTCCGGCAATACTGCTTTTAAAATCAATCCAAGTGCGGTGAATGGCACCTGTGGCACTTCCGTTTTCTTTTGGTTTTTTATTAAGAGCTCTTAGCTCATTATCCAACTCGGTTGCAAAACGATTACGTTGTTCTGCCTGTTTCTTTAAAAAACTTTTAAGTTGCTCATTATTAGCATTGTTGAGTGCATTTCTGAAACCTTTTTCAGCATCATAGTTTTTTTCCAATAATCCTTGCAAATTACCAACTAAATTTTCTTTACTTTCTTTTCTTGCTTCTTCTCTTGTAGTTTGCATAATTTATTTAATTTTAGTGTTTATAATTACATTAATATACAAAAACACAGATGTAAAGCTCTTAATTTTGTGTGAGTTGATATAGGTTTAACAGCTAATGTTAAAGAATGTTAATGCAGCATAATCAATAGGTTTTTTAAAACCCGGCGGGTAGGGGAGCAATACCGGTTTCAGCATTGTTTAAATTCACTGAAATGGGAGCAATACGTTTCGCTATAAAGCCATTTCTATAAATGATGATATTTAAAAAGATATCAACCGGATTTTCATTATAACCGGCACCGCTCCTAAAAGTAGAATTGTTAACAAAAGCTCTGATAAACCAGGTTTCTGTTGCCGGATTGGGATAAGCATAAAACTGATATCCTTCAATAAAATTCTCGTTTTCATTACTTCTTAAGAGCACATTGGTATCATTATTTTCCGCGGTAAAATAGTATCCCTGCAAAGTTACAATATAGTCTTGAGTACTTATTTTTGTGTCATAATTGCGCAAACCGTTTGTGGACGTTTCTCTAAAAATAAACTGTGCATAATTTATTGGTCCATATTTACTCTGATTGATGTCATATTCAATAATTTCCTCATCTGTTTTCTGTATCAAAAGTTTAGAACCTCTTATTTGAGTTGAGTTTCCGGGGTTTTCCAAATAGAGCTTTTCATCTATTTTCACACTACCCTGTACATCAAGTTCAGTAGAAGGGGTTTGGGTGTTGATGCCCACTTGAGCCCGGGAGGAAACACAACAAATAAACAAGAATAAAATAAGTAAGTATTTCATAACGCTGTTTTTAATAAATATCAGGAAGGGCAGAAGCGGTACCTGTGTTAGCACCACCAAGGTTGGTCACAATGGCGGGTAAGTTTCGGTAATAAGACTTGTCATAGACAATGAGGGTTACAAAATAAGTAACCGACTTGGCATCAGCAAGGTCTAAATCTCTGTTTCTTATTTCAAGACGCCATTGATTATTTTCAATAAAAGTGCGTATAACAAAGGTTCCTATGGTTTTTCCACCGGTACCGTCTTGTTTTTCAATGGCATCACCCACATACCTGAAATTTGCAACTCCCACCACATATTTATCTGCATTGTATTGTAAATTAACGTTTCTGAGATTATCACGACTAATATTTGTAAATTCATAGTTGACCACATTAATGGGGGCGACTGTTAAAGAATCCACATTGAGGATGGCAATTTCGCCTTCCGGGATTGAGTTTGTCAATCGGGTAACCAGTTTGAAATCTTCATCAGCCATTGTGGCAGCGGGGAGAGGTTTGATAGTAAATTCCTCTTGCACAAGCAGTTCACCGGCGATGTGTAAGTCTGTTTCGGGATTAGTAGTTCCTATTCCCACTTGTGAAAAAGTGAAAAAAGACAGGAAAAAACTAAATAGTAGTAGCGTAGTTTTTTTAAGCATAAGCAGGTATATTTAGTCAATAATGGGGGTTACTGCACTATTTATGGATTGATTGTTCATAGGGACTTCAATCACGCCAAGCTGTTTAGATAAATCTTTTGAAAAAATTAAAGTGGTAATGATCCAGGTGCCCACCTGATTTGTATCAAGGTTTTGTGCTGCAGGAAAATCGGCTATGATTCTCCATGTTCCATTTTGAACAAATGCAGCCGTATAGGGCATACTGAATTTATCAAGATTGTTTGTTAGCGCCAGTTCAGTATCATAATAAGCTGAAATGCTTATCAAATCAAAATCATTGGCATCTATTTGAGTATCAAAATTCAACACCCAATCAAGATTGGCATTCACAATCACATACTCTTGTATATAACCCAAAGCTGCACCAGTGGGGTTACTCACATCAAGAGCCCTTACTTTGTTATCCACATCCTGAATAAGAAATGTGGAAGCGTCCAAATCATCCATGGATTTAATAATGCCTATTTCAAGGTCATCAGAAATCAGCGTCGAACCGCCAACTTCGAGTGTTGTTCTGGGTGTGGTGGTGTTAATTCCTACCTGAGCAGTACCAATGCTAACTTGAAGAATTAACAACCCAGCTACCATCGAGCTAAGTGTTAAATGTTTCATGGTCTTATAGATAGGGATAACAAACATACAAAAAAATTCTTAATACATCGATATAATACATATAAATACGTTTTTATGTTATATAATTCTAGTATTTGTAAGTATCTACGTAAGAATTTAATTTTTGGTTTTAAAAATTTTTAAATAGTTTAAAAAAACAATTAGAGAAGGTTTTTAAAAAGCAAAATAAAATTCAGTCTATATAATTAAACTGGTACTAAATTGTTTTTTTATTTCTTTTGGAAAACTATAGAAATGCTTTTAAAGAAGAAGTGGAATAGAATAGTTGATTTATTTCTATTTTACATAATATAAATTATAAGTCATTGTTATAACAATCAATTATACAAATTATTTATAATCTATATCCCTAAAAATAATATAATTCAGCTTGTTATTTTCAAAGGATTCTCTTGCTATCCAATTCCTATATTTATCATATTGGTACTTATATTTTGTTATAGCAATCAATGAATCATTTCTGTTATAAGCGCTCATTTTCTTTAATAACCCACAACTATAAACATATTTAGTAGTTCTAGATCTTTCTGGATTGATATAATTAAACAGTTTTGTTTCAATTAAAAAGTCGGCGTCATATGTACTAATTTCATTCGTATTTAAAATTGTATCGTTTGTATAATTATTAATATAAATTAGCTTTGATGAATGCTCTAGTAAATCATTTTGTGAATTATATTGATACCAACCCCTCTGTATTAATTGAAAAATATCATTGTTAATATCTGCTGTCGTTTTAACTAGTAAGGTGTCTTTATAGAAGTAATCAACTATATAAACCAAACTGTCGTCAGGAAATGTTACAATTTCTTGTTGAATCTTTTTGTTTTCATTATAAGTGTATTGAATATCAAAACTTTCGTCTGCAAATACATCCTTTTGGTGCCTGCTAATTATCTGGTCATTTTCGTTGTATTTCTTCTCTATGATTGATAACGTATCTTTGTTTTTGTTGTTAAGAGAATCTTCTTCTATTATAAATGTATATTCTGTTATTTTGCTGGCTTTTTTAGTCAGTCCGTTTTGAAGCAACTTTGGTTCATTGCAACAACCAATTAGGGAAATTGAAAAAAGGAAACTTAGTAATCTGTTCATTCTTTTTAAATGTACACTATTTGTTTTTGATTTGTTGGTTTCCTGCACTTCATTAAAAGTACTATTCCCTCAACCCAAATACTGAAAAGGCATTGCGTATCATCACAAAAAAGGAAATTTTAAATCCAAATCTTCAAGTATATATTTACTTCATAGAATGCAGACCCACAGTATTGCCTTCGGTATCCATAAAAAGGGTACAAAACCCATAGTCTCCAATTGACATTTTGGGTTGTAAAACCTTCCCTCCTGCATTTTCAATTCGGCTTTCTTCCAGGGAACAATCATCACAGGCAAAGTAAACCATAGTACCCCCGGCACCCGGGTTCATATTTTCCATTTTCACCAGGGCCCCGCTGATGTTTTTGCCCTCTTCATTCCAGGGAAAACTCAACATTTCCATCTCGCCCATACCCTCAGGCATGGGTAACTTGTCTAATTGGATTGCCAATACAGTTTCATAGAATTTCTGAGCCCTGCTCATTTCTTCTACATAAATTTCGACCCAGGTAAATGGGTTTTTAGGTGGTGTTGTCATTGTTGTTTAATTAGTTAAAGGTTGTTGTTTTTTTCATTTTTAAAATTAAAAAATAATCTGTTAACTTCAACCGGATGATTATTAAACTTATCGTACTTTTTATACTCTCTGTTTAAATACCTTAAAAACATATTTTTTAATTACTTCCCATTGTCTTATCTTTAAGCACTAAATAACCAACACTACATATCGCTTTGAAAAACCTATTGATTGTCCTCGTCATTTTTTCAATTTCATTTGTTGCGCATTCGCAAGTTCCTTTTAAACCCATTAAAATAGTCGATGAACAAGTCAACAACCGCTTAAATATTTTTGCGCTCAACAATACTTTAAAAGATTATGATGTGACCATTACCATTAAAGGCACCGGCTTTAGGGAACCGCGTAGTATGGGGCGCAAAATAAGAGTCCCCGGCAGATCCAAAGTAAACCTGACCAGTCTGGTTATTGAGCGCGATAAAACACCTCAATATGTTTATGAACTCGAAATCTCTGATTCACTTTCCCACAGAGTGCTCAAAAAGGAATTTGAACTCATAAAAATCACGCCTCAATACCCCATTACGGTCATTATCCCTCAAAATTGCATTTCTTGTGATACATTAATGAGCCAATTGGATGAAAGTCCCTTCAACTATAAGGTTGAAAAATTAGCTGAAAATGAAAGTATGAGAAACCAACTCACACCTTATCTTAGAAGTTCAGGCTTTGACCCTGAGACTATGGAGAATCCTGTTGTGATGATTGGTGGCAAAATGCATGTTGATATAAATAATTACCCAGACTTAATCGCCAAACTCGAAGAGTAGTCTAGTAATTTGATCTCTTTTAAATTGTAATTCAATGTAAGGGATGCAAATTTATTCCAGCCAATTTCAATAATTGCCTTTTAATTATGAAAACAGCTACCGTCACCCAACTCAAAAAAGAACTGCAGTACCGCTCCACCGATGAGTTGCTTGAGCTGTGCCTGCGGCTTTCTCGTTTTAAAAAGGAAAACAAGGAACTCCTCACCTATTTGTTGTTTGAGTCGCAGGACGAAGTTGGCTATGTTGAAAGCGTCAAGCGCGAAATAGATACCCAACTGGAAGCCATCAATACCAAAAACTATTACTGGATGCGAAAAAGCATTAGGAAAATACTGAAGAACTTAAAGAAATACATTCGCTATTCACTAAAAAAAGAAACTGAAGTAGAACTCCTCCTCTACTTTTGTGTGCAACTTAAAAACCTGGAACCCACAATTAAAAGGGACAAAACCTTGTTGAATATTTTAGAGCGGCAGCTTGCATTCATTCATAAAAAAATAGAGACGTTGCATGAAGATTTACAATATGATTTCAGGTTGCAACTGGAAGAGGAAGGGTTTGTTTAGTTGGTAGAACCCATATTGATGGTCGCAAGTGAATATCTAGTTGAGTCTAAATACTTTTTAGATACAATTGCTCCACTTTTTCTCGTGCCCAGGGTGTTTTTCGCAAAAAAGTCAAACTCGACTTTATGGACGGGTTGTGAGTAAAACAACGAATCGGAATGGAATCACCCAAACGTTCCCATCCGTGTTTTTCTACTAAAAACTTAAGAATTGTAACTAAAGTAACTCCGTGCAAAGGGTTGTTGGGTTGTTTTTCCATAATATAATAAATAAAAAGTACAAAGCTATAAAAAATTACTCCTGAAGCTGGGAATCGTCCTTTTGTTTTACTTTTTTTGGCTCTGCCAGAGTTCTTATCACCGAAGAAATAATTCCACCTGTGGTCATACCCAGAATGTAAATCAGAATAATTATTAGGGATACAGGCAGTTTTATACTCCAGTTAAAAAACGCTATGGTTATGGTTTGACTGTTCTGAACAGAAAAGATAACAATCAAAATTACAAAGAGGATTAAGAAAATTTTTTTTACGATACGCATATTTCATTTTTTAATGGTTCTCTAGCAGGTATTAAGATACAAATTTTTCCCCATTATTTACCTAATTTACCTAAAGTGATGTTAAGGCAATTTGCCAAATCTCATAAATTATTGTATTTTAAGATTTAAGAATAAAAACAGCTAATCATGACTAATCAAAACGAAAACAAAATGGGAGTACTATCTGAAAATGAACGTCAACTAAACTTTTACTACTATCCTGAACATAAAATATCAAAAAAGGCGTTGGCTTATGCAGAATCTTCAGATGCAAAACTCAATGCTATTGACATAAAAAAAACCAAAGTGACTGGTACCCAGTGGGTCGAACTGGCAGAAATGCTGGGAGTCAAAGTAACCGACTTTCTGGAGAAAGACCATCCTGCTTTCAAAGAAAAATTTGAAAAGGCTACAGAAGTAGGGACCGAAGATGCCGTTAAAATCCTCCAAAACAATCCGGAGTTACTCGTGTTTCCCATTGCTACTCGCGGGAAAAAAGCCATCTATGTCAAAATGATGACCGATATTCTAAAACTAACAAAACCGGATTCACAGTATAATAAGAATGAATAGTGATGTGATTATTTGTTTTTAAATGATTCAAAAAAACACTGCCAATTTTGAAAAGATAAATGAAGGTACTTAAAGTGACAATTATTTTTTATATTAGCATCAATTATGTGTATAAAAGAATACAAACAATTTATTAGCTATTTTTTTGTCATTGCTTTCGTTTTATTGAAAGTGGTGAATTTACACGCTTTTACCCACACCTTTGAACAGGAAGAACCCCTACACGATTGTGAACTCTGTGAATTTTACACAGTAAATTCAGAAAACAGTCCGGTAACTTTTACTCCTGAGATACCACAAATATCCATTCCGGTTTTATTTATTCCTGAGCCTTTTCAGGTTGAATATTCATCGCCTTTTATTTCTACAACTTTTAGCGGGTATTATTTCAATAAACCCCCTCCCACTACATAAACACTTCTTCAGCATTTCGCTGTTTTTTTTGCTTGTAAATCTCTTTTACAGGCTACATCTCATTATTATACTTTTTTATTATTAACAACTGTATCACAAAGTGCTACAGCTAAAACTTAAACTTATGATTCACGTCAATCAAGTGCATAAAAGTTACAAGAATTTTGTGGCTTTAAGCGAGATTAATTTATCTATTTCAAAAGGTGAAATTTATGCTTTACTAGGACCAAACGGTGCCGGAAAAACCACCACTATCAATCTCATCTTGGGGTTTTTAGAACCCGATTCAGGCAGTATTACTGTTGCAGATATACAGCCTTCAAAAAACACCAAAGAAGCTAGAAAGAAAATGGCATACATACCTGAAAATGTGAGTCTCTACCCTCACCTTTCTGGAATTGAAAATTTAGATTATTTCTGCAAGCTCGCCGGCTTACAATATGGAAAAAATGCATTGAACAGTTTTTTAAATCAATGTGGCTTAGAAGAAGAAGCCCAATCAAAAAAAGTAGCCGGTTATTCTAAAGGAATGCGCCAAAAAGTGGGTATTGCCATTGCACTGGCTAAAAATGCAAGTGTATTGCTTTTAGATGAACCCGCTAGTGGTCTGGACCCTTCAGCAAGTAGTGAGCTTTCATCCTTACTCAAAAAATTAGCTGCAAATGGAACCACTATTTTAATGGCTTCACACGACCTCTTTCGCGTACGCGAAACTGCAGACCGCATTGGTATTTTAAACAAAGGGAAACTTGTCAAAGAACTCGATGCTAAAAGCGTTTCTGCCAATGATCTGGAAGGTATCTATCTCAATTTCATGAAAAACTAAATGATTGAGAGGTTTTCCTAAGCTAGCGTCTCACATCTTATGTCTAAAATCTCATATCTAAAATCTATAAAAATATGTACAACATTATACAAAACGAATGGCGAGCACTCATTCATAACAAAAGGCTCATCAGCCTGCTCGTTATCATATCGGTGCTTCTCGCTGTGATAGCCTATTTTGGCGTTCAAGATGCCAAGAGTGCGCAGGAGAAAAAGCTGCAAGCAAAAGAGCAAATAAGAAGTCAATGGGAAAACATTGGGGATTACAACCCACATGGAGCTGCTCATTTTGGCACCTATACATTTAAACCCACCACTGCCCTCACAGCACTTGATAACGGAATCAATAATACCGTGGGCACCGTTTTACAACTGGAGGGTCACCGCCAAAACGAAATCATTCACAGTCCCGATTCTCAATCACTAATGCAATCGCGATTTGGGACTTTAAAGCCGGCAGTTGTGCTTCAATTTATTATTCCATTGCTGCTCATTTTTCTTGCTTTTGCCTCTGTGAGTAGTGAAAAGGAACAAGGCAGGTTAAAACTTCTTTATTTACAAGGTGTTTCAACAAGAAAATTACTTTTTTCAAAAACAATAAGCTACTGGCTGATAGGAATTGTATTACTTATTCTTTCTTTAGGAATTCAATTTTTACTGTTTTCAAATAACTCTGGTCAAGACCTGATTAACAGACTCTTATTAATATTTTTGTTTTATGCGCTCTTTTACTGGATTGTTTGTTCACTTACCGTTTACCTCTCGGCAGCTTTAAAAAACAATACAGCGGCTTTAACCAGTATGTTGGCTTTGTGGGTGCTCTGGAGCATATTCCTACCCAAATTAGTAGGCGCTTTTACAGAAGAAACGCATCCCCTACCTTCCAGACAAGCATTTAGTGCAGCCATGCAAGAAGACAGAAGTAAGGGGATCGACGGTCATAACCCCTTAAGTGAACAAGAAGAAAAACTTAAGGATAGTATTTTACAAGTTTATAGTGTTGAAAGCGTGGATGACTTGCCCATCAATTTTGATGGTTTGGTTATGCAAGCTGATGAAGACTTTGGTGCTAAAGTCTGGGATAAACATTTTGGGGCTTTGGATGCGACCTTACTTAAACAAAAAAAGACCTTTCAATGGAGTGGACTTATCAATCCCTTTGTTTCCCTTCAAAGTTTGAGTATGGGGCTTGCCGGAACAGACAACTGGCATCATACTCATTTTCAACAAGAAGCAGAAAAATACAGACGTGTGTTTATTAAAACGCTCAATGACCATCACGCTTATGGCGGAAGTAAAACAGGCGACTGGAGCTGGACGGCAGACCAGGAATTTTATAACAGCGTGGCCGATTTTGACTATCAAACTCCAATCATTAATAAAGCCCTACCCGTTTATAAAACAGATATGGTTTTTATGGGGCTTTGGTTTTTTAGCAGCTTTCTATTATTGCTTTTTGGTAACCCTAAAAATAAACACTTATGAATTTCTTAAACACCTTGAGGTTTGAAGCCCTGCACATACTGCGAAGTACTTATAAAATAATAGCCATTCTACTATTTATTTTAGTTACAGCATATGGCTTACACAATGGATATTCATTGTATGAGGAACGCAATAACGAGATTGCAACCATTAAAGAGACCAGTCAAAACCTACCCAATGATGCTTTAAAATGGTATGAAACTGGTCAAAAAGGGCCTGAAGAACGTCCTTGGGTTGATGTAACTACACCTTTTTGGGCTATGTGGTATGCCAATCATCAGGTTATTGATGCACCCAGTCCGTTGATGACATATTCCATTGGCCAGGCTGAACAGTTTGCATATTATAAAAGAGTAAGCATGTGGTCAACAGCCTATGATAAAGACCTGACAGCCGAAATTTCAAATCCGGAGCGGGTGGCGATTGGGTCGCTTGATTTTAGCTTTGTTTGGTTGTTTTTGATGCCATTACTTCTTATTGTCCTCACCTACTCTATTCACGGTTTAGAGCGGGATTTGGGTTTCACCAAACTGCTTTCTGTACAAGAACCCAATCGCAAAAGTTGGGTTGCAAAACGATTTATAGCTATTGGGGTATTTTGTAGTCTTCTGTTAGTGATTTTAGTTGTTATACCGGCACTTCTTGGGGGCTATTTTGGAAGTCATTCTGGAACTATCCTGCTTTTAACTGCTTATAAATTCTTATACCTCGCCTTTTGGATACTTTTATTAGCAATTATTAGCTATTTCGGAAAAGGGCAAACAGACATTGCTCTCAAAATGGTGGGGCTTTGGCTTGTTTTGACCATTGTATTACCCGGTCTGGTGCATCAATTTGCAACTTTAAAACAACCTCCCGGTTTTATGATGGAATACATCAATGCACAACGTGAAGACAGGGAAGAGATATTTGACAAAGAACTGGACTCTGTAAAAAAAATTGTGTTTGAGGCCTATCCCGCTTTACGCGAAAGCAAATTAGCTATAACAGATTCATTAATTAATCAACCTGCCAGAAACGGAATGTTCAGAACGGCACTTAACCTACATATGAATAAGGTTGTAAATGAAATCTTGGCAAATCATCAAAGCAGAAATCAATTAATTAGAAAGACTTATTTCATCAACCCTGTGATGGCTTTTCAAAATCGTATAAACGCCATTGTTGAAACAGATTTTGATACCAATCAAGAGTTCCGTAAAAAAATTCAGGATGCTGCTACAAAAATAAATGAGCAGTTACTCATTGATGAGTGGAATGCTGTGCAAGTTGATGAAAACCATTTTAGAAACTATTTAATGTTGTTTTCTGATGAATAAATTACCAGTTACAGTGTTAAGTGGATTTCTGGGAGCAGGTAAAACAACCCTTCTTAATCACATACTACATAACAAAGAAGGATTAAAAGTAGCTGTGATTGTGAATGATATGAGTGAAGTCAATATCGATGCACAGTTTATAGAAAGTGAAAACACCTTATCCCGAACCGATGAACGATTGGTAGAAATGAGCAATGGCTGTATTTGTTGTACCCTTCGTGAGGATTTAATGATAGAGGTAGAACGCTTAGCTAAAGAAAACCGTTTTGACTACCTGCTTATTGAAAGCACCGGCATTTCTGAACCCATTCCCGTCGCACAAACCTTTACTTTTGAAAGTGAAGATGGTGCTATAGATTTAAGCCGTTTTAGTTATATCGACACCATGGTAACGGTGGTGGATTCCTTTAATTTTTTAAAAGATTTTTCTAGTGCTGAATATTTGAGTACTCGAAACCTTTCTAATATGGAAGACGATAATCGAACTATTGTCAATCTATTAACAGACCAAGTAGAATTTGCAGATGTGATTATTCTAAACAAAATAGACTTGGTTACTGAAGAGCAACTCAAAGAGCTGTTTGTCATACTCGGAAAGCTCAATAGTAATGCCCGAATCCTTCCTGCAAAAGATGCCACTGTACCACTAAACGAAGTAATCAACACAGGCCTTTTTGATTATGAAAAAGCAGAAGCTTCTGCAGGTTGGATTAAAGAATTAGAAAACGAGCACACACCTGAGACAGAAGAATATGGCATTGGCTCTTTTGTATTTAAATCAAAAAAGCCATTCCATCCTGAACGATTTTTGAATTTTATAGGTAAAGAGTTTCCTTCAAACATTATTCGCAGTAAAGGACTGTTTTGGCTTGCCTCCAGACCAGATCAAGCACTGGTTTGGAGTTCAGCCGGCGGTTCCTGCAAAGCAGATTTTGCAGGTGTTTGGTGGGCTTCTATGCTATTTCAGGAACGCATCAATTATGCTTCATTTGTGGAAAATCAACAGCATATTGAAGCTGCCTGGCACCCGGATTTTGGAGATCGAAAAATTGAAATCGTTTTCATTGGTCAATATTTGGACAAATCAAAATTAATAACCCAATTAGAAAGCTGTTTGTTAACAACTATAGAAACCGGGTTCTGGAAAGAAGGAAAATTACAAATGATTGATAATTGGCCTTTACCTAAATAATTTAAAGATGAAAACAAAGTTTATAGCAATATACTTCTTCTTGTTTGTTTTTATTGCAAAGGCACAACAAGAAGAGATTTTTTTTCCACCGCCTGAAAACCCTGTTGAAATAATTGCTACTCGCGCTAATGGTGTTATACAAATTGATGGTAAATTAAATGAGCCAGATTGGGCTAATGCTCAAGAAATAAGTGACTTTTACAGGATGGAACCAATTCAAGGTGGCGCATTTAACTATAAAACCCGTGTTAAAATACTGTTTGATGACAGAAATTTATATATAGGTGTGTTTTGTGAAGATTCATTAGCAAATAAAAAATATCGAGTGCAGGACTTGAGGAGAGATTTTTCTCAAAATGAAAATGAGGTTTTTGGAATTCAAATTGATGCACAAAACACCAAGCAATATTCAGTATCCTTTCAAACCACTCCATTTAGTAATCAACTAGACCTTCAAAATTTTAATGATAGTAATTCTGATACTGATTGGAACGCTCTTTGGGAAGTGCGCACACAAATCGTAGAAAATGGTTGGTATGCAGAATTTGCCATTCCGTTTAAAACGATTCGTTATGATAAGTCTGAAGATGGAAAACCCCTAAGTTGGGGAATTACTTTTTATCGTTTAGCTCGCAGGGATTTTGAAAAAACGGTTTTTCCACCCATTCCTCAGTCTCTCTCTCAATACAGGATGACTTATGCTGCAAAACTAACAGGTCTTGAAGTACCACCTCCGGCAGCAAATATAAGAATTGAACCTTATTCACTATATCAATATGATGAAAATAAAACCGGAAACAACTTCACAAATAAAAACAACAATTTGAAAATTGGCGGTGATGCTAAATGGGTTATTTCACCAAACGCTGTACTGGACCTTACTATAAATACAGATTTTGCTCAAGCTGATGTGGACAGGGCTGTAAACAATCTGGACCGATTTAATATTTTCTTTCCGGAAAGGAGACAGTTTTTTCTTGAAAACTCCGGTGTATGGTCTGGGGGTTCTAATTCTCAATTACGACCATTTTTTAGCAGAACAATCGGATTAGAAGGGAATTTTAATGCAACACCTGCACCCATTGATATAGGAACTCGATATACCGATAAAAACGAAAAAAGAACTATTGCCGGTATGTATGTCAGACAACGAAAAACTGAAAATAATGCATCAGCTAATTTTGGAATTGCAAGATACATTCAAAATTACGGAAAAGAAAACAATCTTGGGATAATGGTAACCCACAGGCTTGATGAACAATCAGATCAACTTGAATTAAATCAAGAACAAAATACAACTATTACTTTAGATGGTTTAATAAGACCCAATAGTGAATTTACAATGACATATATGGGCTCGCTTTCTCAAGATGAAAAATTGAATTCTGTTGGTGTCGCCGGTAGGATTTTTGCAGGCAGGCGAACAAAAAATTATTACTTGGGGTATTTAAATACTTTTATTAGTGAGGATTATATAGCAGACATGGGTTTTGTTTTTCAAAATAATGTGATGCACCACAGCCCGGCTGGGTATTACAGTTGGAGACCTAAAAATGAAAGCTCAATCATTAGAAGATGGGATGTAGGTTCTTTTATAGATTACTATCATGACTTTTCAGATTTTTCCAAGTTTCAACAGGCAAGTATTTATATGTTTCCTATTTATATAATTTTTAAAGATAATGGTTTACTAAGATATGCCATAACGCCCACATGGCAGAACATAAATTTTGACTTTGCTCCCTTAGGGATTCAAATAGAACAGGATAAATACAATTACACACACCATGTTGTACAATACAATTCAGACCAATCAAAAAAATTATCTTTTTTTGCAAACTATCTTTGGGGTTCTTTTTATAATGGAAAAAGAAAAATAGTAACATCAGGCATAAGGTATTCTCCTATTCCAAACATTTCAATTGGTGGAAACTATGAATATACAGACCTAAAAAATCTTGGTATTAATAACGAAAATTTAAAAACAGAGTTGTATTCTGCAAACCTGAGATTGGCTCTGAATCCACGAGTACAGTTATCGAGCTTTTATCAGTTTAACAGTTTTAATGAACAAGGAAGGTGGAATGTGCGTTTTAGCTGGGAGTATATGCCTTTATCATTCATTTATCTGGTATTTAATGACACCCAGACTGATGTTTTTGACCCTGTACAAAGCTCCCGACAATTTATCAGTAAAATTACCTTTTTAAAACAATTTTAAAAATCAAGCTTTAATTTTATAATCCGCACAGCATCTTCCACTGTGTGCAATTGCTCCATGTCCTCATTGTTTAAAGTAAAATTAAAGGTATCCTCCAAATCCAGAATGATATCAACCAGATGGGAGGAATTGATGTTTAACTCTTTGGTGAGGTTGCTTTCGGGCTTGATTTGTTCTATGGAAACATCCTCCGGGAGATACTCCTTGATGATGTTTTCCAGTTTAGAATAAATTTCTTTTTCAGTCATTATTTTTTTTCTTAAAGATAATACACGCATTGACATCTCCAAAACCAAAACTCGCTTTTGCGAGGGTATTTAACGAAGCATTTATTAGCTTACGCGGAATACATTCAGCATCAATGAGTTTTAAAATATCAGGATGAATGGTTTCACAATTTACATTTGGAAATAAAAACTGCTTGTGCAATTGCAAAACACTTGCTACAGCTTCAATGCTTCCACTGGCACTCAAGCAATGACCCGTCATGCCTTTCAACGAATTAATCAACGGAAAGTCACTTCCCTCCCGCCCCAATGCTTTTGACCAGTTTTGAACTTCTTCAGCATCTTTGGTGGTGGCTGTAAGATGCCCATTGATGGCATCAATTTCGTTTCCGAAAATACCGGCATCGTTCAATGCATCTGTAATACAACGCTGTACAGCGAACGGATTGGGTGCGGTCATACTGCCCCCATTTCGTTGACCGCCACTATTGATTGCACAACCAATTATTTCAGCATAAATCGTTGCTCCTCGTTCTACAGCACTTTCCAGCGATTCCAAAACAAGTGCACCGGCACCACAACCGGGAACAAACCCCGAAGCATTCGCGCTCAAAGGTTGAGAAGCTTTTGTTGGATTTTCATTATAAGCATGCGGCAAAATGCGCATCGTATCAAATCCTGCCCAGACATAAGGTCCGCCATCGCTGGTGCTTCCGGCAAGCATGCGTTTTGCTTTTCCTGTTTTGATGCGTTCATAAGCCAGGGCTATGGCTTCAGTGCCTGTGGTGCAGGCAGACGAATTGGAAGTGACAATATTTCCCAGTCCCAACATTCCACCCAAATAAGCACTTACTCCACTGCTCATTGTTTGCTGAACTGAAGTACTTCCTAAACGTCGCGTTTTACCGGCATCAATTAAATGAATGCTTTCGCGGTATTTATCTACACCCAGGGTGCCAACGCCAAAAATAGTTCCGGAGTCATAATCCGGGTTTTCATTATTGATTTCCAGTCCGGCATCCTTCCATGCGTCCATTCCTGCGATTACACCATACAGAATACCACTGCTATTGAAGTTTTTTAATTGGAGTTCTGTGAAATAGTTTCGCTTTAGCTCCTCAGAAATGAGCGGCATCCCTCCTATTTGGCAGGAAAAATGTAACTCTTTCAATTCTGGAAAAAACCGAATGCCCGACGTTCCTGTTTTAATGGCTTTTAAAAAATCTGCAATTCCCACACCATTAGGGGAGACAACACCAAGGCCGGTAACAACGACACGTGAATGATTCGGTTTATTTTGCACCTTTTATTTTTCTTTAAAAATAAGACTATTAAATGAATGTGTTTATTTTTTTGCTAACAGAATTAAATCTTTACTACATTTGAATTCGTTGAAACAAACTCCTATGAAACTCAAAAGACGCATTTACATTATCACAGCAATTATTCTTCTTTTGCTGTTGCCACTTATTGCAATGCAGTTTACCGAGGAAGTTAGCTGGTCACTTTTTGACTTTGGTATAGCAGCCTTTCTGTTATTTGGTACCGGTTTTTTGTGTGAGGTCGTGTGGTCAAATGTAAAAACACGAAAAAATCAAATTCTATTATGTGGCGCCCTTTTATTTCTTCTTTTTATTATTTGGGCAGAACTGGCAGTGGGTGTTTTTGGGACCCCTTTTGCCGGGTCATAATATCGTTTTTAGCCAATTCTTTAATTCTTATTTTTTCAATTTTAAATAAAACGAGCTGTAAGTTATTATATCTACATACTTTGAACATAGACAAAGCATGGACATATTGATAAAAATTATTTTTAATTAATTTATGAAACTTTAATCTATTGTCACACAAGTAACTGTATATTAAGAATATAAAGTAAAAGTCATGAGCTAAATTTTACTAAAGCTAAACCCTATCAATCTTTAATAATCAGGATTTCGTTTATACTTTTGCCTTAAAGTTTTAAATTTGAATACTTTAGATGTGTAATACTTAAAACATATTTTATGGCAATTCGGTCTTTTGTTTTATTTTGTTGTCTTCTACCTTTTTTTGCTTTTTCGCAAAATCAGAAAGAATTAGATAGCTTAAAAAAAGTTTTCAGCAATCAAACAGGCGATGAAAAAGCCATTACAGCTTATAGAATTGCTGATCTTCAATTGTACAACGACTTAGAATCAGCCAAGTATTATATTTCTGAGGGAATTAAAACAGCTAAAAAAGGTTCAAATGCATTGGTTCAAACAAGGGCATACAATATAGCAGCAACCTATTACAGTCTAACCGGTCAGCAAGATAGTTCAAGGTTTTATTATGAAAAGGGACTGAAAAAAGTTGAAAAAGCAAACTCCCCATTAGAGAAATCAAAATTATTGTATGGACTTGCAAATATTGAGTTTAATAAAGGAAATTTAAAAAATGCTGATTCTATTTTTAAATTAAGCTTAAACGAATCCATCACTGCAAATGACACCATCGGAATTGCTTTAGCCTATCAAGCTCAAAGTAATATATATGAAAATCAAGGCTTGTATGATAAGGCCACCAAGCAGGTTTTCAAAAGTTTAGAAATTATAGAAAAAACAGGCGATTCGGCCAGAATTGCGGATACCTATTACAGATTAGCTGTTTTAGAATATCGAACCAAAAATTTCTTAAAAGCTATTGAATACAATCAAGAAGCAATAAAAATATATGACCAAATCAATGACCAATATTTTAAAGCTCAAGCCTTGAATGACATTGGAGTCAATTACAAAAAACTTAATGACCTTCCCAATGCTGAAAAATATTATATAGATGCTTTAGAAATAGCTCAGGAAACAAAAAATATAGCACTTCAAGGCTCATTGCTTCAAAACCTGGGAACGATTTATACTACTACAAATCGATACAGTCAAGGCATTCAATTTCTAAAAGAAAGCATTGAACTATCAGAATCAATAAAAGCAAAAAGAAGAGTTGCAACTGCCAAAATTGCTTTAGCAAGAGCATTTGCTAATAATGATGAAAATGACCTTGCTATTGAAATTATTGACAAATTCACACCTTACCTGTTGGAATCTGAGAATCTATCATTATTGGTTACTGCACTGAAAGTAAAATCTGATGCTCACAAAAATCAATCAAATTTCAAGTTGGCACTTGAAACTTTTGAAGCTTCCCAAACTCTGAAAGACTCTTTGTTTAATGAAGAAACATCCAAGGAAATTGAAACCATCAGAACTGTTTATGAATTGGATAAAAAAGAAGCTGAAATTGCACTTCAACAAGAAGAAATTAAAACCCTAAATGCACAAGCTAAAAATGATAAGCTCACCAAAACCCTTTACGGAATTGGTATGTTTTCATTTATTTCCATTTCAGGATTGCTATTCTTCGGTTTTAGACAAAAAATGAAAAAGGACAAAATAGCCCGTGAAAAACAAGAAGAAATTTACAGGCAAGAAATTGAATTTAAAAAAAGGGAATTGGCTTCACAAACGTTGCATTTGGTGAAGAAAAGCACCTTTATACAAGAATTGAAAGAAAATTTGGAAAAGATAAAACAATCCCCGGAGCTGTATAAAGTTGAATTCAGACGGTTGGTTTTATTATTAAACAAAGAAAGTGCAGAAGACAAAGATTGGGAAATATTCAAATCCTATTTTTCTGAAGTTCATAGCAATTTTGATGAAACGCTAAAATCAATAGCTAAAGGCATCACAGAGAAAGAATTAAGAATGGCTTCTTTTTTAAAAATGAATCTTTCAACAAAAGAAATTGCATCGCTGCTCAATGTTTTACCTGATAGCGTTCTAAAATCAAAATACCGTCTGAAAAAGAAACTCCAAGTTGATAAAGAAGTCGATTTAGTAGCGTTTTTAAATTCGTTATAAGCCTCTTTTGCATTCAAAGCAATTGATTACTTAAAAACCTTCATCTTTATTTTATAAACTTCTAAAACAGGTTAAAATTGACCTTGTCCATACTTTGTCCATATCAATTAATTGTTAGACAAACCTTGTGAATATAGATTTGTTAAACTTTTAAAATAACAATTATGAAAACTACTTTCGCATTTAAAACAGGTGTATTTATACTAATGTGTACACTTTTACTCATTTCCTGTAGTAAAGAAGACGACGGTCAACCAATTAGTCCTGATGCTACTGACATCTCAAATTATATTCAAAGTCTTAGCTACAATCCGGATGAAATGCTGGATGTTCAGGAGACAGGTGGTGCCCCCAACTTAAGAATATTGACAGACGAATCTCTAAATACTTCACCGCCCGATCAAGGTACCGTTACAGGTTGTCAAACTAGGGATTATGACCTTTTCTCAAATTTTGAAGATGTCGCCATTTTACGTCCCACAAACGGGGTGATTTTTCCAGGTGCTTTGGTGGTTGGAAATCAGGGAATGCTTGATGGAGCCCCCACCCCACTTTCATTGGGCAGAGCTCCAATGACACTAAGACTCGATCTTCCCGGAATTGGAAGCAACGGCAATATAGATGTAAACAACCCCAATAATTCTGAAGTAAATGCGCTACTGGATGATGCCCTTGAATGGTGGAATGACAATGCCTATCAGCAAGGGTATGTCAATGCATCAAACTCATCTTATCAGGCAGCAACATCTTATTCATCAACTCAGTTAAGTATGGATATAGGCTTAAACGTGGCCTGGGCCAGTGGCGATTTTGCCTCACAATTGAATTATGAAACTAGTACAGAACGAAGAGTAGCCTCTATCGCCTTTAAACAAGTGTTTTACACTGTAACCATGAATACACCTTCATCACCCGGAAATGTATTTAGTTCAGATGTGAGACTTTCAGATGTGCAAAGCGTTTTAAATGCTGAAACCCCGCCGGCTTATGTAAGCTCAGTTTCTTACGGACGGATATTGATGCTGCGAATGGAAACAACCAATATGGATACCTCCATAGATTTAAGAGCTGTTTTGGAATATTCCAGCGGTGTGAATTCTGCTTCGGGTGATATCAATGTCACCTTTGATGAAATTATACAAAACTCAAGTATTAGTCTTGTGTCAATTGGAGGAAATGCAGAAGTAGCACTTAGTAGTATCAACACGGCAAACATTGAAGATGGACCGGGTTCACTAAACCACGTTATCACAGGTGAAAATGCCGTTTACAGCAGAGACAATCCCGGGGTTCCCATCGCTTATACCATTAGGTATTTGAAGGACAATTCACTTGCAAAAATGGGTTACACCACAGACTACAGAGTTGAAGAATGTGGGAGCTTTCCATACCAGCATCAAGAAGTGACAGTGACAAATGACTGTTTCCATGACACCAGGTTTCGTTTTAGATACAAAGGCCAGGACTCAAACACCAATTATAACAGCCCTTTTTATGACCTCGATCAAGGTGATGTCTTCAATGTAACCCCGCCCAGTGGTGCCCACGATGTAAAAATCAGAATGGAATGGCAATGTGGTACAGGTAGCTTTAATTTTTTGGCAGAATACAATCTAGGTTATGTGGATACTAAAAAATGCTACAAATTCACCGGAGGAGGCATTTGTGTAAACAGCAATACCGGTGTGCCCGATGTGGGTTCCGTAACTTGTAATTAGTCAAACACCTTATTCCTTGTAAAGCCGGATTTTATTATCCGGCTTTTTTTTTGTCAATTTTAAAAGTCTGATGAATAGAAAATATTCTAACCATATTATTTAAACCTGCATGATATCTAGGATTTATGTAACATCAATTCTTTAATGTATATGACCTAAATCATAAAATTAGGGTAACATAAAAATTATTTTTACACCATTAAAAGTTTAATAGTACTAAAACCAAATGAAAAATGAAAAGTTTACTAAAAACAGCCCTTTTACTTCTTGCTACCATCAGTTTAGTTTCTTGTGGCGGTGGTGAAAAAGAAGAAAAAAATGAGATTAAACTCGGTGATTACAACAAAACCGAAACCAAAAAACCAGCCAAAGCAACATCTTCTGCAGACTTGATGGATATGTCTAACAAAGGAATTGGCCCAATTAAGTCCGTAAGCATTGGCGATGGAATTGATGATGCGATGGCAACAAAAGGTGAAGATGTTTTCCAAAAGATGTGTTCTGCTTGTCACAAAATGGATAAAAAGTTTATCGGTCCTAAAATAGCTGACATAACAAATAGACGTGCACCTGAGTGGATCATGAATATGATTTTGAATCCGGAAGAAATGATAGCCAAAGATCCCATTGCAAAACAATTACTCATTGAATCGAATATGGCGGTAATGGCAAATCAAAACATCAGTGAAGAAGAGTCACGCGCTATCCTGGAATATTTTAGAAAATATGACGCTCAATAAACTTTAAAATAACCAATTATGAAATCAATCCTAATCACAATGATGATGTTTACGATAGTCTTCACAGGCTGTAAAAACAACCAACAATCTGAAGAAGCAACACAAAGTGAAACATCAACTACTGAGGTTTCGTCATCAAATAAAGGACAAGCTTTTATTGAAGACGAAAGCGCTGAACCCAATGCATTGCGGGTTGCTATTAATTCACCAGACCATACCACACTGGTAGCTGCTGTTCAAGCTGCCGAAGTTGAAAACTCTCTTGTAAACGTGGGGCCACTAACGGTCTTTGCTCCCACCAATGCTGCTTTCGATAAAATTGATAAAGCCACATTAGAAAATTTACTGAAACCGGAAAATAAAAACCAACTGGCACTAATTCTAAAACATCACGTTGCTCCAGGCAACTATCCGGTAGATATGTTGAAACGCACTGTTGAAAAAGGCCGTAACCTGGGAATGGCTTCAAACCAGAGCATTGACGTTACCATAAAAGGTGATGCTATTTATGTGGGTGGTGCCAAAATAATCGGAACGGTGAAAGCAAGTAACGGCTGGGTTCACTTAATAGATACCGTAATTCTTCCTAAAAATTAAAAACAACCTTAATAAAATTACAAATGAAAAAAATAAATCTAATTTTAAGTGCTCTTATCTTCGCCGTCTTATTCATTAGTTGTGGTGATACAGGAGAAAAATCAGGTGCATTTGGTGACAATGTGGCTGAACGTGTCTATGTAGCTCCCGGTGAGCATGATGAATTCTACAGCTTTTTCTCCGGAGGTTTTAGCGGACAAATGTCCGTTTACGGACTCCCTTCAGGAAGACTCTTGAAGGTAATCCCTGTATTCTCTCAGGATGCCGAAAAAGGTTATGGTTACAATGAAGGTACTAAACCCATGCTTAATACCTCTTATGGATTTATTCCCTGGGGTGACCTTCACCACGTTGATATTTCCCAAACCAATGGGGAACTTGATGGACGTTGGGTGTTTACCCATGAAAACAACACTCCGCGTGTTGCGCGTATCGATTTAGATACTTTTGAAACAGGAGAAATTCTTGAAATCCCAAACAGTGCAGGAAATCATAGTTTCGCAATTACTGAAAATACAGAATACCTTATTGCTGGAACCCGTTTTGCAATTCCTTCTCCTCAAAGAGATATGTCTATTGACGAAATGAAAGGAAATTTCAAAGGGCCCCTTACCTTTGTAAAAATAGATCAGGAAACCGGTGGTATGGAACTCGCTTTTCAAGTGATTATGCCCGGATTCAATTTTGACCTTGCTCACCCGGGAAGAAACGCTTCTCACGGTTGGATGTTTGCAACCACTTATAATTCTGAAGAAGCCAATACCCTTCTGGAAGTAAATGCCTCTCAAAACGATAAAGACTTTATTGTTGCCCTCAACTGGAAAAAAATTGAAGAGTACATCAACAATGGGGGTGGTACCATGATGGATGCAGAATATGCCCATAATGTTTACAATCACCATTCAAGCACTGCAACTTCAACAATGAAAAAAGGTGTTAAAACAGTAGATCCTAAAGACATTCCCGGAGCTGTATTTTTTATGCCAATTCCAAAATCACCACACGGTTGTGATGTAGATCCAACGGGAGAGTATATAGTAGGTAGCGGAAAACTTGCTGCTGAATTGACGGTGTTTTCCTATTCTAAAATGATTAAGGCAATTGAAGACAAAAATTATGACGGGGATGCCTACGGAATTCCCATCCTAAGTTATGAGGATATTCTGGGTGGTATTGTAGAACAACCTGGTTTGGGACCTCTTCATACAGAATTTGACGGAAAAGGAAACGCTTATACCACCTTCTTTATCTCTTCTGAAGTTGTAAAATGGAGTCTTGCTGATTACCAGGTGATAGACAGAAAACCTACTTATTACTCTGTTGGTCACTTGATGATACCAGGTGGAAACTCAAGAAAACCCTTTGGAAAATACCTAGTAGCAATGAACAAAATCACCAAAGACCGCTATCTACCCACCGGTCCTGAAATGAATCACTCTGCACAGTTATTTGACATCAGTGGTGACAAAATGGAATTACTACTGGATTTTCCAACCATTGGTGAACCCCACTATGCAGCAGGAATTCCTGCAGAACTTATAAAAGAAAATTCCAAAAAAATCTACCGACTTGATGAGAACGAACACGAACACGCAGTTCGCAATGAATCTGAAACAAGAGTAGAACGTAAAGGAAACGAGGTACACATTTATATGACCATGATAAGAAGCCATTTCGCTCCTGATAATATTGAAGGCATACAGGTGGGCGATGAAGTGTATTTCCATGTAACCAACCTGGAACAGGATTTTGATGTACCTCACGGGTTTGCAATGATAGGAGCAAATACAGCTGAGCTTCTTGTCATGCCCGGTGCCACAAAAACGATGCTTTGGGAACCTAAACGCATAGGTGTATATCCTCTTTATTGTACAGATTTCTGTTCTGCACTTCACCAGGAAATGCAAGGCTATGTGAGAGTTTCACCGGCCGGCTCCAATCCTGAAATCAAATGGTCATTGGATTAAATCATAAAAGTTTAATTGGTTATTAATTTTTTGATTTGATGTAAAGCGGGCAGTACAACTTTATGTCTGCCCGCTTTTTTATCTTAAAACTAAACAAAATGAAAAAGTCAAGTGTATTAATGATTATTGGAGCACTATTACTCTTGGGATTATTTAAATTCCCTTTGTGGAACATCACCCTTGGTGCTCCACAGTACCCTGAGCCTCTGGGAATGGATATTTATATTTCAGGAATCGAAGGTGAAGAGGAATTTGATATTCAGAATATTGATGGAGTAAATCATTATATAGGAATGAAAAAAATACCAAAAGCTGAAGAAATGTGGGAGTTCAACATATTTCCACTGGTCATTGGTGGGATGGCTTTTTTGGGAATACTGCTGGGAATTTTTGCTTTTTTTAAGAAAATAAGTCCTAACTGGTTTCTTGGATGGTTTGTTTTAATGTTGATTCTTGGAATCTTGGGCATGTATGATTTTAATGTCTGGCTAACAGATTACGGAACAGACCTTGACCCAAATGCCATTCTAAAATTAACAGACAAAGAAGGCAATCCGCTTAGTTACAAGCCACCGCTCTTTGGTACTGATAAGATTCTTAACTTTACAGCAAGCTCTTATCCCGGTATTGGTGGATATATGATGTTTACCGGAATGACCTTCACACTTCTTGCATTTTTTGTCGCAAGAAAAGAACATAGATATATAAAACCTAAAAACATATAAAAATGAAAACTCACCTAGGATCACTCATACTAATTGTTTTGCTGACATCTTGCAGCACACAACCTGAACCCATCAATTATGACTCAGATGCTTGTCACTTTTGCAAAATGACCATAGTTTCTAAAACACATTCAGCACAAGCGGTTTCCAAAAAAGGAAAACAATTTAAATATGACGCCATTGAATGTATGGTCAACGATATCAATAAGGAAAATAATGCAGAAATGTCAATAATGCTCGTTGCAAATTATTTGAACGCAGGTGAAATGATTCCTGCTGAAAAAGCAACCTATATTGTTTCTGAGAATATACCCAGCCCTATGGGAGCAAATCTATCGGCTACAGCAAGTAAAGCCGACGCAGAACAGCTTAAAACAGAAAACGGCGGTGAACTCTTTGATTGGAGCACTTTAAAAGTCAGAAATAACAACCCTAACCAAAATCACTAAAAAACCCTTTTTAATGAAGTTTTTTATAGGAATTTTCTTTTTAATACTTCCCTTTCTATCTCACACAAAAACCATAGAGGTTTGTAGCAATTGTGAGGTAAAAACACTGAAAGAAGCTATAGAACTTGCTGAAGATGGTGATACCATACTCATTAAAGAAGGCACGTATAAAGAACAGGACATTCACATTATAGACAAATCCATTCACATCAAAGGAGAAGGAAACCCAGTGATTGACGGTGAAAATAAAGGCACCGTGATGAGCGTGAGAGCAAACAATTTTACCATCGAAGGCCTCACTATCATCAACGTGGGGAGAAGTTATACCAAAGATTTTGCTGCAATCCTCATATCTGAAAGCACCAATTTTACAATCAAGAACAACACTTTGGAAAATGTATTCTTCGGAATCTTACTTGAGAAATCGTCTTTAGGACTTATTGAAGGAAATACAATTTCAAGTGAAGCTGTTAGTGAAGCCAGTTCAGGCAACGGTATTCATTTATGGTATTCCAATGAAATGAGTATTCAAAACAATACCATCAGACAAATGCGTGATGGTATTTACATTGAGTTTGGAGACAACTGCATGGTTGAAAACAACAGGGCAACAAACAACGTGCGCTATGGATTGCACTTTATGTTTTCCAACTACAATGAATACCACAACAATGTTTTTCAAGAAAACGGCGCCGGTGTTGCTGTGATGTTTTCAAAATTCATTACGATGACAAACAACACCTTTAGAAAAAGCTGGGGAGATGCCTCATATGGTTTGTTGTTAAAAGAAATTTATGATTCTAAATTAAGTAATAATATTTTTGACCAAAATACCATTGGCATCACTGCTGACGGTGCCACACGAATGACATACATTCAAAATACTTTTACAAATAACGGTTATGCCGTCAAGGTGCATGGTGCCTGCTATGCAAATAGCTTTAAAGAAAATAATTTTCTACACAACGCCTTTGATATAGGATATTCAGGAAGGATGAATGACAATGTTTTTGACAATAATTACTGGAGTGATTATAGCGGTTATGACCTTGATAAAGATGGGATAGGTGATGTGCCCTACAGGCCGGTAAAACTGTTTTCACATATTGTCAACCAAACTCCTGAGGCCATAGTACTATTGAGAAGTTTGTTTATTGATATTGTTGATTTTTCTGAAAAAGTATCCCCCATTTTTACACCCAAAGAATTGATTGATCAAAACCCAAGAATGAAAAAAATAATATGGTAACCATTGAAAATTTACATAAGAAATACGGAAAGAACGAAGTCCTGAAAGGTGTAAACCTTACCATTAACACTAGTGGAATTATTGCTGTTCTGGGACCCAACGGAAGTGGAAAAACAACCCTTATAAAAAGTATTTTAGGGATGGTGATTCCACAACAGGGAAGCATTACTATAAACAAAACTTCAATAAAAAGCAATTGGCAATACCGAAAAGAAATCGATTATCTGCCACAAATAGCCAATTTTCCCGGAAACCTTACGGTCAAGGAACTCATCAAAATGATAAAAGATTTGCGAAACAAATCCGCTAATGATGACAAACTTATCGCTTATTTCAAACTGGAGGATTTCCTGGACAAAAAGCTGATCAACCTTTCCGGGGGAACCAAACAAAAAGTCAACCTCGTGCTAACTTTTATGTTTGACAGCCCTCTTGTGATTCTCGATGAGCCTACCTCAGGGTTAGATCCCATTTCCCTTATTCGCTTAAAAGAATGGATACTGAAGGAAAAATCCAAAGGAAAAACGATATTGATTACTTCTCACATCATGAGTTTTGTGGAAGAAATTGCGGAAGATGTCATCTTTATCCTTGAAGGAAAAATTTATTTTAACGGTTCTGTTACTGAACTCAAAAAGCAAACCGGACAAACCGATTTTGAACACGCTATTGCAACCATTTTAACCGAAAATCATGTTTAAAATTTTAAAATACAGTTTTAAAGATCTTTCCCGCAGCCGCTGGAGCTATGTTTATTTTTTATTCTATTTGTTACTGGGTTTTACCTTATTATTTTTAAATAACGACCTTTCAGGAGCAGTCATCACGATGATGAATGTGATTATCGTTTTAGTACCACTCATCGGAACCATCTTTGGGGTGATGTATTATTACGACTCTAAAGAATTCACAGAACTCCTCCTCGCCCAACCCATAAAACGCAGATCTATCTTTCTGGGGCAATATTTTGGAGTGGCCATTTCACTGGCTGCCAGTTTGATATTAGGACTGGGAATCCCTTTTGTGGCTTATGGACTCTTTCAGTCTGCCGCTATTTTTGATTTTACAATGCTTTTGATTACCGGTGTTTTCCTAACATTTATTTTTACTGCTCTTGCTTTTAACATAGCCCTTTCAAACGAAAATAAGATCAAAGGATTTGGCTTTGCTATTTTGCTTTGGTTATTCCTTGCTGTGATTTATGATGGTATCTTTTTGATGGCATTGGTACATTTTCAGGAATACCCCATCGATAAGTTTGCCTTGATTGCCACGATGGGAAATCCCATTGATCTTTCGCGTATCCTTATTTTGCTGAAACTAGACATCTCTGCACTTCTGGGATATACCGGAGCTGTGTTTAAGAACTTTTTTGGCACCTCTATGGGTGCTATTCTCTCCTTGGGCATGCTATTCCTTTGGGTAATCATACCTGTATGGCGCATTTCCGCGAAAGCGAAAAAGAAAGACTTCTAACAGTCACGGATTACACGATTTTTTTCTGATTGTAAGGATTTATTGAAATGATTACTACTTATATAAAAGTCAGTAACATACTATACTTCTAAACTCATACTTTTAATTTGGTACTTCAATTCCTCTTATGTTTTAAATCATAAAATAAGGTAACTTCATTGATGACCTTTACACTCTAAAATAAAGACAGTCTAACGTCTTTTGTATAAAGTCTAAAATCTTAATTCTAATATCTAAAACAATGAAAACACTGAAGCAAAAAACCGTAGCCGATTTGGTTACTGAAAACATAAAAACCGCCCACATTTTTAAAAAACACGGCATTGACTTTTGCTGTGGGGGTGGCATCAGCATTGAAAGCGCCTGTGAGAAAAATGGGATTGATTTTAAAGCCCTGGAAGAAGAGTTAAGTAAGGCGTTATCTGAGAATGACCGCACTTACAATTACAAATCCTGGGCACCCGGTTTTCTTACAGACCATATCATCAATATACACCACACCTATGTTGAAGAAAACTCCTCATTACTGTTGCAATATGCAGATAGGGTGATGAAAGTACATGGCCATCACAACACCGAGCTCATTGAAATCAATGATTTGGTAAAACGAGTTGTAGGTGAACTTGCCAGTCACATGAAAAAAGAAGAACTAATCCTGTTTCCATTCATTAAAAAAATGGTTGCCGCACAAAAAGAAGACATCAAGCTATCACGCCCTGCCTTTGGAACGGTTGACAACCCCATTGCAATGATGGAAGAAGAACACGATGCTGCCGGCGAACTCTTCCGTGAGATTGCAGAACTTTCAAACAATTACAGCCCTCCTGGTCACGCCTGCAATACCTATAAAGCCTTTTATGCTAAGTTGGAAGAATTTGAAAATGATCTCCACCTGCACGTCCATTTGGAAAACAACATTCTGTTTCCCAAAACCAAAGCAATAGAAAAAGTGGTTATTCAATAACCAAAATAGAAATTTAAAACAGGTAATTCTCTTTGTAAAAAAATGATGGTTTTTTTTCCAATGAGATACCAAGCAAAGGCAAGGTACATACCTTGCTTTTGTGGTTAAAGTAAGTTTTGCATTTTTGTTGAAAACTTTGTTAATAGCTATTTAAGATAATTTTATCTTTTATTTGTTTATTCCTTAATTTTAAACATAGTTATAAAAAAATAATCACTTAAAATTATGGAAATAAATCAGGAAATACTCTCAGATATTGTAGTACATATGAAATATGCCCGTTACCTCCCCAAGCAGCATCGCCGGGAGGTTTGGCAGGAAATCTGTGACCGTTATGAAGATATGATGCTGGAAAAATACCCCAAACTCACCACTCAAATCATAGAACATATGAAAGAGGTGCGTGATAAAAAGGTACTCCCCTCTATGCGTGCGATGCAATTCGCAGGACCGGCAATCAAGCGCAATCACAGCCGTATTTACAATTGTGCGTATTTGCCTGTTGATGACATATATGCTTTCTCAGAAACAATGTTTCTTTTACTTGGAGGTACCGGTGTGGGTTATTCAGTTCAAAAACACCACATCGCCAATTTACCTCCCGTCAAAAAAGGACAAAAGAGAAGAAAATTTTTAGTTGGTGATAGCCTGGAAGGTTGGGCAGATGCAGTCAAGGTATTGTTGAAATATTACTTTGGCATTCACGAGTCCAAACCTGATTTTGATTTTTCAGACATTCGCCCCAAAGGGAGCCGCCTCGTCACTGCCGGCGGAAAAGCCCCCGGTCCGGAGCCTCTGAAAATCTGTATAGCCCACCTTTCAGCTATTTTAGACCCTAAACAAGACGGTGAACAACTCACCCCACTGGAGTGTCACGATATGATGTGCCACATTGCCAATGCAGTGCTGGCGGGCGGTATTCGTCGCTCGGCGATGATTGCCCTGTTTTCTCACGATGATGAAGATATGCTTACTTGCAAATTCGGCCCTTGGTGGGAATTGAATGAACAACGCGGCCGCGCCAACAATTCAGCGGTGTTGCACCGTGACCACATCACAGAACGCGAGTTTTATGACCTTTGGAAAAAAATAGAACTTAGTGGCAGCGGCGAACCCGGATTCTATTTCACCAACAACATCGACTGGGGCACCAATCCCTGCTGTGAAATCGCACTAAGACCTTTCCAATTTTGTAACCTCTGCGAAGTAAATGTCAGCAACATCGAAAGTCAGCAGGACCTCAATGAACGGGTCGCTACAGCCGCTTTTTTGGGAACCTTGCAAGCCGGATTTACCAATTTTCATTATTTACGAGAAAAATGGAAAACACATACTGAAAAAGACGCCCTTATCGGTGTTGGAATGACCGGAATAGCTTCCGGAAAACTTGATACACTAAGCCTTGACGAAGCTGCAGTTGTAGTTAAAAAAACCAATAAAGAAGTAGCAGCGCAAATTGAAATCAACATAGCAGCCCGCACCACCACAATCAAACCTTCAGGAACCACCTCCCTGGTGTTGGGTACTTCCTCCGGCATTCACGCCTGGCACAATGAGTACTACATCCGCCGCATTCGCATAGGAAAAGATGAAGCACTTTGTAAATACCTTGTAGAACATCATCCTGAACTCATTGAAGAAGATTTACTCAACTCCAAACAAATGATTGTCTGCATTCCGCAAAATGCCCCCAAAGGTGCCATCACCCGCCACGAAGACACGATGGACTTACTGAAACGCATCGCAAATTTCAACGAACAATGGATCAAAAAAGGCTACCGATATGGCGAAAACGACAACAATGTCTCAGCCACCGTTTCCATCAAACCCAACGAATGGGGTAAAGTGGGCGAATGGATGTGGCACAACAAGTCGTCTTATAACGGGTTGAGTGTATTGCCTTTTGACAATGGAAACTACCAACAAGCACCATTTACAGATATATCGAAAGAATCCTTTGATCAAATGGAATCCAAATTGCACAGTATCGACCTACGTAACGTTATGGAATTTGAAGACGAAACCGACCTCAAGGCAGAAGCGGCTTGCGCAGGCGGCGGATGTGCGGTTGTTTAGTGGGGAGTAAATAGTGATGAGAGGTGAGTAAAACTAACTAACCTCTCACCACCACCCTCTTTATATTGCTGATTGATTGCGCAATAAATCAAATCCGTTTGTTTAAATTAGTTTGTTATCTTAGTCAAAGATGCTTCCGTGGCAATCATTGACGGTAAAACTTAATTTAAACAAATGGAAATTTTAAAGAAGTTTCTGAATTCCTGTCGCAACCTGTGGCTCTGGCTCATTATATTTGGAATTTGGGCCAATTTTCCTATTCTGGCTCAGACAGATACTACAAATGTAACAGTCACTAAGTCTAAAGAGAAATCACTTTTTTCATTTGGAATGGGAATACAGCATGGTTTTATCTTTGCACATACTGAAGAGGTGCAAAATACCAAAGGAGCTCGACCCACAGGTATAGAAGCCATACTTGGCTGGCAACGCAACGATGCTGCTATTTTTGATCTCTGCCATTGTTATCCACGTCAGGGTCTGCTACTGGCTTATTACGATTATGATGTTACATTATTAGGAAAAAGTGCTACTGCAGCCTACTTTCTGGAACCTACATACCGAATAAGCGACGGTGTATTGTTCTCCTTTAAAGGTAGTATGGGAGTCTCTTACCTGAGCAATCCTTTCGATAGTATCAGCAACCCCGGCAACCAGTCTTACAGTACCCACCTCAGCATTTATTTGCTTGTGGGTGTAGGCACCTGGGTACGGTTATCTGAAAAATGGTGGGTCAACCCAAATATAAACTACCAGCACATTTCAAACGGGGGATCAAACCAACCCAACAAAGGCATCAACTGGCCAACTGCCGGTATAGCGGTAACTTATCAGCCGGTCTCCCGCCCATGGTACACCGGCACCCGAACAACAGCTAACTACTGGAGGGACTACCCAACACGTTACCATATATCAATACTAGGCACGGTGCGACGTGGCTACGACGAAGCCGGTGACCGCGAAAGATATGGGGTGATGGGTCTTGCATTACAGGCAGGAAGGCAAGTAGGAGCCCTCAGCATGCTCACTTTGGGAGCAGAGGTTTACCACGATGAAGAACTCAAGGAAAAGCTCCACAGGGATAGCCTGAATGCCAGTCCGGTGAAAGCAGGTCTCCTGGTGGGGCACGAGTTTTTGTTAGGCCGTTTTCAGTTTGGTCAGAGCCTCGGGGTGTATGTATATGACCAAACACCTTATTATGACCGCATTTACCACCGCTGGGATTTGCAGTACCGCATAAGCCCTCGTATCTTTACGGGCGTAAGCCTTTTGGCTCACCGGCACATAGCAGAGTTTGTTGATTTTAGGATTGGTTATACGTTGCAAAAACTAAAAAAATAATTTAAATAATAACCCCAATCTAAGAAATTGTACCTACCTAAATTAACTCAACACTATTACTTTTTTTTGTACGTTTGTAACTATGTTTTCAAAAGCCTGTGAATACGGCATTAGAGCCACATTATATATTGCTGCACAATCGCTGCAGAGCAAGCGCGTCGTATTGCCCGAAATCGCAAAAGCCATTGATTCGCCGGAGCCATTTACGGCCAAAATCCTGCAGCAACTCGCCAAAAATAAACTCGTGCAATCCAACAAAGGACCTAACGGCGGTTTTTCCATTTCAGAAAAGGATATGGACCGAATCAAACTTAAAGATTTGGTTTTAGCCATTGACGGGGAAGCCCTCTTTTCTGAATGCGGACTAGGTCTCAAATCCTGTGATGAAAATGCCCCCTGCCCTATTCATCATACATTTAAACCCATCAGGACACAAATAATAGCTATGTTGGAAAATACATCATTAAAATCACTTTCGGTACAACTGGAAGCCGGGGATGCGGTTTTGAAGGTTTAATTAAGATTACCCACTCATTAGCCTGGCAGTATTAGTGATTTCTTTAATTTATTACTGTCTTACTTTTTCAACAAAACTTTTACAATGACAATCTTCAATCATCGTCAGTTTTAATTTTCTTTTGAAACTCCTGTTGATTAATTGTTCCATCGGCGCGTATTTCAGAGTGTCTGATCTCGCCTCCACTGGTTCCAACATCTTTAGCCGCAAATGCAGTAGATATCACAAGAAGAATGACCAATAGATACCCATAAACTTCCAATTTTATTTTTTTGATTGCTAAAAACAGCGTGACTAATGAAATTCCACCTAAAACAAGGATCATAATCAAGAATAATTCTGCTGCATCTTCGTGTGTCTCTATATATTGCTCACTAATGTCGGGTAAGTTTTCAACAGCATGCTCTGCTCCTTCACCGGTATAATTTACAACTATAGCCATAATTGCACTAAAAATAAAAATTCCCAAAGCAGTTGTTTTCACCTGTGGTTTTTTCAATAAAAAACCAAATAATAAAACAAGAGCTCCAATTGCTAAACCAATTAACGGAAAATGGTTTAATACCAGATGTAAATGTAAATCGTTCATAATTATAGTTTAAAATTTAAACGAAGCTTTTTTTTTAGGTTTTCAGATTCTTAAAATGATATAGTTTTTGGTTTCTTAGATGTTACCTCTAATGCATAACTTGAATTATTTTCAGCGATATCAGTCTGCATCATTTCACTTTATCAATCTCGTTATATTGGAATTATTTTACTTCAAAACCTTAATAAAGGTAGTAATAAAATTTCTATTTAAGATAAAATGGTCTTTATTTATTCTTATCTTTGCCGAAATAACTTACTATGGTAGACAGACCTTATTATATTAGAAAAGAAATCAATCGATTACGCAAGAAAAAAAAAGCAATCATACTCGCTCATTATTACCAGGATGAGGCCATACAAGATGTGGCAGATTTTGTGGGTGATAGTCTGGAACTGGCGCGTAAAGCAGCAGAAACCGAAGCCGAAATCATTGTTTTTGCAGGTGTCTATTTTATGGCGGAAACAGCAAAAATTTTAAATCAAGACAAAAAAGTACTCCTCCCCGACCTCCTTGCAGGTTGTTCGCTTGCTGATGGTTGTTTACCTGCAGATTTTGTAACATTTAAATTAAAATATCCCAACCATAAAGTGGTGACTTACATCAATACTTCAGCAGCGATAAAAGCATTGAGCGATTATGTTTGCACCTCTTCCAATGCTGAGAAAATCATTCGTTCCATCCCGGAAGATCAGCCCATCATTTTTGCACCCGATAAAAATTTGGGTGCTTACCTAAACAAAATTACAAATAGGAATATGGTATTATGGGAAGGCAGCTGTATCGTTCATGAAGCCTTTTCTCTGGAAAAATTGATTGATTTGGTAATTGAACATCCCAATGCTAAAATTGTTGCACATCCTGAATCTGAAGATGCCATTTTACGAATTGCACATTGCATCGGTTCTACATCTCAGATGCGCAACTATATTAAAAAAAGTTCTGCAAATACTTTTATTGTTGCCACCGAAGTGGGTATTCTCCACCAACTCAGCAAGGAAGTAAAAGACAAAAAACTTATTCCCGCACCGTCGAGGGAAGATAATAGTTGTGCATGCAGTGAATGTGCCTTTATGAAAATGAACACTCTGGAAAAGGTTTACCGCTGCCTTCGTGATGAAAGTCCCGAAGTACATGTGGACAGCTCTCTAGTAGTACAAGCTTTGAAACCAATTAAAAAAATGCTCCAAATTTCCTAATTATGCCCACTGATGTATTAATCATAGGATCTGGAATTGCAGGATTGGCATTTGCCATCAAACTGGCAGAACGAAGGCCTGACATTGACATTATGTTAGTTACCAAGTCTGATGGTTTTGAAAGCAACACCAAATACGCTCAAGGCGGAATTGCTGCTGTTATGGACAATGTACACAGCAGTTTTGAATCGCATATTGACGATACCCTTAAAGCAGGTAAAGGCTTTTCAAACATTCAAACTGTACGCTTGGTTGTAGAAAAAGCACCAAAACGACTTCAGGAATTAATCGACTGGGGCACACTTTTCGACAAAACCAAAGACGGAAAATGGGATTATGGATTGGAAGGCGGTCATAGTGTTGCGCGTATCCTGCATCACAAAGACCAAACCGGACTGGCATTGGAAAAAGCATTATTAAATCACTTGAAAAAATTCAAAAATATCTCTTTCCACACTGAGCTTTTTGCTACAGATTTACTTATAAATGAAAACCGTTGCTTTGGTGCCAGATTTATAGATAACAAAGAAAAAAAACTTAAGGTTCAGGCTAAAATCACTTATCTGGCCACCGGCGGCAGCGGGCAGGTGTTCTCCAGAACCACCAATCCGTTAATAGCAACAGGTGATGGTGTTGCAATAGCATCAAGGGCAGGTGCGAAAGTAGAACATCTGGGTTTTTATCAATTTCACCCAACTGCTTTGGCTGTTCAAAACAACAATCCGGTATTTTTAATTAGCGAAGCGCTGCGTGGCTTTGGTGCACATATCATCAACTCAAAAGGAGATCGGTTTTTATTCAAGAACTATCCTGAAGGGGAACTCGCCACCAGAGATGTCATTAGTGAAGCCATCTTCACAGAAATGCAAAAAACAGATCAAGACCACGTTTGGCTGGACTGTCGCCATCTCGACCAGAAAGAACTCCTGTCTCATTTCCCAAACATCATCAATCAATGTAAAAAATGGGGGATTGATTTATATAGCGAACCCATTCCTATCGCCCCTGCAGCACATTATCAATGTGGTGGGATCAAAGTAAACCATGAAGGAAAAACTTCGGTAAATAACTTATTTGCCAATGGCGAATGTGCTTCAACGGGACTGCATGGTGCAAACAGGTTGGCTTCAAACTCCTTATTGGAAGCCGTTGTATTTGCACATGAAGCGGCTTTGGTTGTAGCCAATGAAGTCAATAATTCAAAGTCAATTAAAAATTTTGGTGAAAATAAACCTACTAAAAAAGTTTTAGCCTCCACTGTAAAGGTGAACCAGTTAAAAACAGCCCTTCAACAATTAATGTACCGCTTTTACCTGAATAAAAGCCTGGATTTATCATTAGAGCCATTTGGTTTTGAAATTGACAAGATATTTTCAGAAATTAAAAAAATGACATCACATCACAAGGAAAGCAAAACGCTTTGGGAACTTCAAAACATGGCAGAAACAGCCCGGTTAATCATCAACGATACTTTATATGAATAAATGGATTCCTATAACATTTTTGTTACTGAGCACAGCATTTGTATTGTTTTCGTGGAATATTTACAAGGATGAAAACGTCTATGAAAAGAAACCGGCAAACTATGATGCAGAAATGCAAAAGCAAGGCCGTCTGGTTTGGCAAAAATACAATTGCCATGTCTGTCACCAACTCTATGGCCTTGGTGGTTTTCTAGGACCTGATTTAACCAATGTGTCTGAAAAAGGGTTTCATTATATAGATGCCTTTTTAAAAAACGGGGCAGCCTCCATGCCACCAATGGATTTGACAGAAGAAGAAAGCAAACAGTTATTTGAATTTCTAAAAGCTGCTAACGCAAGCGGTTCCTCCAACCCAAAGGATTATAAAAAGTTGTGGAACGGCATGATTGAGCAATGAGTTTTTGAGTAAAAATAGTACTTCGTGATTTTCTGAAGAATTTTATGAATAAAATAAAAACAAATACCGGAAACTTATTTTTAGTTACAGCTCTGGTTCTGTTTATGGCCAGCATCATCTTCGGGTTTTTGAGCTCTTTGATTTATCGCTATCCGGAGTTTTTGAGAGGCAGTATTGGTTTATCTGCACTGCGACCAATGCACGTTACGGCTGCCATTTTTTGGATTTTGCTTGCAGCAACCGGGGCCATTTACCGCTCGCTGGAAGAATTCACACAATCAAACAACCATAGGTTCTTACAATTTTTGCACTGGATACTATGGATCATTGCGCTTGTTGGAATATATTATGCTTATTCCACCGGCAATTTTGGTGGCCGTGAGTACTGGGAATACCCTCCGGAATTTGCCGTTTTAATAGGTCTTTCCTGGGGTTTGTTTTTAGTGGTATTCTTCCTCAAAGTGAGCGCCATTAAAAAATGGCCGGTATATATCTGGATGTGGGGCACGGGCATTGTTTATTTTCTGTTGATTTTTATCGAAAACTACCTCTGGGTCCTCCCCTATTTCAGGGAATCGTTTATCAAAGATATGGTCATACAATGGAAAGCCACCGGAAGTATAGTAGGGGCTTACAATATGTTGGTCTATGGGACCGCATTTTATGTAATGGAACGCATCAGTAAACAAGCAAACACCGGTTTCAACAACTGGGTGTTTGCACTGTTTTTCCTCAGTTTTTTCAATATGTTGTTTAACTGGGGTCATCATTTGTATTTGGTACCCACCAATCCCAACATTCATTATGTGGGTTATATCGTAAGCATGACAGAATGGGTGTTTTTTATAAAAATTATTTACACCTGGAAAAAACAGGTCACCGAGGCAGAAACTCACATTCATTATTTCCCCTACCGTTTTATATTGGCTTCTAATTTCTGGTTATTCTTCAACCTTACACTGGCACTTTTTATGTCTATACCGGTTATAAACCTCTATATGCACGGAACGCATTTCATCACAGCCCATGCTATGGGAACTACCATCGGAATCAATACAATGATTTTACTGGCTGCTTTATTTTACTTTTTGTTACCCGAAAAGGAAAACCATCATTCCCGATGGTTAAAAGCAGGGTTTTGGGGTGCGCAAATTTCGTTGTTCATTTTCCTGATTGCCCTGATGGGAATGGGTCTTACAAAAAGTTTTTGGTTTTTTGAGGATCCTCAGGCACCCTTTGGGGAAATGATGGAGCGCTCTCGGGTTTGGATATTGGTATTTATTGTTTCAGGAACAGTGATGATGGGGTCGTTTTTAACCATAGGAATAAAACTGCTCGTACGATTCTTTTCAAATACTGTATCTTTAAAGTGAAATTAAAAATATGAATCAACCCATCAAAAGACATCCAGCGATACAACCCTGGAGCCGTGATCATCACCAGGGGCTGTTGCTTAGCTGGAAAATCAAAAAAGGATTTGCATTAAATGTCGATCCCCAACGCATCAAGGATTATTGTGACTGGTTTTGGAAAAGCAAGTTGATTCCCCACTTTGATACTGAAGAGCGTTATTTGTTTCCTATTCTGGGAAGTGACAATCACCTGGTGCAACAAGCCATAGGTGAACACCGGCAACTTAAAGCCTTGTTTGAAAAAGAAGATGCTGTTTCTGAAACCCTTTCAAAAATTGAATGCCTGCTTAATGATCACATTCGATTTGAAGAACGGGTGTTGTTTCAGGCTATTCAGGAAGTGGCATCAGAAACAGATTTAAAATTGCTGGAACAGGCTCATACAGAAGATCAATCTTGTGAGGTCTGGGCAGATGAATTCTGGGTTTAATTTAGTATCTTTAGTAAAATTAGCTAACTATTTTATTATGAGTATTCCCAAGTCCTACGAAACTGTTACTGAAGCCGTAAACGATTTGCAAAAACGGGGCTATACAACTAACTTTTCCTTATGGACTGAAAGAGAATGTTTGGTTTGCAATGAAACATCTTTATCATTGTCTCCGCAAGAATTTGAAATCGATGAACTATACCGCTTTGAAGGCATGACAGATCCCGGAGATGAAATGATTGTGATGGCAATATCATCTAAGGAGCTTATGTTAAAAGGGATAGTTGTGAACGCCTTTGGTATGTATTCAGACGGATTAACTGCAAAAATAACAAAACACCTCTAAAACTAAAACTTATGGATATTATTGAATCCCTCGTAGCCTTTTTTCAGAAACCGGAAGAAGATACGAAAGACAAAGCCCCAGAGGGTATATGTTCTCTTTGCTGGGGATATCAGGAGTATGACGGTAAAATTAGAACTCTTTTAAAAGACAAACAAATTGGTGTCAACAATCATAGTGAACGATATACTTTGATAAATGACTTTGTTGTAAATCACATTGACGGAATAAAGCTAAAAAAAAGCCTGATTGAATCTTGCGAGGATTGCGGTAACATAAAACAAGTGGATTAAATTTCAAGTGGTATGATACTTAACCTCCATTCTCATATCAAGCTTGCGTTGTTTTATTTTTTGATAGTAGCTCTATTGGGCAGCATGCTGCGATTGTTTGTATTTATTGATGTTCCGGCAGAATATCGCTTTTTAGTGCATACGCATTCTCACATTGCTTTGCTGGGGTGGGTTTATGTAGCACTCACCACTTTAATTTACAAACTTTATCTGGAAAAGGAAAACATTGGAAAACTTTACAACCGCATCTTTTGGTTTACACAAACCACGATTGCCGGGATGTTATTTACATTTCCTTTTTTGGGTTATGCGTTGTTTTCCATTGTTTTTTCTACTCTTTTTCTTATAGCCAGTTATTTTTTTGTCTGGTTGTTTATCCGTAAAACTTCCAAAGAAACAAAAAAGCTATTTTCCTATAAAGTAGTAAAATCGTCACTTTTATTTATGGTCTTGTCCAGTCTGGGTCCGTGGGCTCTGGGTGCTATTATGAACACTTTTGGAAGCACTTCCATCTGGTATAAAATCGCCATTTATTTCTATCTGCATTTTCAATATAACGGTTGGTTTGTTTTGGCATTACTGGGGTTCCTATTTTTCTTTTTGGAATTCTATGGTTTTCTTGAAAACACAAAAGGCCACAAACGTTGGCTATGGCTGTTGAACTGTAGTGTAGTGCTTACTTTTTTTCTATCGGTTTTATGGATAGTACCTCCGTTTTACATCTATCTCCTGGCGGGATTCGGTGCCCTGTTACAAGCCGTGGTATTTGTTGTTTTATTCTTATGGATACTCCCGATTTGGAAAGATTTTAGATCAATACTTGTTCCGGGCGTTAGCGCAATGCTGTTATGGGCGGGTGTGCTACTCGCATTTAAAATTGATATGCAATTGATTTCAGCAATTCCCTATGTGGCTATGCTGGCTTACCACACACCCGATTTCGTTATCGGCTATATGCACCTGGTATTTCTTGGGGTGGTGACAATTGCCCTGTTTGCATTTTTAAAACAGACATCCTTACTAAAAATACCGAAATTTGCATTCCTACTTTATTTAATCGCTTTTATAAGTACAGAGCTTTTAATCTTTTACAAGGGCACAGCTATCTGGCTGCGTTTTTCAATTTTTGAAAATTATTACCTGCTCTTAGCGGGGACAAGTATCCTGTTTGCCGTTGTACTTTTCATCCTTTTTGTGAAAAACAGGAATCAAAATAAGCAGTCCTGTGCAACAAAATAAGGGAAATTAAAACACTCGCTATTCATTGGCAGGAACAACCATCCCACTCAAAATCCCTTTACAAACCACCTCCCCTTTTGCATTAGTCATTTTAACTTTGCATTTCAATTTATTGAATCGAAAGTAAACCAACTCAGAAGTAACTGACACCGTTTCCCTTGGATATACAGGTTTCAGAAATTCGACTTCACTTTCAGATAAAGCTACTTGAAAATCTGATGAGTTTTGTTTTTCAGATAGTTGTTCACTAAGTAAAAAAATTCCCAAGCAAACCAAACCTATCTGAGCCATACACTCAATTAAAATCACTCCGGGTGTGATGGGATTGTCTTTGAAGTGGGAAGCAAAAAAATATTCGTTTTCACGAAAGGTATAACTCCCTGTTACACCATTTTTAGAGATTTCTTCTAGGAAATCCACAAACAAAAAGTCATTTCCGTAAGGTAATTTTGATATAATTTCTTCTTTTGTCACTTATAAAATATTAATTTTTTTCTCACAAACTCACAAACTCACCTCAAACACTCCCCCCCATCCACTTTAATAACCGTTCCATTCATCCATGCGGCCTCATCTTTGCACAACAAATAAACCACATTACCCACATCCTCGGGTGTAGTAAGACGATTAAAGGGATTCTTTTTTAAGGAAATTTCTGCATATTTCTCACTTCCCGGAATGGCTCTGAAAGAGGGTGTATCCACCGCACCTGCTTGAATGCAATTGGAGGTGATTCCCAACTCTGCAAACTCGACTGCCATATTGCGGGTAATCGCTTCCAGCGTCGCCTTTGCTGCTGAAACTGCTGCATAATAAGGCCATGCCTTAGCATTGCCTTCGCTGGTAAAAGAAACCACACGTGCTGAACTGCTGAAAAGTTTTTTATTAATTAAAGCACCTGTCCAATCATACAAACTAATGGCCATCGCATCAATGGTGATATGAAAATCTTTGTTCTGTAAGCTATCTTTTGAGGAAGCATGCATCGGTTTTAAATTGCCTTTGGCAATGCTGTGCACAAGAACACGCACGCTTCCGGTTTGGCTCATTGACTCCTTCAAAGAGTCCAGAATGTAGTTTCTAGCCTTCTCTTTCAATCCGTCTTCATTGAAAGAGATAAGTTGAATTCCATTATCGCGCAAGCGTTCAAATTCCTTGTGTATTTGGGGCAAGTTTTCTTTTCGATCTCGGTGAACAATACATAGGTTCATACCGTGCTGTGCTAATTTTTTAGCAGTTCCTAAACCTAGCCCGCTACTTCCGCCCAGTATAAGTGCCCAATAATTTTTATCTTTAAAATCCATAGTCTTTAAAATTACCATTTAAGCAACGCTTGTTGCGCAGAAAAACCGGGGCCAAAACTCAGTAGCAATCCGTGATCATTTTGAGGAATTTGTCTTTCCAAAAAACGTTCCAAGACATACAAAACAGTTGCGCTGCTCATATTTCCATACAAACGCAAGACCTCTTTAGTATCGTAAATATTTTTACCCATTTCGCCAAAAAGAGCCTCCACGGTTTCCAGTATTTTACGACCTCCGGGATGAAAAATCAAATGATTGATGTTGTCAATACTCAATTTATTTTTATCCAAAAAAGGATGAATAATCTTAGGGAAGTGAGCGGCGATAGTTTCTGGTACCTTCTGATCCAGCACCATTTTAAGTCCGTCGTTTGTGAGTTCAAACCCCATCATTTGTTCGGCATCAAAAAAGTGGTACATGTTTGTTGCGATAATTTCGGGTCCGGTTGAATTTTCTTCAGAACTAAAAAGAACACAGGCGGCCCCGTCACCAAAAATTGCAGCACTCACTATGTTTGCCATTGAGTAGTCACTGAGTAAAAAAGTAGCCGTGGGACTTTCAACAGCAATCACCGCAGCGCGTTTACCGGGGTTTGCCTGAAGAAATTGTTTGGCATAAATCAATCCTGAAATTCCGGCAGCACATCCCATTTCAGTTACGGGCAGTCGCACAATATCTTGCCGCAATTGCAAACGGTTAATCAAATAAGCATCCAACGACGGAATCATAATACCTGTGCAGCTTACGGTGATTATGTAATCAAGAGTATCTGCTTTCCAACCGGCTTTAGTGAGGGCTTTTAACAACACCTTCTCGCCTATTTCTATAGCTTCCCGCGAATAAATTCGGTTGCGTTCTTCAAAAGATGTTTGTGTAAAAACTTCTTCTGGATTCATGATAGAATAGCGTTTGTCAACAGCTGCATTCTCAAAAATCTTGAGCGCCTTTCGTTTTAAGCGAGACTCTTGTCCCGTCATCCACGCCTCGACAAAAGGAAGAATATCTTTGGTCTCCTTAAAATAGTTGGGCACTTGGGTGCTCACTGTATGTATTTTAACACTCATATTTTTTTATAATCCATTGCCATCTAAATGCCCATTTGTAATTGATTCTGTGATTTGCTTGTGCGAACTGTGTTGCAAACTGTTCCAATTCGTGTTTCTTAAACCCCCTAAGAATGGAGACCAAACCGTCGTGTTTTGCAATCGTACTTTTAAAAAACAAAAAACTGTACAACTGAAACAAACGATAAGCGATGTTACTGCGTTGCAAATCATTAATAACCACCCCCACTTTTGCTTGACGAATTGCTTTTTCTAAAATAGTCATAATTTCGTTGTCCTTAAAATGATGCAGTGTTAAAGAAAAAACAAAAATATCAGTTTCTACTTCCTCAAAAGCCTCTGAAAACACATCCGCTTCAATAAAAGTAATTTGCGGGTAGGAAACTGTATTTTTCTTTGCTAAAAGAATCGTATTTGAATTGATATCCACTCCTGATAGTTTCCAGTTTTTATGATTTTTTTGGGCATATTGAGCACATTTCTTCAATGTTTCACCATCCCCGCAGCCTATATCTGTTATTCGCAGAGGTGTTTTGCGCTGGTTGTGTGTTTCCAAATTAAGAATTCCTTCAAGAGTAATTTTGTTTCCACCCAAAAAGGTATTGACATGATTGATATCCTTGTAGGCTTTAAGCAATGCCTTCTTTTCCACATTGGGATTGTCCATCAATTCGCTTCGGTTTGTTCTTTGGGTTGTATTTTTATACATCTGGTATTTTTAAAAGGGTTGACCGTGTGTTTTTGAAATGAGATAAGGCATTAGCTTTTTGTTGTACTTGTTTAGCCACACGCCTGCTTTGAGCAAAGTGGGATTCATTACCAGTTTTTGCAGAAACGCCCCTGCCTGCAATCTATCTGAAAATTCGTTTTCCCATTTGGAGGCGTATATTTTTTCAAGTTCGGCCTGTGTAGCGTTTTTGTTTTCAATACAAGTTTCTGCAAGAATCTTAGCGCTTTTGATAGCCATCGCCATACCATTTCCGCAAAGAGGATGAATGAGAGATGCACTGTCACCAATCATAAATAGATGATTTTCCACAGGCTTTTTTCGTTCAAAAGAAATCTGACTAATGGTCAATGGTTTATCAAACACCGGAATGGCGGTTTTAAAAAATGCTTCCAAATGCGGATTTTCACACATCACTTGTTCCTGAATTTCTTCAATATTTTTATACTTGGCAAAAACACGATTGGTGACCAGATAGCAGCAATTCACATGGTTGGATTCCACTTTGGACAAACCGGCATACCCCCCCTTAAAATGGTGCAACGCTACAAGATCATCAGGAAAGGATGCTTTGTAATGCATTTTAACAGCTAACCAGGGAGTTTTCTTCTGAATAAAGCTTCGGTTGAGTACTTTGTCGAGGTTAGAACGTTTTCCAAAAGCACCAATCACTTTTGAGGCTTCTATTTTCTTTTTACTAAGCGTTTCTAAATTAAAATGTGTTTCTTGAAAAAGGACATCGGTAATAGTTTCTTTGGCTATTTCTGCAATCTGCTGTACTTTTTCAAATAGATAATGATCCAAACAATAACGACTAACACCAAAACCGCCCAGCGGTAAATTAGTTTGGGCTTTTGTTCCGTTGTGGTTAGTAAGTATTAGTTTGTTGATTTGCTTAGCTTGTAATTGAAATGGTTTAATCCCCAAAGTTTTTAAATAAGGCAACACCTCGTTTGAAATGTATTCTCCACACACTTTGTGATGCGGATAGCTGTTTTTTTCGAAAAGGATAACTTTGTAACCATTAAGACTCAAATGCAATGCTGCTGTGAGTCCTGCAAGCCCACCTCCAACAATTGCAAAATCATACCTGTTTTTCATTCCCTTAAAAATACACAATTAAATAAGCCTATAAAATAAAAAAGCCGAATACAGCTTGAGTGCATTCGGCTTTAAATAGTTTATACAAGATTTTAGTTTTCTCCTGCTTCTTTTTTAGCGTCTTCAATCATTTTTTCATTTGGAACGATGGCAACATTTACCCGACGGTTTTTTGCACGACCTTCGGCAGTACTGTTGTCGTGTGTTGGTTGATCGGGACCAAACCATTCTGTCGTAAACCTACCGCTGCTAAGCCCTTTGCCAACTAGATAATTAGTCACCGCTTGTGCTCTGTTTTTTGACAAAGTCATATTGAACTCATAAGGACCGGTGCTGTCTGTATGACCAACTACCAAAATATTTGTATCTGCATATTCCTTCATCACCCCTGATAATTTGTCAAGGTTTGTTCTGGATTGTTCATTGATGTCATATTTGTTTGTAGCAAAATAAACCCCACTTCCTTCATCGAAAGTGATAACGATTGCATCATCAATTCGCTCTACTTGAGCTCCGGGAATTTCTTCCTCAATTTTCTGAGCTTGTTTGTCCATTCTGTTCCCAATAAGAACTCCTGCAGTACCTCCCACGACACCACCAATAACTGCTCCAATTTCGCTGTTACCACCTTTGCCAACATTATTTCCTAAAATGGCTCCAAGAACGGCACCACCCGCTGTACCAATAACAGCACCTTTTTGAGCATTACTGGCATTTCTTGTAGCGTCACAAGAGGATAAAGCACCAATAAATGCAATTGATAATATAAATATTCCGGTTTGTTTAAATAGTTTTCTCATAATTATTATATTTTAGTAAAATTTAAGTTAAGTCTAAATGGTTTTCCGTCAACTGTTAAATTCTGTTGCCAAGTCATGTTGGTTTCAGAAAGTTGGGCTAATCGCATTCTGAATCCCTGATTGGTTTCAGATTTACCACGTTCATCAGTGGGTTTCAAAAGAAAATCATAGTAGCCTGTTGAAGCATCAATTTCCTGAATGGTAAAAATAAAATTTCTGTCTCCCACTTTACAACCCGCAGACCCAATTGTATAAACTCCGGTATTGTTATTAGGAATAAATCTCCAAGTACTTCCTTCAAAACAGTCTTTTGATTCATCCCCAAGAAGGGTTATTCTGTATTCGCCACTTTCACTGTAAGTCACTGAATTTAATACCCATTCTCCTTTTATTACTTTTTTGGAGTCCTTTACGGCTTTTGGGCTTGCACAGGCAAATAGTAGGGCACTGATTGTTAATAATAAGATTGTTTTTTTCATAATGGTTATTGATTTATTAGTTTTTAATTTAAGCAAATTTCGGTAAAATAACCAAGTTTTCACGCATTCTTATTAAGAGATTAACATAATTAATGGGAAATTAATTAATTAATAATGAATCATAAACAAAAGCTCCTTTTCAAATCTGTTCTTTGCCAGGTAGTTTTTTTCTAATACTGACGCAAACGGTATAGGCGTCTCTAAACTAGCAACTCTTTTAACAGGGGCATCCAAATACTCAAAACAGTTCTCCACTATCAAGGCTGAAATATCTGATGCAATACCGCCAAACAAACTGTCCTCATGAAGAACTATCACTTTACCTGTTTTTTTAACAGAAGTAAAAATAGCTTCTATATCCAAAGGTTGTAGTGTTCTTAAATCTAACAGGTCTGCTTTTATATCTGTATGTTTGTCTAAAACCTCCAGAGCCCAATGCACACCGGCACCATAAGTAATGACAGTAACATCGTTACCTTCTTTTAAAAGAACCGCTTTTCCTAAAGGTAGCGTATAATAATCAGTGGGCACATCCTGATAGATACTTCGGTACAAGGCCTTGTGTTCAAAAAACAACACCGGGTTGGGATCTTCTATACTGGTAGCCAATAGTCCTTTAGCATCATAAGGAAATGCAGGGTAAACCACTTTCAATCCGGGTGTTTTGGTAAACCATGCTTCATTGGTCTGACTGTGAAAGGGTCCCGCACCCACACCGGCGCCACAGGGCATACGCACCACTACATCTGCGTTTTCACTCCAGCGATAATGACTTTTTGCAAGGTAATTAACAATGGGATTAAAACCCGAAGAAACAAAATCAGCAAATTGCATTTCTATCACTGCTTTGAAACCATTGATAGAAAGTCCCATGCCTGCAGAAACAATAGCCGATTCACAGATGGGTGTATTGCGCACGCGTTCTTTTCCAAAAGCATTTACAAAACCGTCAGTAATTTTAAAAACTCCACCATATTCTGCAACATCCTGACCCATAATTACCAAATTATGATGACGCTCCATGCTTTGCTTTAAACTTTCAGAAATGGCATCGATTAATCGTATATTTTTTACTTCATTATTTGGTTTAACTTCTTGAAAAGCAAACTCTTTATATACATCATTTAACTCATTACTTTCGTTAGACTCTATGACAGGTTCAGCGAAAGCAAGCTCAAGGTTTTCATCTATTTCCTTCTTTATTTCTTTTTTGAAATTATGAATCATGTCCTCTTTTAGTATTTCAGTTTCCAAAAGATATTTTTCATAATTCTCAACTGGATCTTTGAGTGCCCAGGCATCCATAAGGTCCTGAGGAACATATTTGGTTCCACTTGCTTCCTCATGACCACGCATTCTAAAAGTGATGAACTCCAGAAGTACAGGACGCGGATTTACACGCATGCTTTCTGCAAGTTCAGATACTTTTGTAAAAACTTCAAGTATGTTGTTACCATCAATTTGATGGGCCTCCATACCATAGCCCAATCCTTTGTCGATCATATGTTTGCAACGATACTGCTCATTTGTAGGGGTTGAAAGTCCGTAGCCATTGTTTTCGATACAGAACAAAACAGGCAAATCCCATACAGCCGCTACATTTAAAGCTTCGTGAAAGTCTCCTTCGCTGGTACCGCCTTCTCCTGTAAATACCGCTGTCACTTGCTTGTTTTTTTTAAGCAGGTTCCCCAGTGCAATACCATCTGCAACTCCCAGTTGCGGACCTAAATGGGAAATCATCCCCACAATTTTAAATTCTTGTGTTCCAAAATGGAATGAGCGATCACGGCCTTTGGTAAATCCGTTGGCCTTTCCTTGCCACTGGGAAAACAAACGATATAAAGGGATGTCACGACCCGTGAAAACCCCAAGGTTTCTGTGCATCGGTAAAATATATTCTTCCTTTTTTAGTGCAGCAGTTACACCAACAGCAATCGCTTCCTGACCAATACCGCTAAACCACTTTGAAATTTTACCCTGGCGAAGCAGAATCAACATTTTCTCCTCAATCAAACGAGGTTTCAGCATACGCTTATACAAGTTTATCTTTTGAGTGTTTTCCAGGTTATTTGATACAAATTTTATTGTAGAATGTTCAGAAATGGTCGTGCTCATAGTGTTGTTAAATTATTGGGTAAAAGTAGAAAAAAATGTTGTTTTAAATGACGCTTCAAACAAAATTACGAGCAAATAAATGGTTTTAATTCCTCTAGTTTTTTGGTATCTTTGTAAGTGCATTTTAAAATTAAGACAATGAATAATATTCCCAGTGTGGATTTAGCCGACTTTGTTAGTGGGGATCCAAACAGAAAACAAAAGTTTGTGGACGAGATTGGTCGTGCTTATGAGGAAATTGGTTTTGTATCTTTAAAAAACCACTTCTTAGACGATCAGCTGGTTGATGAATTATATAAAGAGGTGAAGGCATTTTTTGCACTTCCTCTGGAGGATAAAAAGAAATATGAAATTGAAGGTTTGGGTGGTCAGCGTGGCTATGTTTCCTTCGGAAAAGAACACGCAAAAGGCAAAAAAGAAGGCGATTTAAAGGAATTCTGGCATTTTGGTCAGGAACCCGAAGCAGATGCCAATCTCATTGATGAATATCCTAAGAACATTCAGGTAAATGAGTTGCCCGACTTCAACAAAACAGGTATGGAAGCCTACAGAATGCTGGAGAAAACAGGTATTTACGTTTTACGTGCACTCGCACTATATATTGGTCTTGACGAGAACTATTTTGATTATTGGGCAAGCAACGGAAACAGTATTTTAAGACCCATCCACTACCCTCCTATTACTGAGGAACCCAAAGGTGCCGTAAGAGCAGGAGCTCACGGAGACATCAATTTAATTACACTACTGATGGGAGCCTCCACCGGCGGACTGCAGGTGTTGCGGAAAGACGGTGTTTGGATGGATGCGATTCCACAAGAAGACGAACTCGTCATCAATGTGGGTGATATGCTGGAGCGTCATACCAACAACAAATTGCGCTCTACGATTCACAGAGTCGTCAATCCGCCTAAAGAAGAATGGGACAAACCCCGCTACTCCATACCTTTCTTTATGCACCCACGCAGTGATATGCCTTTAAATTGTTTGCCTGAGTGTATTGATGAAACGCACCCAAAATCTTTTGATGACATCACAGCGGGAGAGTTTTTATATGAACGCTTAGTAGATATTGGCCTTATCAAAAAATAAATATTTTGGACTTAAAAGATCAATTAAAAAACTTATTTCCCGATCATGAAGAGTCAGATCCTGTTCAGGAAAGTGATGAAGGCACTGATCAACTTTGGCTACAGGACGACCCACTCCTATGTAAATATGAAAAACGAAAAGGAAAACCCATTACCATCATAGAAGGATATACCGGAGCAGATGCTGATTTTAAAATGCTGTCCAGAGATATAAAAACCACACTGGGGGTTGGCGGTAGTTTTAAAAAAGAAAAAATCATCATTCAGGGCGATTACCGTGACCGAATCATGGAAATGCTTAAAGCGAAAGGGTTTAAAGTAAAACGTGTGGGAGGTTAATAGGGCTTTTGGTTTATAGTTTCTTGTCTCTGGTTGACTTATTAATTATAGCGGTGGCTGAGCGGAGTCGAAGCCTTAGCGGTTTCAAAAATTAAATTTAATAAATGAAAATAGCAGCATCAGAGTTAATTTTGAATCCCAACGGGAGTGTTTACCATTTACAACTCCTTCCCGGTCAAGTGGCGGATACAGTCATCACCGTGGGCGACAGTGATCGTGTGGAAGAAATCACCAAACATTTTGACAGTATAGAGTTTACGGTTCAAAACAGGGAGTTCAAAACACAAACCGGTAATTACAAAGGAAAACGCATTACTGTGATTTCAACAGGTATCGGTACAGATAACATCGATATCGTTCTTAACGAACTCGATGCAGTAGTAAATATAGATCTGGAAAAAAGAGAAGTCAAAAAAGACCTTACATCCCTGGATATCATTAGAATTGGAACCTCAGGTTCCATCAATCAGGAAATACCTTTGGATTCTTTTTTATTGAGTGAAATGTCCATTGGTTTTGATAGTCTGATGCATTTTTATGAGTCAACCGGTGTGGAAGAAATGGATGCTACAAAAAAGTTTATGGAACACACCGGTTGGTTTTCCAAAAAATCAGAACCTTATGTCATTAAAGGTTCGAAAAATTTGATTGACAATTTTAAGTCTGATATGACTAAATCAGGTATAACGGCTACCAATATTGGTTTTTACGGTCCGCAGGGACGAGTACTTCGTTTACCGCTTCAAGACCCAACTATTAATAAAAAGCTGGCGTCATTTCAATACAAAGGACTCAACATTACCAATATGGAAATGGAAACAGCAGGAATTTACGGACTCTCTAAATTACTGGGACACCGTGCTATTTCTCTCAATGCATTGATTGCCAATCGCGTTACCGGGGAGTTTAGTCAGAATCCCAAAAAATTAGTTGAAACACTAATCGATTATGCACTTGAGCGTATATTAACCGTTTAAATAATAATGAAGAATTTCAAAATTGGTGGTGTACCCGAGCATTTTAACTTTCCCTGGTATTTAGCTCTCAAGGAAAAATCCTTTCAGAAACAAAATATTAATTTACGCTGGATTGATTACCCGGGTGGTACCGGTCAAATGAACAAAGCCTTGCGTAACAAAGAAATTGATATGGCAGTCATCCTCACCGAAGGTATTGTGCGTGACATCATCAATGGAAACGATGCAAAAATCGTTCAGGTGTTTGTGAAATCGCCTTTGATTTGGGGAATCCACGTCGCTAAAAATTCAGATTACCATACTGTCTCCGATTTAAAGGGAACTAAGGCGGCAATCAGTCGTTTTGGCTCCGGTTCTCATTTAATGGCCTTTATCAATGCTAAAAATCAAGATTGGGACATACAAACCGATTTAAAATTCAAAGTGATTGATGATCTTGAAGGAGCACTCACCGGACTTCCGGAAGGAAAAGGCGATTATTTTATGTGGGAAAAATTTACTACCAAACCCTATGTGGATCAGGGGATTTTTAGACGTGTGGGCAACTGCCCCACTCCATGGCCTTGTTTTGTGATTGCAGTGCGAAATGATGTCTTGGAAAATGAACCGGAAGCGGTCAAAGTTATTTTAGACATCATTAATGCAGAAACCAGGAAATTCAAAAGCATTCCAGATATTGATCTGTTACTATCAAAACGATACAAACAAAAAATAGATGATGTTCAGGAATGGCTTTCGTTAACACAATGGAGTCAGGAAAACATTAAGGCGACAGAACTTGAAGAGGTGCAGAATCGCTTACTTGAACTCAGGCTTATCGATAAAAAAGTGGCTTCTGAAAAAATAATTGCACACTTTTAAAAAAATAATTCAACCCACACGCAACCTTTTTAAAGCATTAACATCTATTTAGAAATAACCAATAAATTATGATGACTGTTTTATTAATTATCGGTGCTCTGGTTGCTTGTAATTTTCTGTTGTTACACTTTAGTTGTAATGATACCTCAGAATCTAAAACACCCGGCGAAGAATAAAAAATTAGCGTTTTAGTACTGTTATCACTCCCCCTTTACTTTTACCAGTTTATTTCATTTTTACCTTTTTCTTTCAAAAATCCATTTGCTTTGCTAAAATGTTTATTTCCAAACCAAAAGCCCCTGTTGGCACTCAATGGTGATGGATGCCCTGATGTTAAAATTAAATGTTTTTTTTCGTCAATGAGTTTTGCTTTCTTTTTGGCAAAACCACCCCATAGCAAAAACACAACACCTTCTTTTTCTTTTGAAATTGTTTCAATAACAGTATCAGTAAAAACTTCCCAGCCTTTGTTTTGATGGCTACCGGCTTGATGGGCTCTAACTGTAAGTGTAGCATTCAATAAAAACACCCCTTGGTCTGCCCAGCGTTCAAGATTACCACTCTCCGGAATGGGAATACCCAAATCCTGGTGAATTTCCCTGAATATATTTTGTAATGAAGGGGGCTTCAAAATCCCATCGTTTACAGAAAAACACAACCCATTGGCTTGACCGGGGCCGTGATAAGGGTCTTGACCCAGAATGACTACTTTTACTTCCTCAAAAGGTGCGTGATCAAAAGCAGCAAAAATAGTAGTCCCCGGTGGATAGCAAGTGTGGGATTGGTATTCACTTTTTACAAATGCTGCCAATTCCTTGAAATAGGGTTTCTCAAATTCGTCCTTGAGTTTTGCATTCCAACTTTCTTCTATTTTTACCTGCATTATCCTTACTTTTACAAAAATATTCAGGCATAAAATTAAGTAGAAATCCGCACATGATTCAAATACATTCCAAAACACTTTTAGATCTGGAGTTTCCCACTGTTTTAGATCAGGCAGCATCCCATTGTGTTACCCAATTAGGTAAAGACAAACTGCTTGAAACAAGGCCTTTTCAAAACATGGAAACTGCTCGCACGGCACTTTTGGAAGTAAATGAATATACAGCCTCTCTTGAGGGCGACAATCGCATTCCCAATCACGGCTTTGATGCCATCACCTCAGAACTTAATTTATTGGGAGTTGAAAATAGCACCCTGGAAGTGGGGTCTTTTAGGAAAATACTCAGTGTTTGCCAAACCACAGCCGAACTGCTTTCTTTTTTTAAAAAATACAATCAGTTTTACATCCATCTGTTTAAACGCTCAGAAGAAATTCAACTAGATAAAACCATTTCTGATGCTATCAAAGGAATCATTGACCGCTTTGGAGAAATAAGAGACGACGCCTCACCCGATCTGGCCGTCATAAGAAGAGCTATGAACGGAATGAAAGGAAAAATCAATGCTTCCTTCATGACCGCACTCAGTCAGGCGGCAGCAGGGGAATACCTGGATGAAATAAAGGAATCTATTATTGATAACAGACGTGTGCTGGCAGTTAAAGCGATGTATCGAAAAAAAGTGAAAGGAGCAGCAATGGGCACTTCAAAAACCGGAAGTATCGTCTTTATTGAACCCGCAGCAACACTCGAATTATCACGCGAACTCAACAACCTGCTCTTTGATGAAAAAGAAGAAATCAAGAAAATTCTCAAACAACTCACTGAGTTCATCAGGCCTTTTAGGGAAGATTTAAAAGCATATCAAAATTATTTGGTTGAAATTGATGTGATTTCGGCAAAAGCCAAATATTCAAAAAAAATAAATGGCGTTCTACCCTCGATTACCAAAGAACGAAATCTCTATTTGAAAGATGCTTTCCACCCCATTCTCTACCTCAGTAATTTAAAAAAGAAAGAGAAAACATTTCCACAAACTATTGACCTTCAAATTGATAAACGCATCATCGTTATTTCAGGACCCAATGCCGGTGGAAAAAGCATCACATTAAAAACTGTGGGACTTTTACAGGTCATGTTACAAAGCGGGTTTTTAATTCCGGTGGACCCGAAAAGCGAACTCTGCTTTTTTGACCACATTCTCACTGATATTGGTGATAACCAGTCCATTGAAAATCATTTGAGCACCTACAGCTACCGCCTGAAAATGATGAACCAGTTTTTGAAAAAGTGCAATGATAAGACGCTTTTTCTCATCGATGAATTTGGAACCGGAAGTGACCCTGAACTAGGTGGCGCATTAGCCGAAACATTTCTGGAAGTATTTTATGAACGGGAAGCCTTTGGTATAATTACGACCCACTACTCCAACCTGAAAATGTTGGCCAATGAATTGCCACACGCCGTGAATGCCAACATGCAGTTTGACCAAAAAACACTGGAGCCTGTTTACCAGCTCCACATTGGTGAAGCCGGAAGCTCTTTTACTTTTGAGGTGGCTCAAAAAAATGGGATTCCATACAGTTTAATCAACAAAGCCAAAAAGAAAATTGAACGCAGCAAAGTGCGCTTTGACAAAACCATCGCCGATTTACAAAAAGAACGAGCCAAGCTAAGAAAAACTTCAGAATCACTGAAAAGCGAAGAGGACAAAGCCAAAACAGAAAGCAAACAACTGGAAGAAATCAATACAAAAATCCAGCAAAAACTGGAAAGCTATCAGGAATTGTATGACAGCAATCAAAAATTAATTTATTTAGGCAAAAAAATCGATACTCTTGCCGAAAACTTTTTGAATAATAAAAAGAAGAAACAACTCATAGACGAATTTTTAAAAATTGTAGCTGTAGAAAATTCAAAAAAGAAAAAGGATCCACCCAAGGTTAAAAAGGAAGTAAAAGCCAAGGAAAAAGAAATAGAGAAAGAGGTTACTCAAAAGGTAGCTGTCATCAGAGAGAAAAAGAAAAAGGAAAAAGCCATCGAGAAAAAAAAGGAAGACAACAAGCCCAAGGTAGAGCTAAAAGTGGGCGATCGCGTGAGAATGCAAGACGGCCGAGCCATTGGGATTATTGATAGTATTGAAAAGAAAAAAGCCATCGTTAATTATGGGATGTTTACCACCAATGTTTCCCTCACCGAACTTGAGTTTGTGGAACGAAAAAAGAAGTAACTTTGCAGTATGGCAACTCAAAATAAAAAAACCATTCTCTTTGACGGTGTTTGCAATCTCTGCAACGGGTCTGTAGTGTTTATCATCAAAAGGGATAAAAAGGATGTGTTTCGGTTTGCTGCAATTCAATCTGATGAGGGCCGGGAACTCATTAAAAAACACAAAATTGACACCTCAAAAGTAGATTCTATATTACTCATTGACGGTGAGCGTTACTTTTCAAAATCTACAGCTGCATTAAAAATTGCCCGTCATTTGAGTGGTGGGTATCCCCTGCTTTACGGATTTATGATTTTACCCCGGTTTTTCAGGAATTGGGTGTATGATATCATAGCACGTAACCGTTATAAATGGTTTGGAAAAAAAGAAAGCTGTATGATTCCCACACCGGAGTTGAAATCAAAGTTTTTGTAACTTATTTGAGATTGTCCAGAATAAATTCCAATTTAGAATTGGTGTTTCTGTTTTCGGCAAAAGCATAATTTTCATAAGTATTTGACGCAGCCAAACCTTCATTTTTCCACTTTTCAACAATGTGGTTGTATTCCAAAGTCACTTTTCCGCTTAAGAGGTTATCAAGAGATTCCTTGTTTTTATAGCGGTCATAGATTTTTTTCAGCCCGGTGAGGTACATATAATCTTTGGTAAAACCTCCTCCCCTGTGAGCCCGCAATGATATATTATAAGCTTCCTCCCTGTTGAGTTTATATTGGTTATGTAACAAGTCAAACGTATCACAAAAATCAAATCCTTTGCGCAAACTATCTGCCGCAAGAACACGATAAGAAAGTTCTTTTAAACGATACAATGTTAGGCATCCGCTCATATATTCACTAAAAACAGCCAATCCCTCCTGGGTTTCTACATTTTGAGGGAAACCATTATGGAAAATTTTAAGAGGTTGATTTAGTCCGTTAAACGTGGTAACCAAATGCACGCCTATCTCGTGATTAGCCAGCACTTTTAACTGATTGGCACTATACAAATGATTTTTCTTTAAAATAAGAGTTTGGGTGTTGTTCTGCACCATAGCTGCTGCAGTTATTTTTGTAGAAACCTTAATATTAAAAGGAAAGTCATACACTTTCATAAAATCCCTGAAATAATCAATGGCATCATTTACATCATAAGCAGGTTGCAACTCTGGATCAAAAGCATCATCACCAAAATGAAGAATAAATCGGGCATTTTCCACATCTTTGTCTTTGGGCGTTCCAAAAGATTTAAGCGCATTGAAATAAAACTTTTGGGGCTGACTAATGGTCTCAATACATTGTATAAGCCCTGAATAGTCATAAATAATATCACGGTAAAAGGCTCTTGATTCTGTGTCCTTGATTGTGTCAATGGGTTGTGAAAAGAGCTCCTGTTGCATTTTGTGTGCATCAAAATCAATCCGGCGATACTTGAATTTGGGGTTGATATTGTATTTTGATGAAAAAAAGTTCCGCTTTTCTTGTTCGATATTAATGGGATTGATGTAGTTGAGCAACTCAATCTTTTGCACAAGCTGATTGAGACTGTGGTCAATTTTCACCAAGTTGGGATGTTCTTTTTTTACTTTTTCAGAAAGAGATGTGTTATCTTTTGTATGCATTGTAAAAGGAGTAAGCATGTGATTTGAGTTTTTCTCTCAATTGAATTTCGATAGCAGAAACCACTTCGGGAAAGATGATTTGAGCATATTCATCACAGTATATTTTTTTGAATTCAGTTGCCAAAACTAAGGTATTTTTAAAGTTTTGGGTAATATATTTTAAGAAATATCCATTGCCTTGAAAGGTGTCATTGATTTTGGAAGTGGCTATAATTTCGTGAGGTAACTCCAACTCTGAAAGTGACGCTCTCCAGGTTTCAACATATTTGCCAAATCGGTTATTGTCTATGTTTTCTGTTCCCAAGTTAATGACAGGAACATCCCGTTCCCAGCGTCTCCAGTTATAAGAATGCATATCATAGACCACTAAAACACCAAATTTTTCTTCCAACTTAGAAATTAAGGCGTGAACTATTCTATAAAAATTATGATGCTTTTGAAGGCTGTGTTGCTTTTGGCTTTCGGGCAAGGGGGTTTTCCATAGTTTTTTACCCCAGGCATCCTCATAAATAGCATTTTCAGGATCGCGATTGAGGTCATATTCAAACCGACTGTCACAACCCGCAATCACAATGGGATGGGATTTCACAAATTCTTTAGTACAGGGATCTTCTTCAAACCAGCGGTCGTATGCAGTATGTAGGCAATTATTCCACAATTCTTTTCTGAATTGATGCCCGTCGTGCACAGCACCACAAACATAAGGAACATATTCATCTATCTTTATGGTAAAAGAATAATCGTCAACTACGGCTTCAAATAAAGCTTCATTTTGTATGTTTATAAGAATTTGGTTTAGAGATAATCGTTCCATGAAAATTATATCAAATTTGTCATATCAAAATTTACATTTCAAAATAGTTATTTTTATATAGTGTACTTAATAAGCAACAACACTGTTACCGACTATATTTTCTTCTAATAAAACACCCAGTAGCAAACACTCAGCAAAACTCAAAAACTGGTTTCGACACTTCGACAAGCTCAGTACATCGCTCCGCTCAACCTTCGTTTTCATTTTTCTCATTTCTCAATAACTTAGATCTAATCTACGCTTCATCTACGTGTTTTCTCAGTTTTTTTCTGCGTTCAAAAGCATTCACCATTTCCAGCACCTTATCCTCCACAAAATCAATTACTTTTTCCTGAACTTTGGTTTTATAAACGGTGTTCATATAGGTTATCCCGCCCGGAGACATCACATTCACTTCAACCAGCATCCCGTTTATGATATCGATTCCCACAAAATAGAGTCCGTCCTTAACCAGTTTGGGACCAATGCGTCTGCAAAGCTCTTTTTCCTGCTTGGTTAAGCTGTGTTTTTCAACCCGGCCTCCTGCGCTCACATTGGAACGGTGATCTTCTTCTCCCGGAACACGTTTCATTGCGCCTATGGGTTTTCCATTGAGAATTAACACCCTCACATCTCCTTGGTCTGCTCCTTCAATATAATCCTGAAGGATAACATAATTGGAAGTGCCATCAGCATTGTCGATATAAAAATCAAGCAACGAATTAATACTTTTCATCGCACGTTTTTCCAAAAGAATCACTCCGGAACCACCAAAACCATTCAAGGGCTTTAGAATCATTCTATCAGGGCCGTCTTTGATGACACTTTTGAGATATTCTTTGTTTTTTGTAACGTGCGTACGCGGAATGATTTCGTTGTTTTCATCCTCAAAAACGGCTGTATATAATTTGTTGTTTGCGCGGCGTATTCCGTCTAGGTCATTCATAATAAACACATCATCCTTTACAGAATCCAAAAAGTTAAGCATAATCATATCCAAAGGAGGATTACTCCTCAGGATAATCACATCAAAACCGGCAAGTGGCAGCATTTCATCATAAAATTCGGCTTTAGCGTGAAAAGATTTTAAATTGTTGGAAATTTTATCTTTTCGTTTCATCACTCTTGAGAAGGCAAATGCCACACTGTCTCTAATGGTAAGGTTGGCCGGTGTGGTAATTGCCAGCCCGTGACCTCTTTTTACAAACTCGTGAATCATAGCCAGCGTGGAGTCATTTTCAGGAGAAATCTCATGCCACGGATACATAATAAAACAAACATTCATAGGGTACTGTTTTATGGAAAGCAAACAACTTTCAGGTTGTTAAATAATTGAATTTTAAAACTAAACAATTTTAACAACTAACAAAACAAAAAAGTAGAAAATTAAATCCCGGAATCAAATAGTAAATAAGATAACTATCGCAAGTTTCCTCTCACAATCAAATCATTGCCGTTAATGTTGTTGATATACCAGGTTCCCCCTGCCCCAGAGGCTCCCCAATTCACAATTCGAAAGGTAACTGTTGTGGTGGAAGTCAAATTTTGAAGGTCTGCAATGCCACTTAAATCAATGGCAGCTTGATCATTTCCTGCAGCAGTTATAACTGCCCCCCAATTGATGGGTGTCCCGATATCAAAAAAATCGGTTCCATTGATGCTGTATTGCCAAATGCCCGTGGTAGGTCCTGTACCGGAACGTCTGATATTGTAGGGTTCAATAACTGTTAGGGATAGGTTAATCCCAAAATTAGGTGTCATGGTAAAAGTGACAAATTTTCCGGTCGCAATTGAATTTGCCTGACTTTCAGTTGGAAGACCACTCTCCCACCCATCTGCTCCCCAAGAATCATTTGATCCCCCGCCTGATGTTGTTAAACCTCCTCCACGGGTTAATCCCCCAACAGTTACACTTGGGCTTGTTGTTGCAGCATCAAAAGGACTCGGTCCAAAACCTCCAACGCCCAAAACCTCCCAAGCCGCCAAAACAGCTGAAAACTCAATGTTTAGAGGAAAAAGAGTTTGCCAGGCAGTACCATCCCAAATTTGAAGTTGGCTGTTAGGTGGGTTGAGTACATACACCAACATACCTTCATCTGTAGCGGTGACAGGGATTAAATCCCGTTGAGCAAGGGTCACTCGTGGAGGTAACATTCCGCCAAAGTGTATGCCATCGCCGGAACTTTGAACATCAATTACTGAAGCATTACTGGGTGTGGTGGTGTTAATTCCCACTTGTGAAAATACCGTGAGTGTTGTAAACAACAGAACGATTGTCAATACTTGTTTCATCTTACGCTAGTTTAGCGCATAAGTGTGTCAAGAAATTTGGGACTCAAAAATACAACTGCGGGGAGAAATGAATATATTTATAAAGTTACTAAATAATAAATTAATTGTAATAATACCTTTTCATTTGATAATTAATCTGTTGTAGATTACTATTTATTGTAATATTGAATAAATTTAATTCATTTTTTTTAAATCCTTAGTAAATTTGGCATTAGATTTGTAAATCTCAAATAAAAAACTAAAAAACCCTACTTTATGAAAACAATTACGCTCAGTGTTTTAACACTATTTTTTACAGCTATTGTCTCTGCTCAATTAAATTATAACGTCATTATTTTTACGGAAGACAATTCAAAATTTACCTTATTCCTGAACAATATTCAACAACATGAATTTCCGGAATCCAATGTATTGGTTACCAACTTGAATGCACCCCTTTACAGTGCAAAATTGGTATTTGAATCACCGGATAAGGAAACTTTGGAAACCAATTTGTACATGCCGGAACAATCTGCTGAAATTACTTATCGCGTAGTCGAGAAAAAAGGAAAACTTAAATTGCGAATGTTTTCTGCTGTTCCACTGCCTGATGTTTATGTAGAAGTTCCCAATCAGCGGGTTATAGGAACAGTTGTCACTGAACCGGTTTACACAGAAACTGTATCTACACGTGTAAACACCAGTGGTACTATGGGCGGCATGAATATGGATGTGAATGTTGGCGGTACGGGAGTTAGCGTCAATGTGAATGTAAATGATAATTTAGGTTATTATGAAGAAACCACAACAGTTGTTTCAGGAGGCTCTCATCAAAATCACTATGTAATGCAAGGCTATGGCGGACCCATAGGTTGTCCCTGGCCTATGGAAGTGTCTGACTTTCAAGATGCCAAAAGTACAGTAGCCTCAAAAACCTGGGATGAAACCCGTTTGAGTTTGGCAAAACAAATTGTTGCTTCAAATTGTTTATTTGCAGACCAAGTGCGAGATTTAGTTCAATTAATGGAATGGGAAGAAACAAAGCTTGACTTTGCCAAGTTTGCTTATGATTACACTTATGACATTGGAAACTATTTTAAAGTATCTCAAGCTTTTGAATGGGAAGACTCTACTGAAGAATTAAATAGATACATTGCAAACAGAAACTAAAACAAAAACCTGCTAAAAGCAGGTTTTTGTTTTTTAATTTGAAAAGTTTTAACTGAGCTTTCAACGTTGTTGTGTAAGATTAGTGGCGTGTTTTAACCACTTAATTTAGCAAATAAATTACAGATAGAAAGTCCGCGAGGACTTTCCTAAGTATGCTATAACTAGCAATTAATTTTATTCGTTGTTGCCAGTAGTTTTTATTCTTTGCTTTTCCTTATAAATTCGACTGGCTCTGATTGTAGATTTATTGACAGTGATGAAATTTCTCCATTGTTTTTAGTTTTAAAATTGATAGCAAATTCTGGATTGAATAAATCAGAAACATTTTTTAATGGCTTCATAACAAAAACATTATAATGCAAATGTTCCAAAAAGAACTTATAAGATGGGTAAATAGCATATAGATTACCGTCCCTAAGTTCTACTTCAATTGTTCCATAACCTTTATTTTCATATTTACCTATGAATGATGATAAGTTATGTGTTGGCTTCTTTTCAGAGTTTAATTCTTGCTTCATTTCACTTGGGACGTAAATATCATTTACAATTACAGGATAGTTTTTCAAATCAGTTTTTGGTAAATCCAACATTCTGTTTTTTATAATGTCTCCTATAATGTATGGTAGAATTGAATTAGTCTGATTGGTTAAGACTGTAATACCTAACTTTTCAAAAGGATAGGTTAAGACTAATGAGCTAAATCCAGATGTGTTTCCTCCGTGATAAACTTTGTAATTTCCGTCTTGTGATTCCATTCGCCACCCAAAACCGTCTCCAAAGAGAAAAACACTCTCTTCGTTTACATTAGGCCTTATATTATGTATAGTAGTCGCATTACGAACAAAATCTTTAGGCAAAACTTGCTTTTCTTTAAATTTTCCTTCGTTTAACCAAGCTATCATCCAATTTGCCAAATCTTTTGCGGAACTTCTAATTCCACCAGCAGGTTTATAATTTTGATATTCTTCGTAAAGTACTTTTTGGACTTTACCCTTTACCAAACCATAACCGTATGAAAAATTATTAGTCATTTTCATATTTTTTAAATCTGTATAAGAATTTGACATCTCTAGTGGGTTAAAGATATTGTTATGCAAATTCTCTTCCCAAGATTCACCTGTCACTTCTTCAACAATTGTACCTGCAATAGTGTATCCCATATTACTGTAAATCCAACTATCCTTCGGTTTACCTTCAGGTTTTATGTATTTTAGTTTTTTGATGACTTCGAGTTTGCTTAGTTCAGGAAAAAGAACAAGTGTCCCATTGATTTCTCCAATTCCACTTTTGTGTGAGAGTAAATCTTCAATGGTGATTAAATTGTCCATTTCAGAATTATAAAATTCAAGTTGTGGAATATATAAACTGGGTTTTTCTTTCAAAGAAATTTTATCTTCAGAATCTAATAGTCCTAATAAGGAAGCCGTAAAAGCTTTAGAACTAGACGCAATTGGGAAAATTGTATTTTCGTTTACAGGTAGATTTTTATCTAAATCTCTGTATCCAAATCCTTTAGAGTATACTATTTGATTGTTTTTAACAACGGAAATTGACAAGCCAACAGCTTTATATAAATTCAGCAAAGTTTCAATTTCTTGATCAATTCCGTTTAAGCGATTTTCATTTTCTTGTCCGAAAGTTAGTTTTGTGATTAGGAAAAGGAAAAGTATTAAAGTTGATTTTTTCATTAATTTCTTTGATTGTTCGGTGTTTTTTTAAATTCTGACTAAGGTGTCTCGGCTCGTATGAGCTGTGGCGTGCCTGCCTAAGAGCCGGTAGGCAGGGATTGAGCAACTAACTTGCCTGCAGGTAGGTAGGTTTAGTATATACAAACCGATTTAAAAATCAGCGAGGTTATTCTTAAGTAGGCTTTCACTAGCAATTAATTTTATACGGTGTTGTGCTTTCGTTATTTTTCTAGTTCATCTTTAATGCGCTGGATGACCTCTTCAATTTGTAGAATGCCATCGCTTCTCCGCCTATTCATCCAATTTTGTAAAACAATCGATGATTTTAAATATCCTTTAAACACTTCATCATTGTATAAGGATTCCAAACTGATAGGTCGTGAACTAAAATGTCTGACATTTTCTTCAAAATGAACCCTCTTACCAATGTACGATGCTTTGTTATTTCTGAAGTTATCGATAGCATAAATTACATCTTCTACAAAATAAAAGTATTGGTAATCATATAGTGTTGTAATTGCGTTGCGTAATTCTTTATTTTGAATAATATCAACCCCTTTAGATTTTAAGTTTACGTATCCTGCTGTTATAGGTCTAAATGTACTAAAAGCACCCAAAAGTGCGTATTGCCTTTTCAAAGAATCAGTCAACATTGTTCTTTTTTCGAGATGACTCAATACTTTTTTATTAGCAGTTATATATTCTGTGTTTTCAGAAATCCTTGTTTCTAAGTTCACTATATCTTGATTGAGGTTTTCTTTAAGTTCTTTTAATATCTCAATTTCCGCATACCGCTCTTTTCGGTTTTCATTCCAGTTATTAATTGAAAGCGCTATTAAGATTCCAATAACGACAAGAATAATTTCTCCGATTGCATATTTCAGATACTTTCCGGTTTTGCCTTCTGAAAGTAAATTTTGTCTAATTTTTCTAAAGAATTTTATCATTGGTTAGTGGTTGGTCATAATGAAGCACAACGGTTTGCATATGGCTTTGTGGCGGTTTCGAAGCACTTTCTTGTCCACCGAAACCAAAGCTGGCTACGGAGCGAAAACCTTGCTGGCAAACGTTTAACCGCCATAAGCTATATGCGTTGTTGTGGTGTCGTTTTTTTATTTTTTCAATTTGTCAATTTCTATTTTACCATCAACTATTCTTAGTCTCAAGTCCTTTTCTTTCATCTTATCTTTCTCGTAGTATCCGTCATAGAGATAAGTTTTCTCTGGGTAATGTTTTGCGATGGAAAAGTCCATCGTATATAAATCCATAGTTACCCAATCAGCTAAAATCATTCCGCTGTTTTCCTTAAAGTCAATTTGATTCCGATGAAAAAATTCTGACAAATTTTCTTCACCTTCTTCATTGTCAGAATAACATCTTGTGATTCTTTCAAGATATAATTTGTTATCAACGATTCTCCATATGGCTCGATATCCTCTCCAACAGGCAGTACTTGGAGCAGTTTGTCGCGTATATCCAAATGGTCTTTCAGTCAGATTCAAGCTGTCCAATGGAAAAGACTTGAGATAGATTGTATCACTATTAACAATCAACAAATCAGCTTCTTGTTCGGTCGCAAAAGAAGCAACTGAAAAAAGTAAGAATGTTAGTATGCTTAATATCTGTTTCATACAGTATTTCTTAAATGCACCACAACGTTTTGCAGCTACCCGAAGGTGGCGATTTCGAAGCGATTCACTGTCAACCAAGCAGAAACTTTGATAGAAGCACAAAGCTTGATTTAACCACTGAAACGCCACTTTTGGGTAGGTGCTGTTGGCGGTAGTACTTTTATCGTCTCTTGGTTTTAAATTCAATTGTGTACGGTGCTAATCTATTTCCGCCATCTTCTTTTGCGAAGTACGAAATAATTAAATGGTAATTAGTGTTTGGTTTTAATTCGTCCACTTCAAAGGAAAATTTTCGTTTGTCTTCACTCCAGCCTATCATTTTCTTAATTTTTAAAAACTCTCCAGCTCTTGATTCATCAAAATCAATACTTCTACAACAACTACTCATAGGCTCTGAAAACTCTATCGTAATTATCTTTAATTTTGGCGATACTTTTTTACTGCCATTTTTAAACTCTAGAATTCTTTTAACCGTTGGTCTCATTGACTCATACTTTACTCCAATTTCATCCCACTTCATAGGAAGAAAACCTGAGCCATCTAAAATTTTCGCAAATTCAACATCACTATTATAGTCCAATTCAATTAAGTCTTTAATTGCTTTTTTTTTGTCTATCGATTGGTTGTAATAGCGTTCACATATTTCGTATCCTATGTAATATCCCAAATCGTTAATTTTTAGTTCGTTTTGATTTTGACTGTATAGCCAATTACCAACGTCTTCATCTCTAAATATTTCTATCATATATCTGTCTAATACCTTTTTCTGATTTAGTTTTCCAAATTTTACTGAGGATGAAATTGGTTTTTCTGAAATCAATGTTGAAATAAATTCTGCAACACCTTCTGCAACGGACCTGTGAACAATGCTCAAATGTTCCCAAGGTTTTTGTTGCGTATGTATTAGTTCGTGTAGAGCTATAAGTGGAATGTCATAAGGTATAGATTCTGTTATTGCGTTTCTGACTCTTTCCGGTAATTCACTTAGTTCAGAGTTTTGATTTGCAAGCAAAAATTCAGCTCCTAAAAGCACATTGCTACCTTGATACGTTCCTGCACTTCTAAACGCACCAATTGGAAAGTAGATAGTAGTTTGCTTTAAATCTGGATATACTTCTTTTAGTCGAGCAAAGTATTCTTCAATTTGTTCTTTATCTTTTATTAGATTAGCTGTGTTTGGGCGAATTGATTTCCAGTATTTTGGATAATTCAAAATTGCACTTACGAATTCATAATCTTCATATTCACGGGCTGCTATCATTCCATTAAGTCCGTCTGTTGCTTTACTAATATAAAGGTCTTTTATGATTTTTATTCTTTCTAAGCTATCGGTTGTTTTATGTATTGCGTCATATGCAAACCAAAAATTATCGATGTCAGAAGTTACAATTTTGGTCTTTGATTCTTGTCCAAAAGAGGATTGTCCAAATAAGAGAATTAATATTGATGCTAAAATTGTTTTTGTCATTGTGTGTGTCTTTTAGTATTACCGCCAACATTAGTATATACAACATAAAGTTACAACTTATTGTTGATATATTCCATTTGTAAGTTATTGCTTTATATACGTTTAGTGTTGATATACACTCTGTAAGCTGTATATCCACCATGTTTTAAGTTTTTAATCAAAATATACTCCCAAATGGGTAGTTTAAGAATCCAAATCAAAAGTTTCTGAAGGACTCTCAACATCTCGATAATTTAACATCCCTTCACCATCAGCAATAATGGAGGAAACTGTGGCATCCCCGGTCACATTAACCACGGTTCTAAACATATCCAATATCCTGTCAACAGGAAAAATAATCGCTATCCACGCAGGGTTTAAGCCCACAGAATCCAAAACAATAATCAACATTACCAAGCCCGCACTGGGTACTGCTGCCGAGCCAATAGAGGCTAAAGTAGCTGTTAAAACCACAATCAACTGCTGACCAATAGTCAAATCTATCATATGCATTTGTGCTAAAAACACCACCGCAATTGCTTGATACAAACTGGTTCCATCCATATTGACCGTGGCACCAATGGGAAGTACAAAACTGGATATTTTCTTATCTACGCCCAGATTGTTCTCCACACACTCCATCGTTACAGGCAAGGTAGCTGCGCTACTCGAAGTAGAAAAAGCCAGAGTTTGAGCAGGTCCCATCGCTTTGAAAAATCCTTTATAAGGAATTTGCTTGACAAACAATTTGAGTACCAATGGATAAATAACAAAAATCATGAGCAGAAGACCGCCAAGAACAGTCAATGAATACCAACTCAAGCCTTTAAAGATTTCTATAACCTTCCCAATGTCATCACCTGCCATTTTACTCACAACACCGGCTAACAACGCAAACACAAAAAAGGGAGCTGCCTGCATCACCAAATCAACCATTTTGAGGAACACTTCCAGGGTTCCGTCAACAAATGATAACACCGGCTTTGATTTGTCTGAGGGAATAAACAACAAACAGACCCCAAAAAAGATGGCAAAAAAGATAATTTGAAGCATCAAGCCATTGTTTGATAAAGAGTAAAAGAAATTATCAGGAACAATATCAACCAAGGGCTGTAATGGTGTGGTTTCTTTTGTTTTGTCTGCCGTTTCCAGTTTGTCTGAAACAGATGCATCCCTGAGCTCACTTTTAGTTAATTCAGATATTTCCTGCGCGCGTTCAAAAAATGCAGGATCCTGCAAATAATTGATTCCGTCTTTAATTTCATACCCTTGCTCTGAAGCCCAAATTTCATAACTAATTCGATTGTCAATGCGGCTTTGCTCATCGATTAATTTTCCGGGTTTAACAGCATTTACCAACACTAGACCTAATCCTATAGCGAGAACTGTCGTTATTAAATAAATCAACAGGGTCTTCCCTCCCATCCTTCCCAGGCTTTTAGGATCACCAATATTGGCCACACCACTTATGATGGAAAACAACACCAATGGAACAGCAATCAGTTTTAGTAAATTGATAAAAATCGTTCCAAAAGGGTCAATCCAATTGATGGTAAAGGCACTCCAGCCCATGGTACTTGACAATAGCGCCCAAATGATACCGAGAACCATCCCTATGATTATTTTCCAATGTAGTGCAAGTTTTTTCATGGATACGTTTTTAAAGTTTAAGCTGAATATCAGCTGCTTTTTTTTATATAAATTAATTTACTTGTATTAAAGTTTTTAAAAATTGAACTTCTAACTTTTAACTTTTAACCACTTTATCCAACAAATAAAAATCTGCCAACACCAGTGCCGCCATTGCTTCTACAATGGGTACCGCTCTGGGCACTACACAAGGGTCATGCCTGCCCTTTCCTTGAATTTCAGAGGCATTGCCTTCTTTGTCTATTGTTTGCTGGTTTTGCATAATGGTTGCCACCGGCTTGAATGCTACCCGAAAGTAAATGTCCATTCCATTGCTGATGCCTCCTTGAATACCACCGCTTAAATTGCTTTTAGTCGTGCCATCTTCCTGAAAAATGTCGTTATGTTCACTTCCTTTCATTCGTGCTCCACAGAATCCACTGCCATATTCAAAACCTTTTACAGCATTGATGCTCAGCATCGCCTGTCCCAGTCGCGCGTGCAATTTGTCAAAAACAGGTTCGCCAAGTCCCACAGGCACATTTTGAATCACACAAGTGATGGTTCCTCCCACAGTATCGCCTTCCTTCCTGATTTGCTTGATGAGCGTTTCCATTTTTTTGGCAGTTGCTTCATCGGGGCATCTTACATCATTAGTTTCCGTTTTTGAGAAATCGAGTTCCTGATAGGGTTTTTCCAGAAATAAATCACCCACTGAAGAGACATAAGCATTAATCTTAATAGCTGTCAGGAGTTGTTTCGCCACAGCACCGCCCACTACCCAATTGGCAGTTTCCCGAGCCGAAGACCTTCCCCCGCCGCGGTAATCACGCATACCATATTTTTTGTCATAGGTGAAATCGGCATGAGACGGGCGGTAAATATCTTTGTTATGAGAGTAATCCTTTGATTTTTGATTGGTATTAATTATCTGAAAACCAATGGGACTGCCGGTCGTAACACCTTCAAAAATGCCGCTTAGGAATTGCACTTGGTCTTCTTCCTTTCGCTGGGTCACAATTTTAGATTGCCCGGGTTTTCTGCGTTGCATTTCGGCCTGAATGGCAGCATAATCAATTTTTAAACCTGCGGGGCACCCATCAATAATACCACCAATTGCTTCACCATGAGACTCGCCAAAAGTGCTCAATCTGAAAAGTGTCCCAAATGTATTGCCTGCCATATAAAATGCTTTTCAACAAATGTAATTTTTAAAATACAGATTTAAAAATAATGTTTTCTATAATGTTTATCCAAGAGACTAAATTTGAAAGAAAAAGTGCCACTAATGCACGAATATACCTTAAGAGATTTTATTTTTTAATTATATATTTCTCAAATTCAATTAATTACAACTTTAAATTCTCTTAGTGTTGTTATGGCATTAGAATAGCGCTCAACCCAATTAAAAAAGTCCGCCTTTATGCGTCTAAGTTAAACCTTCTGTAACAGCTTGAGGACAAACTGAATTGAGTTGAATAGCGTTTTCAAAATTCTTATACCACTACAATGTTAAAAAGAAGTACTTTAAAAACATTGGTGCATTCGTGGCTTTAATATCTGTAGCAACGAATTTTCTGATTGATAGAAAAAAATGATCACTAAATTTTGAACTAATAATAAGTTCAATTAATCATTCCCTAATATTCAAATTGTTTTGATAATGCAATCATAACATTGATTTAAGCATCTCATAAAACCAATTTATTGGTGGAAATTCAGAAATCACAGACCTTTGTTAAAACACAGACTACCTTGAAAAGAAAAGTTGATATTGTTGTCATATCAGATGTGCATCTGGGCACGTATGGCTGCCAGGCAAAAGAATTACTTCATTATTTAAACAGCATCCGGCCTAAAAAAATCATTTTAAACGGAGACATTATTGACATTTGGCAGTTCAGAAAGAGTTACTTTCCAAAGGCGCATCTTCAGGTGATTAAAAAAATAATTTCGTTTGCCACAAAAGGGACCAAAGTCTATTACATCACCGGAAATCACGACGAAAAACTCAGAAAGTTCAGCGAAACCAAAATGGGTAACATTCAGGTTTTAGATAAACTGGTACTCAATCTCGATGGTAAAAAAGCGTGGTTTTTTCACGGCGATGTGTTTGATGCATCCATACAACATGCCAAATGGATAGCCAAACTGGGTGGCTGGGGCTATGACTTTCTAATTCTCATCAACCAGGTCATCAATTGGTTTCTGTTGAAAATGGGCCGTGAAAAATACTCGCTTTCTAAACGAATCAAGGCAAGTGTAAAACAGGCCGTTAAGTTTATTGGAGATTTTGAAAAAACTGCATCAGACCTGGCAATAGAAAACGGTTTTGATTATGTGATTTGCGGACACATTCATCAACCCCAAATCGAAACAAAAACCAATCACAAAGGTTCCTGTCTCTATCTCAACAGTGGCGACTGGGTTGAAAACCTCACTGCTCTGGAATACACTAATGAAAAATGGGAACTCTATACTTACAATCCCAAAGGCTATAAAAGTCCGCCAATTGAATCTTATATCGATGAACCTGATGATTTACCCGATTTACTTTCTGCGATGATTGCTCATTAAAAAACCTGTTGCTAGAATACAACAGGTTTTCAATATTTGTTTTTAAATGAGACTTGTTAGAAAGCCGTAATTCTGGAATTAACCTCTTCAAGGAGCGTTCCATATTTCTTCAGTACCCGATCCCAGGCTTCAAAACGTTCGTCTTGTCGACTGCTAGTATTTCTTGGAGCCCTTTCAGAAACAATTTTTAGTTTGAATTCCTGTGGTTCATCACGTGTTAATCTGTAAATGATTCGTGTTCGCACCACAAATCCATCAAAAGTATCAACAATCCAGGCAGATCTTAAGTATTTTACATCAGAGTCACTTACTTCTAATGCATCAAAATAATCTGTTATAGTTCTGATAGCAGCCGTCCAGTTTTCATCTAAAGTCCCTTTTTGAGGCTTTAAAACAACATCTACATTAGCAATATCACTTTTTGTAGAAGCTTCATAAGATTGATCTAAGTTGAGTTGAACGTAATCTCTTTTTGGAATATCAGGCATTCCTTTTTGATTGCAGTAATCTTTGGAGTACTGCAAATAACCCTCTCGCACAATTTGTACAGTGATACATTCTTTCTTTTTTACATCAATAACGATAGAACCTGTACCTACTAATTTTCCATTTACATAAATTTCAGCATCAGATGGATTGGTACTTATTTCTACTTTTTTTGCAAATAATAAGACCGGAAAGATTAATAAAAATAACAAAGAAAACTTTTTCAAATTCATAGTTTTTTGGTTTGAGTTAATATTTAGTTTGTTCAAATATAAATAAATTATCTTAAACTATTAATCAGAAGTGTTACGGGATGAATCGCATCACGCTGGGTACCATCTTTAATTTGATGTCTGCAACTTGTTCCTGTAGCAACTACAATAACATCTGAGCCTGCTTTACGAACAGCCGGAAACAAAGTGAGCTCTCCCATTTGCATGCTCAACTCATAATGCTCTTTTTCATACCCAAAAGAGCCCGCCATACCACAACACCCTGAGGGTATTACCGTTACTTTATAATTTTTAGGTAGATTGAGAATTTGGAACGTATGCTCTATAGAGGAAAGAGCTTTTTGATGGCAGTGCAAATGCAGCTTTATAGTCTTTTCTTCTTCTGTAAATAATTGAGGTGTAATGGTGCCTGCTTTTAGTTCTCTCGAAAGAAATTCATCAATAGTATAGGTATTTTTAGCCAACCCTTTTGCAGCATCTTTATCTGTTGCAAGGCGAAGATATTCATCTCTAAAGGTAAGAATAGCCGAAGGTTCCAAACCAATTAAGGGCATAGCATCTGAAATGAGTTCCTTAAAAATGGCAACATTTGTATCTGCACATGCTTTGGCTTCTTCCAAAAATCCTTTTGAAATGAAAGCCCTACCGCTTTCAGCATGGGAAACAACTTCAACTTGATAACCCAGTTTAAACAACAAATGCAACGCGTCAACCCCAATTTCAGTATCGAGAAATTGTGTGAACTCATCTACAAAAAAATAAACTTTATTTGCATTACTTACATACTGTTTTTTAATTAGTTGATATTCTTTATTTAAATTTTTAGTTGATAGTAAAGGCAGGCTTCTTTTCTGTGCGACCCCCACCCCTTTTTTAATGATATATCCCGAAATTGGATTGCTGAAAATAAAGTTTGAAATCGGTCGAAACCGAGCCGCCACTTTGTTGTGCCGATGATTGTTTGCAAAAAGTTTGCTCCGTGTTTTTACTCCGTTAACTTTTTGAAACTGATACTCAAACTCGGCTTTTAGTGCTGCCATATCCACATTGGAAGGGCATTCACTTTTACAACCTTTGCAACTAATGCACAAATCAAAAACTTCCTTCAGCTCTTTGTGATTAAATCGATTTACCTGTTCACTGTTGGTAAGAAATTCCCGCAAGGCGTTTGCGCGACCACGGGTGCTGTCCTTTTCCTCTTTTGTCACTCTGTAACTGGGACACATGGTTCCTCCGGCAGCTTCCGGTTTTCTGCAATCACCACTACCATTGCATTTTTCAGCAGCCCGAAGTATGCCCTGGGAATCTGAAAAATCAAGCAGCGTTTTTATATTAGGCTCTGAACGGTTTGGAGTATAGCGCAGGTTTTCAGTAATGTGATAGGCTTCTATAATTTTACCGGGGTTCATGATTCCGATTGGATCAAAACTCTTTTTGATCTTTTTTAAAATTTCATAATTGGTCTCGCCAATCATCAAAGGTATAAAGGATGACCTCACAATACCATCACCGTGCTCACCACTCATAGAACCTTTGTATTTCTTTACCAAATGTGCCACTTCTGTGGTTATTTTTTCAAACAACTGAACATCTGCTTGCTTCTTCAAATTTAAAATAGGCCTTAAATGAAGTTCGCCGGCACCGGCGTGCGCATAATACACCGCCTTTTGTCCAAAGTTTTCCATCAATGCAGTAAACTCATTGATGTAATCTGACAAATCCTCCAAAGCTACTGCCGTATCTTCTATACAAGCCACTGCTTTTTGGTCGCCCACCATATTTCCCAACAATCCCAAACCGGCTTTTCGCAGTTCAAGTGCTTTTTCTATATCGTCTCCCTGCAATATTGGCAAGGCATACGCGAGATTGAGTTCATTTAACTCTTTACAAAGCGCTTTCGCTTGAATCAATGAATTTTCTAAAGAATGGCTTTTGATTTCCAGTAACAAAACGGCTTCCGGATCTCCTTCAATAAAGAAACGGTAATCATTGTATTTTAAGTTTCCCTTAGTACAGTCCAATACCACCTTATCCATCATTTCACAAGTGAACAAATCATGCCCCATGGCGGGAACAACTGCTTTCATACAATTTTCAATGGAATCAAAATGAGCAGCAATCATAACCGTTTCAGAAGGAGGCAAATCTTCGAGTTGCAGTGTTATTTTTGTCGTGAAAGCAAGTGTGCCCTCACTTCCGCAAAGGAGTTTACATAGATTAAAAGTGTTTCCATTCTCTGTAAATACCTCTGATTTAATTAATTCATCAATAGCATAACCGGTATTTCTTCGATGAATTTTGGGTTTTGGAAAAGAATTGATGATGTTTTTTTGAACAGCATCGTCAACTAGAAGTTCATAGAGGTCTTTATAAATCTTTCCTTCCAATGTAGGTTCTTTCGCTTTAGCGAAAAAAGTATCAGCTTCAATTTCCCCAAAAGTGACCATAGAGCCATCTGTCAAAACAACTTCCATTTGAAGCACTTTATCTCTTGTGACGCCATATTTAATAGAAGTGGTTCCACTGGAATTATTCCCCACCATCCCGCCAATCATACAACGGTTTGAGGTGGAGGTATTGGGACCAAAAAAAAGACGGTGTTTTGCCAGTTTTCGGTTTAAATCATCACGAATAACGCCGGGTTCTACAGTCACTGTTTTATTGTTTATATCAATCTCGAGTATTTGAGTGAAATGCTTTGAAACATCCACCACTATACCTTTCCCAACACATTGCCCGGCGAGTGAAGTACCGGCTGTGCGTGGAATTAAGCCAATACCTTCTTTGCTTGCAAAAGTGATTAATTTTTGTAAATCTGAAGTATTTTTAGGAAAAGCAACCGCCAAAGGCAGCATTCTATAAACAGAAGCATCTGTTGCATAAAGTGCAAGGGTTGTTCTATCATAAGCTAGATTTCCCTCTAAATTTTCGGCTAACTGTTTCAGTTTATATTCGTTTAGTGATTTTACCCTCTAAAGGTACGATTTCCTTAAAAATTAACATTAACATGCTTTAATACTTATTAACTAAACATTAGTAGTGAAATAAAATATTGCTCATTAATTTAAGTTAAATTGCAGCATAATAATTAACTAATTATAATAAATTATGAAAAAAGTATTGTTTACAGTATTATTTTTTGCAGGATTTTTAGTAACCGCTGAGGCCCAGGAGATTGCAGACAACGCAATTGGTATTCGCTTTGGTGACAACAACGGCTTTGGCACAGAAGTGAATTACCAGCGCGCAATAGGTGGAAACAACAGACTCGAATTTGGTCTTGGATGGACAAGCAACCGCGACTTGGATGCGTTCAAGCTTACCGGACTCTACCAATGGGTGTGGAACATTGATGGCGGATTCAACTGGTATGCCGGTGTAGGTGGTGGTGTTGGAAGTATTGATTTTGACAGAGATTTTCCCGGCAACCCGGATAATGAAACTTTTATTTTTGCTGCCGGAACGGTTGGTATTGAATACAATTTTGATATACCACTCCTAATATCGCTTGACTTCAGACCCGAAATTGGTTTTGGGGATTATAGAGATGACCTTGATTTTGATATCGGTCTCGGATTGAGATACCAGTTCTAGCAAATAGAACGAAATAATAAAATCGCATTGCTGAAGGTTCAGTAATGCGATTTTTTTTTAATCATTTTATCATTCGTTAAAAACGATGGTTTCGTTTTTGTCAATCACAGCAATACAAAAAGGATTTGTAAGTGCCATTGTTACCGGCTCACCCGGGTTGGGAGTACTGTGCTTTAAGGTTACATAGGTGGTGGTTCCGTTCACTTCAACATTTTCCACTCCAATACTGTAACCTCCGGTATTGTGTAAACCGGAATGAACTGCTAATACAACCTGCTTGCTGAAATCAATTGCTTTCATTTTATTCAAGGCAACCTCTTCCAATTGAATGCCTTCCAGTGCTTTATTGAGCTCACTTTGTGAAGTAATTACCTCATAGGATTTAGTTTCCTTCCCACCATAATCGCTTTGCATAACAATTTCAAAGTCTGCATTTGGGTTGTTTTCCTGAGTTTGTTTTGTGCCCTCACAGTTTGAAAAAATGAGCGCAAGAAAAAGAACAGTTACATATTTCATTATCGTTTTGTTTTTAGTTTTTCAACGGATTCAAGATACAATTTTTCATATATCGGTACAATTTTATGTATGTCAAATTTAGCAGCTGTTTTTTTAGCTTGTATTTTAAAGCTGTTAAGCGTTGCTTTGTCTTTTAAAATTTTAAGCGTGTTTGCCGTCATATCATTCACATCGCCCACATCGCTTAAAAAACCACTAATGCCTTGCTCGTTTACTTCGGGCAATCCACCTGTTTTTGTTGATATTACAGGCACGCCACAAGCCATCGCTTCCAGTGCTGCAAGTCCAAAGCTTTCTTTTTCTGAAGGTAGTAAAAACACATCTGTAAAACAGAGGATTTCAATCACTTCGTCACTGTTACCAAGAAATATGACTTTGTCTTCAATGTTCAATTTTTGGCACAGTTCTTCGGCGCTTTCTTTTTCGGGTCCTTCACCCACCATGATCAACTTGGCGGGAATCACTTTTTGAACCTCATAAAAAACTTTCACCACATCATCAATGCGTTTTACCTTTCTGAAATTACTCACATGAGTAAGTATATACTCGTGATCTTCAGCCATTACATGTCTTTGGCAATCGGTTGCATTTGTATTGTCGTGTTTGTCCAAATCAATAAAGTTAGGGACAACCTCAATAGGTACTTTTGTGTCAAACAGGCGTAGTGTGTCCTCTTTTAAGCTCTGTGAAACCGATGTAACCACGTCACTTTTATTAATACTAAACGTTACAGCCGGCTTATAAAAAGGATGATTGCCCACCAGGGTGATATCTGTACCGTGAAGTGTCGTTACCATGGGAATTTGAATGCCCTCTTCCTCAAGCATTTTTTTTGCCATATAGCCTGCATACGCGTGCGGAATCGCATAATGCACATGCAATACTTCTATTTTGTGCAGTCTAACCACATCAACAAGTTTACTGGAAAGAGCCAACTCATAAGGCTGGTATTTAAAAAGCGGGTATTCCGGTATGTTTACCTCATGAAAATGAATATGGTTTGCCAAAAGTTCCAGCCTCACCGGTTGCTTATAAGTAATAAAATGAATTTCATGACCCCTCTTGGCCAATTCCGTTCCCAACTCGGTAGCAACAACTCCACTTCCTCCAAAAGTGGGGTAACATACTATGGCTATTTTCATTGATTATTGATTATTGATTATTATTGATTTTTTTGGAATTTGGAATTTGCTTTGCCATCCGAAACCGCACGCTGTTGCTATAGATTTAGCGTAGGCGCCCAAAAGCGGTGAAGGATGTGTGCTTATTATTTAAATTATTCTATTAGTAATCAATCGCGTCATAAATGGCTTGTTGAATTTCTGTGCGTATGTTGCTTCTTATTAATTCTCTGTTGTTCACATCCGGGTAGGTTCTGTTTGAGAGAAATACATACACAATTTCGCTTTCAGGATCTGCCCAGGTATAGGTACCGGTAAAACCGGAATGACCAAAACTGGTCATTGAAACACATCCACAGGTTGGCCCCACAGTTCCCAATTGGGGTTTATCAAAGCCAACACCCCTTCTCACGTCTTTGTCACAAAAGTAACAAGTGTTGAATAAATCAAGTGATTCCGGAACAAAATAGCGCTTCCCTCCATAAAATCCACGCTGAACAAACATTTGCATGATTTTGGCAATGTCGTTGGCATTACTAAATATTCCGGCGTGACCGTTAACACCACCCATCATGGCAGCTCCTTGGTCGTGAACATATCCATGAACTTTCTGCATTCTAAAATCGTTGTCAATTTCTGTGGGCGGAATTTTAGACAAAGGAAATCGTTTTAGAGGTAAATAGCCTGTGTAATTTGCTCCTAAGGACTCATAATACGCATCCTGAACAATCACTTCAAGTGATTTACCATAATGGTTTTCAATAAATTTCTTTAAAATATAATAGGGCAAATCACTGTATAAATACTTAACAGGACTGGAAACATCACTTTCGAGTATGATTTTCTGTATGGTATCTTCCATATCATCCCGAGCATAGAGTTTTTCAGTAACCACAGCCGAAAACCCGACTTGGGGAGTCGGGCTGTAATAGCTTAATGAGGGCTTGTTTAATTCCTTATCCATGGTGCTTTTGTAAAACGGTATCCACGACTTTAAACCGGCATAATGAGACAACAATTCCTTCAAAGCAATGAATGACTTGTTTGATAATTTATATTCGGGTAACAAGTCGCCCAGCGTACTTTCAAGGGTAATAACTCCCTGGTCTGCCAGTTTGATAAGAACGGGAACGGTAGCCAAAATTTTTGTGAGTGATGCTACATCATACATATGGTCATCCTCCACCACTATTTCCTTATCCTGTGTGTGGTATCCATAATTTTTCTGAAAAAAGACTTTGCCGTGCCTTGCTACCAATACCTGAGCGCCCGGAGCCATGTTTTCTGAAACAACCCGTTTTGCCAAACTGTCCACTTTTTTTAGTTTTTGGGTGTTCATCCCCACACTCTCAGGAGTTCCATAACTCAAGCGACCCAAATAGTTTGTTGTTATTTTTGTATTCACAGGAAAAGCTTCCCCGGCTGAAACCGGTAATTTTCCTTTGGCAGCCCGGGCACCGAAAATAACTTGCGCAGAAATTTCCTGTGCCACTTCACTGTTTTGATACGACACAACAATACCTTCAAAATTGGTCGTGGTTTTAATATCAAGCAAAGCATACGGACGTGTAAAAATACTTAGAATCACTTTGTTAGTGCGTGCAATTTCATAAATCCAGGTAAGTTCACGCTGGCTCATTTTATAACTTCTCCATGGATTGTCATTGGGTTTATGAAAACCAATAATCACGGTTTCATAAGGGTCCAGCTTAACAATCAAATCATCTAGAGTGTTGGCTTTAACCCAATCAACCTGTCCATATTTCTGTAACTGCTTTAAAAAAGGCTGCCCGTCTGCATCCCCAAAATTAACATAAGCAAATTTTTTGTTTTTTAAATCCTTTATGGGCAATACTTCTTTACTGTTTTTTACTACAGTGATTGCACTCTCAATGAGCTCTTCATATAGTGTATGGTCTTTTGGTGAGTTGAGTTCTTCAAAAAGATATTCCCTTTTTATGGGTTTGTAGGTATGTAGCCCCACCTTGTATTTTGCCATTAATATCTTCTTGACAGAATGTGCCAAACGTTCTTCAGTAATACCCCCTTTATTAAAACTTTCTACAATGAGACCAATCGCTTTTGGTACATTTTCTGATATAAGCAACACATCATTTCCTGCTTGAAAAGCTGCCAAGTCAACCTCTCCCGGACCTGTGAAATTGGAGACGCCTTTCATATTTAAAGCATCCGTAAAAATCAAGCCCTGAAAGCCCATTTTTTCTTTTAACAAATCGGTTACGATGGGTTTTGACAATGAGGAAGGAAAGTTTTGACGCGGTTCCAGACTGGGAACATTCAAATGGGCCACCATCACACTGGCGAGCCCCCTGTTAAAAAGGTGTCTGTATGGATACAACTCAACACTGTCTATGCGCTGCTGCGAAAAAGTGATGGTAGGCAATGTTTTATGTGAATCACTATCCGTATCGCCATGTCCGGGAAAATGCTTGGCATTTGCCAAAACTCCGGCACTTTGCATTCCCTGCATAAAAGCAGCCGATTTTAAAGTGACATTGTCACGGTCTTCACCAAAAGAACGGTTTCCAATAATGGGATTGTTTGGATTGGTATTGATGTCAACCACCGGCGCAAAATTGATGTGAACTCCCAAACGCTTGTTGTGTTCGCCAATGCGTTTTCCCACTTTATAAATCAATTGAGGGTCTTCAATAGCTCCCAGGGTCATGTTCCACGGATAAGCAAAAGTAGAGTCTAGGCGCATTGCAAGCCCCCACTCTGCATCCATTGCTATTAACAGTGGAGTTTTTGAAGCTTTTTGAAAATCGTTTGTGATTTTTGCCTGCCGGCCGGGACCGCCTTTGGAAAAAATAATCCCTCCTATGTGGTATTCGGTGATGAGCTTTTTGATACTCTCAATTTTTGATTTGGGATCTGAAGAAAATAAATCGACCATAAACAATTGACCCACACGCTCTTCAAGACTCATGGTATCATAAATACTGTCCACCCATTTTTGCTGATTTTCAAAATCTTTTAAATCATGCAGAGGGTTTAACTGTTGAGCAAAAAGGAATGCAAATGGGAATAAAAAAAGAGTGAAAAAAAATAGTCTATTCATAAATACTTTATAGCAAAAGCCTGCCGGATTAATCTGATATTTTAACGCACTTCAAAGGTAATAAATTTCGGGAAGTTTCAACGTGAAAAGCCGTCCACTTAAAGAAGAACCCAAAAAATGAAAAATGAAAAAATAATTTGAGTTTCTTAGTATTGTCTTTGTGTTGTATATCAACCAATTTTGTTATATGAATTAAGACCCTTTTTGTAAATAAACCAAAATAAACAAAGACCAAATGTCAAGTGACAACTCATAGTAAAATTATATATCTGATTTTTTTAAGAATACACTAAATACAGATGATTTCTTCCAAATGTAGGTGTAAATCAAAAACAGAAACTTAAAAATCGACATTTAAAATTTCCTGTAGGAAGTAAAAAACATATATATAATTTGAAGCATTCATTAAAATTGAAATATATGAACTTTTAAGAGTCTATATACTTTACTAATTTGTAAGAATTAATTGAAAGGGCTTGTAAGTTTAAATAAATATATATTTTTTTCGCCTCTTTAAAAACCAACGCAAAATGTTCAAGTTCCTGATTTTTAAATTCATGAAATTTTTCTTATCATTGCAGCCTTAAACTAATTAAAACCAAACCCTATTATGAAAAAATTAATTTACTTATTACCGGTACTAACCGTCTTTTTATTTTCCAGTTGCAGCAGTGATGATGATGAAAACAACGAAAACCCTGAAGCTGTTTATAACATCGTGAATAACGGCAATGGAGGTGTAACTTCAATCAATGACGCTAATGACAGTGAACCCTTGGAAGTTGTACAAGCTGTCCCTTCTGTTCAAAACTCAGATTACCCCAAATCCATGCCAATCGTTTTGTTTTTTAATGATAAAATTTACTTGAATTCCTTAGAAACCGGTTTTGAAGTAATGCAAAATGGTGAAAAAATTGGTGGTACTGTGAGTATTAATGAAGGAGCCAATGGATTTGCCATCCTAACATTCTCACCCAGTGAAATTTTTGCCTCTAATGCAACAATTGAACTTAGTTTAATTGGAGTTCAAGATGACGGAGGGAATGAAATTGACGGAGGAATCTACCAGCTAGTATATCAAACAAACAATCAAAACACCGGTTCTTTTGACGGGAATGGTGATTTTTCATCTTCAGAGGGTGTTTTATTCATTGGCGATGGAGCCATTATGAATGGTAATCAAGGATGTGTATCACCTGTAACCGGTTCCGGTTTTGCTGCTATCACAACCGGTGATGCTCTTATTTCCAGTGGTTCTGCTATTGGAGGCGCTTCAAGCATGATGATCCTTGGAGCTATTGAGGAGAGTTTTACTTCCGTTTCATTTAGCTACAATTTCCTTTCTACAGAGTTTAACGAGTTTGTTGACAGTGAGTTTGATGATTCTGTTATCGTAACGGTAATCGGTTCTGAAGGTGCCTATTCTGAGTTTATCACGAGTGTTAACACCGTTGGAATTGATGGAAACACACAGTGTGAAGGATTCCCAGGCATTCCTGACACAGGAGATGATTATGCCGGTGCTACAGGTTGGATTAATAAAACAATCAATACTGGTAATATCGGAACTCCCGCATATGTTATTTTTCTGGTAACAGATGTTGCTGATACTATTTACTCATCCGTTTTAGCTATTGACAATGTAAGTTACTAAATCCCAACTTATATTAAATTATAAAAAAGAGTTCTATCAAAATAGAACTCTTTTTTTATTTGGTGTGTGTTTCAAAACTTCATAAAAAGGTAACGCGGTCAATCGCTACAGCCTGTTTGAGATCAAAAGAAACGGGCGTGCCAACTCTCCTCTGCCGGAACTTCCCAGTTTTCGAGATACTCCTCTTTGGTATTGACTAGGTTATTAAAAACAACGGTATTTTTTGAAATGGCTTTGGATTTTGCCATCGTTTTAAATTCGTTTAAAGGCTTGTGTGCAATAAATTGACCGGTGTAATACGTAACATTCATTTTATCGAGCAAGTCCACCTCAAATTGCTTTTCCAGCTGCTGAATAAAATGAACTGAAGCATCTATAGAACACCCGGAAGCCGAGGCACTTTCTTGGTTCAATCCAATTACAATAAAACGACTGTACTTGATTTCAAAACCGGCTTCCAGCGAACTGCCATGGGCCGTCCATTGTGTTAAAAATTGAGTGAGTTGAGATTCTAACTGTGTTACTTCTTCATTACTAAACTTTCTGTTGGATTGGTAAATCCAAATTCGGGAATGATCAGGTAAGGTTTCAAAATCTACGAACATAATTTAAAGTTTGAAGTTAGAAGTACGAAGTTAGAAGTAGGATGCTCTTTATAAATCTTGAGCATTGGCAATCATTTCAGCGACATCCATTACTTCGATTTTATCTTCTTTGTTTTTACTTTTCACACCGTCTGTGAGCATGGTATTACAAAACGGACAACCGGCTGCAATAAACTCCGGCTGGGTTTCGAGAGCTTCCTCAGTGCGTTCAATATTGATGTCTTTGTTGCCCTTTTCCGGTTCTTTAAACATTTGTGCGCCTCCCGCACCACAACACAAACCACGTGTTTTACAACGTTTCATTTCAACCAATTCGACTTCCAGCTTCTCTAAAAGTTCACGCGGGGCTTCATATTCGCCATTGGCTCTTCCCAAATAACAAGGATCATGGAAGGTAATGCGTTTGCCTTTGAATTTTCCGCCTTCTACCTTTAATCTTCCCTCGTGCATTAGTGATTTTAGAAATTGAGTGTGATGCATCACATCATAGGTACCACCAAGTTCCGGATATTCATTTTTAAGAGTGTTAAAGCAATGCGGACAAGCGGTGACAATTTTTTTAACTTCATATCCATTGAGCACTTCAATATTTGTCATGGCCTGCATTTGGAACAGAAACTCATTTCCGGCGCGTTTTGCAGGGTCACCGGTACAACTTTCTTCAGTGCCCAAAACAGCAAAATCAACATTGGTTTTATTGAGAATACGCACAAACGCTTTGGTGATTTTTTTAGCTCTGTCATCAAAACTTCCGGCACAGCCCACCCAAAAAAGAACCTCGGGTTGCTTTCCTTGTGCCATATATTCGGCCATTGTGGGTACTTTTATTGCTTCACTCATCACTTTGTCCTTATTTAATTTATTGTTTCAAGTTTTGGAATTTGCTTTGCCATCCGAAACCCCCATTAGCGATAAAGGATGGATGCTTGGAACTTTGAGTTTGGTTTTTCAATATTCAACTTTCTAAATTCCTACTAGTCTTTAAACACCTGTATGGTTACATCTTTATCAACCAAATCTGTAAATTTTCCTTTGTAACGTGTGGCTTTCACCAAATGATTGTCAATCCAGTGGTAATTTCCGCCACGCGGTTTTCCCATCAACAAACTGTGGTATTTAAAACCGTGTTTTTCAAGCCAGGTTTCGGTATAGTTGCGGTGCTCCTCTGTGCGTGATGTAAAGAAACAGATGATGTGCCCTTCATCATACCACTTATTCAATGTTTTTAAGGCATCCGGATATACTTTAGCAGTAAGCATTCGCTCAGGCTCTTCATTGGGAATGTCATCACAGATGGTGCCGTCAATATCAATCAAATAATTTTTGATGTCTTTGGGCAACACCGGACTTACCTTTTCACCGCTTTGAATTTTTTCGTTTAAATGCCTTTCAGGATTCGTATTCATTGCAATCACATTATAATTTAACATATAGCTCCTCTAAGGGGCTTCTATTCACTTTACTTTATCAATTCTTCCTAATACTCAATCATCAAACCATAAACCACAATCTATTCATTTTTCCAATTCAATCGGTCCATTTGGTTATATGGCCAAGGCGCTCCATTATTCTCAATATTTGTCATCGCTACATTGAGTTCGTTGGGAGCCGCAGATTGCTCCATAACAAGGTATTGACGCATTTCCATAATAATAGAAAGTGGGTCAATACTCACAGGACATGCTTCCACACAGGCATTGCAGGTGGTACACGCCCACAGTTCCTCGCGGCTTATATAGTCGTCAAGCAATTGTTTGTTGTCAGGAACAAATTTGCCGTTTTTATCAATGTTTTTTCCCACTTCCTCAAGTCGGTCACGGGTGTCCATCATTATTTTTCTGGGTGAAAGCTTTTTACCGGTTTGGTTGGCAGGACACTCACTGGTACAGCGACCACATTCTGTACAGGTGTAAGCATTGAGAAGTTGTACCCAATTCAAATCCATCACATCACTGGCGCCAAATTTTTCAGGGACTGAAGCCTCTGCTCCTCCAGCCGGTGCTGCAAAGGGGTCGGCATTGGGGTCCATCATCAGCTTGACCTCATTGGTTACTGTTTCATTATTAGGAAATTTTCCCTGATGGTTGAGCTTGCCAAAATAGGTGTTCGGAAAGGCTAAAAGAATATGCAAATGCTTTGAATAATAGAGGTAATTGAGAAAAAATAAGATACCTAATATATGCAACCACCAGGCAGTTCTTTCGATAAGAATAACAGACCCTTCAGCCATATTGGCAAAAAGGGGTGTGATGTATTGACTCACAGGAAAAGACCCGGCAATGGTATAGCCTTCGGCATTGATGCTTTGTAAATGAGCATCTGCTGCATTCATTGTCAAAAACAAAGCCATTAAAACTACTTCAATATAAAGGATGATGTTTGCGTCATTTTTAGGCCAGCCCTTCATTTCAGGGTTTAGAAAGCGCTTTACTTTTTGAACATTTCGGCGCAGCCAAAAGAAAACAACACTCACTATCACCAACAAAGCCAAAATTTCAAAGGAAGCAATAAGTATGTCATAAAAACCTCCTAAAATTGAGAATGCTCTGTGTGTTCCTATGAGCCCGTCATAAATAATTTCAAGCACTTCAATATTGATGATTATAAAGCCCAGATAGACTATAAAGTGAAGAAATCCTGAAATGGGTCTTTTCACCATTTTGGATTGACCAAACGCAATCATGAGCAGGTTTTTAAAACGCTGCTTTGGGTTGTCATAAACATCCACCTCTTTTCCAAGGTCTATATTCCTTCTTAACTTTCTTACATTTTGCACAAAAAAACCAACACCTATAAACAGGGCAATCAAAAAAAGAATATTTGGTATAAAGTACATGGTATTCATTAACAATTAGTTTACTGATCTCTGCTTTCCGGTTCCTGAAACTCGCCGGCTTTTCTTCCAAAAACGGATACGTGAATATAGCGTTTGGGATTCAGTTTTATGTCCTGAAGTAATTCCTCCAACTGTTTTGTGGCATACTCAAGATTAGTATAGAGAGAATCGTCTTTTAAAAGCTTTCCTAAGGTTCCTTCACCACTGTTTAGATTTTCTGAAAGCTCCTTAAAATTGGCCAGTGTGGTTTCCAGCTCATTGACTATTTGACCCAAATTAATTTGCGCAAGCGAATCGGATAGTTTTGCGAAATTTTGAGTTGTTATATCCAGATTTTCAAAGGTATTCGATAATTTTTGCTCATTGTCTTTCAGCAGGTTCTCAAGTGATTTTGAGCTTACAGCAAACGAAGTGGTGATTTTATTCAAGTTATCAATACTCTCTCTCAAACTTTTTCTTGATTTGGGATCCATCACATTATTAACAGAGTACATCAAGCTGTCAACACCCACTACAGCACTCTCAATTTTAGTTTGTAAAGGCGTTAATCTGTCATTAACAAGTTCCATAATTCCCTCTTCTACTTCTCCCTTTAGAGTGTCGCCACTTTTTGCAGGAATTTTTGATTCATAATCGGGGACAACTGCGAGCGATTTTCCGCCAATAATTCCACCGCCATAAATGCGTGCAACACTTTGATTTGAAAAAACAAAATCCCTTTCAAGTTTAAATTTTACAATGAGTTTAGCATCTTCGGGATTGATAACAATTTCCTGTACCTTCCCCACTTTCAAACCATTGAGAGTAACAGGGGAAGAAAGATCAAGACCTTCAACATTGTCATAAACAGTAAAAAAAACACGTTCTTTTTGAAGTAAAGAAGAGCCTTTTAAATAGTTGTATCCTAAAATGAATGTGGAAATAGCAAAAACTGCAAGTAATCCTGTTTTAATCTCTTTGGTTAATTTCACGTAGTTTTATTTAGATAACAAATTTAGGAAAATATTTATACCCGGGGGTTAAAACTGTTTTAATTTATGATGTCGGCTAATTGAACACGCTGTCCGTTTTTATAGGCTACAATAAAAGCAGATGGGTATCCTTTTTCTTTTGCTTCTTTGTGTAATGCCTGTATTAAATTGTAATCTGAGGTGTTTCCGTAATAATACTTAAACAAACCGTCTTCCTGCTCCCGGCTGATCATGGTCAAACCCTTAAAGTTTTTTGGCTTGGTATCCAGCTTTCTGGAACCGGCCGCAATTTGCACCTTAAATAAAACGTCTTCATATATCAATACTTCAGGAACGTTAACTGTTGGGTTGTTCTTAATTTGATTCTCGGAAGTGCTTGCAACATAGGAGTATTTCACCGATTCGTAATAATCTTGAATGGCCTTTGCAATTGCAGTTGCCATTTCCTGTTGCCCTTTTTTGGAATTTAGATAGGTCCCTTCTTCTTTATTTGAAACAAAACCGGTTTCAATCAAAACACTGGGCATATAGGTATTGTGCAACACCCAAAAACCGGCCTGTTTCACACTGCGGTCTCTGCGCTTGAGTTGTGTAGTAAAATTATTTTGAATTAATGAAGCCAATTCTATGCTTTGGTCGAGATACTCTTCCTGCATCAAGGTAAGTCCAATGAGAGACTCAGGGGAGGCGGGATCAAAATCACCGTAAATTTCCTCATAGTTATCTTCCAGATAAATCACCTGGTTTTCCTTTTTGGCGACTTCAAAGTTTTCCTGAGATTTGTGAAGCCCCAGAACAAAAGTTTCAGTCCCATAAGCAGATTTATTACCGGCAGCGTTGGCGTGAATGGATACAAACAAATCTGCATTTGCTTTGTTGGCAATAGCCGCACGTCTATGAAGTTCCAGAAACACATCAGTTTTTCGGGTATAAATCACATCAATTCCACTGTTCTTTTCTAAAATAGCCCCTGCCAGCAGGGTAATATTAAGCGCAATCTCTTTTTCTTTAAAACCGTAATAGGAAGCACCCGGATCATGACCTCCGTGACCGGCATCAATAACCACTTTAAATTTACTTTGCTGCGCTTGAAGCTCTGATAAAAAAAACAGTGAAAGTAAAAAAAGAATCGATACGAAATGAATCAGGTGTTTCGTTTTCATAAAATAGAAACGTCTTTAGTATAATTTATATTTTAATTTTATTAGGGTTTAAAAAGATACCCAAAAAATATGTTTAATTTTGACACTTCAATAATTAAGCCATAGCTTTACAAAAATAGGATTATTACCATTGCAAACAAATAAACTTCATCTGGTTTTATTGCTTTTTTTTATGGTCTTGGGGACTTATGAATCTCAAGCTCAAGAAATTGGTAGCAATCCGCTTATCTCACTGCCCGCTGCCATTGATTCCCTTAGTTTTCCTGACACTCCCATTGCGGAAAACGGCAATGAACAAGCTGTTGATACGGTAAAAATTGACACCATCGCTCCAAAAAAGGAATTACTAAACGATGTTGTCGATTATTTTGGTGAAGATTATGTGTATATGCATAGGCAAGAAAACAAAATATATATGTACAACAAAGCCTATATCGTTTATGAAGATATGCGCATTGATGCCGGAATGATTATTCTGGATTACAATAAAAAAGAAGTGTATGCAAAGGGAATTATAGATTCTGTGGGCAATTATACCCAACTGCCTGTTTTTGTACAAGGCACAAACAAAGTAGAACCCGATTCCATTCGGTTTAACTATGATACTCAAAAAGCCCTTATCTACAATTCACGTACCGAGCAAGGCGAATTCAAGGTCAAAGCCGAAATTTCAAAAAGAGAAAACGATTCTGTGGTCTATTTGAATAACGTAAAATTTACCACTGCAAAGGATATTGACAACCCCGAGTACTATTTCTATTCCCGAAAAGTAAAATTTGTACCCCAAAAGAAAATCGTAACCGGTCTCACCAATATGTATATTGCAGATGTACCCACGCCCCTGGGTCTTCCCTTTGGTTACTTTCCGCTTACAGAAGACCGGGCTTCAGGCTTCATTATACCCACGATTGGAGAAAACAGCAACAGGGGATTCTTTTTCCAAAACGGAGGCTACTATTTTGCAATCAATGATTATATTGATTTGTTAACCCTGGGAGATTATTATACAAACGGAAGTTATGCTTTGAGACTGGAATCAAATTATGCCTTGCGTTACCGCTTTCGCGGAAACATGAGCTTCAGATATGAAAATCTGCTTAATAGCGAACGGGGCTTCCCTGATTTTTCTCAGTCCTCTGTTTACAACATAAGGTGGTCACACTCACAGGACGCCAAGGCAAATCCCAGTTCCCGCTTTTCTGCATCTGTAAACCTAGGAAGCAGCCGGTTTTTTCAGGAGTCCATAAACCAATTAAACACTGCCAGCTTCCTGAACAATACCCTAAGCTCCTCTGTTTCTTATTCCAAAACATTTGAAGGTGAACCCCAAGTGAATTTAAATATTGCAGCAACACATTCCCAAAATACAAATACGCAGGAAATCAATTTAACATTACCCACTGTTTCGGCCAGTGTTTCAAGAGTATTTCCCTTTGCTCCAAAAAGCGGCATCAAAAATGGCGCTCTGCAAAACATCAATTTTCAATATGATGTGAGTGCAGAAAACAGAATGCGCACCACAGACTCTTTGTTTTTTACTCAAAAAATGTTTGATGATGCCCAATTGGGAGCCCGGCATAACATTCCAATAAGCACCAATTTTAAAATATTAAATTACCTGAGTGCCAGTGCCGGGACAAGTTATCAGGAAACCTGGGTCATGAAAACCACACGGCGTTCTTTTGATCAGGAACTCAATCAGGTGGTTATAGATACCGTAAATGGATTTGATAGTTTCAGAACCTATAATTTTTCTGCCAGCTTGGGAACAACCTTGTATGGAATGTTCAATTTTGGGCCTGATAAGAAAATCCAAACCATAAGACACGTAATGCGTCCCAATGTGAGTTACTCAATCAACCCCGGATTTGATCAATATTATGAGGAATTGAAATACACCCCCACAATTGCAGGCGGATTGTCTGAAGAAGAAATCTTAGTGTATTCAAGGTTTGAGAATACCATGTTTGGTGCTCCCAATCAAAACTACTCAAGCAATATTGGTTTTGGCCTTAGCAATACTCTGGAGGCAAAAGTACGTGACCGAGATACCACAGCAACAGAATCCAAACGCATAGCTCTGCTCAACAACCTCAATTTTTCATCCTCCTATTCGATTTCAGCAGACAGTCTCAAATGGCAGCCGGTTAACATCACAGGAAGTATTCCTCTGGTTCAAAAATTAGATTTCAATTTCAATGGAACTTTAGACCCCTATGCGTTGGATAACAACAACAATAAAATCAATACCTTCAATATCGATAATGGGGGGAGCCTTTTTCGCCTCACGCAAGCCAATGTGAGTTTAAATTACTCGTTTACCAGTCGTGATTTTGAGAAAAATAATGAGGGCAGTGAAGAAACTAATGAAACCTTTAAAAACGGAGGCCGACCCGACGATTTGTTTGGAAATTCAAACGAACTTTCAGACCCTACATTCGTTGGAAATAGAAATCGTGAAGAAGATCGGGATGTTAGTATTGGACGTTACAATTATGCTATCCCCTGGGACTTTAGACTGGCTTATACCGTCACCTATTCAAACAGCCGTCGCGAAAATGAAATTTCATCCCATTCGTTGATGTTCAGTGGAAATGTTGTACTATCGCCAAGATGGTCTGTAGGCGCCTCATCAGGATATGATTTTAAAGGCAAAGGCTTTACGTTTACACAATTTCGCTTTCAGCGGGATCTAGAAAGCTGGCAAATGAGTTTCAACTGGGTTCCCTTCAGCGCCAGAAGTTCCTGGTATTTCTTTGTGGGAATCAAATCCTCAGTATTGAGCGATATCAAATATGACAAACGCAGAGAACCGGATAGGAATTTGTAGTGGGTTTCTGGTTTCTGGTTTCTTGTTTCTTGTTTCTGGTTTCTTGTTTCTTGTTTTGTAAATTTGAAATCGTTTGAGTCTTAAATTTTAATACTTAGCACTAACACATCTATGAAAAAAATAATTCAAACACACCTTGCGCCGGCTCCAATTGGACCATACAATCAAGCGGTATTAGCGGGAAATATGCTTTATACATCCGGACAAATTGCTATCGACCCCGCAACCGGTATTCTGGTTACCAATGATATACTGGCAGAAACACGATTGGTTATGGAAAATTTAAAAGCCGTTTTGGCTGCAGCCAATATGACCTTTGAAAACGTTCTAAAAGCTTCTATTTTTATTAGCGATATGAATAATTTTTCTAAAATCAATGAAGTCTATGCACAATACTTTGATGAAGATACAGCTCCGGCAAGGGAAACAGTGGAAGTAGCTAATTTACCCCGATTTGTTAATGTGGAAATTTCTATGATAGCAATGAAGTAATTTTTTAATCTTCATTCTTTTTTTCCTTTGGTCGTATCTCATCATCTACCGGAAGGGTTTCTAACATTCGTCTCTCTGTGCGCTCCTGAGATTCTACCTCCATCTCTTCCTCTTTTTTAGCATTTCTGCCAAAGATGCGTCTGCTGAACTCCCTGAAGGAATCAAACTCAAGTGAGTAGGACAATCCCGTACCCTGTTCAAAACCCTGGTTTTCACCAATAAACTGAACCTGCGTTTCCCTGTTGAAAATATTCCACTTAAAATTTCCCTCTTCATTGAGCAATACCTGAATTTGAAAATCACCGGCAACTGTATTATCCTGTACACCTCCCACAGGCACACCCACTCTTCCGTCAATTAAAATGCGGTCGCTTATTTGTGAAGAAAATGTGAGCCCAAACCTGTCTGAGGTCTCAAGGTCTCGGGTGCGCATTCCGGGCGAATAATTCAATCCCACATTGAATTTACCGTCCTCGTCTGCAAAAATTTCATTGACAAGCCCCGAAAATCGCTCCACAAAAGTGGCTGTTCCCTGTTCAATTGTAAAACGGTCACTGGAAAAGGAACCGGTTGAAATTAAATAAAGCACCTGCAACTCACGTTGCTGCCTGTCGTCGAGCTTGTATGCCAATTCTGATTTAATAATCGAACTTGCCGTTGGAAAATCTATGGTGTATTCCATCTCAGGGGAGATCAATTCACCGCGCAACTCAATCGCCACATCAACCGGTATCTTTCTGTTTATCGTGGGATTATCAAGCAACACAGAAGGGTTTGCAGTGGTCTCATAAATTGCTTTGATATCTATATTTGCCCTTACCGGGTCTCCATTCCAGCTAATATTTCCTCCCCGCTCTACGACAAAGGGCTTTTGAACAATCCCCAAATACCTGAAATCATAAATGGCATTGTACACCAGAAAATCTCCCCACATATTGAAGCGTCCTAAGGTATTGATTTCAATAAAGAGAATACCCTCTCCCCGGCCTTTTAAAGTAGAATTGTTTTTGACATCCACAACAACTTCCACTTCGGCATCACGTGTTATCTGTAAATCAAACTCGAGCGTAAGCCCTTTTAACTCCTCTCTAACAAGGGTTTCCCCTGAGATGCGGGCTGCTTTTTCTTCAGGTGAAAGAAAATAAATAAACGAATCATCACCAATAGACTCTGTATCACTAATGGGTATTTTAAAAGTGGTCCCCGCCGCTGTGGTTGCATCTACCTTGATGACCAACTCATCAACCGGGCCGTAAATAGAGGCCAATCCTGAGATAAAAGCGGTTCCATAGTAAAGGGATTCCTCCTCTGCTTCTGTGTCCAATACTAAAAATCGGTTAGTGTCTATATCCAGATTCATAGCCCAGTTTGAAAAATTGGTATGTTCAAAATATCCGTTTACGGAAGCTTTTGTGTCGTGCTTGGTATCTGTCACCTCGGTTTTGGGAATGGTAAACTTGTTTTTTGATAAAAGAATGCGTGTCTCCTCTTCAAATTCAAAATCAATATTGAGTTCCGGAATTTTGATACCAGTTTGATTGAGATTCAATCGACCTGTTAAATCAGGCGATTTGTAATTGCCTGTTACTTTTGCATTGCCGGAAACAAAGCCCCTGATGTCCTCAATTACTCCACCACCAAACGGACTCAAAGCACTGAGGTTAAAATCTGTGAGTCCCACATCTAGATTGATAGTGGAAGCCATTTCATTTACCTGTATGTTTCCAATCGCTGTGATTGACTCAACATCTTTATTGGTAAGTGTTGTGTTGATGTCATAGCTGGTTAAATCCTCATTCCCCGAAATATCCAGCAATAAATTCCCCATTTCATTATCATTAATAATCAAATTGTCGATAGTGACATTTGAACTGGGGTAATACAAAGCCTCGCGTTGTATAAAAGTAAAATTACCGTTTACATTACCTGATAGTGAAAGACTGTCAATCTCCGGTGTAATTTTGCCAATATCAACATCCTTGAAATACAAGCGCACATCTTTATAACTGCTGTCGCTTAGTTTACCGGCCATTTGAATGAGTTCATTTTGATGACTCAATACCAACGAATCCAAGATTACATCATTGAAGTTGTTATCAAATACAATTTTATTGAGTGTGTCATTTACTTCATTAATAAACCAAAGATTCTCTTTAAATAAAATATCAGAACGCTTCATACCCACAACAGATTTGCCATTTGGGTTGATTGTGTGATACATGGATAAATTAAAGAGATCACTTTTTGAAGGACCGCCTTTGAATTCAGACCTTACAAACAGGGTGTCTGAAATGGTGACATTAATGAGGTTCATCTCAGAAAACTGATAGAACCCGGCATCGAGGGAATCAATTTCTATATAGGTGTTAAAAAGGGGGTTGTTATTGTCCACCTGAACAGCAATTTTTTTGATATAATTGCCATAAGCTGTAATTTCCGGAGACCTGAAATTGAGTTTAAACTTCGATTCATCTGAAGCCACTGTTCCTCGTATTGTGGTATTTTCACCCAGTCTTATTTCAGGAACAAAAACCTCTACAATCTTATTGAAAATTTCAAAATTAAAATTGAGATACTGATTCTCTGTTGTTTTGACAGGCACATAATTTGCATAAATACTCGCCACGGCATTTTGAAAAAGATTGGGAATATCCTCAATTTGAAAACGCCCCGTGAGCTTACCGTTTATAACATCGGGTGAGATAACCTGCAATGTGCGTTCCTCCTCTTCAAACGTAGAAAGCACTAAAATGTCGTCAAAAAAGTAATCATCAATCAGATTCTGATAGGTGCTTTCAGAAATTCTTACCACACCCACAACATCATCTACATTGGTTCCCCTCATATCCATTCCTATGTTTCCTGTGAAAATGGAAATACTATCCCTTTTAAAAAGGTTGGTTTTATAAAGATCTGCATATTTTATTTTTGCATCAAAATCATACACGTTTTCCGCATCAGAAACATCAATTAACCCCTCAAAATCAAGCTTCATATTGGGATCATTGATAGTGAGTTTACCATTGAATATGGGATTTTCAAGGGTCCCGCTCACATTCACATTTTTGTAATTGTAATCATTAAATGTAAAATTGGAAATACTGCCCGATATCAGCGTATTTAAATTTTCCTGTGAAAAACCCCTACCGTCAAAACGCAGTTTAGCCGACGTTGTGCCTAATGTCTTAGTGCCCAGTAAACGACCTAAATTAAATTGGTTTATGTCAATAGTGCCCTTGTAAGTTGCGCGATTGACATTGTTGATGGAGGTCATTCTCAAATTGGTCTTTAGGTTACCAAGAGCCGATTTTATGGAGGAGTCTGTTTCCAGAGTGGTACCGCTTATAGTCGTGTTTCCACTTAAATCAAAGTCACGCAGGGATTCCATTTCCTTAGGCATCACCTGTCCAAGAAGACCGGGCATAAAACGCCTTAAATCATAATAATTGGATTGTATACTGTGGTTTTCTGCTGTAATTACATAAGAATCATCTCCCTTTAAAAGATTTTCAAACCGAAAATCGCCACTGATATAGGTCGCCTGATTCTTCAGTTCAACACGGGACAAGCGAAAATCATTCAGCGGACCCTTTAAAGTGCCTTTAAGCTCAATATACTGGTCTGCACCAAATTCATTATAAAAATAATTCAACTCATTTGTGGCAATGTTTGACTGCTGAAAATCAACATCAAAAACCACTGCATTTTCAAAGTCTGAAAACCCTGATTCATCAAAAAGCAAAGCGACATCTCCCGTTAAGGTGCTTTCTGAAGTTTTTAAATCCAAGCCTTTCAAATCGATCTTGTTTTTGGTAAGACCAAAATCTGCTTTTAAATTTTCAACCACAAGCCGGTCGTTGTACACAAAACGCATCTTACCGATGTCTGCAAAAACATCAACATCCAACACCTGAAAATCATCAGCCTCCAAATGCACATTTTTAAAGGAGACTACTTCCGGGGTTTCCAGATTTTCATCGGTAACTGTGATAGTGGCATTATTTAATCTCAGTGTAGTGGCCTCAAGAATAAAGGGAGGCGGATTCTCAAGAGGTGTTTCAGGGGCAAATTTTCCGGAGAAAATAGAGAGGTTGTCTGTTTCTTCTCCCTTGTAAGTTTTCACATTCAGTAGGGCATCATCAAGGCTTAAGTCGCCAAAATTGAGATTGGTTTTGAGAAGATTTCTAAAACTCAAAATGGTGGTGTTTACTTCTTTTGCATAAATCAGGGTGTCTTTGTGATGATCTGCAATAAAAACACCTTTTAAAGTGACTTCCCCTTTTCGGTTGATGCCCAGTCGCTCCACATTGATGTCGGTATCATACCGCTCATTGATGTTTTCAGTGACTTTTTTAGCAACATAGGTTTGTACAGATGGAAAGGTCAATGCGATGAGAATCGCTATCAAAAGCAAAAAAATTGCAAGCAAAAAACGAAACAGTATTTTTTTGAATTTTTTGATAGCGGTTATTGTTTTAACTTTGCAGTAAATTTGACTATAAAAGTAACAATTTTTGTGCCTAAATAAAATGGAACCCTCAATATATATTTTAGGAATTGAATCCTCCTGCGACGACACGGCTGCAGCTATCATTCACAACGGTAAGATACTGTCTAATGTTGTGGCTACACAAAAAATACACGAAGAATATGGCGGCGTGGTTCCCGAACTCGCTTCCAGGGCACATCAACAAAATATAGTTCCGGTGATTGACCTGGCTATCAAAAAAGCCGGTATTGGCAAAAAAGACCTTAGTGCCATTGCATTTACTCGCGGTCCCGGGTTGATGGGCTCCCTGCTGGTGGGATCCTCCTTTGCTAAATCACTCTCATTGGGGTTGGGAATTCCACTCATTGAAGTCAATCATATGCAGGCGCATATCCTGGCACATTTTATTGAAGCCGAAGGACAAACCAAACCTAATTTCCCTTTTCTGGCACTTACCATAAGTGGCGGTCATACACAAATGGTGCAGGTTCATGACTATTTTGATATGAAAATAATTGGACAAACCATCGATGATGCTGTGGGGGAGGCCTTTGATAAATCTGCTAAAATACTCGGACTTCCCTATCCCGGCGGACCTTTGTTGGATAAATATGCACAAAAAGGGAATCCCAACGCATACTCTTTTACCAAACCCAAAGTGGGTGCGCTTGATTTTAGCTTTAGCGGACTCAAAACAGCTGTTTTGTATTTTATCCAAAACGAAGTCAAAAAAAACCCGCATTTTATTGAAGAAAACCTGGCTGATATTTGTGCATCCATACAGTTTACCATTGTTGATTATTTAATGGATAAAATCAAAAATGCCGTGAAAGCGACCGGTATAACCGAAATTGCCATTGGTGGCGGGGTATCAGCAAACAGCGGGATACGAAACGCATTGCAACAAGCCCAAGAAGACTATGGTTGGAAAACATACATTCCCCGATTTGAATTTTGTACAGACAATGCCGCGATGATTGCCATTGTGGGCGAACTCAAATTTAAAAACAAGGAGTTTACTGAACTCAGTATTGGCTCTAAAGCCAGAATGGAGTTTTAAGTTTGAAGTTAGAGGTTTGAGGTTAGAGGTTAGAAGTTTGTACGTCCCTGATATAGGTTGACCACTTAAAGTCAATTTATATGAAAGCAAACA
>CAXBNF010000004.1:0-154936 GCA_963977065.1 uncultured Flavobacteriaceae bacterium | reverse complement strand
TATATCAGGGCGTACATTACTGTTAGACGAGTGGACTGGTGTACTGGTTTGCGGGGTGGCGGGTTGCTTACTCAGACGCGGGGTTCACCGCCTTGCGCTACAAAGCTTCAGGCGACGAAGCGCAGAGGCCGCAAAGTTGAAACGCAAAGAAGTCGCAAAGAAAAGTGTCCCGATTTGCTCTCACTGACTCACCTCTCACTGATTTGCTGATTTGCGGATTTGCTGATTCGCTGATTTGCTGGTTTGCTTATTCGTTGATTCGCTGATTTGCTTATTTGCGGATTTGCCTATCAAGGACACACCACTCACTGCTCACTGACTCAAACCCTCCCGCGCCATTTCCCCGGCCCTAAAGGGTGTGGCGCTTAAGCTGGATTTTTTTAAGTGGTCAACCTATATCAGGGCGTACACACTAAACCTCCCTCCCCGGATTCCCTACTACAGTTGCCCCATCCGGGACATCTTTGATGATGACGGCGCCGGCGCCGATGGTGCACCAATTGCCGATGGTGATTCCTTGTATGACCTGAGCTCCAATACCAATTTGTGTGCCCTCCCCTACTTTTACATCGCCTGCGAGAGCAGCATTTGGGGAAATGTGTACATAATTATCAAGAACGCAATCGTGTTCGACTACGGCGCCGGAATTGATGATGCAATGTTGACCTACTTCAGCTTGTGAATTGATAATCGCTCCCGGCATTACTACTGTGCCGTTTTTAAGGGTTGCTCGTGGAGAAACAATTGCTGAAGGATGAATTAAAGGTTCGGTAACGAGAAAGCCATTGCTTTCAGCAAGTTTTTTTCGGGTTTCGTTGTTGCCTATGGCAAATAGCACGGGAATTTTTTTATCGGGGTTTACGTTGTCTTTGGGAAGAACGGGATAATCCAACAATTGAGTGATGTTTTCATCGTCATCGAAGACTGTTACTACTTCTTTCCCGAGAGCTTCAATAATTTCGATAACCACTTTCCCGTGACCGCTAGCTCCATAAATATATAGTTGTTGACTCATACTAATTCCCTTTAAACCGTTCTGTTGTGGCTTGCCCTTGGGTATTGATCCCCTCAGAAACAAACACTTTTTTGACTGTTAAAAATAAGATTTTTAAATCTAATGTAAAACTTTGATGCTCCACATACCACACATCCAATTCAAATTTTTGTTGCCAACTGATGGCGTTGCGCCCATTAATTTGTGCCCAGCCTGTAATCCCCGGCTTGACATGGTGTCGTTTGCGTTGCGCTACATTGTACAACGGCAAATACTCCGGCAATAAAGGGCGCGGACCCACAAAGCTCATATCGCCTTTTAAGACGTTTATCAACTGTGGTAGTTCGTCCAGTGAGGTTTTGCGTACAAATTTCCCTACTGCTGTGAGCCTTTCAGCATCGGGAAGTAAATTGCCCTGAACGTCTTTAGTATCGGTCATGGTTTTAAACTTGATGATGTTGAAGATACAACCGTTTTTACCGGGGCGTTTTTGGATGAAAAAGGGTTTGCCGTTGTTGGCGATTGCCAGTGCGAGTGTTACAAGCAGGAACAACGGACTTAGCAACAGCAAGGCGATGGCTGCGGAGAGGTGGTCGAGGATGGGTTTGGTTATGGGTTTGTACATGGTGGATTCAAAGGTAAGGCATTTTGATAAAATTCAGGGACTGGGTGGATGAGATTGCCGCGCAGGGGTTGCCAAAGGCAACCTCTGCTCGCAATGACACCAGTTAAAAGACCAATTGGGTTTTTTAACTTCCTAATCCAAAGACAAAGTGGTCTGGAATAAACGGTCATTGCGAGCATCCGCCGGAGGCGGCTGCGAAGCAATCTCATCCACCCATTAACAATCGTCATTAACGTCACTGCGAGCGTAGCGAAGCAGAACCCTCCTGACCAAGTTCATAGTACAAGTCTTTCCATTTCGGATTTTGCTTCTCCGCCTTGGGCGGATCGCAATGACGTTGCTTTTATTTCAGTTCATCGTATAGGTCTTTCCACTCAGGATTTTGCTTCACTGCGTTCGCAATGACGTTGCTTCTATTTCAATTCATCGTATAGGTCTTTCCATTCCGGATTCATTTCTTCTATGAGGGCAATTTTCTTCGCGCGGCTCCCCGCTTTTAGCTTTTTCTCAAAAGCAATGGCCTCGGGCATGGATGGGAAATGGCGGTAGAACACCAGCTTATCACAGTTATAACGTGCCGTAAAGGAGTTTTTATACCGTTTGGTTTTGTGTTTGTCCATGCGGTTTTTGATTTCGGAGGTGACACCGGTGTAGAGGACTTTGTGGTGGGTGTTCGTTGTTATGTAGGTGCAGGGGTTTTTCATGAAGGGAAAGTTAAGGAAAATTTTGCTTTTCATTGACGGGGTTGCTTCTCCGCCAGAGGCGGATCGCAACGACCCCATTTTTAAGACCAATTGTTAAATGAACAGACTCGTTAAAGCCAAAACCTTGTGAACAATGAGTCATTGCGAGCATCCGCCGGAGGCGGCTTCGAAGCAGGCTCATCGAGTAAGGGCAATCGTCATGAACCTTCCCACCCCCCTAAGCAAAAAATCAAACTGTGTTTTATATACAGTGTTTATGATTGATTTTTTCTACTATTAATTGATAGCTGCGTTCTACTGTGTATTTATTCAAAAGCAACTGCCATGCATTCTCCTGCATTTGTTTAAGAAGCGCATCATCCTCTAACCGAAGCAGTGCTGCCTGCATTCCTTCTAAATCGCCTGCCATTACTTTAAAGCCACAGGCGGCTTCTTCTAGTATGTCCCCAACATCGGTATTGGGGTCTGTTGCGGCAAGGACCGGTTTTTTCATTTCCAGATAGGACAATAAACGGGAAGGGAAATTGGGGATTAAAAAATCTTTATGCAAAAATATGAGTCCAATGTCACAGGCTGCCAGTAAACGGTCATAATCGTCTTTGGGCAATCGTTTGATGAGCTTTGCATTGTTAGGAACATTGGTATCAAACCAGGTTTTTATTTTTGGATAGGCTGTACCGTCGCCCACTAAAAGAAAAAACAAATGAGTGCTTTTTGAAGCCTGTATGGTTTCAAGTAGAAAATCCAAACCTTGTGGTTTGCCAAAATTCCCTCCATAGACCAAGACCTTTTTATCCAAAGGTATTTCATACTTTTTTCTTATTTCATCCTGTTCCTCTTGACTGTATTCTATATAATAAGGTTCAATGGTGTTGGGATTCTCTTCTAACTTATTTTTTTGTATTTCCGGATTGTGGTCTATTACAAATTGTACATTGGCAGGTGACATACAGCCAATCGTATCTGAAGTGGCATAAAGCCGTTTTTCTTTTTTTTCAAACATTCTGTGAAGAATACTCCCTTTTTTAAGCATTTTCATATCCACTGCATTTTGAGGAAAAATATCTTTAAGCAGCAGGTAGCTGTATGCGCCATCTTTTTTTTTTATGAATTCAATCACCTTGGTAAAGGTAATGGGGGGTGTGGAATATAACACCAAATCAAATTTTACAGCGGGCAGGTGTTTCTTAATGGCTCTCAGGTATTGATTTTCTATGGCCAGCGTGCCAATACCCTTTTCCACTCTATTTGTTTTCACAATATTGAAGGTTTTCACTTGCAAAATAGTAGCAAATTTCTGCTTTAACAAGGTGGTGGGTTTGTTTTTACGGCGCTCCAGCGGAGTGACTACAAACACCTTGTGTCCCTCGTCACTAAACTTGCGCAACAAATCCTGATAAATACCTCTTTGTTCCAAAGAGTCTATACTTACCAGTGTTAAAAACAACACATTCATTTCTTATTGTTTTTGCCAAACAACCCGATTCACATAATCGGTATAGCTCAGGATGATACGCACTACTTTTTCTGAAACATTGGGCATGGAATAGTCTGCGACTTCCCTGAAGTTACGATGTTCCCCTACTTCTTGTCTCAGGGTTTGTGTGAGCCCCTGTAAAATTCGCTCCGGAGATAAACCTACCATCATTACGGAGGCTTCTTCCATGGCTTCGGGTCGCTCGTGGGCCTCTCTTATATTGAGTGCCCTGAAGTTTAAAATAGAGGATTCTTCCGAAATGGTGCCACTGTCTGATAAAACTGCAAAAGCATTAAGCTGCAGGGCATTGTAATCATGAAAACCCAAAGGTTTTAAGAATTGGATGTTTTTATGGGCTTGTACCTTTTTCTTTTCTATCATCGAGCGGGTTCGCGGATGTGTAGATACTATCACAGGATAGCTATACTTTTCAGCAATCTGATTCAGACTTTCCATCAGGTTGTTAAAATTAGTGTCTGAATTGATATTTTCTTCCCGGTGTGCAGAAACGACAAAGTAGTTTCCTTTTTCCAGTTTCAATTTTTGCAAGACCTGTGATTTTTTGATATCAGGTAAATAGTGGTTCAACACCTCAAACATCGGCGAACCGGTTTTGATGACGCGGTCTGCCGACAAACCTTCACGAAGCAGGTATTCTCTGGCGATGCTGCTGTAGGTTAAATTGATATCGCTCACGTGGTCCACAATCTTCCGGTTGGTTTCTTCGGGCACGCGTTGGTCAAAACATCGGTTTCCGGCTTCCATGTGAAAAATCGGGATTTTTCGTTTCTTGGCGGCGATGGCACACAAACACGAATTGGTATCGCCCAATACCAAAAAAGCATCGGGTTTTTCTGATTCCAAAACCGGGTCGATATTAATTAATATCTGACCGGCTGTTGTTGTGGCATTGCTGCCGGCGGCGTTTAAAAAATGGTCGGGCTTGCGGATGCCTAAATCTTCAAAAAAAACTTCGTTGAGTTCGTAGTCATAATTTTGACCGGTATGTACTAAAACGTGTTCTATGGCTTCAGATGCATCCAATGCGCACAACACTCTGGAGAGTCTGATAATCTCCGGGCGTGTACCCACAACGGTAATCACTTTTAATTTTTTCATGAGTTGTTAACTTGTAAAATAGTTTTTATCAAATCTGTATTCGTCTTTCACTTCGCCCAGTTGATAATCTGACATGGCCAAGAGTTTAGACCCTTGCTCCAATGCCTGAATGCTACTTATAAAACCGGGAGGCACATACAATATATGGAGTCCTTGATCATTTAGTTCAAAGGTACGCATTTTTGATTGTGGGTTGGGCTGTTCCCAGTTGTCAATTTGAATGAGCTTTATTTGAAAGCTCCCTTGCAGCACAGCAAACCATCTTGTTTCGATGGCGTGACCCTGCCAGGCTCTCACAGTGGAAGTATCTGCATTTTCTATGGTATAAATGCGTTTTACCGCAGCTGCATTGAATTCATTATTGAATTGAATTTCACCCCGCTCGTCTTTATGATTTCCTCCTTTGATTAGTTTTGGCTGCATGTGAATCGTCGCTTTATTTACACCACATCAAAATAAGTATCGGGTCGCCCGGGGTCAAAAATTTCATTCACCCACATCACGGTGACCATATCGCTATCCCCCAAGTTTTCAATGTTATGGGTATATCCCACAGGGATGTCCAGGACTTCCAATTTTTCGCCTGAAACAAAATACTCAATAATTTCTGAAGGTGCATCAACACGTCTAAACCGTATGGCCCCTTTTCCTGCTACCACTAAAAACTTTTCGTTTTTGGTGTGGTGCCAGTGGTTTCCTTTGGTGATGCCCGGTTTTGAAATATTGACAGACACTTGTCCGCGATCAGGTGACTTTAAAAATTCTGTAAAAGACCCCCTGTCATCCACATTCATTTTTAGCGGATAAGAGAATTGATCCTCCGGCAAGTAACTTAGATAGGTTGAGTACAGTTTTTTTGTAAACGCGTCCGATAAATCTGGGACTTGCAAAGTGGAACGACTTTCTTTAAACGATTCAATTAATGCCACGATTTCGCCTAATTTGATGGTATGCTCCACCGCTACTTTGCAGTAATTGCCTTGCTCATTTGCCCGATCCACCAGCGCATTGATGAGCTCCTGAATGACATCATCAATATACACCAGGGTCATCATCACATTGGGGTCGTTTACCTGTATGGGCAAACCGTGGGCGATGTTGTGGCAAAAGGTGGCCACGGCACTGTTGTAGTTGGGCTTGCACCATTTTCCAAACACATTGGGGAACCGATAGATCAACACCTTTGCTCCAGTTTCTTTACTGTAATTGAGCAGCAACTCCTCCCCTGCTCTTTTTGATTTTCCATAGGGGTTATCAAGCTCGGCCTGAATGGAAGAAGAGATCATCATTGGGCAGGTGTTGTTGTGTTTTTTTAGTAGTGACAGCAATTCACTCGTAAACCCATAATTCCCCTCCATAAATTCGCTTTGCTCCCGGGGTCTGTTGACTCCGGCTAAATGAAAGACAAAATCGGCTTGTTTGCAATACCGGTCCAGTTCAATGGGATTGGTGTCTTTGTCAAACTCTAATATACTGAGGTTTGGCTGCAGGTATTTGTGTTTTGTTTTTCCTTCTTTTAGGTTATGGAGTTCCGCCACCAGGTTTTTACCGATAAATCCTTTTGAACCAGTGATGAGTATATTCATTAGTATTGTGCGTTTAAGGTTTTGATTTGTTGGTCATTATTTCATCATTTCCTGAACGATTGGTAAACTCTTGAGCAGTTTTTTCATTCCTTCCACATCCTGTTGTTGGGTGTTAGAGGAGTTGTAGTCTTCAAACTCAGAGATGGATTTGTTTCCCTGAGAGAAGTATTTATCATAATTGAGGTCTCTGTTGTCTGCGGGGATTCTGTAAAAATCGCCCATATCTTCTGCTTTGATCATTTCTTCCCGGGTACAGAGGGTTTCATATAGTTTTTCTCCGTGTCTTGTTCCTATTACTTTTATGGAATTGTTTGCATGGGTTAGTTCCAGCAAGGCCTGTGCTAAATCGCCAATCGTCCCGGCCGGTGCTTTGTTGACAAACAAGTCGCCTGCCTCGCCATTTTCAAAAGCAAACAAAACCAATTCTACCGCTTCGTTGAGTGACATTAAAAAGCGGGTCATTTTGGGGTCGGTAATGGTCAACTCCTTCCCTTCTTTAATTTGGTTTAAAAATAAGGGAATCACAGAGCCTCTAGAAGCCATCACATTGCCATAACGAGTTAAGCAAACGGTTGTTTCTTTTAAATTTCTGGAGGCTGCCACAGCTACTTTTTCCATCAGCGCTTTGGAAATCCCCATGGCGTTAATGGGATAGGCCGCTTTATCAGTGCTTAGACAAATGACTTTTTTAACCTTATTAAAAGCGGCGGCATCAATAACATTTTGCGTGCCCAACACATTGGTGCGTGTTGCTTCCAAAGGAAAAAACTCACAGGAGGGCACTTGCTTTAAGGCTGCCGCATGGAATATATAATCAACCCCTCGCGTGGCTCTTTCAATGCTGTCATAGTTTCTTACGTCACCGATGTAAAATTTAAGCTTGTCTCTTTGCAAAGCCGTGCGCATATCGTCCTGCTTTTTTTCATCGCGAGAAAAAATGCGTATTTCACTAAAATGGTCTGTGTCTAAAAAACGGTTTAAGACCGCATTGCCAAACGAGCCGGTACCACCGGTAATGAGGAGGGTTTTATTTTTTATTTTCATTATGTTGTAATAGTTTTATAATTGAGTCTATTTCATTAAAAAGCACTTGCTTGGTTGGTTTTACATTGCCCTGCACAGCATTTTCAAGGGCAGCTACCATACTGTATATATTGTATGGATTAAAAACAATAGAAGGCTCACAAACGGCATAGGTATAGGGCAAATCTGACCCTATCACCTTACAGCCACATTCCATCGCTTCTACCAGCCCTAAACCAAAACTCTCGGAAAGGGAAGGGAATATAAGATACTCGTGGCTATTGTAGTATTCATTCAATACCTCTCTATCTACTCTGCCTATATTTCTAATAGGATAACCCAAATCAATTTTTGATTGAACTATTGAATATAGTTCCTGAAATTCATTACCAATCGTCAATGTTAAACTACCCTCTTTTTTTTTATCATAAAACAAACAAAATGCCTCAAGTAATCGTTTGTGGTTTTTATGAAAGGAACCATTGCTTATATAGATAAAACTATTGGGTACTTTAGTACAATTTTGCTTTTCACCGCTTAAAGGTGGGTAAAAAGGCAAAACGTGAACTTTTTCGTGATCTATCCCAATTTTGAGAGCCAACTTCTCTTTCATTGCATTGCTCTGAACCATCCACTCATTTGAGTTCTGACTAAAAAGGGTAAAGATACTTATTTTGATTTTGATCAATAGCCTGGTTTTAAAATCAATTGTATCAGGAATGTTGAGAAATAAGCGCTGATGAAAGTACGTAAAAACTCTGGCGTTAAGCTTGAATGGAGGTGCCAGGTTCCCAAAACACAAAACAGTATGAAAAGAGGCCTTCTTTAGTTTATAAAAGCGGTACCTGTTCCATAAAGTAGCTTTTAAAAAGTTTTTTCTGTTTGACGGGATTTCACCAAAATCCTTTTTACATCTTTCATCAAAGAGATAATACACTTCTACTTTAGCCTCTTCCAGTTTATACACCAGATAATCGAGGAGGACTTTACCGCCGCTGTTGTTGATGTATAAGCTATCTAGTAGGAGCATTTAACGTGTTTTTTAATATATTAATCTGATAATGGGGATTCCATTTTTTATCAATAATTTTATAACATTCTTTTTTATCTAATGGATTTTCAATTAGTAATTTAATTTTTCTTGCTAAATCCATTACATCATTCTCCTTAAAAAAAGCACCTGTTTTTTTTTCAATGATTGTTTCAAATTCAGGCCCTTGACTTTCAAAGCTATTATGAGCTATAACTGGTGTCCCATATGTTAAACTATGGAGGGCAGTTAATCCCACATTACCTGGAGACACACACAAATCAGCATTATAAAGAAGTTCTGCATTTTTTATTTCATCATAACAGGGTCCATAAAACCAAACTTGATTTTGCAAATTACTATTCTCTACCATTTGTTTAACATCATAACCTTTTGTTTCACCGCCCACCAAAACCAGATTTAAGAAAAAATTATTTTTATTTAACAATATTAAAGCCTCAATCAAAAGTTCAATTTTTTTTGATTTCTGAATTCTACCAATAAAAATGAGTACAGGAAAATTATTTTTAAAATGTTCAATATATATATTTGACTTTTTTATTTCCCTTCTAATTAAAACTTGTGTTTCGTAATCCAACGAATTATAAATAGGCACTAATTTTTCAGGCTTAAATCCCGCATTTATCATTTTAATTTTTGCGTAATCACCATATAAAAAGATAATATCCGCCAAGTTAAAATAGAATCTTTTTATTATTCTTTTAATTAAATTCTCATCACCATACCATCCATGGGTCCACAAATAAGTCTTTTTGCCTAACAATTTTGCATACAATAAAATCCCCCAGTTAGATATTATTTGAGGGTCGCCTGTCAGCACAATGTTTTTATAATTTTTAAATACAAGTCTTATACTACCAGTGTACCAATAAAAATTCTTTAATTTAAATGTTTTAAATTCCTTTTTAAAATTGGATAGTATTGAGTAATCAATTTTTTTTATGTTAGAACCCGGAATATCACCAAAATAAAAATCAGCATTTAACTCCTCATTAATTTTTTTATAAATGACCGAACGATAATGAGAGGCGTAATTAAGAATAAAAACTGTTTTATTTTCCATAAGTTAATTTAGAGTTAAATAAACCTAAAGAAGTAAAAAACGTTATTGCACCCCAAAGAGCTCCTGTAACCATATGCTGCGAAATACCTATTACAAAAATCATAATAGCAATTAAAAAAATGTGGTTATGCTTTGCGAGTTTATAACCATTTAGAAATGATTTAAAGAAGAAATATAAAAATAAAATCAATCCTAATAATCCAGTAGCCATCATCACCTCAAGAAATATATTATGTGGATATATTCCAGACACTTCTATTCTACCCCCTAAAATAGGGTAATTTAAAAACTCCTGAAAAGCTTCAGACCATAGTTTTTCCCTTCCGCTTGTATCACCGGTTTCATATGAGCTAATTGTTCTTTCAATTATTGAACTCCCGGTAAATTCAATTGCATAAATTATTAAAGGTGTTAACGCAGCAAATAAAAAAACAAAAAATATTTTTCTTTTAGCATTACTGAAATAAATAAAAGCTATTGCTCCAAGTAACACCGCTAACAATGCACCTCTTGTTGATCCTAAGAGAAAAATCAATGAAGAAGCAATCATAGTAAGAAGTATATAGAATAAAGTAACTCCTCTTAAATTAGTATATAAAAGCCTGTACAAGCAGAGTAGAAATGTTAATGCTCCAGAATACGATAGCGCTAAGGGACTGATAACAGCCTCTTCTGTCTCATAAGTAAGCAAATTAATACGACTAACACCACCTGTTAATAGGACATCTTTAAAAAATATTACTGTTAAAATACTCAATAAAAATCCCGAAAAAATCAATGCATTTAAAATTGTATTTTTATGCTTATTTAAATCTACAGAACTAAAAAATAAAAATGGCAAAAAAGCATAACTTATAAAGTAGAAAATATATTCATACCAATTTCTACTTAAAAAAGATCCTAAATTTTCAGAAAACAAGACTTTAAAGATATACAGCAGGCTAAATAAAATAAAAACACGAATGGCTACATTACTTTTTTTTAGTGTTTTCCATTTTTTAAAAATAAAAAATACCATTAGCACAGACAATAGCATCCTTAATGGAATACTATAAAACCTTGTAAGGTCAACCTGATTGCTTATAAAAAAAAGAGAAAGTATAACGTAGTAACCCGAATACAAGAAAAAGGAAATAATGTATATAATTGATTTTTCTATTTTTTTATTCATCAACCAATGTTTTATTGTAAATAATAAACATTAATAATAAAAATAAAATATTTATTGTCAGAACACTTAATATAAGTAATAAAGCTCCATTGAAATCACTATTTGTAAAATTTAATAAAAAATAAGCCAAAACAACTATACCAAAGTCCCTAAAAAGTCTAATCCGAAGCATTAACCAGTTTATTCCTTTAGACATATAAGCTTGTGAATAAACGTTACTAATACTAGAAAATATTGTTATAAAACAGGCTAAAGATATAAGTATTGCCAAACCATCAAATGTCTGCCCATAACTTTTTGCAATCAACCCTGAGAATATAAATACCAAGATACAAGGTATTAAAGTAGCAATAAAATTTATTGCAATGGTTTGTTTTAAAATTTTATTGTGGGCAAGTTGATTGTTAGTGTTTTCAGACAAGTGGCTTAATATCACATTTCTTAAAATGCCCGGTATAAACAAAATAATTGCATTCCATTGCATCGCTGCGGTGTACATACCCAAATCACCATAGGTCGCATATTTTATCAAAAGTAAACTTGCCAGCCAGCTTGTTATTGCATATACTGCTTCCTGCAAGGCAATGGGTGTGGAGAAATTAAGAATACCCTTAAGCATTGTTTTATCTTGCTGTACTAAAGTATCTATCGTTTTGGTCTCCCTCTTAACCGCATAATAATTCAAAATACAGTTAATCACCTGTACCAGCAACAATGCCAATAAAGCTCCGTTTAAATCAAAATAATAGGTTAGCAAAACACTAAACAAAAAAGTAAGCACCCCAACAATCGAATTGATTTTAGCTATTTCCTTAAACTTTCCAAAACCGGAAAGAATGCCTATTTGTGTGGTGGTAATGGCATTAAAAATTATCAAAACAGCTAAAATGCGAAGAGGTGTTCCAAGATGTGCAGCTTCCAACCAATGAAATGCAACATAATCTGCAAAAACAAAAAGTAACAATGCCATAAAACCACTAAAAGTAAACGTGATTTTATTGGCAGTTTTTATAAATAAAGGAATTTTATCACGGCTAAGTGCTTTAAATTCTGCTATGTACTTTGTAGCTGTATATCCTAATCCAAAGGTTGAAAAGACACCGATAGTAAGTATTGTATTTTTGATAATACCATACTCCCCAAAAACATCTTTCCCTAAAAAACGCGCCACCAAGATACCTGCCACAAGAGCAAGTCCTCTACCCACCACATTCCCCAACAAAGACCAAGCGGAGTCTTTAAAGAGTTGGTTATTTTTCAACTTTGTTATTAGGTTATTAATTGTCATTAAATTTCAATATATATTAACTTTAAAGCATATTACAACTTCAAAACCGCTCTTTCCAACACCCCATCAATTCCTATCAAAAATAGATTCTTATTGATTTTATGGGTTATTTTTAGTTACATATTTGCTTATTTGCTTTTTTTATTGCGGATTCCGTGGATTTATGCGGATTTCGCTGATTTTGTGGATTATTTTTTATTTTCATTACTTTTAGTAGGTGTTTACAAAGCGTTTCCATTGCAGGCTTGATTCTCCAAAATTTATGAGCAGGCCTACTTTAAAGTTTGTTGCTTTTAAATAGTTAATCAACTGAGCATCATTTAATTTATGCATAAATGTAGCACTTTTTAATTCTACCAATATTTGATTGTAGCAAACAAAATCTGCTTTGAAATATTTTTTTAATTGAGAGCCTTTATAAAAAAGGTTTAGTTTTTTTTGACTTTCAAAAGGTATCTGTTGTTCCTTAAACTCTTTTTCCAATGCTTCATGATATACAGATTCTAAAAAACCACTCCCCATCTCGCTATGCACAGTCATACAGGCCCCTATGATTGTATAGGTTTCTTTTTCAAATAATAACTTGTTTCCCTTCTCTTCCATATCATCCGCGTAATCCTTTAATCATCTGTGTAATCCGCATACAAGCCTTTCCATCCCCGAAGGGATTTTTCAGGCTGCTCATTCTAGTGTAACGTTCTTTATCATTGAGCAATTGCTCACATTCTGAAACGATTTTTTCTTTGTTAGTTCCCACCAGTATCACAGTTCCCGCCTCCACGGCTTCCGGCCGTTCTGTGGTGTCGCGCATCACGAGTACGGGTTTGCCGAGGCTGGGTGCTTCTTCCTGTATGCCCCCGCTGTCTGTTATAATCAGGTAGCATTGGTTCATCAGCCATACAAAGGCGGGGTATGCCAGTGGGTTGATGAGATGCACATTGTCCAGATTGCTCAGCAACTCATAGACCGGTTTTTGTACGTTGGGGTTGAGATGTACGGGGTAAATAATTTGTACATCGCTGTTCTTATGAGCAATCTCTTTGAGTGCTTCACAGATATTGATAAACCCCTGCCCGTGGTTTTCACGGCGATGGCCGGTGACGAGTATGAGCTTTTTATCGGGTTGTACCAGCGTTTTGAGTTCGTTGATTTCCTTAGTATCCAGGTTGTTGACCCGTTCACTACTGTACAGCAGTGCGTCAATGACCGTGTTTCCGGTAACGAGAATGCTATCTTCGGGGGTATTTTCTTTGAGCAGGTTTTGTTTTGACTGCTCTGTGGGTGCAAAATGGAGGTCTGCAATCCTTCCTGTTAGCTGCCGGTTCATTTCCTCGGGGAAGGGTGACCATTTGTTGTGGGTGCGCAGTCCGGCCTCTACATGACATACTTTGGCTCCGGCATAAAAAGCGGCCAGTGCTGCGATGGCAGAAGTAGAGGTGTCGCCGTGCACATACACATAGTCGGGCTTGTAGTCCTCGAGCACCGGTTGGAGTTTGGTGATGATTGCAGCCGTGAGGCTGTAGAGGTTTTGGTTGGGTTTCATCAGGTCGAGGTCGTAGTGTGGGGTGATTTCAAAAAACTCCAGTACCTGGTCGAGCATCTCGCGGTGTTGTGCGGTCACACACACTCTGGTGTCAAAATCAGATTCCTTCTCAAACGCTTTGACAAGCGGAGCCATTTTGATGGCCTCGGGGCGTGTACCGAATATGATTAGGTTTCTTTTTTTCATTTGTTTTTTATTGCTGACCTACCTTCATTTCGACTACGCTCAATGACCACGGCAGGCAGGTTTGCGGATTTGCTGATTTGCGCATCTGCGAATTTTCCGTTTATTTTTCTATCAAAAGAAATTCATCAAAGTTAGTGCGATGTATTGCTTTAAAGCTGCTGTTTTTATAGTTGTTCATAAATAAGGCCGGTTGTTTTGTTTTTGCATTGGGGTTCCATTTAAATTCATAGGCACAAAGTTTGCCGTCTGATTCTTCTATAAAATCAATTTCTTTTTGGTTTTTAGTTCGCCAGTACCAATAATTGGTCCATTTGCCTGAGTAATGCAGTTGTTTTATGCGTTCAGAAACCAGAAAATTTTCCCACAGGGCTCCTATATCCTGTCTGCTTTCCACTTGGTTAAAATTGGCCATCAAGGCATTTCTAATTCCATTGTCATAAAAGTAGATCTTTTTACTGCTTTTCAGTTCGTTGCGTAAATTCCTACTGAACGAACCGAGTTTAAAAATTACAAAAGTTTGTTCGAGCAAATGTATGTATTTATCGACCGTTTTAGAATCCAGTCCGCAGAGCTGCGCCAATTCGTTATAAGAAACCTGTGAACCCACCTGAAAAGCAAGTGCCTGCAATAGTTTTACTAATTTATCGGGTTTTTGTACTTGTTCCAATGCCAATAGGTCTTTATACAAATAACTATCAGCCAATTGTTTTAGCACTTCTTTTTCTTCACCGGGATGATTGATTACATCGGGATAATAGCCATACACCAACCTGTGTGGCATGAGCCGGGTTTCTGATAACAGCCCGTGGTGGTTGACCATTTCAGAGAACGCCAGGGGATACATGGTGTACTGCCATTTTCTACCGGTAAGGGGTTCATTTACTTGAGTTGTCAATTCAAATGAGGAACTTCCTGTGGCAATCAATTGAACCTCGGGCATCTGGTCTGTTATTAATTTTAGTCGCAAACCAATCTCTTTGATGCGTTGTGCTTCATCGATGATGATCATTTTTTTATTGCCTATGATCGCCTGAAGCCTCGTTGCCGATATGCCGGCAAATAAAGCCTGTACATCGAGTTCATCGCCATTCAACCACAACACATCGTTTTGATTTGAGAACAGTTTTTTCAATAAGGTGGTTTTTCCCACTTGCCTCGCGCCCACAAGGATGATTGCCTTGCCTCTATTGAGTTTGGATGTTATAGTATGTTCTAAATCTCTGGTGATCATTGGGTCTTTTTCTATATTAAAAGTATAACTTTTTCGGAATTAAATCCAAGAAAAGCTAAACTTTTTCGGAATGGAAGGTAAGGGAATGGTTTGTTGTTTGATTTTCATATTGATTAATTGCTGATTTGCTTATTTGTTTTTCTTATTGCGGATTCGCGGATTTGCTTTTTTTGTTGCGGATTCGCTTATTTGCATATTCGCGGATTTGCTTATTCGCGGATTTGCTGATTTGCGTATTTGCGTATTTGCGAATCAGCCTTTTTATTACAATTTCATATCTGCAATGTCCAAAACTCCTTTAACGTCATATACTACAGCCGTTTCTTTTTTCAAGGGTGTTAAGTCTATGTTGAGGAATTCTTTGTGGGCTACGCCCAGGACGATGGCGTCGAATTTTGTTGATGCATTAATGAGATTGCTTCGCTCGCTTTCGCTCGCTCGCAATGACGTTTTGTTCAAGTCTAATTGGGAGTGGCATTCCAGTCCGTATTCGTGCATGACTTCTTCGGGGTTGGCGAGGGGGTCGTAAATGGTGACTTTGATGCCGTAGTCTTGCAGGGCGTGTACTACGTCCACGATTTTTGTGTTGCGCACGTCGGGGCAGTTTTCTTTGAAGGTGATGCCCAGCATCAACAGCTCAGCGCCTTTGATACTGATGTCCTTTTTAATCATGGTCTTGACCACCTGTGCGGCGACGTACTCACCCATGGAGTCGTTGAGGCGGCGTCCGGCCAAAATGATCTCGGGGTGGTAGCCGTGTTCCTGTGCTTTTTGTGCCAGGTAATAAGGGTCCACACCAATGCAGTGTCCGCCTACCAGGCCGGGTTTGAAGGGTAAAAAGTTCCATTTGGTTCCGGCGGCTTTGAGCACCTCGTGGGTGTCAATCTCCAGGATGTTGAATATTTTTGCGAGTTCGTTGACAAAGGCGATGTTGATGTCGCGCTGGCTGTTTTCGATGACTTTGGCGGCTTCAGCCACTTTGATGCTGGGCGCCAGATAAGTCCCGGCAGTGATGACGCTTTTGTAGAGGGCATCTACTTGTTGTCCAATCTCGGGTGTGGAACCGGCGGTTACTTTTAAGATTTTATCGACGGTGTGTTCTTTGTCGCCCGGGTTGATGCGCTCGGGCGAGTAGCCCACAAAAAAGTCTTCATTGAATTTGAGTCCGCTTTCGCGTTCCAGAACGGGTACACATTCTTCTTCGGTCACTCCGGGATAGACGGTGGATTCATAAACAACGGTATCGCCTTTTTTCAGGATGCTCCCCACGGCAGCACTGGATTTGTACAAGGGGGTAAGGTCTGGCCGGTGGTGTTTGTCAACGGGTGTAGGCACGGTGATGATATAGATATTGGCTTCCTGAATGTCAATGAGGTGGTGGGTACAGAAGAGGCCTTTGTCCTCCCCACTTCGACTCCGCTCAGTGTCCGTTTCCGGAGGGGAGGCAAAAGGGTTTCTATTAAGAAGGACGGCTTGCAAATCAGCATCTGCTACTTCGAGGGTACTGTCGTGTCCTTTTTGGAGTTGGTCAATGCGTTTTTGGTTGATGTCATAGCCCACGACGGGGTATTTGGTGGCAAAGAGCCGGGCGAGCGGGAGGCCGACATAGCCCAGGCCGATGATGGCGATTTTGTTCATGGTCAGTGCGTTGTATTTAAAAAAAATGCCCCTTATTCGTTAACGTCTTTATAACCGATTTGGTATGCTGCGTTAATTGGAATGCGGGGGAAAAACGTTGCAAAGATAATGAAAGCATCGGGAATGTGGGGTATGTTTATGGGATAAAATGTAAAAATCACAGGATGAATGACGGGGGGTGTGGTTGTTTTATTGGCTATTGATGATTGATTATTGATTATTGATTATTGATTATTGATTATTGATTATTGATTATTGCTTTTACTCTGCTTACTCTTGTGTGGGTTTCACCGCCTTGCGCTACAAAGCTTCAGGCGACGAAGCGCAAAGGACGCAAAGTTAATTCGCAAAGAAGGCGCAAAGGGATTGGTTAATGGGTTGTTGAGTTATTGAGTTATTGAGAGATTGAGAGATTGAGGGATTGAGGGATTGAGGGATTGAGGGATTGAGTTATTGGTTATTGCCTATTACCTTAATTTCTTACTCACTTAATCTCTTAATTTCTTACTCACTTTAGACTAAAAGCTGACCACTGACCACTTTGTTTGCGGAGTTGCTATTGATGATTGATTACTTTTGGAGTCCAAATTAGGATTGCTCATTTTAAATTCATATATATGTAAACATTTTTGTTTATATTTGTACCATGGAAATGCGGTTTAAAAAATACAAAGGAATCCATCCGGGGTTTATTATTAAGCGTGAGTTAGAAAAACGTTCGCTTAAGCAACGGCCTTTTGCTTTATCTATTGGTGAGCACCCTCAGACATTCAATGCGATCACGAAAGGAAAGCGTGCCATTACCACTTCGTTTGCTTTAAAGATTGAGCAGGCATTGGGCCTTAAAGAAAGTACGGTTGTTTTGTTACAGGCCTTTTATGACATATACAAAGAAAAGCAAAAAAACAAACCAAAACCTGACTTATCACTGTTAAGAGCTACCTTGTTTTGGGATACCGATGTAGAAACCATTGACTGGAAAAAGCACTATAAAAACGTTATTCAACGGGTTTTTGAACGGGGAAATACTATTGAAAAGCGTGAGATTACCCGGTTTTATGGTGATGAGAAAGTACAACAGGTGCTGCAAAGCCCTCCTGCAACAGCACCCATGAGTTTGCAGCAGGAAATTTAAGCTTATGAGAGGTTTGCATTACCATACTATCAATGACCTGCTGAAAGAATGTCTGTTAATCCTCATGGCATCCAAAGAGTTTAGCCGGTTTCGTTTGGTAGGAGGCACTGGATTAAGCCTGCAACTGGGTCACCGCATTTCTGTGGATATCGATCTTTTTACTGATGCTGAATATGGCAGTATTGGTTTTGACGTATTGGAGCACTTTCTAAAAGCCAATTTTCCCTATGTCGTTCCTTTTTCAAATTTAGCTCCCGCTTTGGGTAAATCCTATGCCATTGGCACTGATAAAAAACACACTATCAAGTTGGATGTTTTTTATACTGATCCCTATATACAGCCCCCGTTAGTTGTTGACTCGATCCGTCTAGCTACAATAGAAGAAATTATTGCTATGAAAATAGATGTCATTCAACGTGGAGGAAGAAAAAAAGATTTCTGGGACCTGCACGAATTACTACCCCTCTACCCGCTTCAAACTATGTTGACGCTTCACCAACAGCGTTATGAGTACACCCACGATAAAGCAAAGTTATTGAATAATTTAACAAATTTTGAATTGGCAGACGATGATTTCGAACCCATTTGCCTGCGGGGAAAAATTTGGGAATTTATAAAAGAAGATATACAGAAATCCGTGTCGGTGTATAAAGGTTGATAGTTAGTGTTCAAGGTTGTGTTGGCTTTTGATTATTGATTATTGATTATTGAGAGATTGGGTTATTAGACTTAATACTGAACACTGATTGAATATTGATGAAATAAAAAAATCCCAAAACAAACTGCTTTGGGATTTTTAATTGTATGTTGATTGTGTTAGTTGGTTTTCTGTGCCCAGTCTGCGTGGGTGCTGTTTTTACCGAGGGAGATGGTCGCTCCGATGCTAAAGTTTGCAAAAGCCGCGGTTCTTGATGGGAAATTGGGCTCGATGAGTTGACCGTTGAAATAGTACTGCTGTGAAGCACTTACTAAATAAGTAGCATCCACAAATACAGCCACACGGTCTGATACTTTAACCTGTGGTGTTAAGCCCAGGGTAAAAATAGCTGTGTTTTCATTCTCATCAATACTTGATGGTGCGGCAGAAGCAAGACCCAGTCCGGCATGTGCCAAAATACCAAAACGGTTTGCCAGTTGCATATTGTACACACCTTCGAGGGTGATTCTGTGGTAATCAACGCCAAAGTCGCTGTTTTCTTTGTCTTCAAAGCTGTTGAAGCCATAACTGAGTTTGGCACCAAAACAGCTGTCAAACATATAACGCACACCAATTTGTCCTGATCTGAAATCGGTATAGTCTGATGTCTCAATGTTGTCAACTAGTTGTAGCGGCATGTGTAATCCTCCTTGAATTTCAATCGAAAATTTGTTAAAGCTTGTTGTTTCTTGTCCGAAGAACAAGGTTGTTGTTAGTAAAGCCACGATGGCTGTTGCTAGTTTTTTCATGATTTTAAATTTGGGTTTTTTTGAAAATGGGTGCAAATATAAAGGTTTTATTTTTTTTTACGAATCAACATACAATAAAAAATCAATAAATGGCTGTTAGTAAACGGTTTATTTATTGACTATTGATTATTGATTATTGCTTATTGCTTTTACTCTGCTTACTCTTGTGTGGGTTTCACCGCCTTGCGCTACAAAGCTTCAGGCGACGAAGCGCAAAGGACGCAAAGTTAAATCGCAAAGAAGGCGCAAAGGGAATGGTTAATGGTCTTAATAATTATCCTCAAAATTTAGCGTTCCATCCGCCTTTGGCGGAACGGGGCAAAGAACGCGGGGTGTGATGATTGATGATTGATGATTGATTATTGACTATTGATTATTGCTTCTACTCTGCTTACTCTTGTGTGGGTTTCACCGCCTTGCGCTACAAAGCTTCAGGCGACGAAGCGCAAAGGACGCAAAGTTAAATCGCAAAGAAGGCGCAAAGGGATTGGTTAATGGTCTTAATACTTAGCCTCAAAATATAGCGTTCCATCCGCCTTTGGCGGAACGGGGCAAAGAACGCGGGTTGTGGTGATTGATGATTGATGATTGATTATTGACTATTGATTATTGATTATTGATTATTGATGATTGATTATTGATTATTGAGGATTGATGATTGAGGGGGTGGATATTAGTCTTGATACTTAATACTGAACACTATATTAAAAATTTAGGAGACTCTTCCGGCGATGCGGTCTTTTGCCAGTTGAAGCAGGATGTGAAACTGGTCCTCCCGGTTGGTGTGGGTATTGTCAATTTCTATAGCGTCTTTTGCTTTGGTGAGTGGTGAATCTGCTCTTGTGGTATCGATGTAATCCCGTTGCATCACATTTTCATAAATGGACTCAAAAGGGATGTCCTTTCCCTGCTCTTTAAATTCCAAATAGCGTCTATGGGCACGTTCTTTAGCATCGGCGGTCATAAATACTTTGAGTTCGGCGTCTGGAAACACCACCGTGCCGATATCTCTGCCGTCCATCACCACGCCTTTGTTTTTTCCAAAATGCTGCTGCAACTCGACCAATTTTTTTCGCACCTGCGGTATTTCAGCGATTTGACTCACTTTGTCTGAGACTTGCATAGAGCGAATTTCGTTTTCGACATTGGTTCCGTTCAGGTGGATTTCGGCGGTTTTGGTGGTGGGATTGAACTCAAAATGCAATTGGATTTCAGGGAGTTGGTCAATTAATTTGTCCCGATGTAAGAAATCGTCTCCGATTAAATTTCGCTGTAAAGCGAAAAGGGTAATGGCACGGTACATCGCGCCGCTATCGACATAGACATAGCCCAGATAAGCCGCCAGTTGTTTGGCAACGGTACTCTTACCGGTAGATGAAAAGCCGTCTATGGCGATGGTAATTTTTTTTATCATTGTAAATCGATGTTCAGTCCGAAAAAATTTGCTGCTGCTGCCGTGCTGTATCTGGAGTAGGCATAGCTCACTCTCACCTTGCGCAGTTTGATGCCAAACCCGGCACTCAAACCGGCAAAGGCCCTCTGCTCCACTATTCGCAATTCTTCAGACCGTCTCACATTGTAACCCAAACGAATGTTAAACCCACTTTCAGGAAACAACTCGATTCCCACAATGGCACGTCTGAATATATTGTCAATAAAGGTAATATTTTCTTGTTCCACATTGCCTTCCAAATCAAACTCATCCCGTGCGGGATTGGCAAAAGCGATGTTCCAGGTTTGGAGGTTTTCGAGCGTAAAGTGCCATCGTAGCGGTACGTTTTGAAGGCTTTGGGAAATACCAAAATCGACTTCAAAAGGAAGTTTTTCATAGGTTTCGGCAAAAGGGGTAAACTGAGTCCCCATATTTCTGGCAACCGCTGCAATATGCAAATCCCAGGGTTCATACACATAAATCAATCCGATATCAATAGCGCCTCCCAGCGAGCTGTACTCTTCCAGTTTTGAGGAAATGAGTTTGACGTTGACCCCCACGTGAAAGTCGGTCCAGGGAATGTTGCGGGCATAGCCAAATGAGAGGGCCACCTCACCGCCCCCAAATTTCCCGGTAGATTCTCCTTGCTCGTCAAAACCGTCAAAGCGCCCATAATTGATATAGGTGACCCCCGTGTGAAAAACCTGAGTGCGTCTGTCCCACAGGTAGGCATAGGATGCAGTACCATAATTGACATCGGCAAAATAATTGGTGTAATTGACAGAAAGCTGGTTGTCCATCGCCGGATTGATGGTGGCGGGATTGTAGAGCCCCTGGCTGGGGTCATAATCATAGTTTGTAATGATTTTACCCCCCAAAGCAGCTTGTCGCGGTGAATTGACCAAGTTTAGAAATTGGTAAGTGCCCTTCCCCCCGATTTGAGCTGAACTCAAAACTGTAAAAAACAATAAGAAAGCAACAACTATCTTGGTTTGCATAAATGAGGTCCGGGTTTTTATTCTCCCGATAATGAGAATAAGCTTAACAAGTAAACGAGTGCAAGTATAATTTATTTTTTAAGATTAAAAAAAGAGGCTGTCTAAAAATCGTGTTTTGCCACAAAGACACCAAGGCTCAAAGTTACACTAAGAATTAAGGGATTACTATTTAGCTCTTTGTGCTTCTTGGTGTCTTGGTGCCTTCGTGGTGTTCTTTAGTTATACAACTTATTAGTCAGCCTCTTTTTATGTTTATCTAACAATGTCTTTTAAAGCCTTTTAGGGTTTTTCACTTTTTCCTTAGTCAATGCCAGTTGGAGGACTTCACTCATCTCTTTTACATAGTGAAAAGTGAGACCTTTGAGGTAGTCTTCCTTGATTTCTTCGATGTCGCTTTTGTTGTCTTCACAAAGTAAAATTTCTTTGATTCGCGCGCGTTTGGCAGCGAGAATTTTTTCTTTGATGCCCCCCACGGGTAGTACTTTCCCCCTGAGGGTAATTTCGCCGGTCATGGCAAGGCTTTTCTTTACTTTGCGCTGGGTAAACAAAGACACCAGCGATGTTAACATGGTGATTCCGGCACTGGGTCCGTCTTTGGGGGTGGCGCCTTCGGGCACGTGAATGTGCACATTGTAATTTTCAAACACATTGGGGTCGATGCCCAAACTATCAGCATTTGATTTGATATACTCCATTGCAATGGTAGCCGATTCCTTCATTACTTTCCCCAGGTTGCCAGTGATGGTAAGATTCCCCTTTCCCTTTGAAAGGGTGGACTCGATAAATAAAATATCACCACCCACCTGCGTCCAGGCAAGTCCGGTGACGACTCCTGCCACATCATTGTTTTCATATTTGTCGCGCTCCAGTTTGGGGGAACCCAAGACCTTAATCACATCTTCATTGGTCACTTTGATATTGTAGTCGTCCTCCATCGCAATGTGCATGGCCGCATGGCGCACCATTTTGGCAATTTGCTTTTCCAGTGAGCGCACACCCGATTCGCGTGTGTAACCTTCCACTATTTTTTCCAGTTGGGGTTTGGCAATCTTTAAGTGTGATTTATCAAGACCGTGTTCCTTAAGTTGTTTGGGCAACAAGTGCTGCTTGGCAATTTCCACTTTTTCCTCGATGGTATAACCGGTTACATTGATGATTTCCATACGGTCCCGCAAGGCCGGTTGTATGGTATTTAAGGTATTTGCCGTGGCGACAAACATCACTTTAGACAAGTCAAAGCCCACCTCCAGGAAGTTGTCGTGAAAATCATTGTTTTGCTCCGGGTCCAAAACCTCCAGCAATGCCGAAGACGGGTCGCCTTGATTTCCTAAAGAAAGTTTGTCAATTTCATCCAACACAAAAACCGGATTGGAGGTTTCTGCTTTTTTAATGCTTTGCACGATGCGTCCGGGCATCGCACCAATATAAGTTTTTCTATGGCCTCTTATTTCAGATTCATCCCGCAAACCACCCAGGGACACTCTCACATATTTACGTCCCAGCGCTTCTGCGATGGATTTCCCCAATGAGGTTTTTCCTACTCCCGGAGGTCCATAGAGACACAGGATGGGTGATTTCATATCGTTACGCAGTTTTAAGACTGCGAGGTATTCAATGATGCGTTTTTTGACATCATCGAGTCCGTAATGGTCTCTGTCAAGGATGCGCTTGGCGCGTTTTAAATCAAACTTGTCCTTGGAGTAATGATTCCAGGGCAGGTCGAGAAATAAATCGAGGTAATTGCGCTGAATGGAATATTCAGCTACCTGCGGGTTCATTCGCTGCATTTTGGCCAATTCCTTTTCAAAGTGCTTGGCGACCGCATCAGACCATTTTTTCTTTTTGGCGCGCTGCTGCATTTCGTCCAGTTCTTCTTCATGGGAAACGCCACCCAATTCTTCCTGGATGGTTTTCATTTGCTGATGCAGGAAATACTCCCGCTGCTGCTGGTCCAGGTCATAACGCACCTTAGACTGTATATCGTTCTTTAACGCCAGTTTCTGAAACTCGATATTCATAAACTTCAGGGTTTCCATGGCGCGCTCTTCCAGCGAATTGATTTCCAGTAATTTTTGTTTGTCTTCTACATCTACATTTAAATTTGAAGACACAAAATTGATTAAAAAAGAGTTGCTTTCAATATTCTTAATAGCAAAGGAAGCCTCTGAAGGGATGTTGGGACTTTCATTGATGATTTGCAATGCCAGTTCTTTAATAGAATCAATAACCGCTTTGAACTCTTTGTTGTTTTTTGCCGGGCGTGCTTCTGCTACTTCCTTTACTTTGGCTTTAAAGTAAGGCTCAACACTAGTGATGGTTTCAATTTCAAATCGCTTTTTCCCCTGAAGAATTACCGTGACATTGCCATCGGGCATTTTCAGGACACGCAAAATGCGTGCAACGGTGCCCAGTCTGTTGATGTCTCCTTCTTCAGGCTCCTCAACACCTTCGGCCTTTTGGGAGACCACCCCTATGACCTTGGATTTTTTATTGGCCTCGTTGATGAGTTTAATGGATTTATCCCGTCCGGCGGTTATGGGAATCACCACCCCGGGAAACAAAACCGTATTGCGCAAGGGCAATATGGCAAGCTCATCGGGCAAGACCTCTTTATTAATTGCATCTTCATCTTCAGGCGTCATTAAGGGAATCAACTCGGCTTCCTCATTGAGTTCCTGAAATGACAAACTGTCTATATCTATGATTTTTGAATTTGACATATGTATATTTAAGTCATTGTGTCATACAACACAATGTGATTTTTAAGGGTTACTAAAAAGTTTTTAGTTCGTTTATAAACGCAAAACTGTGATGTATCGGATATTTAACGGCAAATATCCTACCTATTTAGGCAATAGTTGTGCCAGTGGGGGTGATTTTAAGGAAAAGGTGATTTCGTTTGTTTTATTGGTGCCTTTTATTTTTATCAACAAAAATCATTTATTGCCACCAATGCACGAATGTTTTTTAATTATTAGTGTATTCGTGGCTATTTTATCATACATTAATGAAAAATTGTCTTAAAATTCAAAAAATCTTTTTTAAACTGTAACAATTTCGTTTTAAACGTATCTTTAATACAAACAATCCAATCATTGTCACTAACCAAAACACATATTGACGATTTGCTTGCACTTTGCCTTCAGGGAAATCAGTTTGCGCAAATGGAAGTGTACAACCGCTATTATGGGGCGATGTATAATACAGCCCTGCGCATCGTGAAGCAAACAGATGAAGCAGAAGATATTATGCAGGAGGCCTTTTTGACGGCTTTTGATAAACTGCATACATTCAAGGGAGATGCCAGTTTTGGTGCCTGGTTGAAACGGATTGTGGTGAACCAAAGCATCACAAAGTCCCGAAAAATGGAGTATAATGAAGAATGGGAAGACTATAAAATGTCAGCAATCGCCGAGGAGCCCTTTGAAGATAGCGGCGAGAGTTACAGTGAGTTGAAGGCAAATGAAGTGTTGCGAGCCATCAACGATTTGAAAACCAATTACAGCACAGTTTTGACACTGCATTATATTGAAGGCTATGATTATGAAGAAATTGCACAAATAATGGACATCAGCTATGCAAACAGCAGAACCCTGCTCTCCAGGGCCCGGGAAAGTTTGCGAAAAAAGTTACACTTACAAACCAATTAAAAAAAGCGCTTGCGCGAAAAATATAGAGATATGGACAATACAAACTTAGACACCCGCTTAAAAGAGCTCTTTCAAAAGCAGGAGTTGCCACTGGCGGAACCCAAAGACGGACATCGTTTGCGCTTTTTACAAAAACTGAATGCGCAGGAAAAAAAGCCTGTAAAACGCCTGATTTTATGGAAACCACTCGCCATTGCAGCCTCATTTTTAATCTTTTTCTCTTTGGCGGTTCCTTTTATGAACCAAGGATCGGCTAAGGCAGACCTGGCAAGTATCTCGCCCGAGTTTGCTCAAACCCAGCAGTTTTTCACCTCAACCATCAAACGGGAACTCGCTACCTTGAAACGTGAAAAATCCCCTGAAACCATTGTCCTTATTGAAGACGCACTGGAACAAATGGAAGTGCTGGAAAAAGATTATGCACGCCTAAAAAAAGACCTGGTGAAGAGTGGCGAAGATGAACGCGTCATCCACGCTATGATTTCCAATTTTCAAAGCCGCATTGACTTATTGCAAAACGTTTTGGAACAAATAGACCAATTAAAAACCTTAAAGCTAGAAACCCATGAGACCACTATTTAAACTTATTTTATTACTTCTGCTACTGCCGGTTGTGGCGTTTGCCAACGACAGCAAGCTGAATGGTAAACACACCAAGGAAAAGAAAATTGAAAAACAATTTGATGTCACTAAAAATGCCTTGCTTCACATTGATAACCGCTATGGAAATGTCGATATCGCTACCTGGAATCAAAACCGCATTGAAATTGAAGTTACTATCATAACCAATGGCAACAACGAACAGGAAGTTCAAAAAAGACTTGATGAAATTTCTGTAGCATTTGAAGCCTCCTCAGGGCGAGTAAGTGCGGTGACCCTTATTGAAAACCAGCGTAGCAACTGGACCTTTTGGGGCACCAAATCAAACAATGTCAATATCAAAATCAATTACCTGGTGAAAATGCCGGTATCAAACAGTCTGGATATCAAAAATCATTATGGAGCCATCAGCCTCAACCGATTGAATGGAAATACCACCCTTTCTTGTAATTATGGTTCGTTTATTATTGGCGAACTCAACGGTGATTCCAATCTGCTCTCTTTTGATTATACAAATGGAGCTACCATTGGCTTTGTTAAAAATGCCACCATTGATGCCGACTATTCTGAATATGTAATCAACAAAGCCGAAAACATAACCTACAAAGGCAATTACAGCCGCGCAGAGTTGATGGAAATCCTTTCCAACCTTGATTTCAATTCGTCTTACGGAAGATTAAACATTGGAAAAGCAAAAAATGTTACGGGAAAAAGTCGCTATGTGACTACCACATTTGGTATGATTTCACATAACCTGGATCTGAATGCCAACTATGGAAAAATAAGTGTTGACCTCTTAAAAGAAAGTATTAAAAATGTAAACATCACAGCAAAATACACTTCGGTAGATTTGACCTATGATGACCGCGCCGCTTTTGATTTGAGTGCACAGCTTTCCTATGCCGGTTTAAAAGCAGCAGATGAAATTGAATTTTCTGTGAGAGATATTCAGGGCAGCCGCAGTACTTATGTAGGACACTATGGTAAACGAAATTCAGGCAACAGCATTCGGGTTTCCTCCAGCTATGGCGGGGTAAAAATCCAAAAACAATAAACCAGACTATTAAACCAATCATTATAAATAATCATCAATCTAAAAGTCGTACCCTATGAAAAATTCAATTCTTTTAACAAGCTTGCTCGTTCTGTTCAGTTTCACCTCGCTTCAAGCTCAATGGTGGAGTACAAATACCATTCAAGGCAACGGAGAGGTCACCACAATAAACGTTCAAACAGCAAATTATGACGGACTTTCTGTAGCCGGAAAATTTTATGTAACCATCGTGGAAGGCCGGACAGGAAACATCACATTAACCGGCGAATCCAATTTGCTGGAAGAAGTCATCGTTGAAGTGAAAGACAACGTATTGCACATTAAAACAGAAAACAAAACCAACTTGAAACCAAGCCGCGGTAAGAAAATTGAACTAACAGTCCCGGCAAGCAGGCTCTCTAAAATCGCACTGGCAGGGTCGGGTGAAATTAAAAACAATTTCAATCTAAAATCTGATGCACTTAGTGTGAAACTGGCAGGTTCCGGTGACATCAAGCTAAACCTTGAAGTCACTGACTTAGAATCCAAGGTTGCCGGTTCCGGTGACATTATTTTAAACGGGTTGGCAAGCAATCTAAACGGTAGTATTGCCGGCTCAGGAGCAGTAGACGCCTACAGATTGAATGCAGGAAATGTCAGCATCAGCGTTGCGGGTTCAGGAGATTACAAAGTGAATTGCAGTGGCGATTTTAAAGGAAGAGTGAGTGGCTCCGGTTCTATAAGTTACAAGGGCAAACCCACTAAAATCGACAGTAAAGTTGCCGGTTCCGGAAAGATAAAGATGGTTGATTAGTTACCAATATGTCGTCCCTAACGGGACTTCTACTGATTAAGCGTTAAAGTGAAAAGCCGTTTTCAATTTGAAAACGGCTTTTTATGTTTTGAGAAAAATCGTGTTTACAAAGCAAACTTAAATGAACCTTCAGATATCTAGTGTATGATCTCTCCGCCTTCTTCTGCAGCTGTTTGGAAGTCAAAGGCAAACCTAATGAATTGCGGACTCCTTAGTAAATTAAGTCTAACATTAAGATTTATGAGATTTGATTTATGCTCTTTTCTTTTTTGCATTGCCCAAAAAAGAAACAAAATCCCGCAACAGGTGCGGGACCTAGGCTGACGAAAGCGTTCCTAAAAATTTCGTTCGATGCGGTGTAAACATATAGAGTTGTGGTGTAATGTGAAATGGAAAATAGATAATGTTAAGTAAATATTGGGTTATTATAAATACTCTGGAAATTCAATTTACTTCTTGTTCTTTTTTGCATCGCCCAAAAAAGAACCAATAAAGTCTAGGCTGAAGAAAAATAACCTAAATTTTGCAAAATAAGCCTAAATTTTCTTAACTCGCCTGAAAGACTTTCAAGTTATTAAATCATTTTTATTAAACTCTAAAGAATATTGAAACTCCAATTTTGCCGGCTCAAACAGAAGAAAATTCTTAACGGCTCATTTTGCAAAATTCTTAACGGTTATTTTTCTTAGGCCAGGGTTGATTTCGTAATTGCATCTAAAATTGTGAGTTAATTATGTTAGAGAAGATGGAATTGGTAAAGTCTTAAACCTTTTCTCCCCATCACCCCCTCAAAAACTCACAAACTCACAAACTCACCGACTATTTTCACGTAACCCTTTCGTAGGCCGTTTATTTGATTACTAATGAATTCTAAAAAAAGTCGTGTTTACAAAGCAAACTTAAATGAACCTTCAGATATCTGGTGTATGATCTCTCCGCCTTCTTCTGCAGCTGTTTGGAAATTAAAGGCAAACCTGATAAACTGGGCACTGTTTTCAAGCAACACTAACAAACCTGTTTGAGAACCGTAAGTTGTTTCGCCATCAAAATATTGGGCGTTGTTCTCACCAGAGAACGTCAAACTATAAGTACCTGTTTCTAAGTTGGCAGGGAATGTAAATGTAATGATTTCGCCTGTGCTTGTTTTGATTGCTTGGATGGTATGGTTTTCTTCGGTTATCACTGAAATATCATCAGCTGAAAAAGAGATTCCATCAATAAAAGCAAACATAAAGTCATCTCCCTCCCCTGGCAAGCCGGCAGCGATCACAAGGTTGTTAAAAAAGCCGCTTTCAATCGTCACGGTTTCTGTTCCTTCATTTCTTCCGGCAACAAATGAAAATGTACCTGATACAGTATTGTTTTCCAGGTCGAGCATCGTGATTGTTATTGTTCCGGAACCGCCCTCAGATAGCAGACTTGAATAAGGTTCCTGTTCATCAACTATGTAAGTTGCTTTGCTGTCATTTTCAGTTTCTGCACCCAGGTCAAAAGTTCCTAATTCGGGATTGATGATATTGATTTGTATGAGTCTTTCGTTGTTAATTCCTTGTATAATAAGTGTGTTTGTCTCTTCTATAAAAGTGGCACCTGCATTTTCACTTCCGGCAACAAAAGGCAAGCCGTCAACCTCTGCAAAGAATTCGGGTTCATCTCCTCCACCCACGCTTCCATCACTTTCAAGAGCGATGTTTGTAAAAGCTCCTTCCGAAATGACAACAACATCAAAAGTGGGGTTGCCCGTTCCATCCAGTATGGGCTGACCATTAGCATCCAGCAAGGGTCGTGTAGCTGTGAAAGAGAATGTGCCTGAAATCACTTCCAGTTGGGTATCATATTGAGTGACTACAACCTGCCCTGAACCTCCTTGGTTTCGGGATGAAAAAGCAGTGGGATCTACATTGATTCCAAAAATTGCCTCACCCTGAGTGACCATATCAAAAGTACCCACACCGGCACCGTTGAGTCTCAAATCGATTACATCGCCATTGCTTCTAATTCCGGTGATTGTAGTCACACCCTGAACAGTCTGTGCCCGAGCGGTATCTGCAATGAAGGTAAAGCCTTCAATTTCTGCTGTAAATTCGGGTATAAGGACTGTGGGGTCATCAACAACAAACTCACCTTCCAGGGGTTCGTTGTCACAGGAAATAAAAACAAAGGCACTAATAAATACTGTTTTGAAAATATGTTTCAGGTTCATAAGTAGATTTTTAAACTAGTTGGATGCTTCGCAAACTTAAGTAAAAAATATTTATTTGAAGTTCAATTTATTCATACAACTCATTTTTTGATAAAAAATTGCCTTGAAAAAGGTTCTTGATTGTGGGGAGGCTTCTTATCATTTTGTTACTTGATACTATCAGAAGCCGGTTTTCGCGGAACGCGTAACAGCAATACAATACCTAAAAAGAAAAAAACGACAAGAAACAATACCGAATTGCGCATACTTCCGGTAATTTGGTCAATAAACCCATAAAGCATCATCCCGATGACTATCCCAATTTTTTCGGTCACATCAAAAAAACTAAAATAGGAGGTGGTGTCTTTGGTTTCCGGTAAAAACTTAGAATAGGTAGAACGCGAAAGCGATTGAATTCCACCCATAACAAGACCTACCACACCGGCGGTTACATAAAACTGTATGGGTTCTGTTATGGTGTATGCAACGATACAAATCACCAGCCAGATGCTGTTGATCACAATAAGTGTGGGGATGTTTCCAAAGCGTTCAGAAGACCTTGAGGTCATTTCGGCGCCAAGCACAGCCACCAGTTGTATGATAAGAATGCTTATAATGAGCCCCATTGTTTTTTCTGTGGAATCTGCCCAGTTGATTTCCTGTTCGCCAAAATATGTCGCGACAAGCATCACGGTTTGTACCGCCATACTATACACAAAGAAGGCAGACAGATACCGTTTGAGTTGGATGTTTTCCAGCAATGATTTTTGCACTTTTTGAAGTTCTCTAAAACCGTTTAATAGCACATTGCGGGTAATTTTGTTATTGTTTTTGGGACCCACCGGTAAGTAATAAAAACTATATTGGCTAAAAAGCGCCCACCAGACTCCCACGGTTACAAACGAAATTTTCATGGCCAGCATGGCTGCCTCCCCTCCTTCTCCAAGACCAAAAAACTGTGGTTTCATGACCATCCATAGATTAAAAAGCAACAAAACCACACTGCCCACATACCCCATAGAAAAGCCACGGGCGCTCGCTTTGTCCTGTTGTTCATTGTAAGCAATATCAGGCAAGTAAGAATTGTAAAACACCAAACTGCCCCAAAAGCCAATCAATGCTAAAAAATAGCAAAGCAGGCTAAAGTAAATGGCATCCAGACTAAACCAGAACAAGCCGATACAGGAAGCGCTGCCCAGGTAACAGAAAAATTGCATGAATTTTTTCTTATTTCCCACATAATCTGCAATACCTGAAAGAAGTGGTGACATAAAGGCTACTAATAGAAAGGCAGCTGCAGTGACATAGCTAATGAGGGGGGTGCTGCGTATTTCGCCACCAAAAACTGTGACGGTTTCTGTATTTGCAGCCTCAAACAAAGAGGCATAGTAAATGGGAAATATTGCTGATGCTATGACCAGGCTATAGACTGAGTTTGCCCAGTCGTAAAATGCCCAGGCAAAGAGGAGTTTTTTACTTCCTTTTTCCGGTGTTTGTTTTGTCATCGATAGTATATAAAAAAAGCTGCCCTGAAAGGCAGCTCCTAAAATAAAAAATAAGTTGATGAATCAGCTTGTTTTTTTGTTACTTTTTAAAAGTAGTCACTCCAAACTTGCGTGCTTCTGCTTTTGATTCTTCTACCCAGGATAGTATGTTGTTGATGCGTGTTTGGCTTGCAGGGTGTGTACTCAGGAATTCAGGTGGCGCGGCACCACCGCTCTGTTGTTGCATTCTGCGCCACAATTCTGCTGCTTCAGCGGGATGACGTAGAACCAAATCCCGCAACAGGTGCGGGACCTAGGCTGACGAAAGCGTTCCTAAAAATTTCGTTCGCTGCGGCGTAAAAATGAAGGTGTATTAATTTTTTGTAAAATGAAAATTAGGTAGTGTTAAGTATATGTTGGATTATTTTTAATACTCCGGATATTCCATTTACTTTCTTTTCTTTTTTACTCAAGACCCTGTATTGTTTTTTATAGGTTTTCGTGAATCTCCTTCGTCGATTTCCATCGATGAAAAAAGAAACAAAAAAATCTAGGCTTAAGAAAAATAGCCTAAATTTTGCAAAATAAGCCTACATTTTCTTAACTCGCCCGAAAGAATTTTAAGATAATTAACCAATCTTATTAAACTCTAAAACGTTTTTTAAACTCCAATTTTGCCGGCTCAAACAGAAGAAAATGCTTAACGGCTCATTTTACAAAATTCTTTACGGTTATTTTTCTTAGGCCGGGTTTAATTTTGGAATTGCTTTTAAAATTTTTAGTTCATTAAAATAGTGAAGATCAAATTAAAAGAGCCTGAAACCTTTGCTCCCACTCTCCCTTTCACAAAGTCCGGTTATTTTTTTGTTACTTTTTAAAAGTAGTCACTCCAAACTTGCGTGCTTCTGCTTTTGATTCTTCTACCCAGGATAGTATGTTGTTGATGCGTGTTTGGCTTGCAGGGTGTGTACTCAGGAATTCAGGTGGCGCGGCACCACCGCTCTGTTGTTGCATTCTGCGCCATAGTTCGGCAGCTTCAGCGGGTTCATAACCTGCGATGGCCATTAATGTCAAGCCAATTTTATCAGCTTCGGTTTCATGGCTTCTGCTAAAGGGAAGCATCACGCCCACCGAGGAACCCACACCATAGGCTGTGTTAAACAATGCCTGATTTTCGGGATCATTGGCCAAAGCGATGTTACCGGCAACGGCACCAATTTGTTGTAATTGCCCGGCACTCATACGTTGCTGACCGTGATTGGCAAGGGCGTGTGCCACTTCATGTCCCATAATGGCTGCTACGCGAGCCTCGGTATTTGCAACCGGCAAAATGCCTGTATAAAATACAATTTTGCCTCCCGGCATACACCAGGCGTTCACAGCTTCATCTTCTACCAGATTGAACTCCCATTGATACTCACTGAGGTAGCCTTGATATCCGTTTGCATTGAGCCAGCGCTCTGAGGCAGTGGCAATCTTTTGCCCCACATTTTTAATCATCTGGGCTTCTGCAGTGCCTTTAATTACCTTATTATCAGATAAAAACTGGTTGTATTGCTGAAAAGCCATAGGTAATATCTGAGAGTTTGGCACCAGAGCCAGCGTGCTTTTACCGGTAAAAGGATTTGTGGTACAGGCAATGAGCAAGACCATCATCATTGAGAGTGTGAAAAAGCGTTTCGTTTTCATAGTGTTTTTTTTACTGCCTTTGTAAAAATACAAAAACTTTATTTTTAGTACTTGATTTTTTATATTATTTAGTAACTTTTGTTAAATAAAAGTCACTTAATAAAATTGTGACTTATTTACCTACTTCAATCAAAAATTGTTCCTATTTTGGCTATCTAAAAATTTTCGGTACGCAATTTGTTTAAGTTATAAAAATCAAAAACATCTATTATGAAAAAGCTCATATTTACTTTAGGAACTGTCTTCTTTTTATTCACTGCTTGTGAAGGGCCACAAGGACCTCCGGGATTTGATGGTATCAATATACTGGGACAGACGTTTGAACGCACGGTTAATTTTCAGTTTAATAATCAAAACGGACTTCAGGAATCATTGATAACTATTCCAACCTCTATTGAAGTGTTTGAATCTGATGCGATCTTGGTGTATCGATTGGAAGGGCAATTGCCTGATAATGTTGATTTGTGGAGTTTGATTCCTCAAAACTTTTTCTTAGACAATGGGGATATTATCCAATATGTTTATAATCATACCTTTTTTGACATCATGCTTCAGATTGATGGCAATTTTGATTTATCTACAGTCCCTTCAAACTTTACCCAAAACCAGACCTTTCGGTTTGTAGTAGTTCCTTCGGATTTTGCCACCAGATCGGGCATTGATATAAGTGATTACAATGCTGTGATGAATGCACTTAATCTGGATTAAGAATTACCAAGTATTTATTCTTTAACCTCCTGATGTTAATTCATTGGGAGGTTTTTTATGAGACCTCATAGAGAACACTAAATTTAAGTTAAAAGAACCCCGGGCGCTTTTAAATCGTATGTATATCAATTAAATTCGTTAAAAAAAGCGTTATGACATCAAAAATCACCCTTTGCCTTTTGGCAATCAGTCTATGGAGCTGTAACAGCAAAGCCCAAACTGAAACTGAAAAAGAGACCTCATATGCTGTTGTTAAAACAGATGCCGAATGGAAAGCGCAGTTAAGCGAACTCGAATACTACGTCCTGCGACAAGCCGGCACGGAGCGCGCTTTTACGAGTCCGCTGGATAAAATCTATGAGCCGGGTACATACCACTGCAAAGCCTGTGATGTGGTGCTGTATGAAAGTGAGCACAAATTTGATTCGGGTACCGGTTGGCCTTCCTTTGACCGTGGAGTCAATGAAAACCTTGAGCTGGATGTCGATTATAAAATTGGTGTTGCCCGCACCGAGTTAAAATGTGCCAATTGCGGAAGTCATCTGGGGCACCTTTTTGATGATGGCCCTCAAAATACCACCGGAAAGAGACATTGTATCAACGGGGCTGCACTGAGTTTTAAACCCAAAAACTAAGCTAATGGATTCCAAGACGTATCCCATTCAAAAAACTGAGGCCGAATGGCTGGAGTTGCTGGGAGAAGAAAAATACCAAATTCTACGTAAAAAAGGCACGGAACGCCCTTTTACCGGTACTTACAACATTCACAATGAAAAAGGCCGGTATCATTGTGCCGCCTGTCAAGCCTTGCTGTTTGAAAGCGAGGCTAAATTTGACAGTGGCTGTGGCTGGCCGGCTTTTGACCAATCTGTAGAAGGAAGTATTGAATATATCAAAGACACGAGCTATGGCATGTTACGCACAGAAATTCTTTGTGCCAATTGTGGCAGTCATCTGGGACATGTTTTTAACGATGGCCCCACCCCAACCGGACAACGGTATTGTGTGAATTCTTTGAGTATGGGGTTTGTTGAGGAGTGACGATTGAAAATGCGTTTGTTTTTTAGTGATTATGAATGTTAAACCATAAGAAGCAATAACTCAGGACATGGTCTTTTAATTTTTATAAAGCGAATTATAAAATCCTTCAAATGCCTCATTGATAAGCGCGGCGTTTTGATAGGTCATTATTACAGTGTTTAAGAGTGGTTTTTCTGAGTTTTTAGGGTTATCTATTTGAGAAATTTGCAAAAGCGTGGCACTCCCGCAGTCATTATAAGTTTGAAATGCACCTTCTCCTTGATAGTTATCAATGGTTGCTCCCCAGGGTTTGAAGTTAATGACAGGACGACCATCTGCTCCGGGCTCTGCCATAGCGTTAATCATACCGGAAGCCGTCACGGGGAATTTATCTGCTAATGTCAGCAGATTGGTACAAGGTGATTTTGTGGGAATATTTCTTTTCCAAACCCTGCGAGCTGAAGTTAAGTCACCAATATCTATACTTTTTCCACCATCTTTTTTATAAACCAAAAACCCGCCTCCTGATTGGTAAAGTGAATGTCCTTGTTTTTCCATGACACCATGGAAATCGACATAGGATATTTGAACTGGTTCAATTTTTAGATAAGTCATTTGGTGTTGTGTTGGCTGAAACATTAAGCTTGTTTCAATTCGGTAAATAACCAGATTCTCAGGGTCTTTAAAATTGTCTTTTGATTTTGGATAAACGTCCAAAAACATTGTTATATCCTGAGCAGTGTTGGGCAGTGTTTGAACCATAGATGTGCTTTTAACATCACTGCTTATTGAGTGAACCACATAGCGAAAGTATTTTTCCTTTCCACGTTGAAGTTCTTTTCTTGTAAGTGTAAAATTTGAGTCGGGACTTCCCATCCAAAGTACTTCACCACCATTATTTTCAATGCTCTTTTTAGCCTGTGCTAATGTCTGGCCTAATTCTATACCAAGCTTATTGACCGTGTTTTCTATGAATGACTGCGTCACCGGTGTAAATTGTGTGCCGGACGAGACATGTGTGGATTGTATTGCCTGTGTCCTTCTTTGTGCCTGTAATGATTGCAGCAGAAAAAGAAGAACAATCACAACTACATTTCTAAGTATGTTGTTCATACTTGTAAAATTTTGATGGTTTGGTTTTTATTGTTAGACTTTAAAGTTTGAATTTACGTCTTTTTTTATTGAACGTTTCATTTTTTAAGCAATTATTTTATCTCGTTTGGTTTTAAGAAGTCGGTAGAAAATATAAATATGACTCAATAAAGCCGCCAATCCATAGGTTACAAACATCAACCAAATAAAGCCTAAGTTATAGTCATAAAGTCTTAGTGAAAAGAATTTTGGAAATGCTAGTAGCAAATCAGTAATCCCAAATATATTGAAAACCCAAACCAACGGAATGGCAAATTTCCATTTGATTTTTAAAGCAAAAGCTGTGATAAGTGCCAAAACAGCTGTTGCAAAATCCCAAATACCAACCTGAGTAAGGAACTCGGCAGGAAAACCGTCATAAAACTGCTCTTTTGCCATAAAAGATAAACCTAAGTATCTAAAGGCATTAAAAAAAACAAATGGTAATAAGGCATCATAGATAGATAAATTGGCTAATCGAGGTTGAATCCACCATTTGAAGGCTAGAATAAGTGCGATCGTTCCCGTAAGGGCTTGTAGATTGATAATTGTAAAATTGTCCATATTTGTTTTAATTAGTTGGTGTTGATTTTTGAAAACCTTTGATGGCATAAATGCCTGAAATTATGGTAATAACTATTCTTATCCAATGCGAAATAATCCACCCTCTTAGTTTACTTGTTGCCGTTAAAGCATCATATTTTAGCGCCATAAAATCTAAATTCATCGGCAAATGATAAATGGAAGTCTGAATAATCGTGAGCGTTAACCCCCAAAAAGCAATTCTCCAAAATTTACCGCTTTCCGTTTTTTTGTTACTTTTCAAAAACACAAAAAGACTTCCTAACCAAGCAGGTAAAAGCGTTAATGCTGTTGGAACTAATAGCAGAGGGAAATCGATTGCAAAAAACCGCATAAATTCAATTGGTTCCAGCGTCTGCCAGTACATTGCGTGACTTAAGCCGATGTTGAGCATATTCCCGGCAAATGCTCCAATGCCAATGATGGCGATGATTGATACGGATTGTTTCATTTTAGAACTTTTTGTTTATAAATCTATTTATTAAAAGGATGTGAATAATGATGCCAATTCCGACTTGATACAGTTCAATAAGGTTTGATAATGGAAGATGTATAGCAGCAGCACTCATTCCCCCAATTCCAAAAAAGCCCATACTCATTTGAACAGCAGCGTTGAGTACATCAAATATTCCGAGAAATGCCCAAACTAAGGTTGCACGAGCAGCCCAATGGTAGTTTTTGTACAGGGCATAGGCTAGAAATGGCGTGCAAAGTGCAAGAAACACGTCCAAACCTGCAATGGATAAACCCAAAATAAAAGGGATTTCACCAGCTTTGTAGGCTTCCCAATAAGCATAACCACCCAACCGAATGATCTGCGAAGCGACTAAAACGTATGCAGGTATCGCTGCAAGCAGTTTGCTAAATGTGTCTGATAGTTTTGTCGCTAACAAGGCAACGATGGGTCCAAACGAAAGGAGCGATATGTAGATAGAGAATGTCATTAGATCTCCTTTGTCAAAAGAAACAGCGTGTGCGAACACCCGAAAATAAGCAATGGCTAAAGCAGATAAAAACCAGACCCATAAAAATACAACTGTTCGTTTAGAAACAGTGCTCAATTCAGGCTGATTCCTGCCCATTTTTAATAAATAAAACGAGTAGAAAAGAGTCACCAAAAGTGGTAAACTAATGATGAGTGTGTCGAATGTTATAAAATCGTTCATTTTCAGCTTTTCATTTTTTTGGAATAGCGTCTTTATTCATTTGATTAAAGATAAATTTTGGAGCCAATCTGCTCATAAATTTAAGTTGCTTGGACATTCCGGGTGTAATTTCTTCTTTACCTTTTATATAATCTTTCCAAAAAATATCGGCTAATTGTTGAGGAAGAATGGGTTTGAAATCCGCCTCGCTTACTTCAATACCATCAAATATCTCCGTTTTTACTACAGGTGGTAATAATTCAATCACTTTGATTCCGTGCGGTTTTAATTGCGGACGAATACTTAGTGTCCAAAAGTGCACAGCCGATTTAGTACCCGAATACACCGGTGCCTGTGCAAAAGGAACATACGCCAAGCCAGATGACACATTGACTAACACCGCATTTTTACTTTTCTTGAGTAGTGGAAGGAAATAATGCAAAACCCGAATCGGTGAATTGTAGTTGATTTCTATTTCTTGCATTTGTTTTTTCAAGTCGTTGTCTTCATTTCCCGCATCTACAAGAAGCATAATTCCAGCATTGTTTATCAACACATCGATGTGGCCAAATTGTTGCTCTATATCGTCTGCCAACATTCTTACTTCTGCGTCATCAGTAACATCGCTTTGAAAAATATGAATTTTGGGAATTTCTTCTTTCACTCTTTCCAATTTTGAAAGATTTCTTCCTGTGATGATAACGGTATTATCGTTATCCAAAAACTTTTTGGCTAAAGCAAGTCCGATACCTGAACCACCGCCAGTAATCAGTACAGTTTGTTTTGTTTGTTTCATTCTGAAAATATTTTTTAAAGTGAACCTGAATTAAGTAGTTTAGTATGAAACCATAGCATCAAAACAGGTGGAATCAATTCTATGGCAATAAGAAAAATGAGAAATGGAGTCGTCGGATAATTGACTAAGGCAGCTGCTCTAACCACACCACCAATGAAAAGAGCAACCATCAAAAAGCGAAATAAAGCTGTTTCTGAAGGATTCCAGGCTACATAGAAAAACGCAAGTGAAGTAGCCATCCAAATCGCCGCAACATAGCGATGGTTGTTATCGGTCATTGCATCCATAATAGCAGGATTGTATTTAGCTGTGGTGCCCATAAAACCTGTAGCAGCAGCGATTAAGCCAAATAGTACCAAGAAAATACGAATAAATAAAAGCATAGTTATAGGTGTTTGGGGTTTGATTTCAGAAAGCAATAAGCCGCAATAATGATGGGAATTGCAAAGGGTATATGTTGTAGAATATCTATTGCAGCTGCGTTGGGAACAAAGCTGCCCCAAACAAACATATCCACCACAATTACTAACAATAGAGTGATCAAATGGAAATAACCTGCCAACTTAAATTGACGAAAGCGGATGGCCAACAGAACAAAAATGGGTGGCAGAAAATCGCCAATCGCTTTAAAAATGGCCGTGATTTTTGCAAACCGAATGGCAGCAGCAGAATCCGGAACTATGGAAAATGAACCTTCTGCAGCAGCAGGATGAGCCACCCAAAAAATACCAATTCCAATAAGCATTACTGCTGACACGATACTTGCCCAAATACCAATGCGTGTATTTTTGGTTTCCCTTTTAAAGTCTGAAAATGATAATGTATCCATTATTTTACTTAATTTTGCTATTAAATAAGTAGCAAAAGTAAGTAAAATATTTTATTACTACTAAAACAATAGTAAAAATATGAAAAATAATTTTAGGTCTGATTGTCCCATAGCTTGCACTTTAGATATTTTAGGTGACAAATGGTCGCTTTTGATCATTAGAGATATGTTAGTTCAAGGCAAGAAAACGTTTAAAGATTTTTCAAATTCTTCCGAAAAAATTGCACCAGGTATATTGTCTTCAAGATTGAAATGGTTAGAGGAAAATGAATTGCTCACAAAAAGGAAATTACCAGATAATAATAAAGAAAACATCTATTTATTAACTGAGAAAGGGATTGCTATCGCTCCAATAATTACTGAAATCGTTTTATGGAGTAGTGAAAATCTACAACTACAAAATGGCGTTTCGGCAATGATTCAAGATAAATCAGCTTTTACTGAGGGTATTCAAAATAAGTACAGGCAGATTGTTCGTTCACTACTAGGTTGATTGCGTTTTTTTAAACGTGATCGTGTATTGGGTAGTTGAGTGGTTAAGCAACTAATTTAGCAAAAAAGAAACGAAACTTTAGGAAAATCGGCTAGACACGAGCGCAACGAACTGGTCGGAGGCAATTTTCCGAGTGAGCCGTTAGAAGCCATAGCTTATCGCCGGCTTAAGTTTACTTTTTATTCATTTTAAAAATTAATCAGAAAGAACAAAAGAGCAGAGTATGCTTACTATAGCCGTCTTAAGGAACTGTTCACAACACCAACAATCATTTTATAGGAGAAAGTCAGTTTTGCTTATTGGCTTTATATTTAATGAAAAGGAACTTCTTGTTTTTATCCTCGGTCCGACTAACTTTAGCAGAGCCAAATAGTATGGTAATAATATCTACTGCCTCACTGTTATTAAACAGCTCCTTATTTTCTCTATGATTAACCGTTGAGTTGAGTTGACCACCAATTTTAATGTTAAGCTTTAAGTTACTGAGTTTTTTTAATTGAAATAACTCCAAATAATTGAAAGAAAATTTATTGACTTTAATCGCTGAAGCGTGCTGATTAAAATGGGATGCATATTTTCCAAAAGAGTAGGAAAGCGTAAAATGGGACGCTCTTTTTACATCCATATCAATATGAGACAATGAAGTGTATATTGGTTTACCCGAATAGATGAGAGGCGATGTGGCAACGTCTCGGAAATTTGAAATATTCAATCCTATTGCGATATTTAAGTATGCAGGGCTACTTACTTTTTGGTATTCACTAGTGGTTTCAGTTGCTCCACTTTGTGAAAAAGCGTTTATCGATCAAAAATGAATCAGAATTAAGAAAATGGATGAGAAGTATAGACTTTGTTTTCCTCCTTGCAATCAATATTTATTTCATTTTATGAGATTGAACATAGAATATATTTTTAAAATTCTGAAACCATTTACTTCATCTTCACAAAGGTTTCTCTTTGATGAAATAAGCTAACCACCTTTCCTTCTTTCAGGTCAAAACCGATGATAGTTCCAGAACCCGGTACTAACTCTACCCGCATCGTATTTTCAGTAGGGAATGGAGTTGCTATCGTTTTTAAATTTCCCGCCATCACTACAAATTGTCCCTCCTCGTGAAGTATTTCTACTGAACCGTATTTTTCGTTGGTGAATGTTCCTTCATATTGTGCTTCGGGTAGCGATAAATTCCATGTTCGTTCCGCCATTTTTTGCTCATGGGCAAGTTGTGCTTTGCGTTCTTGAGCAAGTGCTTTCGGTACTTTTTTGTTAAGAATTTTCTCTGCTTTTTTAAGCTCTTTTTTGTTTCCTAAATACAAATTGTAAGCATATTTTGAAATCAAGTTAGCAGCAGTCATTCCCATATCGGTGTTGCTAAAAATAGCCATCCCAATATTCTTTTCGGGAATGAATGAGTAGTGGGAAAAATAGCCTGTATAACCACCAAAATGATACACGATTTTTTCCTTTTCAAATTCACCAATCCGCCAGCCACTTGCGTAGCCATCTCCGTCAAAAACTCTTACATATTCGTGCTTTGCATCCACTTGTTGTTGGAAAGAATTTTCAACCAAGTACTTTGGATAAATACCCTTCCCATTTCCCAAATAAAACTGCAAGAACTTAGCAGCATCTTCAATATTGGTCATCAGTCCTCCTGCTGCGTGCATCAATGCATCGCTTTTTTGCAAAGGAGAAATGCTTACTTTTCCCCGGAAAACGCCTCTATGCGGACGCGCTAATTTTTCAGTCGGTACTTTAGAGGCATAGGCTGTACTGTTTTCCATCCCTAGGGGCTGAAAAAGTTTTTCATCTAATAAATCTTTCCAACTTTTTCCAAGCTCGGATTGTAGCAGGTAGTCGAATAAATAGTAGCCAAAATTGGTATATTCAAAGGCTTTTTCAGCTTCGTTTGTTTGCGATTCTTCTTCGATGAGCTTTAGAATCTCAGCATTGGTATATTCACCAGTATATGCCAAGCGGAACGAAAGATAAGGGTTGTCAATACCGCTCTGATGCGAAAGCAAATCCATAATGGTAATATTCTGGAAAACTTCTTTTCTTTCAAAATCCTTAAAAGGCTTATAGTTTAGGATGGGAGCATTGAGATCGATACTTCCCTCTTCTGCTAAAATATGGGCTAAAAGTCCGTTGAATGCTTTGGTGCAGGAAGCAATGTAATAAACACTTTGATTTGTAGCAGGTTGTTGCTTCTCCCAATCGGAATAGCCAAAGGTTTCTTGGTATAAAACGTCCTTATCACTCACAATGGCTATGCTTATTGAAGGCACAATTTCCGATGTTTCCAACGTATTTTGGATGAAGGAATTGAGCATTTGGCTAGTGTCTGCCTGCGCAAAAAGATTGATGGAGAATAAGAGGGAAAAGATAAAAGCTAAAGTTGTTTTTTTCATCATTGAATATATTTTATTTAATCGAGATATTTAAAACGGTGCCATACATTTTCTGAACCTTCAAAGTATCTTGCTCAAACAGCCTCCCAATGTTCATCACATAATCGCAATATGAAGTGAATAAGTCAGTAGGCTTTTTTCCATTGACAGCGAGCAAGGATTCTCCTAATTGAAGCGTTAATTCGGGCATTGTTCGGCTCACCACCCAAAGCGAATCGTTTTGAATAGCTACTGAAAAACTGCTTGGAGGAGCAATTCGAATTTCTTGTTGTTTTTGCAAGTAGATTTCCTTTTTGTCGTAATTGATGATTATCGTAAAGTGTTTTAAAAACTCATTGCCCAAAAGTGCTTTGTTGAGCGCAGAAAACTCCACGGGGATTTTAGCTTTTGCCCCGCCCACATTTACCTCTAAATTTTTTACCAGCAGGGAATCGGTATTTGTGCCATAAATTCCCGAAGTAGATTGGTCGAGAATGATTTTCGATTGATTACTTTCAAAATGGTTGGCAATTGACAGAGGTAAAATTAACCCGCCATTATAGCCCACATCAAACAAAATATTTTCTACTTTTTTACCTTCAATTTCCAGGTCGATTTCAGGTGTTCCAGAAAGTACAGGTCGATCAAAAGGCAAAACATAACTGCCTTCTTCCACCTCAAAAGGGGTGTCAGAGAAGTACAAAAGCTGCTTTTCATAGTTTATTTTCCAATGTGCCAATTTGATGAGATTTGCCCCAATAATACCACTTGCCGCAATGCAAGGGCTTGCAGACGTAGGCGCATAGGTCAATTTTCCCGCGCCAATATTATAAACAGTGGTTTCACCGAGTTGCAGAGAATCGACTCGCACCACTTCTATTTTTTGGCTTATGCCTTGGGCGGTGCTGTTGGTTTTATCGGTAACCACTTCTAAACCAAGTGAAGTGGCCAATTTACTTTCCACTTTACTGTTAAACGCCCCCGTATCGAAAATAAATTCTCGTTCCGTGGTGTCTGTGTTGAGTCGCGCTTTGACAACAATAAGTTCCTTTCGCCATTCAAAAGGAATGGTTTGCACGTAATTCTCTCTTGTAATCTCTCCATCTGTTAAGAGCTTGACATTTTTCAGGTAAGAGCATGAAGTAAAAATGTAACAAATTAAAATTAAAGAAAGCTTGAGTGTTTTCATTTATTTTTGGGTTTTGTAAAGGAGTTTTCAATTTTATGTTGCCAAAAAAGTAGTAAGGGGATACCAATGAGTGAAGGCAAGGCAAAAGCGATAAAGGGATTCATTAACTCAAAACGGGTAACCATTGTTGATAGAAAGGCAGTGAGCGTTGCAATATAGCCCCCCATCATATTGCCAATATGCCCCAAATACCAATGGTAAGCCTTTTTTGGTCGCACTATGAAAGGCTTTAAATTGGTGTAGGTAATAAGCAAACCGCCTATGCCAAAACCAATGGAAAGCAAGGCACCTGCAAGGTTATTATTGGGTTTGAATAGATAATACAAACCCAGTCCAATAAAAATTATATTAACTATTCCATTAACAATCCCAGCCGTCCAATCGTACCATTTTGGTTTTTGATGCTTATGAAGCTTTTTGAGCCCTAAGAATCTAACACCTGCAAAAACGCTGTAATAACTCAAGAAAGCAATTAAGAATAAAAAGCGATTAAAACGATAACTAGCCACCATGATTCCTGTAACAAAAACCAAGGTCATTGCCCAGAAATAAATACTTCCAGCCCTGCGATGCAATTGTCTTCCTTTCTGACTAAAAAGCGCCAATGCTCCAGTTAACAATGCGATACTTCCTACTATAATGTGTAGATAAAGAGTGTATTGAATGACGTTTTCCATCAAGATCCTGCTTAAAATTTGATGGAACAAAATTGATCTAAAAATCGCTACATAAATCTGTTTTACCTTGTTTTGGGAAGAATGGATTCCTATTTGGGAGGAATGGGAACTCGTGAAAAGGGAAGTTATTTTTTTTGCTGAAAAAGTTGAATGAGCTTTTCAGACTTAGTTCGAGAAACAGGTATTTTTTCTTCAATATTTTCTAAAACAAGTTCAAAATTTCGGGCATTCCCTTCTACCTTTTGAAGGTGGCTCAAGTTGATTAGGTATCGGTTGTGGCATCTAAAAAAATCATAGGCTAAAAGTTGTGCTTCAATGGATTTTAGACTATTTCTGATAAGCTCTCTTTGTATTTCCTGGTTTTGATGATAAAACACCTCCACATAATTTCCTTCAGATTTCACAAAATACAAGCTTGTAGGTGTGATTTGCATAGCAATTTTATCATTTTCTGCTACCAACACTATTTTATCCGGTAAAGTAGCGTTTGTTTTTTTTTGAGGTAAGGGGTTCTTCCTTTTCAGTAGTTCTCGATTCAATCTCTCTGCTTGTCGTCTTTTAATTTTTTGATGATAATTTTGCTCGTAAAGTACCAAAATAAGAACAGGAAATAAACTAATAGCTAAGGTACGTAAGACTACTAAACTGAATAAATCGAACTTATTGACTTTTGGATTAAGTATTAAAAAAAGTGCGAATATCACGAGAGAAATCATTGCGAGAACAAAGAGAAACAGCAAAATCTCATTTTTAATGTTCCAATTTTCCCTAGTAGGCCTACCTAGTAGTTTTATTAACGCAGTAACGCTGCTCAATACTGTAAGCCCAACAATGGCAGCGAAAATAAAGCTCCAAATAAGCAGTTGGTCGATAGAAAAAGTATCAAACTCGAAGGGCTTGAGTAACACTAAAACTAAAAAAGTTATAATCGAAGTCAGCAGAACACTGTACCGATTGAAGATAAAAGGATGTGGTTTATTCAGTATGCTTAGAATTTTCATTAATCAGTCAATACTGGTCTATTTAAATTTTGTTCAACGGTTAGTATAAGAGCAGTAGCGGATTTCAAGGTGATTATCTGTCCGCCACCACAAAAGTTTATTAAATGACAGACCTTGAATTTGCCACTTCACCCGCTATTGCTTTTATACAATGTTGTAAACTGGTTTTATTATTAATTATTTCTCCCACAAGATATATTTCGCAAACTTTATTAATGTAGCACTGTAGTTTTTTCTGTCAAAAGCCTTTTGTTTGAATTCTTCCATTAACTTTTCATCAATCAGGCGTCCCTTTATAAATACTTTCTGAGGGTTTTTAAGTGCTGATAAATTATCTAAAGGATTTTCCTTTGTCAAAACCAAATTTGCATATTTTCCGCTCTCAACGGTGCCAAATTTTTTAAATTCGTCATATATCTTTGATGGATTCACTGTTGCCGTTTTTAATGCTTCATAATTATTCATCCCGGCCAACTTATAAAATTCTAACTCCTGATGTATTGAAAATCCAGGAGCCGTATTCAATACGCCTGCATCAGTGCCACAAACAATATTTACACCTGCCTCGTTAAGTTTTCTTACAATTTCTATATGAAAAAGATGTTGGTCGTTTGTCCTCTTTGTAACGGTATTATCATTTGCTTTACGCTCTATCCATTTTTCGTAATCCCCCATATATATCTGTCGTATAAAAGGATTAATATAAAATGCCTGCTCAGAGGTAAGCACTTCCTCTTCTTTATTCAAAATTTCCGTAATATTAAAAAATACGGTCAAAGTAGGACAATGGGTTTGATGAGATGATGCGTAACCTTGGATGATAGAAGTGAGTTTGGTACTATCTAATTTATTTTCCAAAGCTTGTTGAACAATATCTTCTGTATGTTCTATTGTAGATATGGAAGGGTTAAAGTGATACTTATAATCTGCTTCAAAACTGGGATGGGCAACAATTGGTATTTCTGATATAACTGACTGTTCGATTGTTGCATTAAAAATATCTTGAGGTAATCTGTTGTAAGTTTTGATATAATCGTAGCCTTGCTTCTTGAACTTTCTAACCAGCTCCTTAGCTTCAATAGTAGTATGTATTTGTTTTTTTTCTACACTTTTATCCGAAGCACCTGTGAATTGTGGACTAGATGTAAAAAGTATGGGGCCAATAAGTACATTTGAATTGATGTTGTCTCGTATTTCTAAATGCATTGGCATACCCAATAAATTTCTAACAGTTGTTACACCATTAGCAAGGTATAATCCAAGCTCATATTTGTCCCAAAGATGAATATGCATATCAATCAATCCGGGTGATAAAAACCCTCCCTTTCCATCAATAACTTTAATATTATCTTGAGCGTTTGTGTCTGAAATTGTCTTAATAAACCCGTTTTCAATAAGAACTGTTTTATTCCACAAAACAGTATCATTCGTCATTGGTATAATGTTCACATTCTTAATTAAATAGGAATTATTCAATAAATCCACGTTGTTTTCAATTTTGAGGTAACTGGTTTGTCTAACCTCAATCTTGAGAATAATCCAAGCAGAAATAAATACAATAGTTATTACAATTAAAACAAAGAAAATTATTTTTTTTATGTATTTCATTATTTCAAACTTGTTTACAACATTAGTATATCCAATATGAACTTCTATCTATTGTTGATATGTTCCATATCTGTTATACTGATTTATTTTATTTATTGCGTATATACAACCAATAGGGTGTCTATACCTCATGTTTTAGATGTATTCCCAAATATATCACTTTTTATAGTTAGATCTCAAATCCAATATCGGCTTTTGTAAATGGCTTGACTTTATAAAAAATTATCTTACATAATAACGCTGTGAACTTCAGCCTCTCTTAAGCAGGGCGTTACCACAATTTTTTACAAATTATCCAACTGATTGCTTTGTTTATCATCACTGATGGTCCAGAAAAAACCAATAAAGAAAAACCGGTCGGCAGTGGGTGTGATGGCACGCCTGTCAAAAGTCCCGTTTGCATTGGGGGTGTTGGCATATTCATACCCAAACACATTTTGAGTCCCCAGCAGATTGGACACTGAAAAGTAGAGAATTTGTTGTTCGCTAAGCAAATACGCCCAGTTAAACGCCAGACTGTTATAGGCTTTTGTTTTACCGTTCATAAATATTGTTTCGTTGGGGTTTTTATAGGGTCTGCCGGTATGAAACGTATGAGAAAAACCCAGTTGAGAGCGCCAGTTTTGCACCCAATACTTAGTTACCAAAGAAGCGGTGTGTTGTGCCACAAATGGTGGTGTGGCTTGTTTTGGAAAGTTGCGGTACAAACGTTCTGTATCGATAAAAGAATAAGAAACCCAATACTGCAGGTTCTTCACAGTCTTATTGTCCCTCCAGAAAAAATCGAGTCCGGCGGCATAGCCGTTGCCGGTGTTATTAAACTGAGCATCAAACTGCACAGTCTCTCCATCAAAGCGAATGAGGTCCTTATAATCTTTGTAATAGCCTTCCAGGCGCAGGGTGCGGCCATTGTTGTTGTACTGATAATTTAAAATATAATGCGTTGCATTTTCTGATTGTAAGCGGCTGTCGTATTTGAGGTAGTCATGTTTTGGGGTTTGGGAAAAACGACCATAGGCCAATGCAAACTGACTGTTTTCGCCCGATTTATAAGCCAATGAAACTCTGGGTGACAGGCGGGTTTCATCAAGCAAAAACTGCTGTGAGGCTCTTACCCCCACTTTTGCAGCCAAATTTTTTGAAAAGAAAAAATCTCCTTCTGCATAGATTGCCAGGATGTTTGAAGAGAAATCGCTCTCAAATTGACCTGTTGTATTTTTAAAACGTTCCTCAAAGTGGGTACTGAAAAAATCGGCTCCCACATCGAGTTTGATGCTGTTTGAAAAACGCCGACTTGCTTTTGACTTGAGGTGAATGGTGTGCTCATCATTTGTTACTTGGTCTGCATCAATAAAAATGGTATTGCTTCCATAACCATAGCTCAATCCGTTGTAAAACTGCCAATTGTTGTTCCAGTAGCTTTTGTAAGAGGTGTTTGTATAGAAGTTATTGTTTTTTAAATCGATGCGTTGTGCTGAGGGACTGTTGATGCTTTCCTGATTGAAATCAAATGAAGAGGCATCAAAGGCTGCATAGGATTTTAAAATGCCCTTATCAAATCTGTTTACATACACAGCCTCGCCGCTTATGGATTCAAAGGCTTTGTTCCAATTCAGGTTTTGTGGAACCAGTGCCTGGTAAGGTTCCAGATTGATGTAGGCGGTGTTAAAAGTAAAACTACTGCTTTCCTTTTTGATGGAATGGCCCACCCCCAGCCCAACGGTCATTAGTGAAATATCCGTTTGGTTTTGTTCGGCTTCGTCTTGGGTATTTAGAAGCAGCACACTGGAAAGTGCCTCTCCATATTCTGCACTGTACCCACCTGTTGAAAAGGAAATTCCGCTAAAGAGAAAGGGCGAAAAGCGCCCCCGTGTGGGCAAGTTTTGCACAGAAGCCCCATAAGGTTGTGCTACCCTGATGCCGTCTATAAATGTTTGGGTTTCATCTGCTTCACCACCTCTCACAAACAACCTGCCGCTCTCCCCAACGGTTTGTGCGCCAGGAAGCGTTTGCAAGGCGCCCACAATATCACCGGCACTTCCGGCGGTGGTGACGATATCAAGTGGCTTTAAAACCGAGTTGCGTGCTTTGTCACCGGCTTCAAACGTTCCGGCAGAGAGTACTACGGCATCTAGGGCGTCCACGCTTTCGCGTAAGCGAATGTTGATGTCTTGCAGTTCGCTGACTTCTTTACTTATTTTGAATGTTTCAAAAGAGAGGAAAGACACCTGAAGGGTTTGCACTCCGGTTGCAAGTGTTGAAAAAGAAAAGCTTCCGTCTTCCCTGGTTATTGTGCCGTCATAAGTACCTTCAATAAATATGTTGGCCCCCATAATGGGATTGCCTTTGGGGTCTGTAACCTTTCCTGAAATGGTGGTTTGTGAAAACAAAAGAACCGGGAAAAAAATGAGTATTAAAATGTAAAGGTTTCGCATCTTGAATTATTTTGGTTCAAAGATGCGGTTTGGTGATTGCTTTCAGAAAAATACCTGACCCAATTGTAAGATTACAGGGATGAGTTGTCACAAAATATAAAGCCACTCTTTTGGAGTGGCCGTGAATTGATTTTCAGTACAATTTTCGCTTAAAGCGAAAGGGTTGCAGGGATTACTTCTTCTTTGAAGCAGTCTGCGTAGCCTTTTTTAACGCCGGTTTTGGCGCTGCCTTTTTAGGCTGTGGCTTGCTGTTTGACTTGTTTTTGTCCATAAGGGTTTGAATTAACCCAAATTATGCATTAGAAAATCTATTCCGGCTTGAAACTACTTCAAAATAAGGCGTTTCACTTGTATTTGGAGATTTAACCGTAGCGATGCTATGCCTAAATCTCCAAACACACTTATTTTATTGTATTTTCAAGCCTCATAACGAAGTTCTAATACATAATTTGGGTTTAAAACCAATGTAAATGTACAACAGAAATGAATTGTTGATTTTCCATTAATAAAAAATTAACTAAAAGTTTTTTAGCTCATATCACAGACCCTAAAAAATGCATAAAAACTTCATAAATAGTATAAAATAATATTTAATTTTGACACAATCCTCTCATTTTAAGTCATTAAAAGGAAGTACTTTTGAGCGCTTGTAACAAAAAACAACGAACGACTACTAATCAATCATAACTAACTATCACAATTACTTTGAACAAAGAACTTGAACATAGTTTTGTCACTCAACTGGAAGAGAACCAAAACATTGTGCATAAAATTTGCCGCTTATATACCAATGATGCAGATGCCCACAATGATTTGTTTCAAGAGATTACCATACAGTTGTGGAAAGCCTTTCCAAAGTTTAGGGGCGATTCAAAGTTTAGTACCTGGATGTACCGAGTGGGTTTGAATACAGCAATCACCCTGTACCGAAAGTCAAAACGCCGGGTTGAAACCCATGATTTTGAAAGTGTTAGTTTTAAAATCACGGCCGATGAATATGATGACACCGTTGAATTGCAGTTGCGATTGATGTATGATGCCGTAAAACAACTCAACGATATTGACAAGGCACTGGTGTTTTTGTATCTGGAAGACAAAAATTATCGAGAAATTGCTGACACATTAGGTATTACAGAGGTTAATGCCCGAGTAAAAATGAACCGTATAAAAGAAAAATTAAGAACAATCCTCAATCCGTAATGCTATGGATCAATTAGAATTATTAAAACAAAACTGGAAACAACGGGAGCAAGAGTACCCCAAGCTCAGCTACGACCAGATTTATGATATGTTGTTTAAAAAATCAACTTCAATTGTGAAGTGGATTTTTATTATAAGTGTCCTGGAACTATTGTTTTGGGTGGGCTTGTATTTTGTGACACCAAAATCTTCCTATGAAGTCATAGAAAAACTGGGAATGAAACCCTTTATGATTGCTTTCAATGTGGTTCATTACCTGATTGTATTGGTTTTTATCTACTATTTTTATAAAAACTATGTAGCGATTAAAGTTACCGAAAACACAAAAACCCTGATGGAACGCATCCTAAGCACCCGTAGAACCGTGCGTTATTTTGTGATTTATAATGTGGTTGCTTTTGCGATTACGCTGGTTGTTATCAATTACTTTTATTATACAAAGAGTGATGTATTGATGCAAGCACTTAAAGAGAGTTATGGAATGGTACCAACCGACCCGCAGTTTCTTACGATTTTTCTTATTTCACAAATTGTGGTGGGTGTCATTCTTGTACTTTTACTCCTTCTGTTTTATAGACTCGTATATGGAATTTTGTTGAGAAAACTCAAAAAGAACTACAAGGAACTGGAAAGAATAGAAATGTAGGGAATAGGTTTATTGTTTATTGTTTATTGTTAAGGGTTATTAGTTAATGGTTGCGTGTCTGATAAATTTGAAACTTGAAACAATCAATACTTCCACCGGCGTTTGGTGTTCATTTCTTCGGCTTTTTCAAGTTCTTCTAAGGGAATTACTTTTAAAAAGGATGGGTGTTGCTCGATGGCATGTTCCAGTTTGTTGACGATTTCTTCGATGGTCTCGTTATCATAATCAAATTCGAGAGGCTCTTTGATTTCCATTGACTGGAGGATGCCTCTTTTTTTGATGTTAATCCCTTTTTTATCAAAAGACCTTCTAAAGCCGTCAATCACGATGGGAACCACAATGGGTTTGTATTTTTTAATGATATGCGCCGTTCCCCTTCTTATGGGTTTCCATGGTTTTGTGGTTCCTTGGGGAAAGGTAATCACCCAACCGTCATTAAGCGCTTTTCCAATGTTTGAAATGTCACTCATCTTTACCTGCCTGTTGACATCTTTGCCTTTTTCACGCCAGGTGCGTTCCACAGAAATTGAGCCGGCATAAGCCAAAATCTTTGGTAATAGTCCCGATTTCATGGTTTCGCTGGCAGCGACATAATAGATGTTTAACTTCGGATTCCAGAGGTAGCCAATGTTTTTAATGGAGTCGTCTCGGCCGTGCAGACTCGCATTGAACACGTGAAACATAGCGACCACATCGGCAAAATAGGTTTGGTGATTGGAAACAAAAAGGACCCCTCTTTCAGGGAGGTTACGTATGTTATCTGAACCCTCGATTTGCAGTTCGTTAAACCCTTTAAACCGGCGATGGGTCATAGCGCCCATAATCCTGATTAACCAACGTTTTAAAAAAAGTATATGACCAAAAGGATTTTTTTTAAACAATCCCATAAATTAGCATTTGAGGTTGCGCTTTTCTATTAGAGAAAAACGGGTGGCTAATATACAAAAAACCTATTTTTAAAGCACTTCTTTTAACAAGTGTCTCACCTCACTTAAAATCATTGCCGTTGCACCCCATACCACATGATTGTTTAATTGGTAGGCAGGAACCTCAATATCAATGGCATAGGAAGTGGTGAGGGTTTTATTTACAATCACGCTGTCATCCAGGAAATGTGTTAAAGGAACTTCGATGAGCGCTTCCACTTCAGTGGGTTGCGCAATAAACTGAGGCAGGCTTTCAACAAAACCCATAAATGGCTGAACGATAAAATTGCTGGGCGGTATGTACATTTCAGTGAGTTGCTTGACCACTTGAATGTGTGCTCTAGGAACTCCAATCTCTTCTTCCGTTTCGCGTAAAGCAGTTTCAGTGAGGTCACGGTCTTGAATTTCAAACCGACCACCCGGAAAGCCCACTTGCCCGGAATGCACCCCTCTGTATGTTTTTCTGAGGATGAGAATTAAGTTTGTTTGTTGCTGTTCATTGGGATAAAACAGTGCCATCACCCCTGCTTTACTTGCATTTTTTTGGGATTGTGCAATTTTTTTAAGTTCTTGCAAGCGTTCCTGAGGAGCCATATTCAATTGAATTTCCTCGCCGGGTAAGTCCAAATTTTTTAACTTTGAAAGTGCTGTTTTAAACCTGTTAAACTCCATTGATGAAAAAATATATCCCAGTTATTTGCCTGCTTTTTTTGTTTCTGAATTGTGAAGATAAAAAAAATACCCCTGATACCGGCAACACTTCTGTTGAAGATACCCTTCAAGTCATTGAAAAAAACCAACCTGAACCTCCCAAAGAAACCCTAAAAGACACGCTCGACCCCTTGGTGTCCTTAACAAATGCCACCCTGGAAGCCTTTTTAACCGAATATGGCAAAGAGAATCCGGAGCGATTTGTGACTCTGGAAACTACAGAAGGCATTATCAAACTTGAACTTTACAACAACACCCCACTTCACCGGGCGCATTTTATTTATTTGATTAAAAGCGGCTACTTAAACAGCACAGTATTTCACAGGGTGGTGACCAATTTTATTATTCAGGGTGGAAACAGTGACCGTATGGAAACTGCCCGAATGCGAGGTAAAATGGGCAACTATACCTTACCGGCAGAAATTATTTACCGCCACAACCGGGGCGCTCTAGCAGCTGCCAAAGAATACAGAGAAAACCCCGACGACCGCTCCTCCCCTTTTGAGTTTTACATCGTTCAAAGTTCGAATGGTGCGCATCATTTGAATAAAAATTATACTGTTTTTGGCAAAGTAATCTCAGGGATGGAGGTGGTGGATGCCATTGCAAAACTGGAAACAGATGAAGGCGACTGGCCACTACACAATGTGAATATTAAGGCAACGCTGGAGTGAGGCGCAACGGGCGACCTAACTTAAAAGTGGGTAAAGCCCACCTTGTTGATACCCACTCTAAGACCCAGCCCTGAAAGGGCGACCTAACTCAAAAGTGGGTGAAGCCCACTTCACTGACAACCACCACAAGACCCAGCCCTGAAAGGGCGACATAACTCAAAAGTAGGTGAAGCCCACTTCGCTGACAACCACCAAAAGACCCAGCCCTGAAAGGGCAACATAACTCAAAAGTGGGTGAAGCCCACTTCGCTGACAACCACCACGAGACCCAGCCCTGAAAAGGCGCCATACCTAATCCCATACATAACGTTCATCATAGGCTACATTATACTTTTTTAAAAAAGCCCGGTACTCTTCCTGAAACGTTTTCTTCCTGTGGTGTTCGTGCTGATTAGCGATATACTTAATCACTGTATCAACCTCTGAAGGATTTACCGAAAAAGCACCATACCCGTCCTGCCAGTAAAAATCCTCATACCCTATTCCCTTCGATTTTATCCACTTTGATGAGTTTGATTTAATCTTTTCTATCAGCGTCATCAATGCTATTTTCTTGGAAAGTTTACACAGAATATGAATATGATCTGTATAACCTCCAACGATGATGGACTGACTCTCCAGTCGATTGCATATTCCTCCCAGATATGCGTGTAGTTCGTTTTCCACGGGAGGATGAATTAGGGGTTGTCTGTTTTTTGTGCTGAAGACGATGTGGATGTAATTTTGTACTAAGGATTGTCCCATAAGATTGATTTTTTATGTCGCCCTTTCAGGGCTATTGTTTATGCGAAGGGCTGCACCCTTCTTTTAAGCGAGGGGCTACACCCCTAGTTAGGGTATGGCGCCCCTTCATGGCTACTGTTATTACTTAGCTTTTAAGCGAAGGGCTTTACCCTTCGTTATGGTATTTCGCCCCTTCAGGGCTTGGCTTTTGGCGTTATACTTTTTAGTGAAGGGCTTACTTCCATTCCTCACAAAAGTGTTGTTGGCGGTTACTATTCTGTTGTTTATTAGTGTGTGAATTTTACAAATGTTGTCCCATTAAATTTATAGGCCCCGTTTTCGTGTGTTCCAAGCCAGAGGTCGCCTGTGTTGTCTTTGTAAATGCTGAATAAAGTAATGTCTTTTGAATTATGCTGAACCGGGTAATGAGTGACTTTTGTCCCCTGCCCGTCCGGCAGGCGGGCATCATATTTCCAAACGCCATCCCGATAAGTTACAAACCACAAATGATCATTGTTGTCTCTCACTGTTGAAAGATACTCGTCCAAATTACTGTCCGTTTTCCCATCTAAACTCCCAATGCTTTCGTGTCTTGTGTAAAATGTATTGCTTTGTAATGTTGCGCTGTCGTAAACACTATACCGATATTCCGTATTGAACCAAAAGTCGCCATTTTTGTCTTCCGTAATTGAACGCACACCGTTTGCACCTTCGTTGCGAAATTCTGTCACATCTTCTTCAGTTATCCATTCAAATGATTTACCGTCATATCGGCAAACTCCAACAGGGTTTGTACCAAACCAAATGTTTCCTTTCCTGTCTTTATAAATGCTATAGATATCAAATGGATTGGATAAATTTGGTGGCTTAGGGAACTGCAATTCAAATAAAGTAGTACCATCATAGCGATATACTTTCCCCGTATTTTCATAAGAATATTTAAACCACATATCTGTTGAATCAAGTTTCCAGTTTTCACTGGGAACGGCCTTTAAAGTTGTGAATGTCTCTCCATTAAACTTTGCTATTTCAGAAGTTGCGTTTGCACTTGAAAAATAAAGGTTGCCAAATTGATCTTCTTTAATTTCATCAATTCTGTTGTTAAGCAAACCGTGTTTTGTTGTGTAATTAATCAATTCCTTTCCATCATAGCGATATACCCCGGTTTCCCAACTTCCAAACCAATAAACATTCTTTTTGTCTTGATAAACAACCATTATGCTCCTTCCCAGTTCTTTTACGGTGTCGCCTTTTACCAATTGTTCTTTAAGCTGCTCATTGCTTTTTTTCTTGGTAGCGGTCTGTCCATTGCACGATGTTAACAGCGTTAAAATGCTCAGTAATAAAAGTATGTTTAATTTCATAGTTGTCTGTTTCCTAGTTAAAGTGTTGTTATGGAGTGAACGTCAAGGTTTAGCGTTTATGAGGAGTAGCGGATTAAAAAGCACTTCCCTTCAGTTTGTCAATGAACCGCCAGAGGCAGTTACAGACTTTTAAAATGGTATTAAGCCCGCTATTTCTTGAACACGCCTTGTTGTGAATTCATACATTATATTTACCAATTTTTCTCCCACTTATTATTCTCGAGATAATACCTTTCTGATTTGTAAATTCTGCCATTAGGACACCTCCTATATGTATCCCAATAAATGCTACTAAATAATAGATGCCCAAAACGTGAATCTCTTCCATTGGTTTCTTTAATTCTTTGGGCCCTAATTCGATGATAAGTCCTGTCACTAAAGAAATTAAAACACAGATATAAAATATTAGATAAGTCCATTTTTGAAATTTCTCCTTCACAGTTAGGTTTCTAGTAAAAGGATTTTGAAACTTCATTTGTCCCAATGACGGAAGTAAGAGGCGAATACTAAATAATCCAACCAATACATAGCCAATATAAATATGCCAATCCCACATCGGTTGCCGAATCTTTTTTGCTAAGACAATTAGTTGCTCTTGTGATAATACTTGGTCGGTACCACTCAAATAATCTTGTATAATGGCAGCAACATTAAACTTATTCAACCACGTCAATCTCAAAAAGATAGTCAATAGTAATAAAGTAAATGATATTGCTATCGACCAATGAATTATGCGATATACTTTAGAATAATTTGTCTGTTCCATATTGTCTTGCATTAAGTTATTGAAATTTCTTATCTGTATTTGTATGAAGCACACCATTAGTTCATAACAAACACAAAAGTACTAATTACTCAAGGTCACCATTGCTCTTTCATTAAAAATCTATAGTATGCGTGATATACACCATTATATTGGTTATTGAAAATAGAAAGAGACACTCAATGGCCTTTTTTATTTGTGTGACAATCAATTTTACCAAAGGCAGACAAGCGTGCGGTAGCTTATGGATGTTTTGGTTAACCTATTTTTTGGGTCACAACAGTTTGATTTTATTTTTTTAACTGTCTAAAGCCCAATAAACTCATATAAATCAGCGTCATAGACAGCGTGATGTTGTTTATGTTTGCAACAATCTGAAACCCATTTGTCATCGCTACAAAAAAGAGGATACTTCCCAGGATGATGATGGATCCGGTCCAGGCGGGAAAGAATTTAGCTTTGATCACAGCAATTCCAAATAAGATCAACCCAAAAACATTAATAACCCCCGGAATCATATACATAGGATATGCTTCTACAAAAGCGGTTCCCGATAAGCCCGAATGCAATACTTGAATAGGCAAATGGACTAACGAAAGATAGGACAATGAAATCATTACCGTTGCAATAAGGCTCAAGGTTTTCTTTGATTGGTTTTGCACAAAGTGCAATCCCCATATCCCAATGCCGGCAAAGAGGTGAAATGCAGCGGTAAGATAATAACCGGTCGAATTGAAGCCGCCGTGGATTATTTCCACCACTTCAGACACCATCCAACATAAATAACCTAAAATGGCAGCAACTAATAAGTACTTATTTTTCATAATCTTTTAAGTTTTTATTGCCAAATCCTTCTTCTCCTCCTTTGGCGGATTCAGAGGATAATACTTCAGTGGTTGAAACAAATATAGCTAAAAAGGGTATTGAAGATTATTTTTTTTTGATGTATCACCTTGCCGTGAAGTTAGTTAGCTGCCACCTAACAGGCAGAGTGCATTTCTCGCAAAGCCGCAAAGCAATTCGCAAAGAACAGCAAAGCTAGCTGTAACCTGAATGCTGAAAGGTGTATATTGTATGTAGAATGCTTTAAGTAATAAACAAACCTTTGTACTTCTAACTTCTTATTTCAAACTTCAGAGAGGGTGTTGCTAATAAAAATAGTACAGGTCGATTCCTTAAACAACATATTATTTTTATAATTAAATTTGATCCATGATAATTCAAACCCCCTGATGATGATGGAGTTCACTGAAGGAATTTACACATTTTATGTTTACATCCTTACCAACAAATACAGGACAACTTTCTATGTGGGTGTGACAAACAATTTAAGAAAGCGTTTACAACAACACAAAGAGGCTATAGAACAACGTAAAAAGACCTTTGTAGCTAAGTATAATCTATCAGATTTAGTGTATTATGAAAAGCACGGATGGATACAACAAGCCATAGCCAGGGAAAAGGAAATCAAAGGATGGCGTAAAGAAAAGAAGCTGGATTTGATTCGTTTGATTAACCCTAACATGGAGACGTTGAATTATTTGTTTGATTAGGGTGCAAATCCCACTCTATTTGTCATTCCGATGCGTTTCATCCTCCGAAGCCAAAGCGAAGGATGGCAGCGAGGAAATCGAAGATTCAGCGTAGCTAATCGCACCATGCTGCTCACGCACCGTTACTGAGCAGCACGTGCTTACTCAGATGAGACCCTTCCTGCGTCAGGGTGACAAAAAAGGCCGCGTTATTTTGTCATTCCGACAAATGGGACGGCTTGTCGCGATGGCATCCTGTTGCTCACGTACTGTTGCTCACGCCCCCTTTTTTTTGTCATACCGACGGTAGGAGGTATCCCATACTGCTAATCCCATCCTGCTGCTCACGCACCGTTACTGAGCAGTACGTGCTTACTCAGATGAGACCCTTCCTGCGTCAGGGTGACAAAAAAGGCCGCGTTATTTTGTCATTCCGACAAATGGGACGGCTTGTCGCGATGGCATCCTGTTGCTCACGTACTGTTGCTCACGCCCCCTTTTTTTTGTCATACCGACGGTAGGAGGTATCCCATACTGCTAATCCCATCCTGCTGCTCACACACCATTGCTCAACAGGACGTGCTTACTCGGATGAGACCCTTCCTGCGTCAGGGAGACAAAAAAGGCCGCGTTGTTTTGTCATTCCGAAGGAGTAAAGCGACGCGGAGATGGCAGCAGGATGTGAGCGTTTTATCGTCATTGGTTTACTCCGAAGTCACAGACTTTGGAGAGCGGGGGTTAATTAAATTCTTCAAGTTTTTGTAAGGCATAAAGTTTATACTTTTCACAATCTTTCATTAACTTATTCATTAAGTCTTTTGATAATTGAATCTTTTGTTCATGAGAGTTAAAATCATATTCTTCATAGATTCTTTTTTCATACTTATATAATGTTTTGATGAATAATGGGTCAACAATTTCATCTGTTAACCTAATATCTCCTAGCTCATTAAGCTGTTTACAAATATCACCCGCTATAACATCAACAATTTTATCTGAAAAACAAACTTCTTTTGTAATTTCGAGTGAAAACATACTTTTATGCTCATTCAATACTATTTTGTTGAATGGTTTAAAGCTTAGAAGAGATAAGACCAGAATAGTTAAAAAAATGATTCTCATAATATTTTTAATTTTATGTGTATTTACAAAACAGACTAGAAATTGAAAAATCTAGATTTGCCACTCAGCTTCCACGCGATGCAATCGCGCGGCGCGGCAGCGGGGGTATTTAGGGGGTCAATAGTTCATCAATTCTATCGTTTATTTCAAAAATTCTTTTGTCGTAAATATCAGTGCTTTCCGATATTGCCTTGCTTATTAGTTCATAGGCCTCAATTCTTAAACTACAATACTCAATTAATATGTCATTGTGCTTTTTGAATTCAGGATATAAGCCTTTTATAGTATCCAAGGAACTGATTAATGTAATATTTTCTCTCCACGCTGGGATTCCTATATTATGAATAAATTTGGTGGTTGTATATGTGTCAGCTGTGTCTATAATTATGAAAAGCTCCAATGCCCTGTTTTCATTTTTATGAAACTGTTCAATTCCCTGGTCATATTTATCAATATCAAAGTCGTTCGGCCTAAAATATTCGTATCCAACAAATCCCAATATTAGGACAACCAAGCATATAAAACCGATACCAATGGCCTTCCATACTGAATAAAAGAGTCCATTTTCTTCTTTATGTTTTTTTAACGACTCTCCTTGAAAAAATTCTACGATCAACCAAATTAAGCCAGTGTAAGTAACAGGAATTAAGGAATTCGGTATCCTATCAAGAATATGCTCTGGAATCGAAAAAATCACAATATAGATTAATACCGTTGTTAAAATTCCAATTAAGATGGAATATAAACCTCTTTTTTCTTGGCCTAAATTGATAAAGTTCTGCCGAACAAGAATTCCAGCAGCTAAAGGGCCTCCGAAAAATGTTGCTATGGCAATATTTCTTTGAGAAAAAAATTTAATGGTTTTTTTATTGTCTTTTATTAAATCAGTAGTACTCATTCAGTATTTAAATATAGGTGCCAACGTTCGGGCTATGGGCAGTAGCGCCAAGGAAGCCGTTCAGTTTGGTTTTATTCAGCTAATTTAGCAAAAAATCTCAGACCTTCGATTTTAATCCCGAACCCGAGCTATTGCCTATAGCTATTGTTGGCAACTGGCTTTTTTTAGTAAATATATTTGTGTTCTCTAATTTTATTTCCATTTTTATCAATCAATGTCTTTTTAGAAATAAGTCCATTTGAATAAGTAATATTGATTATTCCATCAACATAGTCTTTCGAGTTTGTCGATTCAATTCGAATAATTTGCTCGTTTTCATTATAATATTTTTTCTCTAATTCTTTTGGTGGAATTTCGTTCCAATATTCAATGAAGTATTCTCTTTCTCGAACTGTTGAATTTTTGTTATATACATATTTTTCTCTCCAATTTACTTTTTTAGTTTTTCGATTGATTTGGGTCAATTTGGAAAGTCGTCCGTTCGAGTCATATTCATAGACTAAATTGTAAGGATTTGTTTTATAATTAAAGTATACTTTTTCTTTAATCACTTTACCGTCTTTGAAAATTATTGTTTTATTTTCTCTTTCAACCCAAACTTTATTAAATTCCAAATCTTCGGGTGCTATTACGCAACCATATTCGTTATCAATTCCGTATTTGTCAGCAACACTATCTTTTAATTTACTACGAGTAACCAGTTCTTCAGTCGTTACTTTTTTCCTTTTCCCGCGGTATTTGTATTCGACAAGAATTGTATCTTTTTCTGGTCGGTTAATTTTATAAGATTTTTGAATTAGACCTTTCTCATATTTGTGAATCCAAGTTCCAGTATTTCGATATTTGGAATTTAGGGGCATAAAATTTATATAATCTTCTTTTACTAAATTTCCCTTTTGGTCGTATTCAAATGTTTTGACTGTTTTATTGTCAAGAGAATCCACAAGCGAATTGAATTCAATAATTTTTTGCACTTTATTTTGTGCGTAAATTTGATTGATTCCGATTAATATGAAAAGAAGTAAGATGTTTTTCATAGCTTGTTGCCAACGCTTTAGGCTATGAGCAGTGGCTTGATTCAACAACTAATTTAGCAAACAAAACCCGAACCAGAGGAAAATCCGAGAGGATTTTCCGAGTAGGCGAGGACAAGCCATTGATTATAGCCTTTGTTGCAGGATGTTTACTGTTACCGCCATTACTCCGCTTTACTTTTTTTCTTTTTTAATCTTTCTCAAATTCAGCAAAAATGCCTTCTTGAATTCGTTTGTTAACTGACTTTTGTAAATATTTTTTTGTTTCGGCGTTGCTTGCGTTTTGAGAATCAAATCTTTTCAAAATCTTTTTATATTTTTCTCCGCAACACTTTAGTTTGCTGAGAAATTTATTTAATTATTTTTAGTTTTTAATAGTGTGCGGCGAGTTCGTTTTAATTTCGAAAAAAGTGTCCGCCACACTTTGCTTTTTTAATCTCTCTAATATCCTGCAACATTAGTATATAAGCCATGTCTTAGTATTCTATTGTTGATCTATTCTATTGTTTATATATTCCATACCTGCCCCATTGTTTTATATTTATGTATTGCATATATTCAGGACGGGTCATAATGAAGCACAACGTAGACGTATAAGGCAAGTGGCGTTTTAAAGCAGTTTCTTTCAGCTAAGATAATCAATCTTTATGATTATCTTGATGAAATGATACTGCCGCCATTTGCCATATGCGCGGTTAGGTGTAGTAAAGGGCTAAGGCTATTCGGATGGAAGAGTTACGGCGTAACTCAGACGCTACCTAAATCCTCATTAGTGAAAAATTTATTTTTTTATCCAAGCTAAAACACCGTCAAAGTTTGGGTCGATTTGTACGGAAGACACGAGCGGGACCGCCCGTGCCGACGAATCTGGTTTTAAGGAAAATATGTAAAACCTTCATTTTCTGTCCATTGAAATACTGGTCCTAAATCATTTTCTTGTAAAAGAACAGCGTAAGCAACCTTTGTATCTATTGCTATTTCATATCTAAAATGAATTAGAATTCCTCTCATAAAATTATTCATATCAAAATCATAGAAACTTGCCTTCATTATGGTATTATTTATGTGAACAGAATTGGGAAGTAATTCAACGGTATAGTCTTCATTTTGTAATGCTTCCAATATTGGATAGGTTTGTGCTTGTGGGCTACTCATATCACTTATAGAACCGTTGGTAATAGTAAATGAAAAACCTCCATCCACCGAATATGTTCCATCCCAAAAACTTACTATCCCAGGATCAGGTAAACATGTATTTATTTCATTGCCATTTTTAATAAAACAATACTCAATTTCTTTATCAAATTGAATCCAGTCTGTTAACATTGCAGTAGTATTGAATACATTTTCGAGTCTGCTAACTACATTAAGAAAACCTAAAATCTTTCCAAAAAAACTGGATTTAATTTTGTCGAGTTCATTTAATTCTGTTCCATCAGTTGAGCAGTTTTCAATGATGCTTAAAACAGAATCAAATCTATCCAATGTATAGGATAGAACGTCTTTGGTTAAAATATACCCGGTTATTGTACCATTAGAATAGGACTGTAAACTCGAGGAGATAACTACTGAACCTGAAACACCATTGTAAACATTTTCTCCAAGGGCAATAAAACACTCTCCATTTTTAATTAAACTTTTTAATTTAGATGAAAATATACCTAACACATTAGCCACAACTGTTTTAGTATTGTAGTAAGCTGCTTGTTGATTTTCTAAACTTCCGTCAAAGGACAAACCGCTTTTAGCTTTTAAAGTCCAATATCCATCTGTAGGAATATTAAAAGTAGCTGTTTGTCCGGTATTCTCAGTTCCTTGAAAAATATAGTCCTTAAACTCTTGGAAAAAAAAGTGCGATTTATCCAATCCTTCTGCAAGTTTATGTTCAATTAACACATTATTTTCATCATAAAGACCAACGGAATAGGATGCACTACTAATACTGTTTTTTACAGATGCAGTTGAATTTTGAATATTGAATTCTAATGGTTCAGTAAATTGTGTAATTCTATCGAAGATAGTTTGTTGAATCTCAGTTACTTTTTCAAGTACAGATTGAGTGTTTAATGGATTTAATTCACCACTAGATATACTATTTTCTATAGCACTTTTATATGTTTGAAATTCAGGTAAGTTTTTAATATAAGTAATAGCTTCTGCTTTTGCGTTGTCTGAAAGGTCAAAACTCCAGGGGTGTAGCATAACTACTGCTATAGCAGTAGATTCGGTGTTCATTTCAATAAAATCTCCATCCATTGGATTAAAATAACTTAATAGTACAATATTCCCTTGCGAATTTGTAGCGAATGTTAACTCCATTGAATGATCATCAAAACTTTCAATTTCAGCATTATTGTTAGTAACCTGAACATTTTCACTAAATAGAGAAGAAACCTTTAAGTCGTTTGCTGAAATATTTGAACCTGTCGGTAACTGAATATTTACAGTAAGTGTCTTTAATCCTTGAATTTCTTGTGGTTCAGAAGGATCGGTATCTTTATCACAACTAAATGTTATGAGTAAAATCATAGAAAGAAGCATCATTTTTTTCATAACTTTAGTTTTATAAATGAATAAATAATTGTTGAAAATGAATAATAAATTTAATATCTAAATGTAATTGTTTTTTTGAGTAATTTTCTTTTTCGAAAATAAATTCAGCTTCTAAAATTGGTCTTTTGTTAATTTCATACTTAATCTCAATTCAGCGGAATGATTTTCTCAAATATCAAATGCCAACGGTCGAGTATAAGCGTAGTACGGGATTAGAAGCAATTTACTTTTGGTTTACCACTATGTTTTTTAATATTCAATACATCTAAATCATTTTTTGTAATTGAGTGATAATACGTTTGCTGTCAATTCCAACTTTATCTAACTCTTCAAATTTAATTAAGGCATGTTCATATTCATTTTTATTAATTGCATCCCAAGATTGTTGTATTAATTCTCTATTAGAGTTAACTTTCGAATAAAGCTTATTAAGTCCATATATTTTTTTTAGTTTATCTAAAGGCACATCTTTTTCAAAATTATCAATATATGTGTCACAGAGAGACTTAATTGACTCCACAGAGTTTAACCAATCATTAATAAGATAAGTACCTTTTATTGCTTTCGAATATTTTTCATCAGGAGGAAAGTCCTCTAAAGTTAAATCCTCTCCTTTTTCAAGTTTATTTATAAATTTTAAGAAGGGATGATTAACGTCTTTATTGTTGTTGATTTTTAAAGCATTTTTATAGGCATAAATTGTAAATTCTTTATCAGAATTCATGTCATTTATTCTTTTGGCTATATCAATAATATATTCTTTGTCTTCAATAAAGGAATTGGAAAAAGAATCATATTTCACCAAATTATTGTCTCTAGATAAAATCTCTAAATACATAACTCTAGCATTAGTGCTTCCCAATAAACTTTTTACCTCTTCTAGATGTTTTATTGCTTTGTTATAGTCTTTGTTGTTATATGCTTCCTCGGCATAACTATATTCTATTTTTGCAAGTGAGTTTTGTGCTGTAAACACGGTAGGTTTAAACAATAAAAAAAGGGTAACTATTAGTGTCTTTTGAATCATAAGTGTTTTATTATAAGCTATTTAACTAAAAAATAGTACTTGGTGAAATTGCAACTAATCAAATTCGTTTTACTTATTGCAAAAATTTGAATCTAATGAACATGCTTTGCTCTTAAATTCTTTGCCCTTCTTTTTATCCCTGGTAATCCCAAACTGTCCATGTGAGGGAAAACTTTCTTTTTTAATATAAATATTTCCAACGAAATTACATGAAAAAGCATGCCCTTTATTACAGGCAGTTTCGTAGTATTTGAAGGCTTGAGAATATTGCCCCATAGAAAATAGCCAGTGACCCTTATAATGATTATAAATACCACTATTAGGATCGGCTTCTAACCAGTTATTAACCGCTTCTCCAGCAGCTTTAAGGACTTCAGTATCAACTAATTTAAGATAATAACTCAAATAAAAAGCTGATTCCTTTTGTTTCATATGTTTATAGGAAAAATCGAGTAACCCTTTTGCTTTAATTATATCTGAGGAAAGATAATGCCTTCCTAATGTTCCTGAAGCCCATAAAAAACCAGAATTATAAGCTTCTTCCATTAATTGAACTCCCTTAACCTCGTCTTTGGTATACCCATTGCTTCCTATATAAATAGAAGATCCTTTAGAATATTTTGCACTAATGCTTCCCAAAGCTATGGCTTTATCGTTAAATTTTTTAGTATTATCAAAATCCTCTTTTAGGGCATAAATATTAGCAAGATTTTTACATGCTTCAGGGTTACCAGCTTCACAGGCTATTGAGTAATATGATAGGGCATTGTCATCGTTTTTCTCATCATGATAGACCTTTCCTTTTATTAAATTATCTACTTCAATAGCATAATCTTTATATTCTTTTTGAATTTCGTATATCGTTTTAAGTTTGTCTATTGGTGCATCACTCTCGAAATTAGTTAAATAAGCAGAAGTCAAATCACCGAGTTCTTTATAAACCTTATAATCATCTAAAGTGTTTTTAGCTAAAGAAAAGGTTTTTGACAAAGACATGATTTCAAGATACATCACTCTAGCATTAGTGCTTCCCAATAAACTTTTTACGTCTTCAAGATGTTCCAACGTTTTTTTATAGTCGTTGTTAGAATAGGCTTCTTCAGCATAGCTATATTCTATTTTTGCAAGTGAGTTTTGTGCAGAAAGTATGCTTGTTTGCAACAATAAAAAAAATGCGAAAATTAATGTTCTTACTTTCATTACTCTTTTGTTTTAATTGGTTTACCCCAAAAATCTTCCTTTTTAGAAACAGAATCTTTCTGAATTACTTTTTTTGTACTCTTACTTTTTTTTGTTTTTAAAGAGTTTCCCCAAAAATCTTTATCACTTTCTGCACTTTTTGAACTTACACTTTCACTTGCTTTTAAAAAAAGCAATTTTATACCACCTTTGCCAAATCCATTAATTATGTCACTTAATTTATTGGCAGCATTTTCATAATTAGCAAATCCAATAATATGCTTAATTGATTTAGATGATAGTTTTTGTAAATCTGCTTTAAAATCATTTTCAAATGGCCAAGTGCCATCTTTATACTTTCTAATCTCTATAATATCTGTTATATCAACCTCGGGATAATCTGTATTTAAAATATCTTGATTTGTATATATGGCAAAATAATAATATGTAGTATTAGCCTCGTTTGTTAGATAATTTGGGTAGGTATAGTTTGGGAGATTATTTATAACTAATTTTCTTTCTCTCTTAAGACCATTCAAAAAATTTTGCCTTTCTAATTCTCTCATTCTATCTTCTTCAGCAATTTTTTCTTTAATCGCTCTTTTTTTAGCTTCTAATTCCTCTTTTTCCCTTTTCTTTTCACCCAATAAATTAATAACACTAACAGCTGTACCTGTTATTGAGTTCACATCTATTTTACCAGCAACAGCTGAACCTAATGCATATCCAAATTTTTGTGAAGCCGCCACCAAATGGTCTCCATTACTTGCAGCATCTACATTATTTACAAATTCAAGACTTTGTTGATTTAAATAATTATCTCTTTCTATTCTTTGATTCATTATGGCCCAGTCATTTTCATAATTTTGTCTAGAATTTACACTTTGAATATTAGCATCAATTTTAGCTCTTTCTACTGGATCTGAAGTATAGGCTTTTTGTAATTCTAGGTCTTTTATAGCCTGAGATAAATTTCCTTTGTCTATATTTTCAATAGCCGATTCATAGTGCGTTTTATCATTTTGGTTATTGCTTGTAGTCTTATTTAGTGCACCTTTATTGTTAGTTTTAATTGTGTTCTTAGTGCTTTCAGACTTGCCGTTCCAAAAATCATCATCATTGTCTTTACTTGTAATAGTTTTATTTTCTTTTTGTTGAGTTTGAACTTTTCCTAATTCAGGCTTTTCTAATTCTACTTTTTCTTCCTCTTTCTCTTTCAAATCATTATTCTTTTCTTCTGCTGTTTCTACTTCCCTAATTTTACTCTGAGCTTTTTCATTATCATACCCTGTATTTAATGCACTCTTATATTCTTGTATTGCATTTGTAAAGTCTTTTTTAGCATAATAATTATCTCCTTTCAAAATAAATTGATTATAATCTAACTTTTTAATTTCTTCTTTTCTTATTGCCTTAATCTTTTCTAAAATTTCATTTGCACGAGCATTTGAATAATCTATCTTTTTTATTTCATTACAAATGTTTTCTGCATCTTCATACCTCTTGTAAGAAAAACTATAATTCGCATCATCTATTAAAGATTTAATCTTATTGTTTTTATCGTAATCCTTTATTTTCATTTCTAACCCAGCATCAGAATTAGAAATTTTTATTATTCTAATATTTCCAATTGATAATAAATTAATTTTTTCTTTGTATTCTTTACCATTAATCCCTAGTTTTTTAAATACATCATATAATTGCCCTTGACAACCAACATTATACCCTGTTACATTTGTTAGTCTTACGGTTCCTAATTGCCAATTTCCATCCCAAATAACAACCTCTATATCTGTATATCCTATATACTTTGTCATATTTGAAAATGATTCAGAACCAAGATCTTCTTCTGTATAAATTTTTCCATTGTACTTATATTTATTTGAAACCGCATTTTTAGTTATTTTTCCAACTGATAAGTGGGGAATTCCATCTGACCCAATACAATTTAGAAATTTAAACTCAAAAGGTACTGTCATTATATAGCCGTTACCAGAAGGGGTATATGTATCTGACAATGTTTCTTGAGAGAATAATACATTTACATCTATTAATATAAAAAGTAGTATAAGTAGCCTGTTCATATGTTTATTTTTTTTTTAATTCAACAAGTTAGTTTTAAAGTATTTTACTATAATAAATTCTTTGATTCAAATAGAAAACACCTAATTCTGGGTATTTTTTTTATAATAAATCAGTCAATGTTTTATAAAAAAAACACCAACGAAAACTTTATTAAAGCCTATTAAAGTTTGCTAAAAAGGGATTTAATAGAAATAAAAATGTAAAAAAATGATTTCTTAGATTGTAAACTTTCATGGTAAATTGTTTTTATATGTGAATTGATTATAACATCCTATAAAATCAAATACATGATTTTTTACATCGGACGAAAAAGATTCGCGTTATAAAAGCAACAATCTAGGAAATACTTTTATTAGTAGATGGTTTTTGTCACGAAAGACAGGTTACTGTTCATGACATACTATGAATTTATAATGAAATGCAGTTAACTATTCTTTATTGAGAGTATCCTTTAAGCTTTGTTTATATACTCTAGAGAGATTTATCCATTCTCCATTGTCTAACATCACTTTGTTGGAATTAATGATTTTAATTCTACTGATATTTACAATATAGGATTTATGAATTCGAACAAAAGATTGAGTAGGAAGCTGTTTTAACACATCAATCATTGTATTTCTATCCACTTCAGGATTTTTTCTATCTTCAATATAATATTCAACATAATGCCCATCAGCCTTTATATATAAGATGTTTTTAGTATGAAGAGAGGCTTTGCTCTTTAATTGAATTATATGATTACTTTTTTCGATTGGCAATTTAGAGTCATTAATGCTAGTTAACTTTAATTGGATGTCTTTAAACTCAGCCTTCATAGTTTTATTTCGTTTAAAAAAACTAAAGACAACAAGAACTAATATTAAAATTAAAATTGCAGCAATAATTAATGTTGATTTGTTGAATCGATTGGAATCCTCCATCTCATTAAGTCGCGATTCATAAGCTTTCGCTTTATTAATTCTAATACCTTCATTTAAATCGTCAATTCTTGATTCGGAAAAATCCATTTGTTTTGGTCTTGTTGAAAGGGCCAAATCAGCATATTGCTGGGTCTTTTCAACATCGCCTATTTTGTTGTAGATTCTTGATAACAGTGAATAGTTTGATGGCAATAAAAATTCTAAATTGTTTTCATTTGCCAATTTTAAACTAGAAGTAGCCAGTTCAATCGCTTTAGGATTGTCTCCTTTTAGAAATTGAAGGTCTGCTAACAGATTTAAGTTTTGTGCAACATATCTAATGTTATTAATCTCTTCAAACCCTTTATACGATTTATTTAAATAATATTCTGCACTATCTAATTCCTGATATTGAAGAAACGTCAATCCAATATTCATTTTTGCCATACTTGCAGGCAATACTTCAAGTTGGCTTGAATGATAAGTATTTAGTTTTTTAAAATAATAATAAGCGGAATCGTTTCGCCTTAACCGTCTATGGTTTAACGCAATATTATTTATAACCATATATTGCGCTTTTTCGTCTGATATTGATTTAGCGATATTTAAAGCGATGTGATAATAATAATTACTTTGTTGTAAGTTAATAGAATTTCGTTCAGAATTCCCTAATGCCACATATGCACTATATTCCCAAAATTTTAGATTGTTTTCTTTTGAATATTTTAGTAATTGATTGGCATAAAAATTAAGACTATCTGTGTTTCTAGTATGTTTTCTTAAAAGTGAATTTAATCTAATTATTTCAGGGTTATTTATCTCTTCAGATTGTCCGAAACTAGAAAAATTGATTGAGAAAACAAGAAATACTAAAACAAATAGTCTCATAAAATTATGCTTCATAGTAAAAAAAGTATGCGGCTAAGATATTATATTTTAATTATTAACCTGTAGCCTTATTTCAGGACGGCTAATATTGAAGCACAACATTAGTATATAAGATATGCACACTTAGCTATTGTGTATATATTCCATACCCCTGCCCCACTGTTTTATTTTTATGTATTGCATATATTCACCTTATGAGCTGTATAAACGAATGTATTTTTAAAAGGGGAAATACAGACTTTTATTATAAGACCTGTGTGTTGTTTCAAATATAGATAAAATTGTTAATAGTTATTGGGTTATTGGTTAATTGAGAAATTGAGTAATGAGTATTGAGACCGATGACCGATGACCGATGACGGGTGACAGGTGACTGATGACTGTTGGTGGGGTGATGGGGTGATGGCTGGTTGCTGATTGCTGAAAGCTAATAGCTGACAGCTAACCTACTCCCCTTTTGGATATACTGAGGGCAACGACAGTTTAAACTTCACTGCCAGTAACCGCACGCTTATCACCACCGAGCCGGAGATAATTACAACCCAGTTGGGGTCCAGTGGGGTTAATTCCAGGAGGAAATAAAAGATGCCGCCCAGGATACAGGCCGTGGCATAGATTTCTTTTCTAAAGATAATGGGTATTTCGTTACAGAGTATGTCCCTGATCACACCGCCAAAGCAGGCAGACATCGTGCCCAGAGAGACACAAATAATGGGGTGCAAACCCAGTTGGACGCCTTTTTCTATGCCCACTATGGTAAACAAGGCAATCCCAATGGTGTCAAACAAAAACAGCGTGCGCCTAAAATAATTGAGCTTGTTCCTAAAAAGGATGGCAAACACCGCTGAGGAAAAAATCACATACACATAGGTCATATTGTGCATCCACACAATTTGGGTATTGAGCAACAAATCTCTTAAGGTTCCTCCTCCCACAGAAGTCACAAAGGCAATAATAAAAATACCAAACAAATCCAGCCGCTTGTGCATCGCTGTCAATACCCCTGAAATGGCAAAAGCGACAGTTCCTAAAATGTCTATGACCAGGTATAAACTCATTAGTGTTGGGTGTAAAAGGTGTAATCCTTCAAGACGGTTTGTAAATAGTCTCTATCATATTTCTCTGAGGAAGTGCCCAATAGCTGCTCTACTTTTTGTCTTAATAAAGTGAGTGTTTTGAAGTCGTTTGAACGCAAAGCGATATGCAATGTTTCTTTAATAAGTCTCACATCTTTGTCATTAAGCAAGGTGACTTGGGAAAAAACAGGTTCATATTTTTCTTCTACCTCTTCAAGTATGGTGTGTGAAATATTTAAGTTACTTTTAACTGAAATGACCAGGGTTCCGGAAGCAGCATCACCCACACGCTGGTTTTTATCTGAAAAAATCATGGCCAAAACCCCCACAGAACCACTAAACAACCATATATCTACAAGTCTCAACATCCATCTGCTCAAATAGTTTGACCAGTGAACAGGCGACCCATCTTCTTTTACGACTTTAATTTTTAAAATCATTTTCCCAATGGTCTGTCCGTTAAACAGTATATGCATATACAGTGAATAAAACATCACCGGCAAAATCAACAAAGATTGAAAACCAATGGCGGTCCATCTGTCGTCACCCATTGCTTTTTCAAATGCGTTAAGCACATAGCCCAAAACAAAAAAGTAAAGAATAAACATAAAAGCATCGATTAAAAAAGAAAGAATTCTATCTCCTATATTTGCAACCCGGTAATCAAGGTGTACGTTTTGAGAAGTATTTATTGCTATGTTTGCCATATTAAATCATCTGCTTATATTTAGAAAAAAAATTGACCATGCGTGAAGCTGCATTTGTGAAGCAAAATAAAGAAAAATGGATGGCTTTTGAAAAAGCGATTCACATTAATTCAAAAATAAATCCTGACACCCTTGCAGATTATTACATTCACCTCACTAACGACCTGTCTTTTGCGAAAACCTATTATCCCGAAAGTAAAACACTTTTGTACTTAAATTCACTTGCAACCCAAGCGCATCAAAAAATTTATACCAACAAAAAAGAGGATAAAAACAGAATTGTAAGCTTTTGGAAAACAGAGTTTCCTTTGTTCTTTAAACAATACCATAAAACACTCTTTTACAGCTTTCTACTGTTTTTTGTAGCTTCTGCCATTGGGGTTATTTCTGCCTTGAATGACGACCATTTTGTGCGTTTGATTTTGGGGGATGCCTATGTCAATAAAACCATCAACAACATTGAACAGGGTGACCCCACTGCTATTTATAAAAGCGGTAGCGAGATTGGCATGTTTTTAGGAATTACTATTAATAACATCAGGGTTGCGTTTTTGGCGTATGCTTTTGGAGTGATTACTTCTGTTGGCACGGGCTATGTTTTATTTAGCAATGGGGTGATGCTGGGCTCATTTATGGCGTTTTTCTATACCAAAGGGGTTCTTTTTGAGGCTACAAAAACCGTTTGGCTTCACGGCACCATTGAAATATCTGTTATCGTAATAGCGGGTTGTGCAGGATTGATTATGGGCAACAGCATTTTATTTCCCAAGACCTATTCGCGCAGGGTTTCATTCATAAAAGGTGCAAAAGACGGATTGAAGGTTGTTGTGAGTACCATTCCCTTTTTTATCATTGCCGGTTTTATTGAAGGCTTTATTACCCGATACAGCAATATGCCGGTTTGGCTGGCGATGACAATCATTTTTAGCTCCCTAGCCTTGATTGTTTATTACTATGTGTTTTATCCCCTGCTACTTAATAAACGTTTGGCAAATGAAGTGAACCTAAATAAAATAACTTAAAAAAACAGACCACAAGCACCTATGAAAGATACGTATATAGAATTGAGACAACAAAGAGATTTTGGGTTGATTATTTCAGATTATTTTGAGTTTTTAAAGTACAATCTAAAAAGTTTTTTCAATCTCTTTTTACGTTACAACGGTATTTTTATTATCATTTTTTTGGGGGTCTCTTACTTATTGGTCACCGGGTTCATGGGCTTAATCAGGTCTGAAGTAGCCGGTGCAACAACGACTGCCGACGAATTTACTTTTGGGATGTCGATTGGTATTGGGGTCTTTTTGCTCATTGTGTTTTTAATGATTGTGGTGTTATTAAACTACAGCCTCACCTCGGTTTATATGACGCTTTATGATAAGAACAAAGGTGAAAAAATAGCACCCGGCCAGGTCAAAAAAATGATACTAGACCGCCTGGGGAGTATTATTATTTTTGTATTGCTAATGGCGGCATTGTATATTGTATTTATCATTACAGGATTTGTTATAAGCCTTATACCCATTATTGGGATTTTTGCTTATTACCTAATGATTTATTCCTTTAATGCCTGGATTGGCCTTTCATTTATGGCGATGATTTATGAAGATCGTTCTCCGTCAAATGCACTTGGTGAAGGACTCAATTTACTTACTACAAACTATTGGAAGTGCATTGGCATCAATTTTATAATGGGTTTAATCGTGATGGTGGTTCTGGGGGCCGTTTATTTGGTTCCGGGCATATTGACGGGTATTTATGTTTTTCACGCTGTTGATACCAACATCGATGTTTCAGAATCTGTGTTTGCTACTATCATATTCACCTTCACCTTTTTTATGATTATTGTGGCAACCATATTGTCAAATACCTTACAACAATTTTCAAACGGAATGTTGTACTTTTCCATTCACGAGGAAAAATACAACTACAACACACGCAGTAAAATAGAACAGATTGGAATTCATGAAGATTAAAATTTTACTATTTATTTCCCTCTTTATGAGTCAGGTTCATTTTGCTTTTCAGCAGGATAGCCTGTCAATCAATGTGGAGCACAATGTCTATCAGGAAAAGGCTTTCGCCGAAAACTTTAATGAAAAGTATAGCGGAAGAGACTTTGAATATGAGGATATGGAAGGTGTATCACAAAACTTTATCAGTCGGTTTTTTAATTGGTTTTTTAATATGCTTTCTGAACTATTTGGTTTTGAGGTGAATCCGGGTATCATTAAAACCTTTGAAATTATTTTTTATGTGTTGATGACCGCCGGTGCACTGTTTGTAATCATCAAACTACTCTTTGGCAAAGAAATTTCCACCTTTAGAAAGCCCGAAGCCACGATAAACAACTGGAACCTACAGGAAGAAACGCTGGAAAAGACCGATCTTGACAGCTTACTATTAGAGGCTGTTAAAAACAAAAACTACCGATTTGCCATCAGGTATTTACACCTCAAAGTACTGCAGTCCCTAAGTAACCGTGGAATGATTGCCTGGCATTATGAAAAAACAAATTCAGACTATAAAAAAGAACTACAGGACAGCGGTTTAAAAAAGGAATTTGACAGAGCAGCCTACCTTTTTGATTATGTTTGGTATGGTGAATTTACTATTGACGAAGCTGCTTTTGAAGGAGTCCATTTGCAATTCAATAATTTATTAAACAACATTGAAAAAAATGGATAAGCGTTCAAAAAACATACTAAGCCTTTTTGGTGCTTTTTTAATATTAATCATTGTTATTGAAATCATGAGGCCACAACCGGTCAACTGGAGACCCAGTTATACTGCACAAGACAAAATTCCTTTTGGTTGCTATGTGATGCACCGGGAGCTACAGGACCTGATGCAGGTCGATGAAATAATCGCTGTGAATGAATCACCTTATACCTTCTTGCTTGGAGATGCGCCTACAGTAGCAACAGAGGGTACAAAGTCATACATCTTTATCAATAACAATTTGTATTTTGATACAGAAGAAACTACTGCACTTATGGATTTTGTTGAAGAAGGAAATAGTGCATTTATTTCAGCTTCATACATTTACGGGGATTTGAGTGACAGCTTAAAGTTTCAAACCTTTACTGAAAATGTGTATAGGGAAATAGAGAATAAAGCCTACTTATATTCGCCTGCTTTTGAAAACCAGTACGGCACCTATAAAAGAGGTGTCTATAAAACCTATTTTACAGAGATTGACACTTTAAACACCATTGCGTTGGGTTATTTCATTTCTGAAGAAGAAGATGAAAACGATGGACTCGTTCCTGATGAACAAATCAATTTTATAAAAATTCCTAGGGGCGATGGGTATTTTTATATACACACCCTTCCTCAGGCATTTTCAAATTATTACTTGCTCAATGGCAATGAAACGTATGCTGCACAAGTGCTTTCTCATTTTGAAACAGAAAGCCTTTTATGGGATGAATATTATAAATCCGGAAGAAGATATATAGAAACACCCATGCGGTATATATTGAGTGAAGGTTCACTTAAATGGGCTTACTATTTAACGGTTTTTGGAATTATTTTATTTGTAGTTTTTAAGGGAAAACGATTGCAACGCATCATCCCTGTTATAAATCCACTTGAAAACACCACTGTTGAATTTACCAAAACCATTGGAGACCTTTATTTTCAGAATAGAAATTACACCAACATTATCAACAAGAAAATCACCTATTTTCTGGAAAGGGTTCGGTCTAAATTCTATGTAGATACACAAAAAATTGACATTTCCTTTGCTGAAAAGCTTGCGCAAAAGAATGGGAAAAGCAAAGAAAGTGTCATTGCATTAATCCATTTGATTAATGAACTCAAACAAAAACCCTTTCATACGGAAGAAGATTTGATTACACTCAATAAAGAACTAGAAAAATTTGAACATTAAAATAGCGCTATGGAACAAAACGAAGAACACAACGAGAACCCACTGGAGTTTAATAACAGAATAGACCTGAAAGACCTTCAGGCATCTGTTAAAAAAATCAAGGAAGAAATAGGAAAAGTCATTGTGGGTCAGGATGATATGATTGAGATGCTTATCGTCTCCATTTTGGCAAATGGGCATTCACTTATCGAAGGAGCACCCGGAGTCGCCAAAACCATTTCTGCAAAACTACTGGCAAAAACTATGGATGTTGGTTTTAGCAGGATTCAATTTACACCAGACCTGATGCCCAGTGACATTTTGGGGACCTCGATTTTTAACGTGAAAACCAATGCCTTTGAGTTTAAAAAAGGCCCTGTTTTTTCAAACATCATATTGATTGATGAGATTAACCGGTCTCCTGCAAAAACGCAGGCGGCGCTATTTGAAGTGATGGCAGAACGGCAAATTACCATGGATGGTATCATGTATGAAATGCAGGCGCCATTTTTAGTATTTGCAACTCAAAATCCCATAGAGCAAGAGGGAACCTATGCGTTGCCTGAAGCCCAACTCGATCGCTTTTTGTTTAAAATTACTGTGGATTATCCCTCAATTGATGATGAATTTCACATACTAATGAACCATCACAAAAAAGAAGAGGCAAAAGCGCTTAATGAAATACAAAGCGTTTTGAACGCCAAACAAATAGCTGATTATCAAAATATTATTAGGCAGATTATAATAGAAGATAACTTATTGCGCTACATAGCTTCCATTGTAAACAATACCCGCAACAATGCCAATTTGTATTTAGGCGCTTCTCCAAGAGCATCCATAGCAATCATGAATACAGCGAAGGCTCTTGCAGCAATGCAGGGACGTGACTTTGTAACTCCTGATGATATTAAAAAAACTACCCCGGCCGTGTTACGTCACCGACTCATGCTCACCCCGGAAAGGGAAATGGAAGGATTAACAACAGACAAAGTGGTTCAACAGATATTTGAAACCATTGAAATCCCCAGATAAACAACCATAAGTATGAAAACCATTTTAAAACATACCTATCTGGAAAAAAGGTTTTTTACACTCTTTTTTGGGATTGTAATCTTGTTTGTCACGGCCTATTTTTTTCAAAATTTGCTCTGGTTGGCAAAATTGCTTTTTTACGGATTTGTGGTTGTTTTTATAGTTGACATCTGGTTGTTGTTTCGAAACAAAAATGGGATTTATGCAACCAGGACGCTCCCTGAAAAACTTTCAAATGGTGATGACAATACAATTGAAATAATAATTTCAAATACAAATACTTACACTTGTAGTATTAAAGTGATAGACGAACTTCCGGTTCAACTTCAAATAAGGGATTTTTTAATCACTACAACCCTAAAACCGGCTGAAGAAAAGAAACTCACATACACCCTAAGGCCTACATCGAGAGGAGAATATCACTTTGGTCATTTGAATGTTTATAGTCAGTCGCCCATAAAGTTTATCTCTAGAAAACAAATGTATGCCACCGGGGCTATGGTTCCCAATTATCCCTCTTTTTTACAGCTGAAAAAATATGAGTTTATTGCCTTTACAAACAGGCTAAAAAATTATGGCTTAAAAAAAATAAGGCGAATTGGGCACACCCTTGAATTTGAGCAAATCAAAAATTATGTCCCCGGTGATGATGTGCGCAATATCAACTGGAAGGCAACAGCCAAACGCAACCAAGTAATGGTCAATCAGTATCAAGATGAAAAATCACAGCCGGTATATTCCATAATTGATACCGGGAGGGTTATGAAAATGCCATTTAACCGGTTATCATTACTCGATTATGCGATTAATTCAACCCTTGCCATTTCCAACATTGTAATGAAAAAAAATGACAAGGCCGGTATGTTTACGTTTTCACGGAAAGTTGAAAACAAAGTCGCTGCCGATCGTAGAAAATCACAAATGCAGCTCATTTTAGAAACACTCTATAACATAGAAACAGATTATTCAGAAAGTGATTTTTTAAGGCTTTATGTAGATATTAAACGAATGGTCAAACAACGCAGTTTATTACTTCTTTACACAAATTTTGAAACGATGGATGCATTGCATCGACAACTCCCATATTTAATTGCCATAGCCAAACATCACCTGCTAGTGGTTATCTTTTTTGAAAACACCGAATTAAAATCACTCCTCCATTCTAATGCAAAAACCACCAAAGAAATCTTTGATAAAACCATCGCAGAGAAGTTTGCTTTTGAGAAAAAACTCATTGTTAATGAACTACATAAGTATGGCATACAGTCTATTTTAACAGCTCCTGAAGACCTGAGCATAAATACCATCAATAAATACCTGGAAATTAAAGCCAGAGGGTTGATTTAAGATACAATTCGCTTAAAAAAGTGAATAAGATATTCTTATAATATTCTTATATTTACATCAACAAAACACATACCATGACCATCACACAGTTGAAATATGTTTTAATGGTTGCCGAGCACAAAAACTTCACCAAGGCAGCAGAAAAAACCTTTGTCACGCAGCCCACACTCAGTATGCAAATTCAGAAGCTGGAAGAAGAGCTGGATATTTTGATTTTTGACCGAAGTACAAAGCCATTGAAGCTAACAGATATAGGCACCATCATTATTGAACAAGCAAGAAACATTGTCAATGAAGCTGAGAGAATGCAGGACATTGTTGATCAACAAAAGGGATTTATTGGCGGTGAATTCAAACTGGGTATCATACCCACTGTGATGCCCACCTTGTTACCCATGTTTCTAAAAGCCTTTACAAACAGGTATCCCAAAGTAAAATTAAAAATTGAGGAACTCAATACAGATGAGTGCATTCAGAGGCTGCAAGAGGGAAATTTGGATGCTGCTATTGCAGCAACACCTCTATTAAATGAAAACATCACTGAAAGAGTGCTCTATTATGAACCCTTTGTAGCCTATATCACTGAAAACCACAGATTGTTTCAAAACAAATCCATTGTTATTGAAGACCTGGATATTGAGGATATTTTATTATTAGAAGACGGTCACTGCTTCAGGGATGGTGTGATTAATTTATGTAAAGCTACTAAAGGTACTGAGCAGGAACATTTTCAGCTGGAGAGCGGTAGTTTTGAAACCCTCATCAAATTATCAAATGAAGGCTTGGGAATGACTTTATTGCCCTACTTGCACACCTTAGACATCAAAGAAAAGGAAATGCGTTATTTAAAACATTTCAAGGAGCCCTCCCCGGCGAGAGAAGTAAGTATTCTTCAGCATAAAAGCCGACTTAAACCACAAATTGTAGATGCCTTGTATGATGTGATTTCAGGGGTGGTGAGAGGTGCTATTGCTTTTCAGGACGTGAAAATTATAAGTCCTGTGGGTAAAAAATAGAGCTTCCTAAAAAGTTATCACAAAAATGGGATACAAATTTCATTAACACTTAAAACTAACCTCAAGTTATTGATTTAATAACAATTCAGGAAGCCTCTATTGAGAACTAAGGTTTCAAATAAATAAGACATTGGTTAAGGTTAGGATTCTCTTTAACAAGTGAATTTACCCAAATTTTCAATTCTTCAATTTCGTAAGGAAGAAGCCTTTTGAGTGCTTTTTGTAATTCTTTACAAAAGAGATTAGCGTCAAAACTAACCTTTGCAAGAACAGCCTTGGTGTAGTCAAACATAGCTCTAGCCATAATACAAATGGAATTAAAATTAAATTAAAATTTAATTAATTAAAGTAGCTATGTTGAATAGGCAGGGGATTTAAATTAACAATCACTAATTTAGTAAAAAAATACATTCCATCAAGCTTTTGTACAAAATTTAACAATCACTAAGTTTCTTTTTTCGTTCTTTTAAAACATAAATAATTGTATGTCAATACCCTCTATAAAATATAATCGTACTAAAAGTTTTTATCAGGATGTTTAGGTCCAGGAATAAACTTCGCTTTTTTATGTAATACAGGTCATACTGAAGTTTTTCCAGTGTGTCCTCTGTTGATGAAGCATATTCACACTTTACTTGAGCCCAACCTGTAAGCCCGGGTTTGATAATATGTCTGATTTCATAAAATGGAATTTCTTTTGAGAGTTCTTTTACAAAAACAGGTCTTTCCGGCCTAGGACCAATAATACTCATATCCCCTTTAAGGACATTTATAAATTGTGGTACTTCGTCAAGACGTGTTTTTCTTAAAAATCGTCCAAATTTTGTGACCCGCATATCATCTTTTGTAGCCCAAACAGCTCCATCTTCTTCGGCATTTTTTACCATACTACGTAGTTTTATGATGAAAAACGTTTTTCCATTTTTTCCCACCCGTTCCTGAAAATAAAGTAATGAGCCCCGGTTTCCTATAAGGTTTCCAAGAAAGATAAAGGGAATTACCACAACTCCCAGAACAAGACCAACAGAGGCAATAAAAATATCCATAAAGCGATGAAAAAATAAGTATAGCTTATTTTGATTGCTTCGGCTAAAGGGAAAGTACCTAAAAAAATCCTTATCAACATGATGCACCGGTACGCGTTGTGTCAAATCTTCATACACTTGTGTATACTCTTTAATTGGAAACCCCTTTTCTAATAAATCAAGTAACTGGGTATAAACCGGAAGTGAAATGCGTTTTGAGAAGCTACCGGCTACTATAATCTCTGAAATAGCGTTCTCCTGAATGATGCGTTTGATGTCACCGGAAGTGAATTGAAGAAAATCAAGTGATTCTGATGATTCTTTACCGGTATTTACAAAACCAATGACTTTGTAGTTGGGGTCAGACTTTTCTATAGCATCTTTCATTAATTTAACAATACTCACATTACCTATAATCAATATACGTTTATAAAAACGGGGGGTTGAAATGAGCATTATATAAGCCAGTCGCCAGAGAAATAAAGCAAGGATAATGGCAATGAATAAATAAATAATTTGAAGTCTGTTTCCCGGTAATTGAGGCGTGTAAAAGGGTGTTAGCAAATAGAATAAAACGGTGATGGAACTTGTTAATACAATGTTCTTAAAAACAACATCCACTTTACTTGCCTTTTGCAAGTCATACAACTCAAAAACGGTTCCAAAAACAGAAATGTATAAGGCAAGAACAATCAACCACTGCCACCTTTCTGCAGATATGGTCACATAATCAAATGAAAAAATAACCCCCATTCCATAGAGCATCAAAAGTACCGTTACGATATCCAGGATGCGCAGCAAGACCTTCCGCTCTGAAACCTCAAAATGGATTTTTGATGACTTTGTCATGATCATAAATTTGGGATTTAAAAATACAACAAGTTATTTTAAAATATCAAACCATTGGTATTTAACTTTTTCCCAGTCAAAACTTTCTGCTTTTTTTCTTGCGTTTTCAGTAAGTGAAGATACCCTTTTTGGGTTTCTAAATAAGTCATTGAGTGCTTTCAAAAAAGCATCAACAGAATTAGGTTCTACCAGCAATGCATCGCTTCCATCATCAAGTAAATAAGGGATTCCGCCCACATTAGTAGATACCACTGGCAATCCCAGTGCCATGGCTTCAATGACACTTACAGGGGTATTGTCAAAATTGGTGGTGTTTATAAATATTGAAAATCCGTTTGAATGTTCTATCCACTCCTGTTTTGATAACTTTCCTGTGAATTCTACAGGAAGATTTTGATCTTTTGCATATTTTTTACACCTCGCCAAAGAGCCATCTTTTTCAGGACCCACCATACAAAGTGTCGCGTCGGGATGCTGATGAAGCAGTTTTTCATAAACCTGAAGGGCAAGCAAAGGATTGTAGATTTTCGCAAAAGAGCGAACCCATAAAAGATATGGTTTTACAGGACGCTGATTGAATTGGTAATTTTTGATTTCGATACTATTGGGAATACACACTACATTTTTATAGCCAAATTGTAAAAAGACTTCTTGTAAGTAGTGTGATGGTGACACGTTGATGTGTGCATTATTAAATAAAAAATCACATTTTTTTTTATCCTTTTGCAAGCGCTCAGGCAAATTGCCCCCCCTTAGTATTGGAATATAAGGTATGTTAACCCTTTTACAGCACCATGCAACTGCAATTGCATAGTAAAAGTTTTTGGTGCTATAGGTATCGATAAGAACAATATCAATTTCTTTCCTGTGCTTTAAAACTGCCAGACACATATCTAACAGTCTAAAGTATTTATTTTTTACTGAGGAAGAAGTGTGCACTTCAAAACCTTCCCTTTTAAGGAACATCCCCAAAGTATCCACTGAAGTGATGGTCACTTTATCGTGTTTTAGCCGGTTTCCTATGTAGAGTATTTTTTTCATGTATAATGTATAGCAGGCACAATCCATAAATAAAGCCCGGTGCAGCCAATCGCATTGAGGAATGGCTTATGGTGAGTAACCAAAAGAAATAAAACGCAAAAAAATAAACATTTGGTTTGTAAGCAAGCCAATAAAAAAGCGGACTTGCCGCAAGAATGAATAAAGCAATCAAACCAGGCACACCGTGTTCAGAAATAATACGACTCAACTCGTTGTGAGTAGCAATTGAAACTCCGGTTTTTTCTTCCCTGTATTCTTTAATTTTTCCAATTCCCACTCCGGTTAATGGAGCACCAAAAAATGCATCAAGCTCAGTTGCCATAAGCTCTGCTCTTCCGGTTGTCACATCCTGTTTGACCCTACCGGCAGCGTCCTGATTGTTGTAGCGTTTGTCGAGTAAGCCAAGGGTTTGTATGGACGTGAAAAGCCACGTTATGAATAATATGCCTATAATACCTACAATTTTTGGCAGGAGTTTAGCCTTTGTAAAGGCATCAGACATATAAAAGTAAATAATAAAAAAAGCGATACAACAAATAAGTGCTGTAATCATTCCTCCTCTTGAAAAAGTAACGAGTCCTCTGTAACAAACACAGGCCAACAAGAACAAATCAATGAAATTGACCAACCTGCTTTTAATTGTAAAGAGCCTGATAAACAAAATAATGGCCCCCAACCCCATAATAGTTGCTACCTGATTGGGTCCAAATCCGCCGGAAGCCGCAAAATTTGATGCTGTTCCGCTTAAGGAATCTCTAATGCTGGGTGTATAAACAAAAAGGTAAAATGTCAAGGTTATAATGGGCAGCATAATGGCTAAAAAAATATGATGGATTCTTTGGGCACCTATTTTTCTGTAAAAACAATAGATTCCAACAATCCCCACAGTAACAGGACCACTTAAATTAAAAGCGATGGTCGTCCTAATGTTAGTATCATAATTAAGGTTCATCGCAGAAAACAAGATACCGGGAACTAATAAGAAAAGATACAACCAGTAAGGAATGGTTTTTTTAGAAGTACCATTGAGAAAAATGCCCATCAATAAAAAAAGTATCACGAGATATTTCCCTGATTCATAAAAAAACATACCTCCTGTCATTCTAAAAAACAATTCGGCCCCCGTGATGTATGCTGCTGCCAGTAAGGCCTCATCGTTTTTATTTCCCTTTGTAACAATTAAAAAAAAGAAAAAACCACAGATTGCCAAAAAAATAAACTGCGATAAAAACGGAAATAGATAGACCGCCAACGCTATACCAAGATGCAACAACAATAGTTGAATGTAAGTTATTTTTTTTATGGGTTTTATCCTGATTGCTTTCATGGGTCACTCCACAATTTTCTCCCTAAAAAATAGGATTATAAAAACAGACCTGCTTAATACACTCAATTAAACACGTATCTTTGAAAATAAATTTCCTTGTAATGCATTCAATAAATGAAAATATCTGCTACTGATAGTGTTTATGTACTTATTCAGTTTATTCTGTTTGTCTTGTTTCTCTTTGAAATTAAAACATTTCAATTTTCTATTCCCAAATATATAGAAAGCCTAAGTATTGCCCTACTCCTTTTGAGTATTATTTTTTTACTCACAGCCTTCCTTCAGCTTAATAAAAACCTCTCCCCTTTTCCCACACCCGTTAAGAATTCACAATTAATCACAAACGGTGTTTTTAAAATTTCCAGACACCCCATTTATACAGCGATTATTGGCGGTGCTTTTTCTTTAGGTCTGCTTTTAGGTTCCGGATACAAACTGGCACTAGCTGCAGTTTTCTTGCTTTTTTTCTATTTCAAAACACACTATGAAGAGCAAAAACTTGTGGAACGATTTCCTGAATACAAAGACTACAAGAAAAAAACAGGACGATTCTTAACGCTCTTTTTATTCAAAAAATGATAAAAAAAACATGCCCTCAAAATTTGTATTTTTGAGGACTCATTTTAATGCTGAAAGTATGATTAATACCGTTCGTTTTTTGATTCTTTTTATAGTTGCTCCGGGTTTTATCTTTGGGCAAACATTACCCGCTTCACTCCCATTAAATCTGAATACTACCTCACATCAGACACACACAAGTTCTAAGGAGACTGTTGAACTTATTTCAAAAGAAGCTCTTTTACATCACCTCGCTTATTTATCATCAGACGAGCTTCAAGGCAGAAGAACCGGTGAACCCGGAAATCTTGCAGCTCGCAATTATATTATAGATGAGTTTCTTTCACAAGGACTGGAAGTGACACTGCAACCCTTTTCTTTTGAAAGAAGAGGTACTTCTTTTGATGCTGTCAATAGTATTGCCACCATTAAAGGCACTGAAAATCCTGACAATTTCATTGCCATTACTGCCCACTATGACCATGTGGGCATTGGAAAAGCAATTGAAAACGACTCCATCTATAATGGGGCTGATGACAACGCTTCAGGGGTTGCTGCCCTTTTGGTAATGACCAAGTATTTTAAAGAAAATCCACCCAAAAACACCCTCCTTTTTATTGCGCTTGACGCTGAAGAGCTCGGTCTTCAGGGAGCAAAACATTTTGTTGAAAACAAAGGCGATAAAAACATTTTACTTAACATCAATATGGATATGATTAGCCGGAACGAAAACAACGAAATTTACATCTGTGGCACCCGATATACCCCTTCCCTGAAAAAGTACTTTTCCGATATTCCACAAAATACCATTCCTATAAAATTTACTTTAGGCCACGATGGCCTGGACGGAAAAGACGACTGGAGTACCCAATCTGACCATTTTCATTTTTACAGGAACAACATCCCATTTTTGTATTTTGGTGTGGAAGATCATCCCGGATATCACATGCCTTCAGATGAGTTTGAATACATTCATCCTGAGTTTTACTATCAAGTTGTCAGATTTATCACAAACACTATTGCAGATTTGGACTCAAAAATTGAGTAAGCCAGTGTAACAGATGTTACTTACAGAAAAAACCGGTTTGGGTAGCTTTGCGTAATTAAAATACTATGGAAAAATACATCCACATTGCTAAAAATTCCTTTTCAGATTATTATCATTATTTGATTAGTGAAATTTCAAACCCCTCGTGGACCAATTATTTTTATTGGTTGATTGCCTTATCTCTTCTTGTTTGGGTGATTGAAATCATCATTCCCTGGCGTAAGAATCAAAAAATATTCAGGCGTGGGTTCTGGCTTGATAGCTTTTATATTGTGTTTAATTTTTTCATTTTTTCGTTGGTAGGCTATAATGCTATTTCCAATGTTGGGGTCGAGCTATTTAATGATTTCTTGGGGCTCTTTGGCATTACCAATCTGGTGGCCATTAATGTGCAGAGCCTTCCTGCGTGGTCACAACTACTCATCATGTTTATCATCGCCGATTTTATTCAATGGAATGTGCACCGGCAATTGCACAAACGCCCGTGGCTTTGGCAATTTCACAAAGTGCATCACAGTGTGAAGGAAATGGGATTTGCAGCGCAGTTTCGGTTTCATTTTATGGAAAGTATTTTTTATAAAACCGTTCAGTATGTGCCGCTGGCGATGATTGGTTTTGGCATACAGGAGTTTTTTGTGGTTCATATGTTTACCGTCTTGGTGGGGCACCTCAATCACGCCAATGTGGGCTGGAGTTATGGTATTTTTGGTTATATCTTTAACAATCCAAAAATGCACATCTGGCACCACAGTAAGCAATTGCCCAAAGAACACCCTTATGGAATGAATTTTGGCCTTACTTTAAGTATCTGGGATTATTTGTTTAAAACTGCTTATGTGCCTAATGACGGAAGAGATATTGAGCTAGGATTTCACAACGATGAGGACTTTCCCGAAGATTTTACAGGGCAGATGGTGTATCCGTTTAAAAGAAAAACACCCTCATAAAAGATATACAAGGGTGTTTAATCTTGTTTGAAATTTAGATTTTATTCCACCGGATAATTCACAGTTCCATACTTATCAATTAGATAAATAATCGATGTCATGGCGGCGGCACCCAGTTCCAGCTCTCTTCTGCTCACCAGTTCTAAGACATCCGTTTCTGCGTGGTGGATGTCAAAATAGCGTTGTGAATCTACTTTTAAGCCGGTCATAATATTGTTTTCTTTTTCAAGGGGTCTGATATCCACACCACTAAACCCCTTTACGAATAAATTGGCCAGATAGGGTTCAAAAAGTGGTTGCCATTGCTTTAAATAGGCCAACTCCTCGTCAGAGCAAGCAAATGAAAAACCACGGGGAGAAAAACCACCGGCATCACTTTCAATTCCAAAAATGTGTGGTTCTGTATTTTTGTCTGCTTCTTCTGCATATTTTCTGGCACCTCTTGTACCGTTTTCTTCATTCATAAACAGCACAACCCTGATGGTATGTTTGGGCTTGTAATTGAGCTCTTTCAACATTCTCATCACTTCCATCGATTGAACCACGCCGGCTCCATCGTCATGAGCTCCTTCGCCCAAATCCCAGGAGTCAAGATGTGCACCAACCACAATAATTCTTTCAGGGTGAACACTTCCTTTAATCTCTCCAATAACATTATGAGACTCTACATCGGGCATCATTTTGCTGGTTTGGTTAAAATAAAATTGCAAATCGGGTTGTAATTTGAGCATACTGCTTAAAACATTTGCGTGTGTAGTGCTAATGGCTGCTGCCGGAATGTATTGATCTAAGGGGAGGTCTCTGTATGACATACCTCCACTATGTGGGGTTTCGTGCTCTTTTAATGTTACTGAACGCACAATCACCCCAACAGCACCTAATTTTGATGCCTCATAGGCCCCGCTGGAACGCTGACTCACGGTGTTTCCATAATCGCCAAAGGTTTCAATAAACCGTGGATCCATGGCTTTATTAAAAAACACAATTTTACCCTCTACATCACTTCGATTCAATTTTTTCAAGCCCTCAATACCCTGTACTTCAATGATACCTGCTTTAAGTCCGCCTTGGGGTGTAGAGGTGGAACCACCCAGTGCTCTGATGTTTACAACGGTAGTATTTCCCGGAGAGGTTTCTATGTATGCATATTCTTTGATGCCTCTCACCCATTTGGGAACCATAACTGACTGTAGCCAGACCTTATCCAAGTTGAGTTGATCAAGTTCTTGTTTTGTATATTCAACCGCTCTTTCAGCTCCCACTGAGCCCGAGAGGCGATGACCGATATTTTTTGTGATGTGCCTGAGCCATTCATAACTCTTTCCATTAACAAGTGCTTCATCATAAATTTTTCGAAGCATTATGGAGTCTTCCTCATTTACTTTTTGCGGATGAGCAGTCCAAAACAGTAAAAGTGCAAATGGAATAATGAGTAATTTTTTCATAAGTAAATTAATTTAATTCTTGATTTTCTTTATTGAATTGCATCTGTTCCTCTCTATTTAACCGAAGTTCTGAGCCAATTTTTAATTTATTGGGTTTAAGAGAAAAAAAGTAAAACATAATTGCCAAAGCAATGAGTAAAAATAAAAATTGTTCCGTTAAAAAATAAGAAACTATTGCAAATAGTGCCGGTGCTTCCAGAGTCGCATATCTAATGAGGCTAGCGGATTGATATACGCTCAGCTTTTCGCGTAAGCTGTTTTTTGAATGTGCTGTTGTCAAAACATTATTCTTAATCATGTTTCCTCCAAACACACCAAATAAAGTTAAGAATAAAACAACCACAATAAATGTAGTGTCGATAGTTTCCATATCAAGTGTATGGTTTTGAATTATTATATAAACTATCATTGCAAAACCCAACATACTCGCAAAAAAAGCAAGGTGCAGTATTGAGAGTGTGTTCACAAATGTTTTTGGTGTCATAGAGGTCCTAGTCATTTTCCAATTGCTTGATATAATCAGGGATTTGGGCTTTTAGTTCATCAGGTAATTCGGGTTCAACTATGTCTGTATATGCTTCTATCGTGTTGAGAAGAATTTTTGCTACCAGTAATCGGGCAGTTTCCTTATCATCTGCAGGTATGCAATACCAGGGCGCGTGGTCTTTTGATGATTTGTTGAAAATTTCTTCATAATAGTTCATATAGGTGTCCCAAAGCTTGCGTTCTTTAAGGTCACCGGGAGAAAATTTCCAGTTTTTATTGGGTTTGTCGAGACGTCTTAACAGCCTGAATTTTTGTTCTTCTTTGGAAATATTGAGAAAGAATTTAATAATGATGGTTCCGTTTTCGGAAACGGTTTTTTCAAAATTATTGATTTGTTCAAAACGTTTTTCCCAAAAAGCATCATCAATATCATCGACAGTTTCAATACCGGGAATGTTTTCGTTAAGAATATAATGTGGATGCACACGGGTTACAAGCACATTTTCATAGTGGGTGCGGTTAAACACGGCATATTTTCCTCTTTGAGGGAGTGCTACCTGATGCCTCCATAAATAATTATAACGCAATTCTTTTTGAGAGGGGGTTTTAAAACTATGATTTTCTACACCACGCACGTTAAAATCTTTAAAAACTTCCCTGATGAGGCTGTCTTTTCCTGCGGTATCCATGGCCTGTAAACAAACCAACACACCATACTTCCCATGTGCATATTGGGTATTTTGAAGTTCGCCCAATTTGCGTCTGGTTTTTTTGAGTTCTTTTTCTATTTTCTTTTTGGATGCTTCAAGCGGAAAGCTTGTGGGCAGGTCTTTGATTGAAACAGGTTTTGTAATTTTAAATTGCTGAAGATTGATATTATTCATTTTTAGAATTTGCTTGAATTTCTAAAGATAAGAAAGTTTTGTAATTAGTTATTTAGTTGCAAATAGTTTTACATCTTCTTCTGTGATTTCTTTACCGCCAAGGATAATCAATCTTTCAACCACATTGCGCAATTCTCTGATATTCCCGGTCCAGTCATAGGCCTGAAGGAGTTTGATGGCTTGTTTGCTAAACTCTTTTTTAGCGGTGCCTTGTTCTTGGGAAATTTTGTCTGTAAAGAAATCTATTAATAAAGGGATGTCGTCTCTGCGGTCATTTAATGAAGGGACTTCAATTAAAATCACTGCCAAACGATGGTATAAATCCTCTCTGAAACGGTGCTCTTTAATCTCCTCTTTCAGGTTTTTGTTGGTTGCGGCAACGACTCTGACATCTACTTTGATGTCCTTGTCATTTCCCACACGCTGTACTTTTCCTTCCTGAAGTGCTCGCAATACCTTTGCTTGCACGGCTAGGCTCATATCCCCTATTTCGTCTAGAAAAAGTGTGCCTCCATTTGCAGCTTCAAATTTACCTGCGCGGTCTTTGATGGCTGATGTAAACGCCCCTTTGATGTGTCCAAAAAGTTCACTTTCTATCAACTCCGGCGGGATGGCTGCACAATTGACTTCTATCATAGGACCTTTAGACCGTTCGCTTTTTTCATGAATCCAGTGGGCTACGAGTTCTTTTCCGGTGCCGTTGGGTCCTGTTATGAGCACACGGGCTTCTGTGGGTGCCACTTTTTCAATCATATCTTTGATATGTTGAATCGCTTTTGACTCCCCCACCATTTCATAATTTTTACTGACCTTTTTCTTGAGTTGCTTATTTTCAACCACGAGCTCTTTTCTATCCAGGGCAATGCGCACAGTATTTAGCAAGCGATTGAGGTCCGGGGGTTTTGAAATATAATCAAAGGCACCAAGGCGCATTGTATTTACTGCCACATCCAGGTCACCGTGACCGGAAATCATCACCATAGGAATTTCTGGTTTAATTTTTTTGGTCGCTTCCAGAACTTCTACCCCATCCATTTTTGGCATTTTAATATCACAAAGGATGAGGTCAAAATCTTCATTTTTGATGAGCTCCATTCCGGTGAGACCGTCTTGGGCTTCAAAAACCTGATTGCTTTCACTTTCTTCAGTTAAAATTTTTACTAAAACTCTTCTGATGGCGGCCTCGTCTTCAATGATTAAAATTTTTGGCATGATGTGAATACTTTTTATTTTGAGTTTGAATTCTCTTTGATATGAATATCTCGTTGTGGATAGGGAAATTTAATCTTGTTTTTTCTAAATTCTTTTTCGATTGTAAATCGCAAATCACTTTTAATTTTTGGCTCTTTAAAGCTTTCTGAAATGAAAAAGTAAACTCCAAAATGAAGTGCATATTCGCCAAAGTCTTCAAAAAACACAAAGGGTTCAGGGGTTTTTAGTATTTTCTTTTGCGACATGGCTGCGTCTATGAGGATTTGCTTAACCAGTTCAACATCTGCATCGAGAGCAACTCTTACACTAACTGATTGCCGTGTATTTTTGTAGTTTTGGGTATAATTAATCACATTGTCTGTTACAAACTTATGATTGGGAATAACAATCACTTTTTCATCTCTGGAAACGGCTCTTGTGGTGCGCAGTTTGGTGTCAAAAACTTTGCACACAATACCATTGACTTCAATAATATCCCCGGCCTGAACAGATTTATCCAGGATGATGTAAATACCGCCAATGATGTCCTGGAAAATTTCGCGCATCGCAAGTCCCAGACCAATAAAAATCACAGCAGTTGCTGTTAATAGCAATGTGATATCAATGCCTGCAGAGCTTAAAACGGAAACAAAAACAAGAATGTACACCAAGTACCCTATAAAATTAAAAGCGCCCAGAAAACGCAATTTCTCATCCGGATCAAGTTTACGGGTATAGACTTTACGGATGAGTCGAAGGATAATTTTTACTAAAAATAGTGAGGTAATAAGTAATAATAGGAGTCCCACCGTGATGACGATAGCATTACTTTCATTGCCAAAGCGAATGAGTTCAAATTGTAGAAAATCATTAAAAGTGTTCCAAAAAGAATTGGGAATTGCATCTTTTACGTTTTCTAGCTTGTTTTCCATAATTTTTTTAATATTTCAGCCATTTGTACAACTCTTTGTAAGTGGGTTTTTTACCATACATCAAGATACCAACACGGTAAATTTTTGCGGCGAACCAAACGACCAAAGCAAATGTAGCAAATAAGAGCAACATAGAAATTAAAATTTCCCACCAAGGCACTCCAAAGGGTATGCGCATTAGCATAACAATGGGTGAAGTGAGGGGAATGTGTGAGAAAATGACAGCAACTGAACCGTGAGGATTTTCAATCACAGCAAAAAAACCAACATACATTGCCAGCATCAAAGGAATAATTATGGGGAACATAAATTGCTGAGTGTCTGTTTCGTTATCAACTGCTGCTCCAATGGCTGCATAAATGGAGCTGTATAGAAAATACCCTCCAATAAAAAATATTAAAAAAGAAAAAATTAATGTTGCAATGGGTAATCTAGCAATATCATAAAGCACTGCTTGCATTCCTGAAGCGTTTGCCTGATCCATCATTTCCTGACTTGGCATGGTTGATGGCTCTAAGTTGAGACCAAAAACACTGGTTGCAATTACCATCAAAATTCCACCCAAAACCACCCAAATAAGAAATTGCGTAACTCCTGCCAGAGAAGTTCCAATAATTTTTCCCATCATCAAATGATACGGTTTTACAGAGGAAATTATAATTTCAATAATGCGGTTTGTTTTTTCTTCAATGACACTACGCATCACCATATTCCCATAAATAATGATAAACATCATCAATAAATAACCCGCAGCACCACCAAAAATTGCTTTGATCCAACTCGACATTTTTGAGGTTTGTTCTCCCTGATAGTTTTCAATTTTTATGTCCACATTGGTTTTAGATGTTTCAATTTTTAACAAATCCACACCATCGTTTTCCAACTTAATATTGGTGAGGGTAGTGTTTAAAGTCCTTTCAATGGATTGTATGATTGAAACATTAGGTGAGCCCTCAATAAAAAACTGAATGTTTTTATCTAATTGTGATAAATCTTCTGTTTGAGGGATATATAATAAACCGTGATATTCGCTAGTTTCACTTATCGCTTTTGCTGATTCAAGTTCAATATCTGTTAACTGTTTGAATTTTAAATTTTCTGAGTCTTCAAATGCTTCTGCAAAAAGTTGCGTTTCATCGAGTACTGCTACCGTTCTGACTTCTTCACTATTTAACCCGCTTAAGAAAACCACTAAAAAAATCATTCCCACTAGAATCAACGGACTCAGAATGGTCATGACTATAAACGATTTGTTGCGCACTCTGGAGTTGAATTCGCGTTTTATAATGAGTCGTAAGTTTTGCATAGCTATGATTTTGAAACAGTTTGAATAAAAATATCATTAACACTGGGTATCACTTCAACAAAATGATTAATCTGAGCCTTTGTCGTTAAATAGTTAATCAACTCATTGGGTGATGAATTGGGTTCGATTTTAATTTTGAGTTTTAAATCATCATCAAGTGTTTGAAAAGTTGCAGGACTTACTTCAAACTTTTGAGATAAATCATTCTTTAAACTATCGGGATGTTCGGTTTTTAGACCCACTTCATAGGTATTGGATTTATAAGTTTTTTTGATGTCGGTTACTTTACCGTCGAGTACTTTATTAGCATTGTGTATTAGAGCAATGTGGTCACAGAGTTCTTCAACAGATTCCATTCTGTGAGTTGAGAAAATAATGGTTGCTCCTTGATTTCTGAGTTCGAGAATTTCATCTTTTATCAAGTTGGCATTTACCGGGTCAAACCCACTGAAGGGTTCATCAAAAATGAGCAATTTGGGTTCGTGCAAAACAGTTACAATAAATTGCACTTTTTGAGCCATCCCTTTGGAGAGTTCTTCAATTTTTTTGTCCCACCAATTGCCAATTTCGAGTCTGTCAAACCAATATTTGAGTCGTTCTTTTGCCTGCGCTTTAGAAAGTCCTTTTAGCTGTGCCAGATACAACGCCTGTTCACCCACTTTCATTGACTTGTAAAGTCCTCTTTCTTCGGGCAAGTAGCCAATTTGCTGAATGTGGTGTGGCTGAAGTGCTTCCCCATCGAGAAAAACGGTGCCGGAGTCTGGCATTGTAATTTGGTTAATGATGCGTATGAATGTAGTTTTTCCGGCACCATTGGGGCCTAAAAGTCCAAAAATACTTCCAGTTGGCACTTCGATTGAAATTGAATTTAAAGCCGTGAAGTTTCCGTAGTTTTTTGTGACTTGATTGGCTACTAAAATGTTACTCATGAAGTTGATTGTTTGAAGCTATTTGTATCATTAATTTTAAATCTGTTACAAACATATGTATGTTAAAAAAACAAAACCCACCCTAAGTTAAAGGAACATAGGATGGGAAAAAAAATTGCTATGAAAAAGAAAAATATGGTTAATTAAACTTAACCATAAACAAATATAACAATAAAAAATTAAACTCAGATAGTTTAAGAAAACATATCCTTTACTTTTTCAAAAAATGATTTGTCGTCATTTTCCGGCTTTGGTGTAAAGTTTGGGTCGTTTGCCATTTTTTCAAAAAACTCTTTTTGTTCTTTCGAAAGTGATTTTGGCGTCCATACATTTACGTGAACCAAAAGGTCTCCGGAACCATAACCATTAATGCTGGGTATTCCTTTATTTCTCAATCTTAAAATTTTGCCACTTTGAACGCCTTCATCTATTTTAATTCTCACTTTTCCGGTGACAGTATCTATTTCTTTAGAAGTTCCAAGGGCTGCTTCAGAAAAACTGATGTAAAGATCATAATGCAGGTTATCGCCTTCCCTTTGTAATGTGGGATGTGCTTTTTCTTCTATAGCGACTAGTAAGTCTCCTGCAAAACCATTACCGGGAGCTTCATTTCCTTTACCGGAAACTTTTAGTTGCATTCCATCAACAACTCCTGCGGGTATTTTAACTGAGATTGTTTCCTCGGTCACAAGCATTCCGCTTGCGTCTGCGTTGGGTGGTTTTGAATCAATAATTTGACCTGAACCACCACAGGAATTACAAGGGGATGAAGTTTGCATTCTTCCCAAAATGGTGTTTGTAATGCGGGTTACCTGGCCACTTCCATTACACGTTGAACAGGTTTTATATGTGGTACCCTGTGCCTGTTTTTTTCGTTTTACTTTAATTTTTTTCTCAACGCCATTTGCGATTTCTTCAAGTGTGAGTGAAACTCGTATGCGAAGATTACTCCCTTTCATTCTGCGTTGACCGCCACCGCCAAATCCGGAGAATCCGGAGAATCCGCCGCCCCCGCCAAAAGCACCTCCAAAAATATCTCCAAACTGGCTGAAAATATCTTCCATATTCATACCGCCACCGCTAAATCCGCCGGCACCGCCAAATGCTTGATGACCATATTGATCATAGCGAGCCTTTTTATTAGGGTCACTCAAAACTTCATAAGCTTCTGCGGCCTTTTTGAACATTTCTTCTGCCTTCGCATCACCCGGATTTTTATCAGGGTGGAATTCTATGGCTTTTTTTCGATATGCTTTTTTGATATCAGCCGAAGAAGCGTCTTTACTAATGCCTAATATCTCATAATAATCTTCTTTCATCTATATAAAAATATTTGTTTTTTATCAGAACGATGGAAATCGAAGATTCACGAACACCATCTGTAATTTTTTTTTAATGTGTGAGTAATGCCCAAATAAACTTTTTCGATTGGTTTAGTATTTTGTTAATGGGCATTTCATAAAAACAGTTCTATTGGTTTTACTGACCTATCACAACTTTTGGATAGCGAATTATTTTGTCACCCAACTGATATCCCTTTTCAACAACATCGATAATTTTTCCCTTCAATTCGTCTGAAGGTGCAGGAATTTGTGTGATGGCTTCATGTGTTTCTGAATCAAAGGTATCTCCTTCTTTGACTTCGAAATAATGAAGTCCTTTGGACTTTAAAGTTTCTTTTAACTTGTTGTAAATTAGGGTTACTCCTTGAAAGAGTGTGTCATCTTCCGCTTTTTTTAATTCAATGAGTGCTCTGTCAAAATCGTCCAAAACAGGCAACATAGACACTATAACCTCTTGTCCGGCGGTTTTAAAAAGGTCGATGCGTTCTTTTGATGTTCTTCTTTTATAATTTTCAAATTCTGCAAAAAGTCTCAAAAATTTTTCTTTCTCAAGCTTTACTTCTTCTTCCAATAAATTGATATTCAATTCCAATTGTTGAATTTTCTTATCAACCTTATCCATCTTCTTGTCTTTAGATTTTGACGAAGTAGAAGATGTTGTTGTGTCTTTTTTACTCATTTTTTTATTTTGAAATTTTAATCTCATAGTTTATTACAAAAGTACTGCCATAAGACGTATTGTGTCAAATTGTCATTGAATTTTTTAATATGATTTTAAGACATTTTAAATGTATGGCGAGTAAATTTGTGAACAAATTAAAAATTAACACAAACCATGAAAAAAAACATTTTAAAAGTAACATTTCTATCTCTATTCACAGTTCTAGCTATTTCTTGTGGAGATAAGAAAAAATCTGAAACTACAGATGCTGTAGAAGTTGAAGAAACAACCTCAGACGTCACTACCTATATGGCTGATGCTGACGGATCTCAAATCGAATGGGAAGCAGGTAAATTAACAGGAAACCACACTGGCTACCTCAACATAGCAAAAGGTTTTGTTGAACTGAATGAGAATAATGAAATTGAAGGAGGTGAGTTTGTAATTGACATGAGCACCATTACAGTAACAGACCTTGAAGGTGATGGCAAAGCAAATTTGGAAGCCCATTTAAAAGGAACTGTTGAAGGTCAAGAAGGTGATTTTTTCAATATTAATAAATATCCCACCGGGAACTTTGTTGTTACAGGCATGGAAGTTGCCGACGGAAAAACCTGGCTACAAGGAAACCTAACCCTGTTAGAAACAACCAGAAATGTCAAATTTCCTGTAAACATGTCTTTAGATGGGGATAAAATGATTCTTCAAAGTGAAGCTTTTGAGATTGACAGAACAGAGTGGGAAATCAATTTTAGATCAAAATCCATTTTCCCGAATATTGGTGATAAAGTAATTTATGACGATATAAAATTGGTCGTTTATCTAGAAGCTGACAAGGCTTAATTCTTTTAAGAAAATTAAAAAAAGACATCTACTATCTTTAGTGGGTGTCTTTTTTTTATAATAAATCCTTTACCGCTTCTTTTAAATTGGGGTAATCAAATTTAAAACCGGTCTTTTCTATTTTTTGAGAACTTACATTTTGACTGGATGTCAATAGCGTTGCCATCTCTCCTAGAATTAATTTTAAAGCAAACTCAGGCACGTTTGGTAAAATGAGTGGTTTCTTTAAATGCTTTGCAAGCACTTTTGTCATTTCTGAATTTGTAACTGGCTCAGGAGCAACGGCGTTGAAAGTTCCTTCTAGTTTTGAAGTTAAAACGTGCAAATAAATTTTGGCAATGTCTTGGAGATGAATCCAGGATTGCCATTGGTTGCCACTTCCCAGTGCAGCACCAACTCCAAACTTTATTGGTTTTATGATTTGAGGCAGTGCACCTTCTTTGGAGTCGAGTACCATTCCTGTTCTTATTTTAGAGACTTTTATGTTTAAGTGATTGAATTTATCAGCTACTTCCTCCCAGCTTACCACAACATTTCCTAGAAAGGAGTCATCTACACCCTTAAAATCTTCCGTGTATAATTCATTATAATCACTTGGGTAAACATTTACACCGCTGGAAGAAATAAAATGTTTAATAACATGCTCGTTTTTTTGAAGGGTATTGAAGAGTAAATTTCCTGTAAGCACTCTGCTTTCCAGAATTTCGGTTTTGTAATCACTTGTCCATCGTTTTGCTATTGTTGCACCGGCAAGGTGAATGATTGCATCTACCCCTTGTATTGCGTCACTGTTAATTTCTCCCAGTCGAGGGTTCCAGTAAAAACCTTTGTAATTTTCTGTGTCTTCAAGTTTAGATTTTGAAGTTGTGAGGTAGTGTACATCAATTTGTTGCTTCAAACATTGTTTTACCAACTCTTTTCCAATAAGTCCAGTTGCTCCTGTTATTAAAACTCGCATGCCGTATTTTTTCTTCTAAATTACAGTTTTCCGTTTTTGGAAACTAATTTTTAAAGAAGGTTTAACAGCTGTGAGAAAAATATTAATTGAGTAATTTAATTAAGTAGGAACCATAGCCGCTTTTTTCAAGAGGTAGTGCAATTTCCTTTAATTGATTCTTGTTAATATAGCCTTTTCTGAAAGCTACTTCTTCAATACATCCAATTTTTAAACCGGTTCTTTTTTCAATGGTTTTGACAAATTCTGTTGCTTCGGTAAGGGCTTCGTGAGTACCGGTATCGAGCCAGGCATAACCCCTGCTCATAATTTGCATTTTAAGCGTTCCTTTTTTTAGAAAAGCTTCATTAACCGCAGTAATTTCGAGTTCACCTCTTGCAGAAGGTTTCACCCCTTTTGCAATCTCAACCACTGAATTTGGATAAAAATAAAGCCCCACAACCGCATAATTACTTTTGGGGTGTACCGGTTTTTCCTCAATGCTTAAAACTTGACCTGTATCATCAAATGCTGCAACTCCATAACGTTCAGGGTCATCTACATAGTAACCAAAAACTGTAGCATTATGTTGTTCAACAGCTTGTTGTTTGGCTTCGGCGAGCAGCTTTTGAAAACCGGCTCCATAAAAAATATTGTCACCCAAAATCAAACAAACATCATCCTCACCAATAAAATCTTCTCCAATTATAAACGCTTGTGCCAAGCCATCAGGTGAAGGTTGTTCAGCATAGGAAATTGAGACTCCCAGCCGGCTTCCGTCACCCAGTAATTTTCTGAAGTTAGGCAAATCATCAGGAGTTGATATAATGAGAATCTCTTTGATTTCTGCCAAGAGTAAAACTGAAAGTGGGTAATAAATCATGGGTTTATCATATACAGGCAGTAATTGCTTGGAGACTACTTGGGTCAAAGGATGCAATCGTGTTCCGGCTCCTCCTGCTAAAATGATTCCCTTCATTGTTTTATTTTTTATATTGATTTTTATAATATTCCTGATAAGCACCTGATGTAACATTTTTTAACCAGTTTGTGTTATTCAAGTACCAATCTATTGTTTTTGAGAGACCTTCCTCAAAAGTGAGAGAAGGTTTCCAGCCCAATTTGGTATTTATTTTTGATGCATCAATGGCATAACGCAAATCGTGTCCGGGCCTGTCTTTAACAAAAGTAATCAATTGTTCTGAACTCCCTTTGGCTCTGTTCAACTTCTCATCCATTAAACCGCAAAGCAATTTTACTAAATCAATATTTTTCCATTCATTAAAGCCGCCTATGTTGTAGGTCTCTTTGTTTTTCCCTTTATGAAAAGCCAAATCAATAGCTGTTGCGTGATCGATCACATATAGCCAATCCCTTGTATAATTTCCATCTCCATAAACCGGAAGAGGCTTTTTATCAATGATATTATTAATAAAAAGGGGAATTAACTTTTCAGGAAATTGGTTGGGACCATAATTATTGGAACAATTTGAAATAATGTATGGAAGACCATAGGTTTCTCCATAAGCTCTTACAAAGTGATCTGAACTTGCCTTGGAAGCTGAGTAGGGCGAATTGGGGTCATACCCTGTTTTTTCAGTGAAGAGGCCGGTTTCGCCCAGAGTGCCATAAACCTCATCTGTGCTAATGTGGTAAAAGAGATGGCTTGAAAAATTATGCTTCCATATATCTTTAGCTGCATTCAAAAGGTTTACGGTTCCAAAAATATTTGTTTTTAAAAAAGAAAGGGGGTCTGTAATTGAGCGATCCACATGTGACTCTGCCGCAAGATGAATCACACTGTCAAACCGATATTTTTGAAAAAGGTTTTGAATAGCCGGTGCATCGTTAATATCTGCTTTTAAAAAAGTGTAATTTGGAGCATTTTCAACGTCACTTAAATTTTCAAGATTACCGGCATAGGTAAGCGCATCCAAATTATAAATGTGATAATCTGGATAGTTGTCAACAAACAAACGCACCACATGAGACCCAATAAAACCTGCTCCTCCTGTTATTAAAATGTTTTTCTTCATATTAAAATACCTCCCAGGTTACTTTAAGTCCTTGTTTTACATTAAACTCAGGTTTGTATCCCAAGAGTGACTTTGCCTTTGATATATCTGCCAATGAATCTCTTACATCACCCACTCTATCTGGACCGTAAAGGGCTTCTAAATTAATTCCTGAAATATCTTTCAAATTACTCCATAGATCGATTAAACTAATTCGTTCCCCAAATGCTACATTATAAACTTGATTTACAGCATTTTCAGGTGCAAAAAAAGCTTTTACATTTGCCTGAACAGCATTTTCAACAAAAGTGAAATCACGTGTTTGTTCCCCATCGCCATTGATGGTGGGTGGTTTTTGATCCTTCAAGGCCTGCATAAACAATGGGATTACTGCAGCATAAGCACCAGTGGGACTTTGTTTGGGGCCAAAGACATTAAAATAACGCAATCCAATGGTTTCGGTTTTATAAGTCTTGTAGAAAACATCTGCATAGAGTTCATTCACATACTTGGTTACTGCATAGGGAGATAAGGGTCTGCCAATTTCATCTTCAATTTTTGGAAGTTTTTTACTGTCACCATAAGTGGAGCTTGAAGCTGCATAAACAAGGCGTTTTACTGAAGAAGATTCCTTTTGGGCGACCAGCATATTGAGAAAACCCGTGATATTGACTTCATTTGAAGTTATGGGGTCATTAATGGAACGCGGTACAGAGCCCAAAGCGGCCTGATGAGAAACGTAGTCAATACCGTTCATTGCTTTTTTACAGGTTTCCAAATCTCTGATATCACCCTCAATAAACTCAAAATTTGGCAACTCTTCAAATTGTGCAATATTAGCTTTAAATCCGGTTGCCAGATTGTCTAAAACCCTCACTTTTCCGGCTCCAAATTTTAGTAAATACTCCACTAAATTTGATCCAATAAAGCCAGCTCCTCCGGTAATTAAAAAAGCACTTTTTGATAAATCTTGATTGTGATAGTTTGTATTGTACAGCATTTTAAAAAAATTAAACCCTTAAGAATCCTAATCAATTTAAGTATAAATGCTGTTTTTTAAGGGCTATAGGTTGTTTAAACAGCTAACTTTAAGTGTAACTTATTTATTTAAAATATATTACAGATTTATATATGTATTTTAAATCTTCTAAAAAAGTCCAGTTAAGAATGTATTCTTTATTAATCGCAACCTTATCCGGCCAAATCACTTCATCATTGTATTGCTGAGGATTATTTTTATTTCTAAGAATTTGGTCTTCATTTTTGTATTTTAGTGTGGCAGGTCCTGTTATGCCCGGTCTCACTTTTAAAATCAAACGGTCATCACCTATGAGTTGATCAGCATAACCCGGCAAATCAGGCCTGGGCCCCACCAAACTCATATCGCCTTTTAGAACATTCAATAATTGGGGTAATTCATCGAGCTTTGATTTTCTCAACCAGGATCCCCATTTTGTTTGATGGCTTTCAATCTCTTCAATCGAATGATGTTTCTGACCTTTTAAAGTTCTTATTTTAAACATTTTGAACAGTTTTCCATCTTTTCCAATTCGGTTTTGAATAAAAAGTCCCGGTAACCCAAAATTGATTCTTGATATTAAAAGCAACAAAATTAAGGGTAAAATTAGGATTAACAATACCAAAAAAGAAACACTAATATCAAAAGTTCTTTTTAAAATTTGTTGCTTTAGTGACAACATTTAGCAGTGATTGGTTAAATTCAATAATTGAGAACGACTCGAGGTGCTTTTATTTTTACTTTTTCTTCTTGAAAAGTTTCTTTAAGAAAGATTCTTTTTTATCATCATCGTGGTATCCATTATTGTAATTTCCATAGCCGTAGCCATACCCATAGCCATAGCCATAGCCATAGCCATATTTGGCTTTAAGTTGGTAATAATTCATAACAAAACTTATGTGTTTTACTTCTCCTGTTTTGTATTTGTCATTTATTACGGCTAGCATTCCCTTTCTTGTATAATTTTGACGAACCACATAAATTGTGGCATCTGCATATTTAACCAATTCCAGAGCATCTGAAACTAAAGCAAGTGGAGGGGAATCAATAACAATATAGTCATACACCTTTGAAAGTTCATCAATGAGTTCAGACATTCGCTCACCTATAATCAATTCAGAGGGGTTTGGAGGTATGGGTCCCGAAGTAGCAATATCAAGGTTGTGAATTTTGGTTTTTTGGACAATATCTGCCAGATTAGCATCATTGATAAGGTAATTTACAATTCCTTTATCATTTGTGATATTAAAGTCATCAAATATTTTTGGCTTTCTGAGGTCTAGGCCTAATAGTATGGTTCTTTTTTCGCTTAGAGCGAAAACCGAAGCTATATTAATTGAACAAAAGGTTTTTCCTTCGCCACTCACAGAGGAGGTAACCAAAACTGTTTTTGCTCCTTCAATCCCTCGCTTTTTATACATGAATTGAAGACTGGATCTTAAGGACCTGAAGGATTCTGCAATAGCAGATTTTGGTTTATTGAGAACCACCAGGTTGTCATTTCGCTTACTTTTTCCCACAACCCCAAGAACAGGTATGGGAGAAAGTCTGTTAATCTCTTGTGTTGTGTGGATTTTGTTATCAAAAAACACTATTAAGAAAACAAATACAAAAGGAATAAAAAAGCCAAAAATAGCAGCCATTACATAATTCAATTGATTGTTTGGTCCCACCTGTCCTCCACCAATATCTTTTGCAGAATCAATCACAATTACATCGCTAACGTTTGCAGCCTTTACCAGTCCTGCTTCACTGCGTTTTGCTAAAAATAAATTGTATGCTTGGTTACTCAGGTCAAAACGTCGTTGAATTTGCAACAACTGTTGCTGTTCCTTCGGCAATCTTCTAATATCTCTTTCGGCTTCTGCAATCTCTCTATTTATGTCGTTAATTTCTGTATTCTTAAGCGATTTTGAGGACGTCATATTTTCAAATAAAACGGCTTTTACAGCATTTATCTGCCTGTCTATATCTGCAAATACAGGTGCACCCTCTCTAAATGAATATTGTAATTTATTTCGTTCTTCAGCAAGTGCAACAATTCTGCTTACACCAGAGACAATACTCGCCTCTGTGATTCCAACAACAGAAGGTGCCGGCACAGAACTGTAGTCAGTCCTACTCATTAAATACTCCTCAAGGGTATTGTAGTATTCAATTTGTTGTTCAATAGTACTTTTTTTGGCATCAAGAACTTTCAATTTACTACTTATTTCCTGACCTTCTGTGCTAAGATCATAGACAGAAGAAGCACTTTTAAAAGCATCCAGCTCACTTTGTACCTCAGAAAGTTCTCCTGTTTTGATGGCTAGTGTGCTGTCAATAAATTGTATTGTTTTTGTGGCAAAAAGATTTTTTCTTTCCAAAACATCTTCACTCAACACCTGCACGGTTGCATTTAAATAGTCAACCAGTTCAGCTTTGTTATTGCCTGTTAGTCGCAAATTTAAAACAGAAGATCCCTGAGACTCGGGTTGAATGTTAATGTTTCTGTAACCAGATACCACGCCATCAAAATTCCTAAACTGAATATAAAAGGGTTTACCCGGTTGTAATCCTCTTAAAGACCTTTCAATTGTACCACTGAAAAAGGGTAGTGTTAGCTTTTGACCAAATTGAAAATCACGTTCAAAATCTTCTGTGGGCATTTCAATTCTGCTTCGCTCTTTAGTGTGGTAGTTTTGAGTGGGATAAAACCCCTGTTCAAAAGAAGCACTCAAGGTATAAGTCATAGAATCCTTAACCTGAATGCTGATTAATTTATTTAAAATTTGTTGTTGTGTTGTATCAACATTTACAACAAAAGGTGTTTGAGCATAGGCATTTTCCAGTTGGTATTTTCCATCTTTAAGATACCGCATATAGAATTGCAGACGCTCTACAACTTTTTCGTTATGAGACCGTGTTTTTAAGGTCACCATTGCAGTATTCACTTTATCTGTGGTTCCACCCCAGTTAAAAGTAAGACTTGTATTTGTTGTAAAAAAAGGATTTTGATCATCTTTAACAGAGATCATATTTGACATTTGATAGACAGGAAGTTTTCTTACATTGATGTAATATGCAATACTAAATGCAATAATCAAAGAAACAAGAAATAAAGGCCAGTAGGAAACCAGCTTAATTAAAAACCCTTTGAAATCAAAATTAGTTTGTAGTTGATCTATTTCAAATTCCTCCTCCATAAGTCCTAAAGTCTGTTAAATAATAGAATCGTTGTAGTTAATAAACTCAAGATTGATGCGATTGTTGTGATAGACTGTATTGCTGTAGTTCCGGAACCAAATGATTTTTGAGGTAAAGGATTTATAAGAATTAAATCATTCGGCTTTACATAATAATAGGGAGAATTAACTGCTTCTATGGTGGTAAGATCTATGTGGTGAACACGTTGGCCATAAGGATATTGCCTTACGATTACCACATCTCTGCGATCACCGGTTAAAGTAATATCACCGGAATTTGCAATGGCTTCCATAAGTGTCAATTCATCTCTGTAAATAATTTTTGATCCGGGGCTTCCAATTTCACCATTAATGGTATATCTGATTCCCGCTATTTTTACCGTAACAAAAATATTGGCCTCCTCCTTAAAGTAATTTTCAAGCAATTCCTTTTCTAATTTTTCTCTGATTTCGTCAACGGTATATCCCAGTACATTAACCTCACCTAAAGTGGGCATTCTAATATTGCCGTGGGCATCCACTAAAAAACCATCATAGTAAAGTCGCTCCTCACCGGTTGCATTAGGATTCTCGTCACCAATGGGGTTAAACATTCCCACTTCGCTTTGATCCAAAGACTTGATTCGAATACTGAGTAAATCATTCACTTGAATACGGTAAGGATCGGGCTTTTTAGTAATTGTAAAATCTGCTTCGGTTTCCTTAGAATCTTGCTGAAGATAAGCGAGCCTTTTTGTGGGAATACAGGAGACAGTACTAAGTAAAATCAATAGGGTGAAATATATAAGGGATTTGTTCATTTCTAAAAAGTCAAGTTCAAAACAAATATAGTCTAACAAGTTTAATTATGAAATTTTTAGGCTTTTAATTATTCTCTACTCGTTGCTGCTATGTCAAAACCATTTACTCTTAAAAATATTGCAAACTGTGCCCTCAGTTTTCTAAAAATGTTCTTTAAATCGGTTAATTTTACTTTCTTTTGCATAAAATTAAAAAAGTGATAAATTATCTTTCAGTTGAAAATATTTCCAAGTCTTATGGCGAATTGGTTTTGTTTGAAAATCTCTCATTTGGAATCAATGAAGGTCAGAAAATAGGCTTTGTCGCAAAAAATGGAACTGGTAAAACCTCCATCCTCAATATTTTAGCCGGATTGGACTCAGCAGATTCCGGTACAGTAGTTTACAGAAAAAATATTGTGGTAACTTATTTGTCTCAAGACCCTGTTTTTAACGAAAATCTCACGATAGAAGAAACTGTTTTTGACTCTGAAAATGAAATCCTTAAAGTGATTGCCCGCTATGAGAAAGCCCTCAAAAACCCTGAAGATGCTGAGGTATATCAAAAAGCTTTTGAAGAAATGGAAGCTCATCAAGCCTGGGATTTTGAAACCTTATACACCCAAGTTTTATCAAAACTGAAACTGGACGATCTTTCAAAAAAAGTCAATCAGTTGAGTGGGGGTCAAAAAAAACGACTTGCACTGGCAAATGCGTTACTCAGCAAACCTGATTTATTAATTCTCGACGAGCCCACAAACCATCTTGACCTTGAAATGATTGAGTGGTTGGAAGCCTTTTTTGCCAAAGAAAGCATTACCCTTTTTATGGTTACACACGACCGTTACTTTCTTGAACGCGTTTGTAACGAAATTGTCGAACTCGAAGATGGGCAACTCTACAATTACAAAGGAAGTTACTCTTACTATCTCGAAAAAAAGGAAGCGCGCATTGAAGCTGAGCTATCTGAAACCGGAAAAGCAAAACAACTTTTTAAAAAAGAACTGGACTGGATGCGTCGTCAGCCAAAAGCACGCACCACAAAAAGCAAATCGCGCATACAGGATTTTCACGAGATAAAGGAACGTGCAGGAAAACGAAGAAACAACCACGAGATAGAACTCGAAATCAATATGGAACGCCTGGGCAGTAAAATTGTTGAGTTCCACAATGTCTCCAAATCATTTGATGATTTGAAAATCCTTGACAAGTTTAATTTTAACTTCATAAAAGGAGAGCGCATTGGCATCATTGGTAAAAACGGTACCGGAAAATCAACCTTTTTAAACATACTCACCGGAAAACTTCAACCCGATGGAGGTAAAGTCATCATAGGAGAAACCATACAATTTGGTTACTATACCCAGGACGGAATAAAAATAAAAGAAGGTCAAAAAGTAATTGATGTCATTAGAGAATTTGGCGATTTCATTCCGTTAAAAAAAGGGAGGCAAATTTCTGCACAACAACTGCTGGAACGCTTTCTGTTTGATAGAAAAAAACAATATGATTTTGTAGAGAAATTGAGTGGTGGAGAACGAAAGAGACTCTATTTGTGCACTGTTTTAATTCAAAACCCAAATTTCTTAATTCTCGACGAGCCCACAAACGATTTGGATATTGTAACTTTAAATGTACTGGAATCCTTCTTGCTTGATTTTCCGGGCTGTTTGATTGTAGTTTCTCACGACAGATACTTTATGGATAAAATTGTAGATCATCTATTTGTTTTTCGCGGTAACGCAGAGATTGAAGATTTTCCCGGCAACTACAGTGACTTCAGAGCCTATGAAGACAGTTCTGAAAAAGAAAACAAAGAGGAAAAAGCAGACAATTCAACACCCAAAAAATCCTGGAAAAAAGACACTAACAGTCCAAAGCTTTCCTATAACGAGCAAAAAGAATTTAGCAAACTGGAAAGTGAAATTCAAAAAATGGAAGCCGAAAAAGTAAAACTGGAAGCAGCTTTCACAAAACAAGACTGGAGTGTTGATCAAATAAGTGAGAAATCAATCGAACTTCAAAACCTAATTCAAACTCTTGAATCCAAAACAGAACGCTGGTTTGAATTGTCCTTAAAGCAAGAAGAATAAACAGCCTCCATAACTGACTTTTGTCATATTTATGCTGTAATTTTAAAGGTACTTTTGAAAACTGTTTTGATACAATCTTAGGATTTTATTAAAAATATTTTTCTATGAAAAAGTCCAATCTTGACCTCTACCTCATTCTTCCCATTAAGCATTTTATTGAAAAGAAAACTTCTGTTGGGATCCTATTAATTGTGGCAGCCACACTGGCAATGATTGTTGCAAACTCTCCTCTGGCTGAGACCTATCACAATTTTTGGAAACAATACATTTATATTGGTTTTGAGGATTTTGTTATCAAGAAAAACCTGCTGCATTGGATTAACGACGGACTTATGTCTATGTTTTTTTTCTTAGTGGGAATGGAGTTAAAACGAGAGTTGATGCATGGTGAATTGGCCAGTTTTAGAGGTGCAATGCTTCCGGTTGTTGCTGCTGTGGGAGGCATGGTTTTTCCTGCATTGATTTTTTTCGCTTTTACACAGGGTACAGATGCTGCTGCCGGTTGGGGTATTCCTATGGCAACAGATATTGCATTTGCATTGGGTATATTGTATTTATTGGGTGACAAAGTGCCCCTTTCGCTGAAAGTGTTTTTGACGGCAATTGCAATTGTCGATGATTTGGGTGCCGTTTTGGTTATTGCCTTTTTTTACACTTCAGAAATATCAATGAATAATTTGGCTATGGGAGCCTTCTTCTTATTTGTCTTGTTCATGGCAAATCGTGTGGGAATAAGAAATACCATTTTTTATGCAGTAATGGGCATTGGCGGATTGTGGCTGGCTATATTACTTTCGGGAGTTCATGCCACTATTGCAGCAGTTTTGGCGGCTTTTACAATCCCAACCAGTAAACGAATCAACACCTCGTTATTTCTGCGTAAAGCAAGGCTACTAAGCTCAAAAATAAAAAGGTATCGATTGAAATCAAAAGCTAAAGAGCCACATACCGATGAAATGATAACTGAAACCATCGAAAAATTCTCACAATTGACAGAAGATGCAACTCCACCTCTTCAAAGACTGGAGCACGCTTTGCATCCTTTTGTGAGTTTCATTGTATTACCGTTGTTTGCATTTGCAAATGCCGGTGTTACCATAGACGCTGAGTCCTTTTCCTTTTTTCAAAGTCCGGTGACTTTGGGAGTCATTCTGGGACTCATTGTTGGAAAAATTGCTGGTATTTTTCTCTTTACCAAACTAATGGTTCTCCTCAACGTCTGTTCATTACCTAAAGGGATTGGATGGAAACATGTTTTTGGACTCGGTTTTCTTGCCGCGATTGGTTTTACAATGTCTCTATTTATTACAGACCTTGCCTATGAAAGTGAAATTTATGAAACACAAGCAAAAATGGGTATTCTCTCTGCCTCAATCATTGCCGGACTATTAGGTTATTTTTATTTGAAAATTATTGGGAAACCAAACGAAAACATTGAAGAAAAGTCCAAAGAGAGTACAGCATAAACCTTATTCAAAAAACGCATCTTTGAAACCAATTAAATAGAGTTTTTCTTTTGCTCGGGTGACCGCAGTATAAAGCCACCTTAAGTACTCCTTATCTATTCCGTTTGGCAAATAAGGCTGTTCCACAAAAACAGTATTCCATTGCCCTCCTTGCGATTTATGACAGGTTATGGCATACGAAAACTTTACCTGTAAGGCATTGAAGTATTTGTTGGCTTTGACACTCAGAAACTTTTTATATTTTGATTTTACATCTTCATAATCCTTCATTACTTCCTGATACAGTTTATTAGAGTCTTCATAAGATAAAGAAGGAGATTCAGATTTGATAGTGTCCAATAAAAGTACGGTCTCAAAGGGTTTCATTTTAGGGTAATCGACCATTCTAACAGTCACTTCAGCAAACCGAAAACCATAAAGGTCTTTAAAATTATGGATTTCAAGAATTTCGATAATATCACCATTGGCAATAAACCCGGCATCACTGGTGGGCTTTACCCAAAAATAATTGTTTTTAACAACCATCAAATAATCACCGGTCGCCAATTCACTTTCCTGAAAAAGAATGCGTGAGCGAATGTTTTCATTAAACAAATTGGCTCTTTTATTAGAACGTAAAATAATTACTGTGTCTTCTTTACCCAAAACGTTATAAGCGTCGTTGATCGCATCCTGAAGTTCATAACCGTCTTCGGGTTTGATAATATCTTTAAAATTTTGAAGGTTGAATTTAAAATCTTCATAAAATCCATTTTCAAGCGTTTGTCGAAGTAAGGTGGCGTTGTGAAGAATACCACTTTCCTCCTTTTGTCTCACCACTTCATTGAGTTCTATGGCAATCACTTCTTTGTTGTAATAATTTGATAGCGTTTGCTCATCCAGAGCGGGACTCAATTCCATTTTAACAGGTGGTAATTGTGCTGTGTCACCAATGAGAATGAGTTTACACCCATAACCACTATACACATACTGCATCAAATCATCAAGCAAGGAACCGTTTTCAAAAAGTTTTGATTCTGAAGTAGAATCACCAATCATTGATGCCTCATCTACTATAAAAAAAGTGTCGCGGTGTTTGTTTGGCTGAAGTGAAAAAGTGACGCCCCCACCCTTTTGAGCCTTTGGAAAGTATATTTTTTTATGAATGGTAAATGCTTCCTTACCGGAATAGTTACTGATCACTTTTGCTGCTCTTCCTGTGGGTGCCATCAAAACGGCTTTCTTTTTCAATTCCCAAAGGTGATTTACCACAGTACTTATAATAGTCGTTTTTCCTGTCCCTGCATACCCTTTCAACAAAAACAAGTCTTCTGAGTTTGATGACACTAAAAATTCAGAAATTTTTTGCAACACAACATCTTGAACTTGCGTGGGTTGATGTGGAAATTTTTGAACTAATAATTTATAAAAATCAGTGCTTTTCATGTAGGAAAGTGGGTTTTCAATGAAAAGGCTAAGTTAAGGGATGATTATCAAATATATCAAATCAAGGTGATTTTTATAGAATATACTTTTGTGATTGAAAAAAAATTGTAGATTTGCGATACACCATTTACGTTAAATAAAAAACGATTTCAAAATGAAACTTTTAATTCAACTTGTTCTCTGGATCATCATCATTTTTCTTGGTTACAAACTTTTTAATTCTGTTTATGAACCCACAAAATTCAACGCAGAAAAGGAAAAACGGTATGCCAAAGTTATTGAACAACTTAAAGACATCCGTACGGCAGAGCTTGCTCACTTGCAAGTAACGGGCAAGTTCAACAGTAGTTTTGATTCATTAGTTCGTTTTATTGACACTGCACAATTTGCTATCACGCAACGCAGAGACACCATTTATGATGATGTGGAACGAAATAAAGCGTTTGGAGTAACCGGATATTATATTGAAGATGTAGTAATCGATACGCTAGGGTTTGTTTCTGTTAAAGATTCCATATTCAATGGTTCAGACCGTTATAAAAATTTAGATAAAATAGAAGTTAAAGGAAAAGAGGTGCCCATCTCTCTCAATGCAGGTTTTATAATGAGAAGCGACAGGAAAATTGCTGTTTTTGAAGCGACAGCCAGTAAAGATGATATTTTACACGACCTACCCAGAGACTTAGTGATACAAGAGAAACAAACTCAATCTGTTGATGGGGTTAATGGTACTCACATTCGAGTGGGGTCAATGACAGATGTAAACACCAATGGAAACTGGCCAAAACAATATGACAAAGCCGGCGAGCAATAATAAAATAGATTTAAACTCAATTTACAGAATGTCCGTTCAGGTAAGCTTGAATGGACTTTCTTTTTTTATACGTGATGAAGAGTCAGCTACCCCTCTATATGAGAAACAAATAGACTTTACTGAAACACGAAATCCCGATGATGTTTTAAACGAAATTAAAAGTGCTTACAATCAATTTGATGAACTTCAATCGCCGCTGAAAGAAGTTACAGTTATTCATCAAAACACCCTGTTTTCATTAGTTCCAAAAGCATTATTTCAAGAAGACAGTCTGGATGATTATTTAAAGTATAGTTCCCGATTGTTATCAACAGATTATGTTGCTTTTGATTGTCCGGAAGGGTATGAATTTGCCGTTGTTTATGTTCCTTTAACAAATGTAAATAATTACTTTTTTGAGCAATATGGAAGTTTTACCTTTTTGCATTCATCTTCTGTTTTTATAGAAAAAACGCTCTCTGAAGAGCGAAACGATCATACCCTAAAGATGTATGTCAAACTTTATAAAAGTCAAATGGATGTATTGGTCACATCTGGAAAAAAAATCCAGCTTTTTAATAGTTTTCAGTATGCCACACCCGAAGATTTTATCTACTACATTCTTTTTATTGCAGAACAATTACAACTCAATCCTGAAACATTTCAACTTCAACTAAGTGGTCGAGTTTCAAAAGAAGATTCATTCTTTAAAATAGCTTATAAATATATTAGAAATGTATCTCTTGAAAAAGAAGACAAGCCCAATTCGCTCCATATTATTTAAATTAAATGGGAGAGATTTAAAGAAGTATTCAAGGGTAGCGTGGTAACAACCCTAAATAATAACTCACAATCCCACATATTCAAAAACTCATAAACTTATAAACTATTTTATGCGCATCATTTCAGGAAAATACAAAGGGAAAAGACTCATCGCTCCAAAAAAACTTCCGGTAAGACCCACAACAGACTTTGCCAAAGAAGCCCTTTTTAATATTTTGAATAATCGCATTGCTTTTCATGAGGTATCCTTTCTTGACCTTTTTGCGGGAACTGGAAATATCAGTTTTGAATTTGCTTCCCGCGGAAATTCAAGTATAACTGCAGTAGATGCAGACCATGGTTGTGTTCAATTTATAAAGAAAACAAGTGAAGAACTTGATTTTGCAATTCATACCATCAAGGCTAATGTTTTCTCTTTTTTAGAAAAAAACAAACACTCTTTTGATGTCATTTTTGCTGACCCACCTTATGATTTTGATACCGGTCAATTTGAACGTATTATCAATTTAGTTTTTGAAAATAAACTACTCAATGCTGATGGCTTTCTCATTATTGAACATTCCAAACACACCGATCTCAGTAATGTAGCCTGCCACTCAGAATCCAGGAGATATGGCGGCTCTGTTTTTAGTTTTTTTGAAAACTAGTTTTTGCTTTGTAACAATTGTAACTGTGAATGCAGTTTTTCAGCTTTAGTTTTGCAAAGTAAATAAAACTATAAAATGAATATCGAAAACCTTCTTAAAGAAAATGCAACCATCGTTGATGTTCGCACTAGTCAAGAATTTAGAGGCGGACACGTTTCCGGTTCCATAAACATACCCTTACAAGAAATTCAAAACCGAATTGAGGAATTCAAATGTATGCAAAAACCCATTCTACTATGTTGTGCTTCAGGAAATAGAAGCGGAATTGCTGCTCAATTTCTCAATAATAATGGTATTGAATCTATAAATGCCGGTTCCTGGCTTGACGTCAATTATTATCAATCTTTAACTGCTTAAAAATATGATTCAGCTATTTAAAAGTCTATTTGGATTGGGACCAAAAACAGATTACAAAGCACTTGTTCAGCAAGGCGCTGAAATTATCGATGTGAGAACCAAAGCAGAATTTGTATCCGGTCATATCAAAGGTTCAAAAAACATTCCCTTAAACACCCTTAACAACAACCTGAAATTATTAAAAGACAAGGAAAAAGCCTATTTGCTTTGTTGTGCGTCTGGAATGAGAAGCGGGAGTGCAAAAAACATATTGAAATCAAATGGCTACGACAATGTTTTCAATGCCGGATCCTGGCAAAGCCTCAAAACTAAACTATAAATGAAAAAAAGATTGCTAAACGGCTGGAATATGCAACGCTTTATCTTTTTAATAATGGGTTTGATTCTCTTGATTCACACCCTGATGGATCAACAGTATATAGGTGCTTTATTAGGTATGTACATAACTGTAATGGGACTATTTGGTTTTGGTTGTGCTTCAGGAAACTGTAGTATTGAGCAAACCAAAAATTGATGTTAAAAATTTGACCACCTCTTAGTTCTAAAGTATCTTTAAACAAAAAATGTTTGGTCTATTTAAAAAGAAAAGCAAAGAAGAAGTTCTTCAGGAAAAGTACAAAAAACTATTAAAGGAATCCTTTGATTTGTCAAAAACAAATCGCTCAGCAAGTGATAAAAAACAAGCAGAGGCACAAGCCGTTTTGGATGAAATTGATGCCCTAAAATCTCAAAAGAGTTAAAAAAATCCCGCCTGTTGAAAACAACAGAGCGGGAATTTTATAACAAAGCAAACCTATAAGCCGGGTTCTGTCTTATCCTCCGAAGCCTTGGCGAAGGAGGATAATCCCTATCATTTATCTAGCCATAACATTACTGTTAAGGTCTATCTGCCTACCCTCCGGCATCGGGCGAGTAGCCCTCAAGCACCGGTTTACGTGGCATTTCACCGCATAGAGTTTACCTGATTTCACTACAGCATTACCTGTACATCCTTTCTGTTGCACTTGTCCTTTTCGCCAAAGGCGAACGACGGGCGTTACCCGCTATGCTACTCTGTGGTGCCCGGACTTTCCTCCCTGAAATTAATCTCAGAGCGATAAGGCGGTTTGCAGAGCAAAGTTACATTATAATTATTTAAATAATTTATGCATTTACTATTCCCTTGCTAAGGATATATAAAGCAAATACAATTGAAAATAAAATAACAAGTAAAAAATAGAAGACTAAAAAAACAGGAATAAATAAAAGTGTTTTAACAGCAATTTTTGTTTTGGATAAACCAAAAACTCTCCTTAAAGCATATATGTGATAAATGATATATAAAATAAGAAGACTCGCTGAAAAATTAAAATAATCAAATTTAAAAATAATATTGAATGCCAACAATGAAAATCCAATAATAGAGCATAAGGAATAGCTATATGTATATATTACAAGGTGTTCAAAAAAGTTAAAACTCTTAATATTAAAAAAAACAACCTTTGAAATAAAAGCTAAGAAGGGAATCATTAAAAAAAGAAGTACATTATAATAGCTATATGTGAAATTCATATAATTTTCCAAATACTCTAGATTATCAGAAGTTAAATCCTGAGAATTGGAAGAAAAGCGACTATAATCAATATCACCTAAATACCCATTTTTTAATAAAAAAACATTTAATCCCGATAAGGTTAAGGCAACTATTAAAAAACTTAAAGGAGCAAAATATTTTTTACGCAAACCTTTTATGTAACCATTTATAACATATTCCGGTTTAATTATGAGCGCAGAAATCGTTTTAAAAAGCTTATTATCAACTTTCAAAAAGTTTTCACTAAACTCTTCTAAATACCACTTTAAAGTAAGTCTATCACTCACCACCTTTGCTCCACATTGAGAGCAAAACTTATTATTTTCAGTTAGTGAATTATCACAGTTTAAACAATTCATAAAAATAAAAGTATCAATACCTAAATATAGTATTTTTTAATTCAATAATTTAAATGAAATTGTTGATATTTATTTTGAATTATGTGGTAATAGTTTTTCAAGTTTTGGTAGCAATAACTATATTTGTTGATTACCAATTTCTATGGAACATTTTATAGTATCTGCCCGAAAATACCGCCCCACCACTTTCAAAAGTGTTGTGGGTCAACAGGCTATTACCAATACACTTGAAAATGCCATAGAAAACAATCATCTGGCACAAGCGTTGCTTTTTACAGGTCCGCGTGGTGTAGGTAAAACCACCTGTGCTCGCATACTGGCAAAACGCATCAACCAAAAAGAAACTCAAGACCCTAATGAGGATTTTGCATTTAATATTTTTGAACTTGATGCAGCTTCCAACAACTCGGTAGATGACATAAGAAGTCTCACTGACCAGGTGCGCATCCCGCCACAAACCGGAAATTATAAAGTCTATATCATTGACGAGGTGCATATGCTCTCACAAGCGGCTTTCAATGCTTTTTTAAAAACGTTGGAAGAACCACCCAATCACGCGATTTTTATTCTAGCAACCACAGAAAAGCACAAAATAATACCCACCATTTTATCGCGTTGCCAAATATTTGATTTCAAAAGAATTACAGTTACCGATATTAAAAATCATCTTGCAGAAATCGCTCAAACTGAAGGTATAAATGCAGAAGACGATGCGTTGCACATAATTGCTCAAAAAGCCGATGGTGCATTGAGAGACGCCCTTTCAATTTTTGACCGCGTAGTAAGCTTTTCAGGTAAAAATCTAACACGACAAGCCGTTACAGAAAATTTAAATGTACTGGATTATACCACTTATTTTGAAACTACTGAGCATTTACTAAACAATGATATTCCTACCGCTCTAGTGCTTTTTGATGAAATTCTTGCTAAAGGTTTTGATGGTCACCATTTCATCTCAGGACTCGCTTCGCATTTCAGAGATTTGCTTGTTTGCAAACACCAGTCAACAATCGCTTTACTTGAGGTAGGTGAACAAATCAAAGTGAATTATTTTGAACAAACACAAAAAGCACCCTCAGAATTTCTTCTTAAAGGGATAGAAATTGCAAATGAGTGTGATTTAAAATACAAAACCAGTAAAAACCAAAGACTCCTTGTTGAACTCTCCTTAATGCAACTCGCTTCCATCACTGCTGTTGATGAAAAAAAAAAACCACAACACTTCATTCAACCCCCACAACTTAAAGTAACCGAAAAAAACACTGAAAACGCAACAAAAGCAGAAGCAAAATCAAGCCCAAAACCTTATCCCAATACATCAGCAGCACTAAATGCAAATTCAGAAATCGCAGTCGCTGAAAAAAAGTCCTCAAATGATGAATCCCCTCAACAGGAACAAAAGCAAAAGTCTATTCCTGAGCGTAATGCAGAGCGAATTTCTGCTCTTTCGCTGAAAAGCATTCAACAGAAAAGACAGTTACAGGAAGAATTAAAGAAAAGGGAAGTAAAAACTGAAAAACTTCCTGAAGATTCTTTTTCTGAAATAGATTTACAGGTCGCCTGGAAAGAATATGCGCGTTTACTGGAGAAAAAAGGAGAGCATATCATCGCCTCCCATCTGGATATGGTATTACCCACTTGTAAACACAATACTATTCTGGTTTCTTACCCAAACGAAACAATCAAGGTTGAACTGGAGCGTTCACAACAATATTTATTAAATTTTCTTTCCAAAAAACTCAATAATCACAGCCTATCGCTGACTATAGATGTAAATGAAAATCATCAAAAAAATTATGTTTATACCCCTAGAGAAAAATTTGAAAAACTCAGGGAAAAATACCCAATAATGGATACTCTTAAAAAGACTTTTGATCTTGATGTATAATAAAAAGTATATTTCTGCTAAAAAATCAATAATTTAAAATGAAACATCCACAATTAATTTTTAAACACACAGCAGAAACTCTATTGAGGATGTTCCATCTGACCTTAAAACAAATATTATAGACAGATGAAAATATACACGAAAACAGGCGATAAGGGAACAACAGCTCTTTTTGGTGGAACACGAGTTCCCAAACATCATATACGCATTGAAAGTTATGGAACTGTTGATGAATTAAACTCCCACATCGGGCTTATCAGAGATCAGAATATAAACCAGAAGCATAAAGAATTACTGAATCACATTCAAGATCGACTCTTTACAGTTGGGGCAATACTGGCAACTGACCCAAATAAAGCAATTTTAAAAAGCGGGAAAGAACGATTAAATATTCCCAAAATAAGTGATGAAAATATCGGTTTACTAGAAAACACTATTGACAAGATGAATGAAGAACTACCACAGATGACGCATTTTATATTGCCCGGCGGACATCAAACAGTGTCATTCTGTCACATAGCGCGTTGTGTTTGTCGCAGAGCAGAGCGTCAAACCAGCTTTTTGAATGACAATGAGCCGGTTGACCCTAAGGTTTTGATGTACCTCAACAGACTCTCTGACTTCCTTTTTGTACTGGCACGAAAGTTGTCTCATGAGTTACAAGTGGACGAAATAAAATGGATTCCCGACAGAAAAGATTAACAATAATTTAATCTTATTTAACATTCTATTATTCAGATACTTAAAACTAAAAAACAAAAGTTCTTAAAAATATAGTAGAAATAATTCTTTTTTTTCTTGACTTTCTCAACTAAAAAATTATTTTTGCAAAAAATTAAACCGTAGTGTATGTACTGGACATTAGAATTGGCATCTTATTTAAGTGATGCCCCCTGGCCTGCCACAAAAGATGAACTAATTGATTATGCAATTAGAACCGGAGCACCTTTAGAAGTTGTAGAAAACCTACAAGCAATTGAAGATGAAGGAGATGCTTATGATTCCATTGAAGAAATCTGGCCAGATTATCCCACAGATGAAGATTATCTGTGGAATGAAGATGAATATTAATAACCATTAAAATAGAATAGAAAGTCTCGACAGAGGCTTTTTTTTTGCTTAAATTTGAAGCATTCATTAGAATAAAACATTATGACAGTTCTTGATAAAATATTAAAAGTATTTGTTGGTGATAAATCCAAAAAAGACGTGGGACAAATTATGCCCATTGTCAACCAAATAAAAAAGTTTGAATCTGAAATTGAAAAACTTTCATTGGATGAACTCAGAGCCAAATCTGATTTTTTTCGACAAAAAATAGCAAACTCCAGAAAAGAGTTAGATGCAGAGGTTAAAAAATTAACCGAGGAAGCAAATGATTCAAACGATATCAACAGAAATGAAGACATTTATGCAGAAATAGACAGACTCAAAGATGAAATTTATGCCATCGAAAAGAGTGTCCTCGACGAGATCCTTCCCGAGGCATTTGCAGTAGTAAAAGAAACCGCTAAACGCTTTGTTAAAAACAAATCGCTTGAAGTTACTGCAACTCAGTTTGACCGTGAACTCTCTGCTACAAAAGAGTATGTTACCCTAAATGGAGACAAAGCTGTTTGGTCAAACTCCTGGGATGCCGCCGGAAAAGAAATCACCTGGGACATGGTGCATTATGACGTTCAGCTCATTGGTGGTATTGCTTTGCATCAGGGAAAAGTTGCAGAGATGCAAACAGGTGAAGGAAAAACCCTTGTAGCTACCCTTCCCGTCTATTTAAATGCCCTTGCCGGAAATGGAGTCCACCTTGTTACAGTAAACGATTACCTGGCCAAACGTGACAGTGCCTGGATGGCGCCCATTTTTCAATTTCACGGTCTAAGTGTTGACTGTATTGACTATCACCAGCCTAACTCAGAAGAACGAAGAAAAGCCTATAATGCAGACATCACTTATGGGACAAATAATGAATTTGGTTTTGACTATTTGAGGGATAATATGGCACATGCACCAACCGATTTGGTTCAACGACCGCATCACTATGCAATTGTTGATGAGGTCGATTCGGTTTTGATTGATGATGCCAGAACCCCTTTGATTATTTCCGGTCCGGTACCTGAAGGTGACCGCCACGAGTTTACCGAGTTGAAACCCCAAATAAGTGAATTAGTTGATATTCAAAGAAAATTATTAACCGGCGTTTTAGCTGAAGCAAAAAAACTCATCAAAGAAGGCGACACCAAAGAAGGTGGCCTCAAACTACTCCGTGTTTTTAGAGGATTACCTAAAAATAAAGCTTTAATTAAATACCTTTCTGAAGAAGGAATCAAGCAAATCCTCCAGAAAACTGAAAACTTTTACATGCTTGATAACAACAAGGAAATGCCCAAGGTTGATGCCGAACTGTATTTTGTTATTGACGAAAAAAACAACCAAATTGAGCTTACAGATAAAGGTATTGATTTCCTTTCCGGAGAAAAAGAACCTGATTTTTTTGTGATGCCGGAAATGGGTATTGAAATTGCCAATATAGAAGCCAAAGGTCTTGACAAAGAAGAAGAAGCTAAAGAAAAAGAGGAACTCTTCAGGGAATTCTCTATAAAAAGTGAACGCATTCACACCATGAGTCAGCTTCTTAAAGCCTATGCCCTTTTTGAAAAGGACACCCAATATGTGGTGATGGACAATAAAGTGATGATTGTAGATGAGCAAACCGGTCGTATTATGGACGGTCGCCGTTACAGTGATGGTTTACACCAGGCCATTGAAGCCAAAGAGAATGTTAAGATTGAAGCGCTTACCCAAACCTTTGCAACCATTACGCTTCAAAACTATTTCAGGATGTACCGCAAACTCGCCGGTATGACCGGTACAGCAGTTACCGAAGCCGGTGAACTCTGGGAAATTTACAAGCTTGATGTGGTGGAAATACCCACAAACAGACCCATCGCCAGAGATGACAGACAAGATAAAATTTACAAAACAAAACGGGAGAAGTACAATGCAGTTATAGAAGAAGTCGTTGAACTTTCAAACGCCGGAAGACCGGTACTCATCGGTACTACCTCTGTTGATATTTCTGAATTATTGAGTAAAATGCTTGCCATTAGAAAAATAAAACACAATGTATTGAATGCAAAACTTCACAAAAAAGAAGCGCAAATTGTAGAAGAAGCCGGTCACGCCGGAATCGTTACCATCGCCACAAACATGGCGGGTCGTGGAACCGATATCAAGCTCTCAGACGAAGTAAAAAAAGCAGGTGGTCTTGCCATCATTGGCACGGAACGTCACGACTCCAGACGTGTGGACAGACAGCTAAGAGGTCGTAGTGGTCGTCAAGGTGACCCCGGTAGTTCTCAATTTTATGTTTCGCTAGAAGACAATTTGATGCGCCTCTTTGGAAGTGAAAAAATTGCCAAATTGATGGACAGAATGGGATTGAAAGAAGGTGAAGTAATTCAACATTCTATGATTTCAAAGTCCATTGAACGTGCTCAGAAAAAAGTAGAAGAAAACAACTTTGGTATTAGAAAACGATTGCTTGAATATGATGACGTGATGAATGCACAGCGTGAAGTAATTTACAAGCGTAGATACCACGCGCTCTTTGGAGAACGCTTGAAGGTGGATATTGCCAATATGATTTATGACACTTCAGAAGTTATTGCTGAATCAAACAAACTCGCACAGGACTACAAAAACTTTGAGTTTGAACTCATTCGTTTCTTCTCCATCAGTTCGCCGGTAACCGAAGAAGAGTTTGAGAAAAAAGAAATGCTTGAAATTGCCGGAACTGTTTATAAAGTAGCATACTCCCATTTTCAGGAAAAAATGATTCGCAATGCCGAGATTGCTTATCCGGTTATAAAAAGTGTGTATGAAAAGCAAAAGGATTTATACAAACGCATTTTGGTTCCATTCAGTGACGGAGTCAAAACGTTGAATGTAGCGACAGACCTTGAAAAGGCATATGAAACTGAAGGAAAACAATTAATCCTTGACTTTGAAAAAAACATCACACTCGCCATTATTGATGATGCCTGGAAAACGCATTTACGTAAAATGGACGAACTCAAACAGTCTGTTCAGTTGGCGGTTCATGAACAAAAAGACCCACTTTTAATTTATAAGTTTGAAGCGTATGAACTCTTCAAGGTGATGATTGAAAAAGTGAACAAAGATGTGGTTTCATTTTTATTTAAAGGTGAATTGCCTCAACAAGACCAGGCACAGATTCAGGAAGCGCGATTGCGAAAGCCAAAAGAAAACCTACGCACTCAAAAAGATGAAATCCCCAATATGGATGAACGTGCAGCACAATCAAGAGCTGCAGGAAACACTCAAAGACAGCAAGGCGTTACTGAAACCATCGTTAGAGACAAACCAAAAATTGGTCGCAACGACAAAGTAACAATCAAACATGTGATGAGTGGTGAAACCAAAGAAATGAAGTTTAAACAAGCCATTCCATTGCTTGACAAAGGAGAATGGGTGTTGATGGAGTAATGCTTTTCCAGCCACTTATGCACGAATATTTAAGAATACATTTGTGTAAATAGTGGCTTATTTTTATAATTTCAACGCCACATTATAGAAATAGAATTACAAAAACTTTAAGACCAATTCAGTTTGGGATGATTTTTGATTGGTATATTTGTAAAAACTTTGAAAGTGAAATACAAATTCAGCATTGTACTTTTTTTCCTTAGCGGATTCTTGTTTTCCCAAGAGTTTGGTTCGACGTTTTTTACGATAAATGAAAATTCTTTACCTCAAGTTTTTACAATAGACAACAGCTATTTTGTACAGAAGCATACCACAAGTACATTTCCAAAAAGTATGGGAATTACAGCTAATAATTACTGGCAACCCGTGAGTATGATGGATGCCCTAAACAGACAGGATGCCTACTTAAACAGACGGAATACCTCTGATAATAAAATTACAGCAGAGTCTTTAGGCTTTAGAAAAATCATAGAAAAAGAAAGTGCTATTAAAGTGGAGGTTAATGATCCTTATTATTTAAGAAGGAATTCTGTAAGAAATACTGTTTACAGAGATGCTTCAATGCCTTTTTTATACAATCCTTACTACAATAGAACTCCGAGAATTTCAGATTTTTAATAGTTACTTTAAAAGTCGTTCTAGTTCTTTTTTATAGCTAGTGAAGTTAGAAAGGTTGTTATGCCCTCCCCTTTTAATGGTAACAAAATGTTTTCCGCCGGCAGGTGATGCCAACTCGTAGAGCTTTTTTCCGGAATTATAGGGCACTACTTTGTCGTCAGTGCCATGAAAAATAACCGTTTTACAGTTTACTTTTTTGATATATTCATTGCTTTTAAACTCATATTTGATAAGATAATCAACCGGAAAAATGGGAAATCTTTTTTTTGCTACCGAGGTCAAATTGTAAAATGGGGTTTCTAAAAGAAGTAGATTTGGGTTGTTTTCAGCTGCAAGTTTTGTAGCAAAAGCAGTCCCTAAAGACCTTCCGTAAAGGATGATTTCTTCTTCTTTATATCGTTTTGAAATGTAGTCATAAAACAACTGAGCGTCTTCATACAATGCCGATTCACTAATCTTTCCTGTACTTTTTCCATAACTTCTGTAGTCCATCACAAGAACATCCCAATTGTATTTAGTAAAAGAAGAAGTGATTTCGCCCCAGCGGGATAAATCACCGGCATTTCCATGGAAATAAAGAATAACGCCTTTAGGGTTTTGTGTTTTAAAATGGATTGCATTTAAAAGTGCCCCATCTGTTGTTTCTAAATTTATTTCTTCAAAGGGTTCAGAAAACTGATATTCATATTCGGCAGGTAATTTACTGGGTAAAAATATAAGCTTTTCCTGAAAAAGTGTAAGTGCACCAATGAGCATAACATATAAAATGATAAGTGTATATAGTATTTTCTTAAACATTGTTTGAGGCTTTCTTACCGTGCTCTACCTTAAAACTACTTCCTTCAAGATCAATTTTCACTTTTGTGGAATGAATGATTTCTGAAAGCATTTTGTGATAGGACTCAAACTGATTTAAGTTTTTATGACCACCACCAATAACGGCATACAATCGGGTGTTTTTAGGGTTTAACTGTGAAAGTTTGATGCTGCTTTTAAAGGGGATTAATTTATCTTTGGTGCCATGTAAAATGTGGATGGGACATTTTACATATTTGATCCATTTGTATGTGGGTAATGGATATTTCATTAATAAAGAAAGTGGCATAAAAGGCATGTAGCGGGCAGTTACTTTAGTAAGGCTGTAATAAGGTGCATCGAGTATCAACATTCTGGGGTGGTTAAGAGATGCTAATTTGGTCGCAAAACCAGAACCCAGAGAGCGTCCATATAAAATGATGTATCGTTCCAAAACCCGTTCCTTGATTTTATCATAAACAAGTTGCAGGTCATTATGAATGGCTTTTTGAGTGCGTCTTCCGGTACTTTTTCCAAATCCCCTGTAATCAAGCATAATAACTTCAAATTGATGACGTGTAAAGTCAACTGCAAATTTTCCCCAGCCTTTAATGCTTTTTGAATTTCCCTTTAAATAAAGTACAATTCCTTTTGGGTTTTCAACTTTAAAATGCAATCCATTGATAATTGCACCATCTGAAGTTGTGAGGTTGTATTCTTCCACTTGTTGATTTTCATAATAAAATTCAAAATCCTTTGGAAGTTTTTCTGGCTTAAATAACAAATAATCCTGAAGATAATACAAAAGAATACTTATAACAACATAAACCGTAAGTATGATAAGCGTTATGTATAACCAGTGTGGCATCAGATTCATTTAGTATTTCAAAAATAAAAAGCCTGTCACTTTAAAAGTAACAGGCAAGTTATAAAAAATAATGATTCATTATTTGATTAAAGAAACAGATTTTATTTTTCCTTCCATTTCAATTTTACAAAAGTAAATTCCATTTTTGAGTCCTTCTGAAGAAATTTCAATAAATTGTTTTGATGTTAACTTCTCTGTCAAAAGCCTCCCATTTGTGTCATACAATGAAACTTTTAATTTTTGACTGTGTGTGTTTTTTAATATAAAACCATTAACTGATGCTATTGTATTGAGAAAGTAAACCTCTTTAAAGATCTCAGTGTCATTTAGATTCAAAACCTCATAGAAAAAAGGTTCAGATATAACCAGGCAAGTAGGCGGACCTTGAAAAGCGACCTCAACCGTATAGTTTCCACTTTCTAATGGCGTGTAAAAGAAAGTGTCTGCTCCTGCTATTTGATTACCGTTAAGAAACCAACTGTAGTCGATACCATTTTCTGTGGTATAAAGTGTGCCATCAATTTCATCTATAATAACCTCTTCTCCAACCATATCAAATAGTACAGGTACTCCACTGGAAAGCCAGAATTGAGGGCATTGTGGATAAGATACTTCAAGTAAGTATGAGCCAGGCTCTGTTACTTCATAAAAATCTTGAGGCCCTTCTAATACAATAACTCCGTCTTTGTACCATCTAAAGTTTTCAGGACCAGCAAAAGCATTTGAAATTATTGAGGACCCTCCAAAACATAGTGTTGTGTCTGGATCGTGTTCTATTGCAGGGTTTAAAAATATCCAAGTGTCAAATAGAATATCGTTTGAATTTTCAGTACAACCATCATCTGTTATGGTAACAAAAACATAGGCAAAACCAAGGTCACCGGCGACTATACTTAGTGTATTGTTTGTTTCACCTGTAAAATCTGTAGGCGTTCCACCGGGTGAAAATTTATATTTCCACTGGTAGCTATCATACCCGGCTGGAGCCGTAAAAACAATGACCTGATCAGAACACTGCACCTGGTTTCCGCCACTTAAATCAGGATCTGATGTAATTGTACTGTCAAATGCACATTGTGCAGAAACAATGTTTCCCACTAAAAAAAGAAATATTAAAAAAGTAATTTTTTTCATAAGATTCAACTTTGATTAATGTGATAGTAAAGACGAAACTATTAAAAAAATGTTTCACAAAAAAGCTTAAACAAAAAAAACCAAACTCAAGATTTGAGTCTGGTTTCCTTTATTGAAGTTACTTAGCACTTTTACTTTTTATGCATAAAGGCTTGTTTGCCTAAAAGTTCCTCTACTGTCTCAACATGACTATCATCTGGCACACAACAGTCCACGGGACAAACGGCAGCACATTGAGGCTCCTCGTGAAAACCTTGACATTCTGTACATTTATCGGGCACTATGTAATACACTTCGTCACTTACAGGGGTTTGAACGGCATCTGCATCCACCTCCTTACCGTTTGGGAGCACAACTTTTCCTTCCAAATCAGTTCCATCTGAATACCTCCAATCGTCTGCTCCTTCATAAATAGCAGTATTGGGACATTCTGGTTCACAAGCGCCACAATTGATGCACTCATCAGTTATTATAATTGCCATAGCTTTTTCTTTTTCTTTGCGTAAATTTGCACAAAAATAACGCCAAAACATTTCATAACCAAATTGCATCATGACATTAACAGAACGTAAACAAGCATTTATAAGACTCGGAGAATTCATATCGCAATTTGTCGGCAACACGCCACTTCAAAAAGAAAATATACCTCAAAATAATTCTTTTTTTGAGGGGATGATTCACCAAATCAAACTAGCTGAAGAACACAATGGCTGGTTTACTCTTGATAATATTCAATTTGCCCTAAAAAGTTGGTCTGAAGCACTCACAGAATCAAACCTCAACAAATGGTTATCCAATTATAAATTTGAAAACAACAATCCAAAAACAGTTGCTATCATTATGGCTGGAAATATACCTTTAGTGGGTTTTCATGATTTTTTATCGGTTTTGATAAGTGGTCATAACGTTTTGGTTAAACAATCATCAAAAGACAAGCAACTTCTGCCCTATCTCGCTAAATACCTGGAACATACAACTCCCGAATTCAAAGGGAAAATAACATTTACAAACGAAAAATTACAAGACTTTGATGCCATTATCGCTACAGGAAGTGATAATACAGCCCGCTATTTTGAATATTATTTTAAAACCAAACCTCATATCATCAGAAAAAACAGAAATTCTGTGGCAATTCTTTCAGGAAATGAAACAGAAAGTCAATTGAAAGCTTTGGGAGAAGATATTTTTAGGTATTATGGTTTGGGCTGTCGAAATGTATCAAAACTTTTTGTTCCTAAAGAATACAACTTTGATCAATTGTACAAGGCTGTTTATCCCTGGAATTATTTGGTCGACAAACAAAAATATGCCAACAATTATGACTACAACAAAGCGGTCTATTTGATGAGCGAATTCAAATTCCTAGACAATGGTTTTTTTATGCTGAAAGAAGATAAAAGTTACAGCTCTCCTATTGCTACCTGTTTTTATGAATACTACAACTCTATTGATGAGATAAAGCATAAAATTGAAAATGAAAGTGAGTCAATACAATGTGTTGTGGCTTCGGGGTTTACAAAAAATGAAGTCGCATTCGGAAAAACACAACAACCACACCTTTGGGAATATGCAGACAATATAGATACTGTTGATTTCTTGTTAAAAATTTAATATAAAGAGGCTTACTTTTAACTGATTAGTGAGTATTTTAGCAAACTTAAAATAGTTCCAAACTTCATTCAACAGTTTTCATGAAAAAACACAATTTTAGCGCAGGCCCCAGCATTTTACCTCAAGAGGTTTTTAAAGCAGCAGCAGCAGCGATACTCGATTATAACAATTCCGGTTTATCCATCCTTGAAATTTCTCACCGAAGCAAAGATTTCATCGCTGTAATGGAAAAAGCAAAAAGCCTTTCTCTTGAATTATTGGGCCTTGAAAATAAAGGATACCAAGCACTATTTCTTCAGGGAGGCGCCAGCACTCAATTTGTTATGCTCGCTCAAAATTTACTGGAAAGTAAAGCTGCCTATCTCAATACAGGCACCTGGTCTGACAAAGCCATCAAAGAAGCACGCTTTTTTGGTGAAGTCATTGAAGTTGCTTCCTCAAAAGATAAAAACTACAACTACATTCCAAAAAATTATGAAATTCCTGATGATGTAGATTATTTTCACTGCACGAGCAATAACACTATTTATGGTACTCAATTAAAAGAGTTTCCAAAAGCAAATACACCTTTGGTTTGTGATATGAGTAGTGATATTTTCTCAAGAAATATCGATTTTTCACAGTTTAGTTTAATTTATGCAGGAGCCCAAAAAAACATGGGACCGGCAGGTACCACGCTTGTCATCATAAAAGAATCAATACTGAATAAGGTGAGCAGAGCCATACCCAATATCTTAAATTACAACTCCCACATAGATAAAGAAAGCATGTACAATACACCTGCTGTATTTGCTGTATATGTATCAATGCTTAATTTACAATGGTTAAAAGCCAGAGGCGGTGTTGCTGTAATCGAAGAACAAAACAATCAAAAAGCAGCGTTGCTTTACAGCGAAATAGACAGAAACTCTCTTTTTGAGGGTTTTGTTTCCAGAGATGAGGATCGCTCTGCAATGAACGCCACTTTCAATCTAACTGACGAAACATTTAAAGAACCCTTTGAAACACTACTTAAAGAAGCCGGTATAAGCGGACTCAACGGTCACCGAAGTGTGGGTGGCTACCGCGCTTCAATGTATAACGCAATGCCTCTTGAAAGTGTACAACTTCTTGTTGAAGTGATGCAGGAACTTGAAAACAAAATTTAATATCAACTTATAATTAAAGTAAAACCGTAAAATTTACGGCTAACAACTCTTAAAGAATATCGAATAACCATTAACCATAATTCATGAAAGTATTAGCAAACGACGGAATCTCACAAAGCGGAATTGATGCACTGCAAAAATCAGGAATTGAAGTAATCACTACAAAAGTTGCCCAAGAACAATTAAGTAATTATGTCAATCAACATCAAATTGATGTTGTTTTGGTTCGAAGCGCCACTACCGTAAGAAAAGAAGTTATTGACGCCTGTCCCTCCATAAAAATAATAGGCCGAGGCGGTGTGGGAATGGACAACATTGATGTAGACTATGCCCGTGAAAAAGGCATCAAAGTAATCAACACTCCTGCAGCTTCTTCTTCCTCAGTTGCCGAACTGGTTTTTGCACACCTTTTTACCGGAGTACGGTTTCTGCATGATTCAAACAGAAATATGCCACTGGAGGGCGACAACAAGTTTTCTGAATTAAAAAAATCATATGCCAAAGGACTGGAGTTAAGAGGAAAAACAATTGGTATTGTTGGCATTGGAAGGATTGGCCAGGAAGTTGCGAAAATAGCTTTGGGTCTTGGTATGAATGTGATAGCTTGTGATAAATTTATTGAAACCGTTACTATAGAAGTAAGTTTATATAACGGAGATTCCATCCCAGTAAAAATTGACACAATCCCTCTTGAAGAAGTCTTAAAGAACAGTGATTTTATTTCAATGCACGTGCCTGCTCAAAAAGAGTATATTATAAATAAAGAAGCAATAGGTCTTATGAAACAAGGTGCAGCAATTATTAACGCCGCTCGAGGAGGTGTGATTGATGAAGTCACTTTAATTGAAGCTTTAGACAGTGGCAAGTTGAGTTTTGCCGGGTTAGACACTTTCGAAAACGAGCCCAACCCCGCAATCAAAGTTTTAATGCATCCCAAAGTATCACTTACACCACATATTGGCGCTGCAACCCTTGAAGCTCAGGATCGTATAGGAACAGAACTCGCCATTCAAATTATAAATCATTTTAAATCGTAAAAGTATGGCAACAATTTTAGAATTACTGAACAGTGACCTGGGGAAGCAAATTATTAAAGGCGCCAGTGCACAAACCAATGCCCCGGAAGATAAAACAAGTCAGGTCGTAAGTCTGGCATTGCCTTTACTTTTGGGAGCAATGAAAAAAAATGCTTCAACCCCTGAGGGTGCAAGTGGTTTATTAAAAGCCCTGCAATCAAAACACGATGGAAGCATCGTCAATAACCTGGGCACCTATTTTCAGGGAGGAGTTGATCAGACAGATTTAAAAGACGGAGAAGGTATTTTAAAACACGTTTTGGGAAGCAAAAGACCTCAATTAGAAAGTGCATTGAGTCAAAAATCAGGTTTGGACAGCAATAGTGTTGCTCAAATTTTAAAAGTTGCCGCACCCATTGTTATTGGTATGCTTGGCAAAGAAGCCAAAGAAAAAAATGTTTCCAATGAAAGTGGACTCGCTGATGTTCTTGGGAGCTTGATTGGCGGAAAATCTAAAAAAGAACAATCGATGCTTCATTCCATTTTAGACGCAGATGGTGATGGAAGTATCATTGATGATATTGCAGGAATGGTTTTGGGAGGCTCCAATACCACTAAAAAGTCGTCAGGTCTTGGAGGACTGCTTGGAGGATTCTTTAAGAAATAACAAAAAGCCGCTTTCCTTTAAATTTAGTATCTTTGTGGACTATGAAGTATTTATTTACCATATTGATATTTGGTATTTTGGTCTACGGTTGTGACACCTCAAAATCTGCTATTGAAACAGATTCAACAAATGTTGCACTTTCAGATACTGTTAAAATTGCTAATGATAGCATTGAATATGAAATCATTATCATAGAACCCGGCTTCAATGCCTGGCTGGTTACACAACCTCCAAAAGGCTATTATGGGTTGAATTACCTTGAAAGTAGAAATCAAGTTTATGTAACTGAATACAATTACAGGGTTTATGCACCGGGTTTTAGTAAAAATCTTTATGTGCAGGAAATAAATTATGACCCATTAATCTCCTATGGCCTTGAAGTCAACTACCTCCTCTACAATTATTTTAAATTTTTTGAAAAAACCTACAATCAAAAACTAAGATGAACAAGCTTAAAAAAAGATGGGGCATCACGTCAAACCGTCAATTAGTAATCATTTTTATTGTTTTTGGTATAACAGGATCTCTGGCGACAATAATAGCTGAACCTTTAACATTACTTTTAGGAATTTCTCCAGACTATTGGTTATTTTGGCCTCTCAGAATTTTATTGATTATACCCATCTATCAACTTATTTTAGTGGTAGTTGGTTGGATTTTTGGAGAATTTAATTTCTTTAAGAATTTTGTAAAAAAAATGTTTCAAAGAATCTCGTTTAGATAAAACCAAATTTAGCATTGAAAAAAGAAATAAAAATATCTTCTAAGCTTACAGCCATTTTTTTGGGTTTCGCTTTGTTGTTTTCTTTTTCTTCCCAAGCATTACATATTTTTAGTCACAGCGATTTTGAGCATTGCACTGAAACAGGTACAACCCATTTTCACAAATTAGAAACCGGTTGTGATATTTTCGATTTTCACATTACTCCGGTACTAAGCCTTTCAAACCATAGTATTCAACCGCAAATAATTTCTAATTTTAAGACTATATTTCCTCCTGTTGAGGACAAAATATCTTTTACTTCAACTATTCACATCAGTTTAAGGGGTCCCCCAAAAAACGCATAACTTAAAATTTTCTTTTTTTTAATTTATTCTTTTTTGCGAAAGCAAAATAATAGTACTATGCGCATTTTTTTAATTGTATTTTTTATAAGCTTTTTGTCTTATTCTCAGAACTGTAATCAGACTTTAACTGGTAGGGTTGTTGACTTTCACGATGGAAGTCCGCTCTCTGGTGCTGTTCTTATTGTTGCAGGTGTAGAGAAATTTGCACAGACTGATTTGGATGGTTACTTCAGGATCGAGAATTTATGTGAAGGCAACTACACATTGCAAGTTTCTCACCCTGAATGTGATACAAAAGCAATACAATTTACAATTCCTAAAGAAGGCTCACTAAGCATTAGGCTTGAGCACCATCTTGAAGAATTGGATCAAGTGACCGTAAAAGGCAGTGCTGCAATTGATTATGTAGCAACACAACTAGAAAATAGAATAGAAAAAGAGGATATTGAAAATTTAAGTTATGCATCTTTGGGAGATGCTTTAAAAATGCTTTCAGGGGTGTCGTCCTTAAATACCGGTAGTACAGTAGTAAAACCTGTTATTCAAGGATTACACAGCAGCCGTGTTCTTATTATGAATAATGGTGTGAGAATGCAGGATCAAGAATGGGGTGTGGAACACGCTCCCAATGTAGATTTAAACACAGCCGGCAGTATTTCAGTTATTAAAGGAGCTTCTGCCCTTCAATATGGAGGAGATGCTGTGGGCGGAATTGTTCTCGTAGAGCCGCAACGCATCATTAGAAAAGATTCTCTTTTTGGAAATACCGTTCTTACAGGCTCTACTAATGGAAGAGGTGGTACTCTTACCTCATCTTTTACAAAAACAAAAGAATCCGGTTGGTATGGAACCCTTCAGGGAACTCTAAAGCGTTTTGGTGATTTTGAAACGCCAGATTATGTGCTAAGCAACACCGGGCAGTTTGAAAAAGCAGCCGCTCTTAGATTTGGACTTAACAAATTTACCTATGGGTTTGAAGGCTATTATTCCTTCTTCAATTCTGAAACAGGAATTTTAAGAGCTTCACATTTGGGAAATGCGCAAGATTTGTTTTCGGCAATTAACAGTGACAAACCACTTGTTATTAACGATTTTACTTATACTATTGAAAACCCAAAGCAAGATGTTACTCATCATCTCGCAAAAGCCAAGTTTTTCAAGCGCATTAGTAACTTCGGAAAATTGGAAATGCAATATGATTTTCAGTTTAACAACCGTCTTGAATTTGATATTAGAAGAGGAGGCCGTGGAGATAAACCAGCTGTTGATTTAGAATTAACAACACATACACTATCAACAGATTTAAGTTTTGATGCAAATTCAAAATTTAAAGCAAATGGTGGTTTGTTAGTTCGCTACCAAAACAATTTTGCAAACCCTGATACCGGAGTGAGACGTTTGATTCCTGATTATGACAAATATGATTTAGGGATTTACGCTCTTGGAAAATATGCTCTGAATGACCAATGGAAACTTGAAGGAGGTTTACGCTTTGATTACAACCATCTGGACGCAAAAAAGTTTTACCAAAAATCTCTCTGGGAAAGCCGTGGGTATGCCAATGATTTTCCTGAAATTATTTTAGAAGATTTTGGAACTCAATTACTAACAAATCCGGTTTTTGACTTTTACAATATTTCCGGAACAGTTGGTTTTTCCTATTCTTTTTTAGATAATTATGAGTTGTTAACCAATTATTCATTGGCAACACGAGCTCCCAATCCGTCTGAATTGTTTAGTGAGGGATTGCATCACTCTGCTGCCCGAATTGAAATAGGTGACCTTAGGTTTAATCAAGAGGTAGCACATAAAATTTCTGTTGCCCTAAGTAAAACTTCCGGAAAGTTTCAGTTTACTGTTAATCCATTTTTAAACAGCATCAATGACTTTTTACTCATTGAACCAAGTGGTGTGGAGCAAACCATTAGAGGAAATTTTCAGGTATGGGAATACAAACAAACAGATTCTTATCTCCTTGGTTTTGATCTCGATGCCAGGATAAATCTTACAGAGCAATTTGATTACATCACCAAGTTTTCATTTGTAAAAGGGTATGAACGTAAGGATAACATTCCACTTATATCAATGCCCCCTGCAAATTTGAGTTCAGTAATTGAGTATAAAAATCAACGTTTAAACAACCTAAAACTGCAATTGGAAAGTAATTATGTGTTTCGGCAAAATGAATTTCCGGACACCAATTTTGAAGTTTTTTTGCCACTCTCAGAAACCACAGAGGTATTAGATTTAAGCAGCCCACCTGAAGCCTATCATCTCATAAATTTGAATGCAGATGCAGATTTTAACCTGTTTGGTGAAACTGATTTAAGTTTAGGGTTGACAGTAAATAACCTTTTCAACACCGGTTACAGAGATTACCTTAACCGTTTGCGATATTTTGCAGACGATTTGGGACGAAATATAGTTTTACGAATAAAAATTAATTATTAATTCAATTTAAACATTTTACATTATGAAAAATTTAAAATTCTTAGCCTTATTTTTTACTGCAACACTTGTTTTAGCGTCTTGTTCAAGCGATGACGACGGCAATGAGCCTATCAATGAAGAAGAAGTTATCACTACTTTAAATGTTGCTTTAACAGGAGGTAGTACTCCAATTACTTTAACCTTCAGACAACTTGATGAGTCTGTAGCACCCACAATTATTGTGAGTGGTGATTTGGATTCCAATACAACTTATACCGGTACGATTACTGTGTTGAATGAATTGGAAAACCCCGCAGACAATATCACGTTAGAGATTGAAGAAGAAGACGACGAGCACCAGTTTTTCTATCAAGTGGGATCCGGATTGAACATTTCAAATCTAACTTATCTTGATTTTGATGGAGATGGAAACCCATTGGGGTTGAGATTTAGTTTTGATACCGGAGAAGCCAGCTCAGGAAACTTCACAATCACACTAAGACATGAGCCAAACAAAGACGCTTCTGGAGTGAGTGATGGTCAAATAGCCAATGCAGGAGGCGAAACTGATATAGAAGTATCTTTTCCTTTAGAAATTCAGTAACAAGTAAGTTTAAGTAATAAGACAGAAAAAGCCCTTCAAATTGAAGGGCTTTTTTATTCTACAATTTCAGCCTCAATGGTATGAGGGCTAATTTTTTCTCGTTTCCAAACAAACACATACAACCAGGTTAATGTAAAAGTGGGAATCACATCAAGACCCGGCGACAATTCTTCAAGGAAAACAATAACTGCTGCAATTTTACCGCGAGTTCCCGGATACATTTTTGTCATTTGAGAAGCTGCAAAAGGTGCCCATAAAATATCAATAAAAGGCCCTATACCCGGAAATAAATAGGATACCATCCCAATCAAATCATATGCAATTCCTTTGGAAAGCAATTTATATTTTTCACTCATGATCTAAATACTATAAGAACACAAACGCAAAAGGCATTCCAAAAATTGTTTATTTATCAATGAGTTTTAAAAATTCGCTGCGGGTTTCAATTTTTTCAAAAGCACCTCTAAAACCTGAGGTTGTAGTAACAGAATTTTGTTTTTGAACCCCGCGCATCATCATACACATATGGGATGCTTCTATTACCACTGCCACCCCTTTTGGTTGCAGCGTTTGGTTGATACAATCTAAGATTTCTTTCGTTAAGCGTTCCTGCACTTGCAATCGCCTTGCAAATACATCAACCACTCGTGGAAGCTTACTCAAGCCCACAATATGACCATTAGGGATGTAAGCAATATGAGCCTTTCCAAAAAAGGGAAGAATATGATGTTCACACAAAGAGTACAACTCAATATCTTTGACAATGACCATATTCTCATAGTCCTCCTTAAACATGGCACTTTTGAGAATTTGAGCAGCATCCTGCTGGTAGCCCTGGGTCAAAAACTGCATGGCTTTTGCAGCGCGCTCAGGTGTTTTGATGATTCCTTCTCTATGAATATCTTCCCCCAAACCGGTAATAATATCACTAAAGTTTTCCTTTAGAAAATCGGTGGTCTGCTCACTGTATGAATCTATTTTAGTGTATGACTGTATGTTATCCATTTAATTTTTCTTTAAAATAATTATTGAGTTTTTGCACTTTTGGTGAAATGACCAACTGGCAGTAAAGTTGATTTTGATTTTGATTGTAATATTCTTGATGTTCTTCTTCAGCCGGGTAAAAAACAGTAGCTTCTGTGATTTCTGTAACGATTGGATTTTCAAAAACTCGTTTATCTTCAAGAGATTTAATATACTCCTCAGCAATTGTCTTTTGTTCTTCATTGTTGTAAAACACCGCACTTCGGTATTGGGTACCCTTGTCATTTCCTTGCCGGTTCAAGGTGGTAGGGTCATGAGTAGCAAAAAATACTTCCAATAACTCTTTGTATAGAATCTCGTCTGGATTGAAATAAACCTGAATGGCTTCTGCATGCCCGGTTCTTCCGGTACAAATCTCTCTGTATCCAGGATTTTTTATCGATCCACCCGTATATCCGGATAGTACCTTTTCAACACCTTTCAGTCGTTGAAAAACGGCTTCTGTACACCAAAAACATCCTCCTGCAAAAGTGGCAATTTTTAATTCCTTTGTATTCATTATTATATTTGTTTAACAAATGTATAAATCTTTTAAACATTATTTTTATCAATTAACTTTTCATTAATATAAAGTATTATTTTTAAATACGCTTTTTTGTTCTCAGATTATTAATTGCATTTATGCCATCAATTAGTTACTTTCACGATTCCAAAATTAAAAGATGATACAAGCAAAAAATATACACAAACACTATGGTGATTTACACGTTCTAAAGGGCGTATCTCTGGACATTAAAAGTGGTGAAGTGGTTTCCATTGTTGGAGCTTCAGGAGCCGGTAAAACTACTTTGCTTCATATTTTGGGAACGCTTGATAGTGCTTCAAAAGACTCCGGAGAATTGATTATCAACAACACAAAAATAGACACCCTTAACGGAAAAGAATTAGCTGCCTTTAGAAATAAAAACATAGGTTTTATTTTTCAGTTTCACCAATTATTACCAGAATTTACAGCTTTGGAAAACGTCTGTATTCCTGCTTTTATTAAAGGAACTCCAAAAGGAGAAGCAGAAAAGAAAGCAAAAAAATTATTAGATTTCCTTGGCCTATCCAACAGATATGAACACAAACCCAATGAACTTTCCGGTGGAGAACAACAACGTGTTGCTGTCGCCAGAGCATTGGTCAACGACCCTCTACTTATTTTTGCAGATGAACCCAGTGGAAATTTAGACAGCACCTCTGCAGACAATCTTCACAATTTGTTTTTTGATTTGAGAGACCAATTCAAACAAACATTTGTGATTGTTACTCACAATGAAGAATTTGCAGATATGGCAGACCGTAAACTGGTAATGAGTGATGGTAAAATTATTTCTTAAATTTTGCAGTGAAAGGAAAAATCAAACAAACTGAACTTAAAGAATTTCTTGACGAAAAAGCCTTTCAATACAATTCGCCAAAGTTTATAACTTCAGACCCCATTCAAATACCTCATCGCTTTTCAGCGAAAGAAGATATAGAAATTAGCGCGTTTCTTGTAGCAACAATCGCCTGGGGAAACAGAAAAAGCATCATTAGCAGTGGAAACAAAATAACCGAACTACTGGGAAATGCACCTTATGATTTTGTGTTGAATCATACCCCAAAAGACTTGATTCCTTTAGAACAATTTGTACACCGCACTTTTAACGGTAGCGATTTGAAATTTTTTATTAGCTCGCTAAAAAATATCTACCACAATCACAACGGACTGGAGTCTGTTTTCAAAAACCAATCAGCTGAAAACAGTTTACAACCAGCCATTCACGGGTTTAAAAAAGTATTTTTCAGCATTCCTCATCCTGAGCGAACGCTGAAGCACGTTTCTGACCCAATGAAAAATTCGGCTGCTAAACGCATCAATATGTTTTTAAGATGGATGGTGAGGCAAGACAATGCAGGTGTGGATTTCGGTATTTGGAAAAGCCTCTCTCCTGCCCTGCTCTCCTGTCCGCTTGATGTTCATAGCGGAAACGTAGCACGAAAGCTTGGATTGCTTTCGCGTAAGCAAAATGATGCAAAGGCGCTTCAAGAGCTGGATGTATCATTAAGAATACTCGATCCAATTGACCCGGCTAAATATGATTTTGCTTTGTTTGGTCTTGGTGTTTTTGAGGAATTTAAATAAGAAGCATAAAAAAACTGCCCCCCGATTGCGAAGAGGGCAGCCAACTAACTAACCAACCAAATTATTGCTTATCCGCCAGTGGCGAATAAACTATGAAACTGCAATCATTCTCTTAGGCTTTTGTTTACTTTCTTCACGTTTTGGAACGATAATGTTTAAAACACCATCATTGTAAACAGCCTCTATTTTTTCTTGTTCAACCGTGTCCGGTAAAGTGAATGCTCTTTTGAAAGAGGAATAGTTAAACTCCTTGCGAGTGTATCTTCCATCTTCTGAAGTTTCTTCTTTTTCGTTTTTGTCTTCTGAAGAAATAGTCAATACATTTTGATCCAATTCAATCGTAAAATCTTCTTTTTTCTTTCCGGGAACGGCCACTTCCACCTGGAAGTCGTCTTCGGTTTCTTTGATGTTTACTGCAGGTAGTGTACTACCAAAGTTTGAAACATCTGCTAAACGGCCTTCATTAAATAAATCCTCAAAAATTGAGGGAAGCCAACTGTCCTGATTTCTCTTAATTAAACTCATAACATTTATTTTTAAGGTTAAACATTGTTTTGTATATAACCTACTAAGCAAATTAAGTTCCAATTACAAAAATAAGACATAATGTCCTGAATATGTGCCAATAAGATGCCAAAATGTCAAAATGAAATCATAAAAAAATCCCGAATTTTCCAATCCGGGATTTATGAATTTTTGTATTTAAAAGGTGTTGCTTACGAAAGCACTTCCTGAACTTTATCTGCTGCTTCTTGAAATTGAATGACAGAGTGAACGTTGAGTCCGCTTTTGTCAATTAATTCTTTAGCAATATCAGCATTTGTTCCCTGAAGTCTCACAATGATGGGAACATTGATAGTTCCAATATTTTTATAAGCATCTACAATACCTTGTGCCACTCTATCACAACGAACAATACCTCCAAAGATATTCACTAATATAGCTTTTACTTTGGGATCTTTTAATATCAATTTAAAGGCCGCTTCAACACGTTCTGCATCTGCAGTTCCGCCCACATCAAGAAAGTTTGCAGGTTCACCGCCCGCTTGTTTGATCAAATCCATTGTTGCCATTGCAAGACCGGCACCGTTCACCATACAGCCCACGTTTCCGTCAAGGTCAACATAGTTTAATCCTTTTTCACTGGCCTCAACCTCAGTGGGGTTTTCTTCTCTTAAATCTCGCATCGCCGCATAATCTTTATGTCTAAACAAAGCGTTATCATCAAGTGTTACCTTTGCATCTACTGCTAAAATTCTATCGTCGCTGGTTTTTAAAACCGGATTGATTTCAAACAATGAAGAATCAGATTTTTCATAAGCAGTGTATAACGCAGCCACAAACTTGGTCATTTCTTTAAAAGCCTTTCCTTCAAGACCAAGATTAAAAGCTACCTTTCTTGCTTGAAAGGGCATCAATCCAACAGCAGGGTCTATTTCTTCAGTGAATATGAGATGAGGAGTATTTTCAGCCACGGTTTCAATATCCATTCCTCCTTCTGTGGAGTACATAATCATATTTTTTCCGGTAGCGCGGTTTAACAACACACTCATATAAATTTCACTGGTTTCACTTTCTCCGGGATAGTAAACATCCTCGGCAATAAGAACCTGGTGAACTCGTTTCCCTTCAGCTGAAGTTTGGGGAGTTACCAAATCCATACCAATGATTTGACTTGCGATATCTTCCACATGTTCAATTCCTTTTGCAAGCTTTACACCACCTCCTTTACCACGGCCACCTGCGTGAACCTGCGCTTTGATGACATACCAACTCGTACCGGTTTCATCAGTTAATTTTTTTGCTACTTCTACTGCTTCTTGTGGGGTTTGTGCCACATAACCGCGTTGTATTTCAACGCCAAAGCTGTTTAATATCTGTTTTCCTTGATACTCGTGTAGATTCATAGTGGAGAGTTTCTCTTTAAATTAATAAGTTGCAAAAGTAACAAAAGCATGATAGTGAAACAATGTTTTTCAATTTTAAAACAACTCTTTTAAGAAAGTTTATTATTTAAAAGTCCATTAGGTTGAATACTTTTGTGGGCTTATAATTATATTTAATTTTTAATTTAAAAAAAAATGACAAATCAAGACCTTTTGAAAATTGCTCAGGACTTTGGAAGTCCGGTTTATGTGTATGATGCCGAGAAAATTACTTCTCAGTATAAACGTTTAACTTCAGCATTTAAAAAGGTCAAACAGGTAAAGTTTCACTATGCCGTGAAAGCCAACTCCAATATATCAGTTCTTAAATTTTTACATTCGCTGGGTGCTTCCCTTGACACGGTTTCCATACAGGAAGTAAAACTGGGACTGGAAGCCGGATTTAACCCCACTGACATCATATTTACCCCCAACGGAGTGTCATTGGAAGAAATTGAAACCGTGGTAGAAATGGGTGCACAAATCAATATTGATAACCTTTCCATACTGGAACAATTTGGAACAAAACATCCCAATACCCCGGTGTGCATTCGCATCAACCCACACGTGATGGCTGGCGGAAACACCAATATTTCTGTGGGGCATATTGATTCCAAGTTTGGGATCTCCATTCACCAGATGCCTTTATTACTGCGCATAGTTGAAAACACAGGCATGCACATTAATGGGATCCATATGCACACCGGTAGTGACATTCTTGATATCGATGTATTTTTGTATGCCAGCGAAATTTTATTTGATGCTGCCAAAAATTTCAAAACACTGGAATTCATAGACTTTGGAAGTGGCTTTAAAGTACCTTACAAAAAAGATGACATCGAAACCAATATTGAAGAACTGGGTAAAAAACTCAGCAAACGATTTAATGATTTTTGCGGGGAATATGGGCGCGAACTCACCCTTGCTTTTGAGCCCGGGAAATTTCTCGTCAGCGAAGCCGGAAAATTCCTTGTGAAAGTAAACGGCATCAAACAAACCACCTCAACCGTTTTTGCACAAGTCGATAGCGGATTCAATCATTTGATTCGCCCGATGCTTTATGGTGTGACCCACCACATTGAAAACATTTCAAACCCTAAGGGCAAAGAACGTTTTTATTCTGTAGTGGGCTATATTTGTGAAACAGACACCTTTGCCAATAACCGCAGAATCACAGAAATCAATGAAGGGGATATCTTGGCGTTTCATAATGCCGGGGCTTATTGTTTTACAATGGCAAGCAATTACAATTCGCGTTTTCGCCCGGCGGAAGTGTTGTGGTATAAAGGTGAAGCTCATCTCATCAGAAAACGGGAAACCATGGAGGATTTGTTGAAAAATCAGGTGCTTGTTACTTTATAGTCATCAACCAATCTAATTTTCTTTACATTATTAATGAAAATCTGCGAAAATCTGCGAAATCTGCGGGCAACCATTTTTCTAACCCAGATTTAGCAGATGACCGCAGATAAAATTTTATAGTGGAAGAAAGAACCCTGTTTTAATTAATCCTGTCAGGGTTGAGTGATTTTTTTAATCAAAAGCATACATCAACCCTGTACTTAAATTGTAAAAGGTATTGGGTACCTCTTTTGCAGGTGTGGCGTCAAAGGTTAAAGTATAGGTGACTCTCAGTGATAGTTTCTCCAGAATCCCCAGAACAAATGAATTTTCTGAAGCGATTCTGTAATCTTGAAATTGATTGAGTATGGGTTGATAATAAGAGGTGCTTACAAACGAAATATTGTCGGTGGGAAAAAAGCTTAATGAAAGATAAGTACTGGCCCGCCAATCGCGGTTGATGATTAAGGTTTCTTCGTTGAGTTCTTCGTGTTCATACATAACTAATGTTCCCAGATACAATCGGTATTTGTCAAGACCTAAAAGTTTAAACCTAGGTCCTGTTCCTGCAAGCCCTCTGAATTTAATTTTTGCAATGGAGTTGTATTGGGTTTGCACAAAGGCTTCCCATGTGATCTTTTCAAATACTTTGTAGTTATATCGCAAATGTTGCGAACCATTATTGACAAAACTTTCCCCTCCGGATTGCTCAAAGCCTAGGTTATTTACAAACAATGCCAAATGTTTGTTCATTTTATACTGCACATGAATACTGTTTTTAAAACTAATAATCGTGTTCGTGTTTTTGGTTAATGAAAAACTCAAACTTGTATTTCCGGTCCAGCCGGAAGTATCAGTCACTTTTCGTAAAGATTCTACATTGATGATTTGTGAAAAGGAAATGATTGGAAAAAATAATAGGGTTATGAAAAAAAGCTTTCTCATTTTAAAAATAGTTTACTCAAGCCTCTCGTTACTAGGGTTTCGGGATAAAACAAGAGGAGTTACTTACAAATTAGAAATTTCGACTTTAGCAGTTTCAAATTCTGCTACCATTTCGTTGAGAATTTGTGCAGCCGGTTTGATATCGTGAATCAATCCGGATATTTGACCTATTTCGAGTTCGCCTTCCTCCAGGTCGCCTTCAAACATGCCGCGTTTGGCACGAGCTCTGCCCAATAAATCTTTTAATTCTTCAATGGTAGGCTTTTTCGCGTAAAGCGCTTGTACATCCTCAAAAAATTTATTTTTAATAAGACGCACGGGCGCCAGTTCTTTCAAAGTGAGTACCGTATCTCCTTCTTTGGCATTGACCACAACTTCCTTAAATGCACGATGTGCCGAGGATTCTTCACTGGCCACAAAACGACTGCCCACCTGAACGCCATCTGCACCCAATACCATTGCTGCCAGCATCCCGCGTCCCGTAGCGATTCCACCGGCGGCTATAAGGGGCACTTGCAAGTGTTCTTTCACCATGGGAATTAAGGTAAAAGTAGTTGTTTCTTCTCTTCCGTTGTGTCCTCCGGCTTCAAAACCTTCAGCGACTACAGCATCCACTCCGGCGTCCTGGGCTTTAATGGCAAACTTGACACTACTCACAACGTGAACCACTGTGATTCCCTTTTCTTTAAGAAAAGCAGTATAGGTTTTGGGGTTTCCGGCAGAGGTGAAAACGATTTTCACACCCTGTTCTACAATGATCTCCATAATTTTTTCAATATCAGGATAGAGCATGGGTACGTTGACGCCAAAAGGTTTCTTTGTTGCTTTTTTACATTTTTGAATGTGTTCCCTCAGCACTTCGGGGTACATAGAGCCTGCTCCAATGATTCCCAGACCACCGGCATTGCTCACGGCACTGGCCAATCGCCAGCCGCTGTTCCAAATCATTCCGGCTTGTATGATGGGGTATTTTATATTAAAAAGTGTAGTAATTCTATTTGATGTCATTTATTTCTTGACAATTTTTATGGATTGATTAAAATTTTCAGTCTGCAAGTTTAGAATATAAAATCCGCTTGGCAAATTTGAAATATTCAATGAATTAGTAGAATCTTTAAGTGTTTCTTGCAGGATTAAAACACCCATTGTATTATAAAGTAGCAAGTTAACAAGTTCAGGGGAATCTGAAAACTCAATAATTAAATTATCTGCTACCGGATTTGGATAGACTGAAAAATGATTATTCGGTTGATTATCTATTGACAAAAGCGCATCAAGTGCTAATTGAAAATTGGGGATTCCATACCCCATTTTATCAGTAGGGTTATTAAAAAGATGAGCCGATTCACGAACTAATTGCATAATTTGTGCATTTGTAAATTCTGGTTTCGCTTGCCAGAGACAAGCAACAGCACCGGCAGTAATGGGCGAACTGAATGAGGTTCCGTTATTGGTGACAATTTCGTTGTTTTGATTGATAACATATGCATTTCCTCCTTGAGCCATCACATCAGGTTTTACTCTGCCATCAATAGTGGGTCCTTGAGAACTGAAACCAGTTGCATTTCCATCGGGATCTACTGCTCCAATGGTAAGCATTCCAGGGGAATCACCCGGAGTTCCCACCCATGGAAAATCACTAGTACCACTATTACCAGCAGAAGTTACAAGCAACAATCCCTTGTCAAATCCGTGATTTGCACCACGTGCAGAAAAAGTAGTTTGACCATCTAAATCTTCGTAGGAATGTGAATAAGCAGGATTGTCATAAGCTCTGTAGCCAAGGGATGTGTTTATAACCCAAACTCCAAGGCTATCAGCTCTTTCAATAGCTTCTACCCAATATGCCTCTTCAACTGGAGTTTCACTGGTAACATCTTCGGTTTTAAAAAGATAAAAAGAAGCGTCGGGTGCTGTTCCTACAAATTCATTTTCAATATAGCCGCCAATATCACTAAAGGTTCGGGTTCCGTGAGAGCTGTTGTTGTTGATGATTTCACTTCGCTCTACAAAATCATAGGTTCCAAGAATTCGGCCATCATCGCGCACATAGGCAAAACCGCCTTGGGTATCCACTCCCGGAAAACCACTATCCAAAACAGCTATAGTTATTCCGCTTCCGGTGAAACCTTCATCATGCAAATAATCGCCGGCAATCATTTCAATTTGATTGGCTGCAAAACCATAATTGAAGTTTCTGTTGATATTTTCAAATGCAAACTTATCCTCCACCGGATTATTCCCTGAAGCAAAATTCAATGTTTTATCTGCATATTCAACACCTGTTACAAAAGGCAAATTCAATAAATTTTCAATATTTGACTGGGTGCCTCTTACATACACACAGTTCATCCACTTTGATTTGGCAAATACTGTAATGCCTGTTTGAGCTTTGATTTGGGTGATATAATTTTCATTGACCGGTACATCCCTCTCATCGATGGGAGTGTTTTGCAAAGCTTTACGGTCAAGAGCTGCCTGAGATAAAATTGTTATAGGGTTATTGATTGAAGCTTGGACATTTTCTTTATCTGCAAAAAAGATCCAGGCGTCTTCAATTTGTGCTTGAGTTCCCTGAAAAATTATGAGAGAAAAAAGTAAAGCAATTTTTTTCATTTGATATTGATTTTTTTATTAAGAAACATAAAAATAAAACCACTAAAACACTAAGCACACTTAGGGTCACTAAGACTTTAAGAAATAACCCCACTTCCAAGCAGTTCATCATCATTGTACCACGCTACAAACTGACCTTCGCTGATAGCGGTTTGTGGTTCTTCAAATATAACATATAATCCATTATCTGTTTGATTTAAAGTGGCTTTTTCTAAAGGTTGTCTGTATCGAATACGCGCCATTACATCTAGTTTTTGATTGAATTGTAACCTCAAATCCTCTCTTACCCAGTGAACTTCTTCTTGTTTTACAAAAAGTCCTTTTCGAAACAAACCGGGATGATTCTTACCCTGCCCGGTGTAAACAATGTTCTCCTTTACGTCTGTTTCTATTATAAAAAGTGGCTCTTTGGTGCCACCCACAGCGAGTCCTTTTCGTTGTCCTTTAGTAAAAAAATGAGCGCCTTGATGTCTGCCCACTACCTTACCATCTTGTGGGGTGTATTCAAATTTTTCACTTTCTTTTTCGTAGGGAGCAATCTTCCCATTTATCTTTTTAGTAAATACAGGACTGTCTTGCGGCACTTCAATAATGTTTCCTTCTTTCGGTTTTAACTGTTGTTGAAGAAAATCCGGTAAGCGTACTTTACCTATAAAACACAAACCTTGCGAGTCTCTTTTTTCTGCTGTGATGAGATTTTGTTCTTTGGCTATTTTTCGCACTTCAGATTTTAGTAATTCACCTACGGGAAACAACGTTTTTGATAGTTGTTCCTGCGAAAGCTGGCATAAAAAGTAAGATTGATCTTTATTGGGGTCTTTGCCCGAAAGTAAGCGATGAATGGTTTTTGTACCCTGAGCGGAGTCGAAGGGTACTTCAATAGTATCCTTTCTACAATAGTGACCGGTAGCCACAAAGTCTGCTCCCAGATCGAGTGCGATTTTAAGAAAGACATCAAATTTGATTTCACGGTTGCAAAGCACATCCGGATTTGGAGTGCGACCCATTTCATATTCCTTGAACATATAATCGACTATACGTTCCTTGTATTGCTCGCTTAAATCAACGGTTTGAAAAGGGATTCCTAACTTGTTGGCTACCATCATGGCATCGTTGCTGTCTTCTAGCCACGGACATTCATCAGATATCGTCACAGAGTCATCGTGCCAGTTTTTCATAAACAGCCCAATCACCTCATAGCCTTGTTCTTTTAAAAGAAAGGCTGCTACACTGGAATCTACACCGCCACTAAGTCCTACTACTACTCGTTTCATATCTATTACCCGCGCAGGCGGGTATCTCTTTTTTAAATTGCGCTTACAAAATTACAAAATAAAAAAAGAGGAAGTTCGCACTTCCTCTTTCTTTAACTTTGTTTTATAAAGGGCTTACTTTTTCTTTTGCTTTTCCTGAAGTGCTTTTTGTTTTTCAGCTTGTTCCATGATTTCTGCCATTTTACGCTGAAATTTATTTTGCTTTTTGGGTTGTTTCTTTTTTTCTTCAATCTTAGCTAGAATCTTCTCTTCATCAAGAACGAAATATTTGATAACCAACATAATTCCAATGGTAATCACATTAGAAATGAAATAATACAAAGAAAGTCCACTGGCAAAGTTGTTGAAGAAAATCAACATAATGAGCGGAGACAAATACATAATGAACTTCATGTTGGGCATACCGGGTTGTTGTTGCATTTGCATGGTCTGTCCCGTGGTCATCATCATATAAATAAAGATGGCGATTGCTGCTAAAATGGGAAATAATGCCACGTGATCTCCATAGAATGGAATATAGAAAGGCAGCGAGGCTATTTGATCATAACTTGACAAGTCATCAGCCCAAAGGAAACCTTTTTGTCTTAAGTCAAAGGCAGAAGGAAAGAACATAAAGAGCGCATAGAACACAGGAAGCTGCATCAATGCAGGGATACATCCTGCCATGGGGCTCGCACCTGCCTTGCTGTAGAGCTTCATGGTTTCTTGTTGCTTCTTCATGGCATTGTCCTTATACTTTTTACCAAGCTCTTCAATTTCAGGACGCAATATCTTCATCTTAGCCTGAGAAAGATATTGTTTGTATTGCACCGGAGAAAGCACAATTTTTATCAAAATCGTCATAACAATAATGATGATTCCATAACTGCTTATCCAGGTTGATAGCCAGGTAAACAAGGGCATAAACAGATATTTATTAATCCACCCAAAGATACCCCATCCCAATGGGATGATTTCATCAAGATTGCGGTTATAACTTTCTAAAATTTTAAAATCACTGGGGCCATAATACCAATTCATTGAATAGGCAAGTTCTCCAGCTTTGAATTCTAAAGGAAACTTAGATACAAAGTTTTTGGTAAACAGCGTGTCAATTTCTTCATCCTGTACCAGGTTTTCTGAAGTAAAATGAGTTGTTTTAAAAGGAGTATCTGTCAATAAAATAGACGTAAAGAAATGCTGTTTGTATGCAATCCAGCTAACATCACCGGCATTGTCTTCTGCTTGTTTTCCTTGACCCAGATAATCGTCTTTATCGCCTTCATACTCCCAAAGCATTTCAGTATATCTGTTCTCGTAGGAAATACTTCTCGCTTTGCGGTGCGCTTTAAGTTGCCATTGCATTTCTGCAGGAGTTGAAGTATTGACAATATTGCTGAGTCCTTGTGACTGAACCGCAAAATCAAGCATATATTCTCCCGGCTTGATTTCATAACGATATTCCAGATAGCTGTTTTCTGAAGCTTTTAACTTCATCGATAGAATGGAGTTTTCACCATTTCGCGTAAGCGTGGGTTCAAAATAAAGGTCCCGAGTGTTTAAAATTCTGTTTTCAGCCTGAAATTGTAAGTTTAAATCTGCATTACCGTCTTTTATGAGGTAAATGGGTATGCTGTCAAAGGTCTTGAAGTTTTTTAATGTTGCTTCTACAATATAGCCCCCTTTATTATTAATTTTTAGTTCAAGAACATCGTTTTCTAGAGTGGTTATTTCTTCCTTTGCAGATGGCAAGGCCGCCGCATAAGCAAAAGAGCCCAATTTATTTTTTAAGGTTTCGATTCTAAGAGAATCTGAAATTTCTTCAACAGATTCAATTTCAGATACTACAGGGTCTTGAGGAACTTCTTTGAGTGGTTCTTGCTTCGCTTCTTTTTCGGCTTGTTCTATCTTGGCTTTTTCCTCAAGTTCTTCTTGAGTGGGTGCATTTTGATAAAGCATCCAGATAAGGATTAGTGCTATTAAACTAAATCCTATCAATGAATTATAATCAAATTTCTTTTCTTCTATCATCTTTATAATTTCAGTGGGTACTGATTTGTATCTAAATTGTTTTCGTTTTATTGTAAACTGAAGCCGCTTTGACAAAAGCTACAAAAAGCGGATGTGGATTTGCCACAGTACTTTTGTACTCGGGATGGTATTGAACACCCACAAACCAGGGGTGGTCCTTTAGTTCAATGATTTCAACAAGCCCAGTTTCGGGATTAACTCCTGTTGTGAGCATTCCGGCATTTTCAAGTTGTTGTTTGTATTTATTGTTGTATTCATAGCGGTGACGGTGACGTTCTTCAATCATTTGGTTGTCATATACTTTGGCAACTATGCTACCTGGGGTTAGTTGACATTTCCAGGCTCCTAGTCTCATTGTGCCTCCTTTATCAACGATGCTTTTTTGTTCCTCCATCAAATCTATGACCGGGTGTTGGGTTTCAGCATCCATTTCTGTGGAGTTTGCACCCTTTAAATTGAGGACATTTCGGGCATAATCAATAACTGCCATTTGCATACCCAAGCAAATACCAAAGAAGGGAATTTTCTGTTCTCTTGCATATTTTACCGCTTCTATTTTTCCTTCGATGCCTCGTTCACCAAAACCGGGAGCAACTAATATACCATCCAAACTTGCAATTTTAGTTTCAATTGTATTGGCATCAATATACTCTGAATGTATGGGTGTAACTTTTACTTTAACTTCAAGTTCTGCGCCCGCATGAATGAAGGCTTCCAATATGGATTTATAAGAATCCTGAAGCTCAACATATTTTCCAATAAGCCCAATATTAACAACTGTTTTGGGATTTTTATGACGTTGTAAAAATTGATTCCAACGGGTTAAATCCGGCTCATTTTTAGAGGTCAAATTTAATTTTTGAAGTGTAATGGTGTCGAGACCTTCTTCAAGCATCAGATTGGGAACATCATAAATGGTTGATGCATCAATAGACTCAATAACGGCTTCCTTTTTTACATTACAGAAAAGGGCTAATTTCGTTCTCAATTCGTCTGAAAGATGATGTTCTGTTCTACACACTAAAATATCGGCTCTGATACCACTTTCCATCAGAACTTTTACAGAATGCTGGGTAGGTTTGGTTTTCAATTCGCCTGCTGCTGCAAGAAATGGTACCAAAGTAAGGTGAACAACAATAGCATTGTCGTCACCCAATTCCCATTTTAATTGACGAACAGATTCTATATAAGGAAGTGACTCGATATCACCCACGGTTCCACCAATTTCTGTAATAACGATATCATATTCACCACTGTTTCCTAAGATTTGAATGCGTTCTTTTATTTCATTGGTAATATGTGGTATGACCTGAACTGTTTTTCCAAGAAACTCTCCACGGCGTTCTTTTTCTATAACACTTTGATAAATTCTACCTGTGGTCACATTGTTTGCCTGGGAGGTCGCAACATTGAGAAATCGTTCATAGTGACCCAAGTCGAGATCGGTTTCTGCTCCATCATTTGTTACATAGCACTCACCGTGTTCATAAGGGTTGAGTGTTCCGGGATCGATGTTGATGTATGGATCCAGTTTTTGTATGGTCACTCTGTACCCCCTCGCCTGTAATAATTTTGCTAATGAAGCCGCGATGATACCCTTTCCTAAAGAAGAACTTACACCTCCTGTGACAAAGATATATTTGGTGTTGGCCATTTTAGATGTTAGATTTCAGATATTAGATTTGAGCGTTTAGATTTTAAGGGTTGCCTGTAAAACCATTTTCTCATTTTTTACAATGGGCAAAAATACAAAGAAGAAATGATACTCGGTAATGAATTTTTGGTTAATATTTTAAGGATTACTTTGGGTACTTTTTCCTGATCGTATAGATGTGTTCTTCAAGCCCATTAAGTTTAATTTCATACATCTGCTCCATCATTTTGCCCAATTTACCCTCAGGGAAGCCTTTTTGTTTGAACCAAACATAATAAAATTCAGGAATGTCAATCAGGTAAAAGTTTTTGTATTTACCAAAAGGCATTTTGTAATGGGCAAGTTCTATGAGATTTTCGGGGTTGGGGTTCAAAGGGTTTCAGGTTTGAGCCTTAAATTTTTAGGGCTGTACTTTATAGATTTTTTTAAAATTTAGAGCCTTTCAGATAGGAGCTTTTAATTTTTCCACTTCTCAAGTCTTTTGAGCTCTTCAGCTATGAACTTTTGCCAGCGTACTTCATTTTCAAAGTTTCGGCTATGGTCTGATTCTTTATCAAATAGTTTTTGCATTTTTTCACGTTCAGAATTGACTTTCGTAAAAATTGCTGAGAGGTCTTTTTCAAAATTTTTAGTAACCCGATAGTTTGCAAATGCTTCTCGTAATTTTCGGGAGTGAATTTCCGTTATATCAAAATGAGACTGCTCGTGTTTTAAGATGTGTTGATTTACTTCCTTGGACTTGAACCAAGACATTTTTGTGTCAAAATAAGTGTTTACCCGTGTGGTCAAAGTTAATTTTCCATTTTCATTTCTCACATTGTAATTAAACTCAATACTGGAATGCGTCAAAGCGGCAAACGGACTACTATTATCCGGTTTGCCCATAAAATGTACCCAAATCAGCTTTTTTTCTTCCTGCCATTCGATACGATTTGGATTTTCAGCAACAAAAAGGAAAAGCAATAAAACTGAGATATAATTAATTACCATTGAAATTGAATATTTTGAATAATATCAGGATGTAAACTTTTTGCAACAGGGCAAGTTAATCCGGTATTTTCAAGTATTTTTTGGTTCTTTTCTGAAATTCCTTTTGGAAAACTAAGTATTACCTTTATTTCAGAAATGCGCCTCGGATCGTTCGCCATCACTTTGGTTACTTCTGCTTCTGTTCCTTCCATATTAACATTGAGCGAGGCTGCTTTAATTCCCATCACTGTGAGCATACAATTGGCAAGACCTGTGGCAACAGTGTCTGTAGGCGAAAAAGCTTCTCCTTTGCCTTGGTTATCTATTGGTGCATCTGTTAAATAGCTATTTCCCGATGCCAGATGAGTGGATTGGGTTCTTAAGTTGCCTAGGTAAATTACTTTTGAAGTGCTCATTCAAGTTCTTCCAGGTTTAGGTCTTGGTTGTATTTCAAAATATAAACTGCATTGTTTACATAACCACCGGAGCTTGTTTTCTGGTAATTGAATTTATTTTCAACATAAACGGTCTCACCCTCTATAGTATCATTTGCTTCAAAAATAGTTTCGGCATAAGCCATTCGTAACAATGCGTCATAGGCAATATCAAATCCGCGTGATGCAAATCTGTTTGGCAAAACGGAATACTGTTCCTTGTAGGCTTCTACAAACCTAATATTCTCTTTATAATCGTAGGATTTGTTCCAAGATGGAAATGTAAACTCAAGGTTTGCTAAGTGAATATTTGATACTTCCCTGAAGTCAAACGCGTCATTTTTATCGAGCGTAAAAAGACGCACCTGCTGGCTTCTCCTTATGCTATTGAGCACCCCAATAGCACTGCTTACAACCGTTGCATTAGTAGACTCAAGAAGAACCCAGTTTTCTTGATTATCATTAATCTTTGAAGAAATATCTGTACTTCTAAAAAAATTTCCCTCACGGGGTGATACAAGTTTAATGTCCGGAAAAGCTGATTGTAATTTCTGTTTTTTTGCACTACTTGTATTGTCTGATATGAGTATTAAATTTTTTCCTTGACCATTTTCTTTTATAAAGTTAATGAGCCTGTTTTCTAAAACATTATTTTGTGGTATGCTTTGTATAAAATTGGGGTACATTTTTCCTTGTCTGTTACTCAATGGTGAAAGTACAGGTATGTTTAGTGAAGACAGTTCTGAAGCTGTGCGTTCAACGAGTGCCTGTCTGAGGGGTCCTATCACCAGGTCAACATTTGTAATATTTTTTCTTCTAAAAAGTTCCTTAACACCTTGTTCCATCTCTTGTGAATCAAAAACATGGAGATTGATAGACATTCCTTTTTGTTTTGCAAACTCTGATGCCATCATAACTCCTGCATAAAAATCAACAGCCAAACGCATGGTTGCATTGGTAGAAAGTTCATTTTGATTTAATGCCAGCGAATCTTTTTGAATTTTATTCAATTGAAATGGAAGAAAAACGACTACATTTTTTGGTTTAAAGTTTTTGAGATTGTATTCTAAACTTATTTTTTTTGAACTACTCACTGGAGCGTCTATAGCACCATCTGCTGTTGTTGTTTTTGGTATTCTAATTACCATTCCTTCTTTTAAACCATCTTTTGTATGCGGATTCAAAGCTACAATTTCTTCTTCGGTTACACCGAAAAGTACTTTTAACCTATAAAATCCCTCTTTTGCCTGAACCGTATAAAAGGTATAGTTTTCATCTTCTATTTTTGGTTCCTCTGCAATAGTTTCTTCCGGTACATTGAGAATCATTCCTTCAGGCAAATTATCTGTTCCATAGATGGAAGGGTTTAATGCTTCCAGTTTTTCTATGGTGATTCCATATTTTTTAGCAATACCAAATTTTGTTTCCTGAGATGTAACTTTGTGTTTTCCTTTTGGAATTTCATTAGGGTTTGTAACAGAAATATCAGGATTAATGGGAGATACAATTGTTACTTGTTTAATGGGTATTTTGATTTCTTCACCCCTTTTTAAATTACTTGAATAAAGGTGTCTGTTGTATTTTTTTATCTCGTCAACAGTAGTTCCATAAATTGAGGCGATTCCAAAAATGGTTTCTTTTCGTTTTACTTTATGCGTCTTGAAAGTAACATCTCCATTTGATTGATTTTCAATTTTTTCCAAGCTTTTGGGGATGATAAGAACTGTATTTTCTTTCAATCCATTTTTCACTTCAGGGTTTAACCTGATTAAATCTGCTTCTGAAATAGAGTACTTTTGAGTGATGCTAAAAACAGTTTCGCCCTGAGCTACCCTATGACTCACATAAGAAGTTTGAGCGACACTCAACCCTGAATAAAAAAATAGTAAAAAAACAATGATTAACTCCTTCACACTTTTAATATTAATTTTTTTGTCCTAAAACCTGAATCCCCTATTCCCATTCAATTGTTGCAGGTGGTTTTGAACTGATGTCATATACTACTCTATTAACGCCTTTTACCCGATTTATTATTTGGTTTGAGGTTTCTTGTAAAAATTCATAAGGTAAATTCACCCAGTCTGCAGTCATACCATCTGTACTCTCAACAGCTCTTAAAACCACCGCTTTTTCATAAGTGCGCTCATCACCCATCACTCCCACAGAATCTACGGGAAGTAATATTGCACCCGCTTGCCAAACTTGATCATAAAGTTTCCATTTCTTGAGGTTGTTAATAAAAACAGCATCAACCTCCTGCAATATACGCACTTTTTCCAGAGTAATGTCACCCAATATACGTATCGCAAGCCCGGGACCCGGAAAAGGGTGTCTTCCCAATATATCCTGAGTGATTCCCATTTCTGCACCCACACGCCTCACTTCGTCTTTGAATAACATTCTTAGTGGTTCCACAATTTTTAATTTCATAAAATCAGGCAACCCACCTACGTTGTGGTGTGACTTTATTGTCACTGATGGACCGTTTACTGAAACTGATTCAATAACATCTGGATAAATAGTTCCTTGAGCGAGCCAGGTCACATCACTTATTTTGTGGGCTTCATCATCAAACACTTCGATAAATGCGTTTCCAATGGCTTTTCGTTTTGCTTCAGGATCGCTTAGCCCTTTTAATGCGGTCATAAATCGTTGCGTGGCATCGACACCTTTTACATTCAACCCCAAATCTTTGTATTGATGCAATACCTTTTCAAACTCATCTTTTCGCAACAAGCCGTTATTGACAAAAATACAGTACAGGTTTTTACCAATGGCCTTATGCAATAATATGGCAGCAACCGATGAATCGACACCACCGCTCAAGCCAAGAACGACTTTATCGTTTTTTAATTTTTCTTTTAATTCCTGAACTGTGGTTTCAACAAAAGCAGCCGGAGTCCAGGTTTGAGAAACACCCGCAATGGTAACCAGAAAATTTTCAAGTAACTTTTTTCCATCTGTTGTGTGATAAACCTCCGGGTGAAATTGGATGCCATAAGTTTGTTCTCCTTCTATTTGGTAAGCTGCAAATTCAACATCGTGAGTACTGGCAAGAAGAACACCTCTTTCAGGTAATTTTTTTATGGTATCACCGTGACTCATCCACACTTGACTACCGGGTGCAATGCCTTCAAAAAGTTCACAATTTTCTTTAATTTCAGAAAGCTTGGCACGCCCATATTCACGGGTTTCAGATTGCTCAACATTTCCTCCGTTAAAGTGAGCCAAATATTGTGCTCCATAACACACTGCAAGAAGTGGCTTCTCAGATTTTATGGAAGACAAGTCCGGATGTGGAGCGTCATCGGCACGAACTGAATAAGGACTTCCCGAAAGAATTACCGCCTTGAATTTTTCTAAGTTTTGAGGAATTTTGTGATAAGGATGAATTTCGCAGTAGATGTTTAACTCTCTTACACGCCTTGCAATTAGTTGGGTGTATTGTGATCCGAAATCTAAAATAAGTACATTGTTGTTTTGCATAGGCAAAAATAGGTCATTTTGATTTTTTGGGCAATGGAATTAAGACTAATTTTAAAATAAGTTGTAACACAACCCAAAGCAATTAGACAAATAGCATATCAATCAAAAATCACAAGCTAATGAAAATCAAATGGCTATCAGTACTACTCGCGCTGCTTTTAAGCATGCATTTCGCTTCATCACAAAGCATTGAAAAACAAATCGATGCTATTTTTGCCAAAGCATATCCTGCCGACTCACCCGGTGCAACAGTACTAATTGCCAAAGATGACAAGGTTATTTACAGAAAAGCATTTGGAATGGCAAATCTGGAACTCAATGTTTCTATGAAACCTGAGCATGTACTTGAACTGGCATCCATCACCAAACAATTTACCGGAGTCGCCATCTTGATGCTTATGGAAGAAGGTAAACTCAGCCTGCAAGACCCATTGTCAAAATATATTGCTGAGTATCCAAAAGGTAATGAAATTACCATTCATCATTTAATTATACACACATCAGGCATTAAAAGTTATACAGATATACCAAGTTTTATGGAGTTGGCACGAACAGATATGACTCCCATAGAAATAATCAATAAGTTCAAAGAATTGCCTATGGATTTTGATCCGGGAGAGCGCTATGCTTACAACAACTCGGCTTACATACTTTTGGGATACATCATTGAGCAGGTCTCTGGAATGAGCTATGAAGATTACATCCAGAAAAATATTTTTGACAAACTGGGAATGAAAAACTCTTACTACGGCAGTCGAAGTAAAATAATTCCCAATCGAGCCAGTGGGTACCAGCCTTCCGGCGAAAGCTATCAAAATGCAGACTATTTGAGCATGACAATTCCTTATGCAGCAGGTTCTCTAATGTCAACTGTTGATGATATGTTTTTGTGGAACAAAGCCATTCACCACAACACACTTATTTCAGAAAAAAGCAAGCAACTGGCGTTTACAAACTACACTTTAAATAACGGAAAGCAAATCAATTATGGCTACGGCTGGGGAATTAATGAACTTGCCGGAGTAGCAACTATCGAACATACAGGTGGTATTTTTGGCTTTACCACATCAGGTATTTATGTGCCCGAAAAAAACATTTACGCCATTGTTTTGACTAACGATAATGGTAAAGGTCCTGAAACCTTTAACCTAAAAGCAACAGCCATTGTTCTGGGCAACCCCTTGGTTGAAAAACCTGCTATTGCTCTTACTGAAGCTCAGCTTCAACAATGGATAGGGGCGTATCAGTTTGAAGATGTAGTACGTTATATCACTTACAAAGAGGGTGCGCTTTACAGTACCCGTGAAGGAGGACAACCTTTCAGACTGATTCCGCTGTCTGAAAATAACTTTCAGTTTGAGGGCAGCTTTACCACCTATGACTTTTCGTTGAAAAACGGTAAAAAAGAAGTCCTGTTTGCAGACCGAATCAACAAAAGCAAGGGTATTGAAACCGATATAAAACCGAAACCTGAAAAAGAATCCATCATGCTGTCGACAGAAATACTCACTGAGTTTGAAGGTACTTATGAGCTACAACCTTCTTTCCATATAGTTGTAAGAAGTGAAAACAATCGCATTTTTGCTCAGGCAACCGGTCAGCCGGAATTTGAAATTTTTGCTGAAAGTGAAAACACTTTTTTCCTTAAAGTAGTTGAAGCTAAAGTGACTTTCAACAAAAATCCTGACGGATCTATAAAAAGCCTTACACTCTTTCAGGGGGGGCAGGAAATGGAAGGAAAAAAAATAAATTAATGCAGGCTTAAATAATCAAAAAAACTCTTTCAAAACTGAAGGAGTTTTTTTTTACAATACTCCAATGGCAATGCATAATTTCATATTATCTCTAAAAATAAAATTTAGTATCTTTCGGCTTTTATTAACGCAAACTAAATTTTTATGATGAAAACATTCTTTTCTAATGGGAATTCTGTACAAAAAATGCTTTTTTTTGGTCTCTTTGTAGCCACATTTTTAGTCAGTTCCACCACTTCTACAGTATTTGCTCAAGGCATGACACCCGATCATGTTGCAAAAATGAAAACAGTAACAAGCAGTACAATATCTGAAAACGGAAACTTTGTCGCTTACACAGTGAGTGTGCCGGCAGATGCATTTAAAGAAAATGCAACAAATGCAACACACCTTTATGTTTTAAATAACACAACCGGAGAAACCAAACCCTATTTTACGTCTTCCAGTGTAAGTCAGGTTACTTTTCGTCCCGGGAAAGGAACCATCACTTTTTTAAGCAGACAATCTGGAGATTCCTCTAATGCACTTTATGAATTAAGCCTCACAGGTGGAGAAGCAACTAAACTATTCTCATACACTACAAACATTTCAAACTACAATTGGCAAGCTGATGGAAACAGATTGGCTTTTTCAATTTCTGAAAGAGACGATGCTCCAAAATCCCCCCTTACCTATTCACCTGATTTTTATGAGGAAGATTTTAGCCAACGCAAAGGGTTTATTGTCAATCTTTCAGCAAACAATCCGCAAGCACAACAATTGAATGTTGAAGGCTCAATCTATATGATGAACTGGAGTCCGGACGGAACAAAAATCGCTGTCTCTGCAGCACCAACATCCTCAGTTGACGATTCTTATATGAAACAAGGCGTTTTTATTGTTAGCAGTACTTCTAGAAATGTAATTGCAACGATTAATAATGAAGGAAAATTGGGACAAATAGAATGGAGTCCTGATAGCAAATCGCTTGCTTTAAGAGGAGCAAAAGACATTCATGATCCCATTGACGGACGTATTTTGACAGTTTCTGCCGAAGGTGGAAAGCCTCAAAAAATTGATGTAGGTTTTAAAGGAAAATATGAAAATATTTCTTGGACTTCAGCAAATACCATTCACTTTTTAGCCAGCGAAAGCACAAGCTCAGTTCTTGGAACCATTCGTCCTGACGGTACCGGAAAACAAGTAATTTTCAAATCTGATGCTCATCATATCACTTCGTTTTCCAGAGCCTCAAATGGAGCAATGTCATTTACAGCAAATTCCCCACAACACCCCACTGAAGTATTTACTTTAGCAACAACCAGAAATGCCACTCCCCAAAAAAGAACAGATAATAACCCGTGGTTAAGTGAGGTCAAGCTTGGTAAACAAGAAGTAATCTCATACAAATCAAGAGATGGTGCCTTTGATATACATGGTATATTAATGTATCCTTTAAACTATCAGACAGGAACTGCCGTACCTTTAATAACAGTTGTACACGGTGGTCCTGAAGCACATTATACGAATGGATGGTTAACTGCTTATTCTATTCCCGGTCAAATGGCAACAGCAAAAGGCTATGCAGTGTTCTACCCAAACTACAGAGGTAGCACCGGTCGCGGAACCGAATTTACATATAGTAGCCAAGGAGACCTCGCCGGAAAAGAATTTGATGACATCGTTGATGGTGTTGATTATTTAATTTCGCAAGGAATTGCCGATAAAAATAGAGTTGGCGTCACAGGTGGCTCTTATGGGGGCTATGCCTCAGCTTGGATGAGCACTTTTTATTCAGACAGATTTGCAGCAGCTGTGATGTTTGTGGGCATAAGCAATAATATCTCTAAATGGGGAACCAGTGATATTCCTGAAGAATTGTATTTAGTTCACTCCAGAAAGAGAATTTTTGATAGTTGGCAATGGCAATTGGAGCGCAGCCCCATTTACTATGTGGATCGCTCTCAAACACCCATCCTCATTATGCATGGTGCAGACGATCCTCGTGTTCACCCTGCCCAATCCATGGAATTATATCGTCATTTAAAAGTGCGTAAACCCGATCTTCCGGTAAGACTCATTTACTATCCCGGTGAAGGTCATGGTAACAGACGCTCCGGGTCAAAATATGACTATAATTTAAGAATGTTACAATGGTTTGACACCTATTTAATGACAGGAAATGCCAAGGCTCCAAAGCCAGGTTTGGATTTGCCTGTTGGGAAATAAATAATTAATTTCTATTGTAAAAAATGGTCAGTAATTGCTGGCCATTTTTTATTTCTTATAATTAGAGAATTTACAGAATCTTTTTACATCCGGCGCTGGAAATACAAAAGCGAAAGCTCACGCTTTCT